>CAWVRY010000006.1:0-71314 GCA_963932695.1 uncultured bacterium | reverse complement strand
AAATGTTAGTTACTTCTTTACGGCGTAATTTTGGTGTAGGGTTGAGTACGTGACGCAAGCGAACCAGAAAAAACAAGATCACACGGCATCGGCCCCCATGTGCCAGCACTACCAAGCGGCAATGGAGCTGCTCGCAAAACGCTGGACGGGCCTGATTCTCACCATACTGCTCGATCAACCTGCTCGATTCTCAAAAATCAGCACGGCAGTAGACGGCATCAGCGATCGAATGCTCTCCCAACGACTCGTCGAACTCGAAGAGATCGGCATGGTCGAACGAAAAGTCGATGCAGCACAGCGACCTGTCTTAGTCGAGTACGCCTCAACTCAGATGGCACGCGAACTCGCCCCTGTTTTCGACGCCCTTCAGAACTGGGCAGAAAAGTGGATGCCCGCCCAAACCAGCGACTAGCCTCACCCAAACGATAGCTACTCCCTGTCATCACCTACGAACCTGCACTAATCCGCCTCCAAATATCACGCCCGGCTAACCACCAATTAACCAACTCGGGATGACATCTCCCCGTTCTAGCGAGAGAATAGTCAGGTTGCATTTCGTCGTTATCGCAACACAGGGCTCCTCATTCGGCATAAAGCAGCCGTCACTCAATAGGAATCGAACGTAAATATGGCAAGGGAAAAGTGCGTCCTCGCTTACAGCGGGGGCATGGACTCAACAATCTCAACCGTCTGGATCCAAGAGCATTACAACATGGACGTTGTAACTCTCACTGTCGATCTGGGCGCCGGACCCGAAATCGTCGGAGTGAAGGAACGGGCTGCACAAGCAGGTGCGATCCAATCTCTCGTTTGGGATGTTCGAGATGAGTTCGTGAACGAATATGTATTCCCTGGCCTAAAAGCCGGAGCCATGTACGAAGGCGTTTACGCACTTTCGACCGCACTTGGTCGTCCGTTAATGGCGAAGAAGCTTGTTGAAGCTGCCCGCGAAGTCGGAGCCACCGCTGTTGCCCACGGTTGCACCGGAAAAGGAAACGACCAAGTTCGTTTTGACTCTGGAATCATGACTCTCGCAGCACACGGTGAGCCTCTCAAGATCGTTGCACCTGCCCGTGAATGGGGCATGACCCGTGACGAAGAGAAGCTCTACGCCCAGAAGGCTGGGCTCGAACTACGACAAGTCGGATCCGACCAGCGCGTCTACTCGATCGACCGCAACCTCTGGGGCCAGGCTATAGAGGGTGAAGACCTCGAAGACACTTGGCTAGCTCCACCAGAAGACGCGTTCTCTTGGGTCAAGCAGATTTCTGACACTCCAGATGACGGAATCGAAGTCGTTGTCGGCTTTGAAAAGGGCGTTCCAGTTACTCTCGATGGAACACCAAAGACGGGTGTTGAACTCATTGCTATCTTGAACGACATGGCAGGCGAGCACGGTGTTGGACGTATCGACCACGTCGAAAACCGCTTGGTAGGCATCAAGTCACGCGAGGTTTACGAAACTCCCGCAGCTGTCGTTTTGCACACAGCGATAAAGGCACTCGAGACTGCAACGATGTCTCGTGAGCAGCAGCGTGTGAAAGATAATCTCTCTGCGATCTACTCCGACATGGTTTACGACGGTCGCTGGTTCACTGAGCTACGCACAAACATTGCTGCGTTCATGGATAGCGCCCACCAGTTCTCAACGGGCGACGTTCGTGTGCGCCTACACAAGGGTTCTTGCATCGTTGTCGGCCGACGTTCGCCGTTCAGCCTGTACGATTTCGACCTGGCTACTTACTCGACGACCGATTCGTTCGATCACGAGGCAGCTACCGGATTCATCGATATCTACTCGCTCTCAGCCCGAACCCAAAGCCGCAAGCAAACCAACTCCGAGCAACGGTAGCAGGGCTACTTTTTCTAGGGTTAGGAATTTTGCCTATGGGGTGGGTTGGTCGCGTTTTGCGAGCCAGCAAACCTGACTACTTCTTTAAAATATCCCGCTAACAGAGATAATGTTGCACGCAGTACGAATTTGTTCGTGCTGCATTGCCAGTTCAAAGATCAGATCCAATGACTAGCCAAAACAACGGCTCGAATGAAAACAAAAACCCTGCTGCTGCTGCACGCGGCTCAGAGCTTGCTAGCGATTTCACGGTTTCGATGCACTACGACAGCCGCCTTTACCGTGAGGACATCGCTGGATCGATAGCGCACGCCCGCATGTTGGGTCGTCAGGGCATCATCGAATCCGACGATGTCGAAAAGATCGTCGAGGGTCTAGCGGCAATCGTCGAAGAGATCGAAAGCGATGAGTTCGAGTGGAAAGAAGAACTCGAAGATATCCACATGAACGTGGAATCTCGCTTGTACGAACTAATTGGCGATGCGGCAGGGCGTCTGCACACAGCACGCTCCCGTAACGATCAGGTCGCTACCGACACTCGTCTCTGGACGCAGCTCGCTTGCGGTCGCGCCTTCGACGCCGCCGTTCAACTTCAATCGGCTCTCGTAAATCTTGCCGAGCAGCACGTCGACACGATCGTTCCCGGCTACACGCACATGCAGCGCGGTCAGCCGGTCGTTCTTGGGCACCACTTAATGGCGTACTTCGAGATGTTCGACCGCGACGCCACGCGCTTTGCCCAAACCGCCGAATCGGCAGATGTAATGCCGCTCGGATCGGGCGCAATGGCCGGCGTGCCGTACCCAATCGACCGCGAATGGGTCGCAAAGCAGCTCGATTTCAGCGATATATCTCGTAACTCGATGGACGCCGTATCCGACCGAGATTTCATCGTAGAATTCCTAACAGCATCATCTTTAGCGATGGCTCATCTCTCACGCTTAGCTGAAGAATTGGTTATCTGGTCGTCAGACGAATTCGGATTCATCAAGCTCTCCAACGAATACACGTCGGGTTCCAGCATAATGCCGCAAAAGCGCAATCCTGATTTCGCCGAACTAATTCGTGGCAAGACGGGTCGTGTGTACGGGTCGCTAGTAGGGATATTGACCACGATCAAAGGGCTCCCGCTCACGTACAACCGTGATCTTCAGGAAGACAAAGAAGGCCTGTTCGATGCGTCCGATACGGTAATAGCGTCTCTGGAAGCCGCTGCCGGAATGGTCGCTGGAATGACGGTAAATACGGATCGTATGCGCCAAGCTGCCGAGAAAAGCTTCGTGCTCGCAACCGACATCGCTGATTATCTCGTAGGCAAGGGCGTGCCGTTCCGCGAGGCGTACATCGCTGTGTCTGATCTGTCGAAGCAGTGCATCGCCAATGGCGTTGGATTCGGTGAACTGTCACTAAGTGACTTTCAAAAGGCTTCGCCTCTATTCGACGAGGGAGTCATGGAAATCACTCTTGAATCTGCCGTTGCAGCGCGTAATGTACCCGGCGGAACAGCACCCGACCGTGTGCGCCAAGCAATCGTAGAAGCAAAACAACTGCTCGCCGACGCCGGAGCGTAAATCACTTTCAGTTCGGAATTAGATGCCCCGGAGCGCTTACAATCTCGTTCAAACGATTATTTCAACCTTGCCCGGCTCAACCGGTACACGTCCTCCCCAGAAAGTCTCCAAGTGACACCAATCATCATTGCCCACCGTGGTCTCGACGAGACCTACCCTGAGAACACTCTGACCGCGTTCAAAGCCGCTCTCGAAAAGGGAATGGCTATCGAGATCGACGTTCGAGGAACCAAAGACGACGAACTCATCGTGCTCCACGACGACACGGTTGACCGCACGACCGATGGTGAAGGTCGAGTCGCTCAGATGACTCTGACCGAGGTAAAAGCGCTCGATGCGGGCAGCTGGTGGGGCGAAGAATTCGCTGGCGAACGAATCCCTACTCTGATGGAAACGTTCGACGTGGTCAAAGAGTTTGGAACTACCGAAACCACTCTAATTATCGAGATGAAGACGCTCGACCCCGGCTGCATAAGCAAGATCTGCGATGGACTCGCAGAGCGTGGTCTTTTTGGCAGCACGGTAGGAATCGGTCTTATACACATGTCGGTCGACGTTCGCCGACGTTTCTACGGCGGAAGCCCCGACTTCCAATGCGCTTCGGTCGCCAACACCGCCAGCGAGCTTCCCGGAGCGATATCCGATCCATACGCTTCGTGGATTTACGTTCGATACCTGATGAGTACTGCAGACGTAAAGGCAGCTCACGATGGCGATATGAAGGTAATTGCATCAGGTCCCGACGTGATGGAAAATCTCGACAATATGATGGCTAGCGCCGAAGCTGGCGCCGACACGATCATGGCGTACCATCCCCAAGCAATAGCCGACAGGCTGGCTTAGCCAGGTTTTCTATAGTCGATCTTTCCTTTAGGTTGTTTCTGCAAGGTTCACTGAATACAAATGGCTCCTCACATAAAAATATCGCCTTCCTTGCTTGCTGCTGACTTTGCACATCTCGCCGATTCGATTGCCGCGGTCGAAGAAGCCGGAGCCGATGAGCTTCACTTCGACGTTATGGACGGAAGTTTCGTACCGAACATCACTATAGGCATTCCGGTGCTCGAAGCAATTCGACCGCTCACAAAACTACCAATCGACGTTCACATGATGGTCCTGGAACCCGCACGCTACGCCCAGGCATTTGCCGATGCCGGTGGCGATATATTCACAATGCACGTCGAAGCTTGCGACGATCTCGAATCTTCGCTAGGGGACGCCAGAGTCGCTGGTATGTCAGCTGGTGTTTCGCTTAAGCCCGACACCCGGGCATCCGTGCTCCAAGCAAGCCTTCCGTTAATCGATCGAGTGCTCGTGATGACGGTTGAACCAGGATTTGGTGGTCAAGCGTTCATGCCAGAAATGATGCCTAAAATCACAGAGATTCGTAACATGGCGAGAATCGCAGGTCATAAACTAGAAATCGTTGTCGACGGCGGAATAAAAGTCGATACAGCTGGTGAAGCGATCGACGCCGGAGCAACCACGCTAATCTCAGGTACGGGCATATTCAACTTCTCCGGCGGCATGAAAATCGGCATCGAAGCCATTCGTAACGCAGGTAGCTGATCCCCCTAATGCGGTCGGATATGGTGATATCGAAACCAACGAACGACGATATAACCATATCGAGAGCGTCATCGCCTTCAGCCGACAGCGCCACATCTCCAACGCCAACGCACATAATCCCTGCCGCTCTAGCCGCCTTGAAACCTGCGATAGAGTCCTCAATAATCAGGCATACTGAAGGCTCAGCACCCACCAATTCGGTCGCTTTCAAATACGGCTCCCGATGGGGTTTGAGATTCGATACATCGTCAAGCGTGACCGAAGTTGTGAACAAGTCGCCTAGCCCTACCATCTTGATAAATCCGTCGGCATAAGGACGTTCACCAGATGCCGCAACGGTTCGGACAGTAGATTCAGCCCCTGGAAGCGTATCGACTCCATCGGCAGATATTCGTCGAGAAGAGCTTCCGTATCGATCAGACCGTAGTGATCTTCAACCATTCGTGAACCGAGTATAACGCCGTGTCCAAACGTATCCGGATGATCGTCGGCGAACGCGTCTATGCCAAATACTTGAAGAGTCGCCTGTTCTGCTGCTCGGTGAGGAAGACCCGTGTCAACTAACGTTCCATCGAGATCGAAGAAAGTCGCGCTGAATTTCGGATAGGTCACGAGTTTTCAAGCATATCCAGTAACGTGCGAGCGAGATGAAGGTGCAATGCGATTTCAACACCACACTAGCCATCTCTCGCTCGGAGAGGGTTGCCCGCGCAACCAGCTACCGAAGAAGCCTTCACCAAATCGGCCTGCTACCTAAAGCTGACGCAATTTCGGATCCCAACGATCACGGAGCCAGTCGCCAAAGAAGTTCACGCTCATCACGACGAGCAATATAGCGAACCCGGGGAACACAGCGATCCACCAAGCCGTACTGAGCCACTCACGACCTTCAGAAATCATGTTGCCCCAAGTCGGTGTCGCTGCAGGAATTCCCGCCCCGAGGAAACTAAGAGATGCTTCAGCAAGAATAAGTCCACCCACTCTAAGAGTCGCCAAAACAACGATCGTATTAACAACACCAGGCAGGATGTGACGCATGATTATCCTGAAGTCAGATGCACCCGCGATTCGAGCCAAAGAAATGTAGTCGCGGGTCTTTAATGTAAGCACTTCAGCCCGAACGTTTCGAACTCCTCCTGCCCATGCGACGAGCGCGAGCAAGATCATAACTATGCTTACCGATTGACCAAACGTAACGGCCGCAAGAATAGCTATTAACAAGAACGGCAAAGCGTTCCACACATCGACCGTTCTCATAGCGAACTCGTCGATCCACCCACCGTAGTACCCAGCAATCAGCCCCACCGCTGAGCCGATACAAACTCCCACTGATAGAGAAATCACGGCGACCATTAGGGATATCCGTGCGCCGTACAGCATGCGAGTCAGAACATCTCGTCCAACGTGATCGGCCCCAAGAAGATATGTCTGCTCGTTCTTAGGATTTGCCTCGTACCACTCACTTTGCCATACAGGCGGGGCGGCACGGCCACGTAAATTGATGTCGCGAGGACCGGTAGGCGACAGGAGCGGTGCGAACACCGCTGCGATCACCATAACGAATAGCACAAGCATAGGAAGAATTGGCCAACGTCGTAAAACATACCAAAACTTCTGACCAAAAGTCTCTTTCTGAATGCCGATGACTTGGGAAGCCTTCAACGTCGATTGGTCGTGTTCGTCGATCGGTTCAGATTGCGTCGTGCTGTCAGGTACTGTTTGCTCTGTCATGACTGGTCGTACCTAATCCTTGGATCGACAATCGTATAAGCGACATCTGCAACAAAACTGCCGACTACGTAAAGCACAGCGAACATCAGAATGATTCCTGTGAGTAATGGGAAGTCGTTGTTGTGAATAGATTCAACGGCCATTCGACCAATTCCCGGCCATGCGAACACTGCTTCAACTACGACCGAACCCTCTAGGAATCCGACAAGTACTAATGCAGAAACGGTGATCGGAGGAATCAGCGCATTTCGCAGCGCGTGCCGCCAAATTACAGCCCTTCCGGAAGCTCCCTTGGCTCTAGCGAGTTTCACATACTCAGAATCGAGTACTTCTAGCATCGCGGAACGAGTCAGCCGTAAATAAACCGCAGCCGGCAGCCAACCGAGCGCAATTGTAGGCATCACAAGCGCTTTTGCTTGGCTTGGCCAGAATGGGTCTTGAACTGGCCGTAGTCCCGCAGGAAGCCAACCCAATTGCACACCAAATAATAGAATTCCAAGAATTCCCAAGAAGAAAACAGGCGCGGCTTGTCCAAATAACGCGAACGCCCTGCCGAGATAGTCCCAGACCGACCCGCGTTTGACTGCCGATAGCACACCTAGCGGAACCCCTACGAGCGTGGCAAAAATCCACGCCAGAAGTCCTAACTGCATAGTGGCGCCTAGTTTCTCGCCGATCACATCTGATACGGGTCGTTCTGAGAGAAGTGTTTCACCCATATCGCCTCGAACGACTCGTCCTAGCCAGATCAAATATTGGACCATGAGAGGTCGGTCGAGAGCCAGCTTCTCTTCGAGAGCTGCGATCTGTTCAGGCGAAACGCCGTAGCCGCCTGGCTTGGCGTATAGCAGCAGGGGGTCGCCCTGCGCTCTCGAGAGCACGAATACGATCAAAGTCGCTGCTATCAACGACAGGATGCCGAAGAAGAAGCGTTGAATTAGATACTTCCGCAAGTGCTGCTCGAAATCTGTTTAACAATAGAACTTACTCAGAATGTTCTGAATAAGAGAAGAAACCGGGAACGCCCCGCAGTAAAGCGGAACGTTCCCGGTTGAATTTCTTGTCAGTTTGCCTAGCGGGCGAGTTCGATTGACTCGAATTCGTTCATCGTGGCGAACATTGACGGTGTACCTAACCAATTCGAAATTGAGTTGGGGTTGTACACAACCAGTGTCGGAACCTGAACGGTACCGGCAAAGATCATCTGGTCGTACAAGTAGTCGACCATCTGAACGTTTCGGGCTGAACGTTCAACAGGGTCTGTCATAAGAGAGACCTCGCCGAATGCATCCGAAATTTCAGGAATCTCAATTCCGCAACCGAAACCACCACGTGTGCGGCTTGTCTCAGTCAGGCCGTGAGGCCAGTCGAACGGAATTGTTGTTGAACCTTCGTCACAGTCACCAGCGTATGGGATCGTGTTAGTTCGACCAACCAAACCAGGTCGGATGATCGAGTAGGCAGACTTGAACACCTGAATGTCCATGTCAGGCCACAGCGCGAGCCACATACCAGCGATAGCGTCATTGAGTTCAGCATTCGATCCACTTGATCCACCGAGTTCACCACCGGTCCAAATACCCATAGTGAACTTACCGGTAGGCCATGCTGTAGTTTCCATGTGTTCCATGGCACTAGCAGGGTCGTACGGAATCAACCATCGTTCTTGGAACCAAGGAGCGGTTGTGTCGACGTATTCCATCGAACCAACAGTTCCGAATCCATCAAGAATGGTGTCAGCAAGAAGCTCTCGGTCGATTGCCTTAGCAAGCGCCCATCGAACGTTTCGTGCTTCTTCCATGTCACCAGGCTGCTTACCTTCGATGTTGCAACCAACCCAAGGAAGGTCGTGAACACAGTAACCAGAACCTGTTCGTTTCAGGTCCTCGCCAGTAACAGCGTGGTTCTCTTCCCAGTAGTTACCGGAGAAGATGATTTCGTGAACTCGACCAGCTCGAGTAATCGACTCGGCCTTGAATCCACTTTCAGCTAGAGGACGAATGTCCTTCAGCGGAATTGAGTCTGCAACGTCGACTTCACCTGTTCGGAGCAATGCAACACGAGTTGAAGGCTCTGGAACTTCGATAATTCGAATGGTTTCAGCGTTTCCATTCTTTCGCCAGTGGTCATACCCAACCTTGGTTATTACAGCTCGGTCGTCCTGGATCCACTCGGAGACCTCGTAAGGTCCAGTTGCAACGATGTTGTCTTGCAAGAATGCACAGTTCCGGCTCTCGTCTGTGTATTCAGGACAAGCAGCTTTTGGAAGCATTGCTGTTCCCTGAGCCTGCTCATTCAAGAAGTTACCGTTCCAACGTAGATCGAACGAATTGAAATTGAACCTTACGGTGTCATCATCAACTTTTTCGACTGAAGTGAATAGCGCTGCAAAGTCACCGGCCTGACCATGAATACTGGTCGGGTTAGTGTTTGCATTCGCATCGTTCATTGTCCAGACAACGTCGTCTGCACTTAACTCACCATAATCACCGTGGAATTTCACCCCAGATCGAATGTCTACATCAACATACGAAAGGTCTGACGCCATTGTGAATCCAGTAGCCAAACGGGGTATTACCGTTCCGCCCGGGTCCATGGCGAATAGGCCTTCACCAACGCCGTAGTACTGCATTGCTTCAACAGGAGCCTGCGAGCTACCTAATCCAACACCAGGTGGAACGTCGAACACCGCAATGCTCAAAGTCCCTGATGGGTTGATAGGTGCCGGTGCTGGTTCTAGAGCAGCAATTGGCAACGCCGTAGCAGTTGGAATCGCAGTTGCTGTAACTACAACCTGAACGGTGTCGCCCTTGACTTCGACTTCTTTAATCACCTCAACGGTGTCGCCCTTGACTTCGACTTCTTTAATCACCTCAACGGTGTCGCCCTTGACTTCGACTTCTTTAATCACCTCGACAGTGTCGCCTTGAACGACGACTTCTCGAGTGACTTCAACTATTTCTGGATCACTGCTACACGCGGCTAACGCAATTGGTAAAGCCGCGAATACAGCGAGTGCCAGAAGAAGTCGCTTCTTAGCAAAATTCATATTCTCTCCCTCATTCAGGCGTACAAACGAGCGAGCTACACCGAAAACCGGTCTCGTCGCGCGATCGTAGCACTGCGTATGCAGCACATTTCGCCTGTCTCAAGATGGGCGAGTATAGGCAAGATGTTTCTCTATGTCCACACTTAATAACTAGATATAGCTACAGAATTCGTAATCAATTGAATATCTTGTGTTGAAGTACGCAATCTAAATTAAAAACTATTCCGAATTCATACTGAACCAATCCTGAAACCCGATAGTGAATTACATACGATCATGGTCTGCCAGTGCTTTGCTAGTAGTTTCGATTCAACTGTACGAGCACTCTCTATCCATCAGAAAAAATGGCAAAAAAAAGCCCTTCTCGTTTGAGAAGGGCTTCAATTAAAATCTTTACAGGGGTTCTCTAATCAACGAAGAGAGAGATTCCCTTTTTGTCGAGCGTTCGCATCTCACGAGCGGTCAATTTCACTCGGTAGCGTTGGCCATCAACAACAACCCATTTGTTCTGAAGGTTAGGCTTTGAAATCTTTTGCGTGGCGTTCAAAGCGTGTGATCGGTTGTGACCGAACAATGGCTTAGGGCGGGGTCCAAGACCCAATTTTGCCCTAATCTGGTCGGAGCTAGGCATACGAATAAACTCTCGAAATAACTTCTAAATGGTGGGAGCGTCTCTGATCAAAATTCTAAACGATTCAGAACGAGCTACAGTTCTCTAATGAGACTCCAGCGATTAACGCTACCATGCAAGTCTCGCCGGAACAACAGAAATACTGCTCAATGAAAAACGAGTCTAGGCACATTATTTTAACTACGATAGCTTCGACACAATCAGGATATCGAACTAATGCCACGTTCTAAAACGAGAATACCGAGCGGCACATCGTCACGGCTGACAGACATGATTCGCGCCACCACGAAAGCAGTCGAGGCCAATCGAGACACTATTAATGCCCTTAACGTATTCCCTGTACCTGATGGCGACACCGGCACAAACATGCTGCTGACGTTGCGTTCGATAGTCGAGGCACTACCAACGAATTCAACTGAATCTGCCAACAGCGTGTCGAAATCGGTCGCCAGATCAGCATTACTTGGCGCTCGTGGCAATTCAGGATTAATACTCGCTCAATACTTCAAAGGCCTCGCCGAAGCTATCGGCGACGACACAGAACTCACTGGCGAACATTTCGCCAGATCGATACGCATAGCGTCGGACAGCGCGTACAAAGCTCTTCCTAACCCGGTTGAAGGAACAATGCTTACCGTATACCGGGAATGTGCGGATATAGCCGAGCAGGCAGCGGCGAAAAACGAGGAACTCGTGAGCGTGCTGGCGGAAGTCGCCCAAGAGGCGATCTACTCTGTACGGCGCACGCCTAGTCTTCTCCCAATTCTCGCCGAAGCAGAGGTAGTCGATTCCGGCGGTTTCGGGTTCGCTGTGATGCTCGACGGTGCACTGCGAGCACTAAGAGGCGAGGAGCCAGTCGGCCGAGTAGTCGAAGTGCCCATGCCAGAAGGCAAGAACTTCATGGGATCAGTGAAAGCCGACTTCGTCGATTCTTCGCAAGAGATCGAATGGGGCTACTGCACGGTGTTCGCCATCCAGGCTAAAACGCTCGATATCGACAAAATACGTAACCACATGGTAGAAATCGGTCGTTCACCGATAGTCGACGGCAATGCGGCAGAAGGCATCGCCAAAGTGCACGTGCACATGGAAGACCCCGGCACCGCTCTAAGCGCTGGATTATCGTACGGCGAACTTTCCAATATCGAAATCGCCAACATGGACGATCAGGCGTCGGACTGGGCAACTGCACGACGCGTGAACGACACTGAAGTTGAAGCAAATCCAGCCTTTCCAGTCGAAATCGCCGTCGTTGCTGTGGCCGCTGGCGATGGCTTGAACGATCTGATCATTAGCACTGGAATGGGGGTTACTTCCGTTCTCGAAGGCGGCGACACGATGAATCCTTCTGTTGCTGACCTGTTGGCAGCAGTCGAAGGGGCACCATCAGACCAAGTGATACTCCTACCCAACAACAAAAACGTAGTGCCAGCGGCGTTAGAAGTTCCGGCCCTCACCTTAAAGGACGTACGAGTCATTCCAACTCGCTCGGTTCAATCTGGAATAGCCGCGTTGCTCGAGTTCAGCACTACACTCAACCTCGACGCCAACGAGTCGGCAATGAGCACCGTTATGAGCGATGTAGGCGACGGACGCGTCTGCAAAGCAAGTAGAGATGTAACGGTCTACGGCCACGACATCCGAAAAGGAATGGCGTTCGCTACGTTTGACGATAAAGTCGTCTCAGTTGGTCGTGATCCGTTGGTCGTGCTCACAAAGATGGTCGAAGAGCACGCCTCCCAAGCCGAGATTATTACCATCTACACCGGGGAATCTCTCTCAGCGGAACAAGTCGCTACCGCAACAGACTCACTATCAACCAAGTTCGAGAACATCGAAATTGAAGTGGTCTACGGCGGACAACCTCACTACGAGTACCTGGTTGCAGTAGAGTAGCCTGAACGCCAGAGCACCCCAGTGCGTCTTACGGTACGAATTCAGCCGATACGTTTCTGGTGAAGCGAACAGCCAATTTTCACCAGATATCGTCGTAGCCAGTGGAGAATATAAATGAGCATCGCCGTTGTAACTGACAGCACGTCCGATCTCCCCGCCGATATCGCTAAGCAGCACGGCATCACCATTGTTCCGCTCAACGTCCACATCGAAGATGAAACGTATCTCGATGGCGTAACGATATCCGCCGATGAGATGTATCTAAGACTGCCCGACCAAAAAACCATTCCAACTACGTCAGCACCGTCTGTCGGATCATTTATCGAGGCATACGAAAAGCTCAGCGAATCTCACGACGCTATTATTTCCATTCATCTAAGTTCAAAGCTAAGCCTGACTCACAATTCGGCAGTACAAGCGGCTGCAGATCTGAACGAAAAAGGTGCGAAGATCGAAGTCGTCGATACCGAGCAAGCTTCGATGGCGTTGGGCTGGATCGCAGTTCAGGCGGCCGAAAAAATAGCCGCAGGTGGTTCTTTGGAAGAAGCGGTAGGGCTTGCGAAGAGCGCAAGCATACGGGCATCGTTCATAGGAATGGTCGACACGCTGGAATATCTCGTTCGAGGTGGTCGAATCGGAAAGGCGCAGGGGTTCGTCGGGTCGCTGCTTAGAGTCCGACCCATCCTCACTTTGACAGAAGGCGTAGCGCACCCAGCAGGTCGCGCAAGAAATCGCTCTAAGGGAATCGCTCGTCTTAAAGAAATGGTTGCTGAGGCAGCACCTCTCGATAAGCTGGCGATTCTCTACACGACCGATAAAGACGTCGCCGAAACGATTGCCGACGCTGTCGCTGAACATAGTCCTGAAGCCCGGCCCGTAGTTGCGCAGCTTGGACCAGTCGTAGGCAACTACCTCGGACCTGGCACTCTTGGACTCGGCCTGATCCGATCCGAATAGCCTCTATGCAAACAACATCTATTCGGGGATACCGACTATGAACGTTGGAGGGAGAGAAGCAAGCCGACAATCTCGCACGCGAAGCGCGAGTCGTTCATCTGCTCCGAGCATGGATTCCCAGCTAGCGATCACCGCACTGCGTAACATTCTCGAACTTGAACGGTCACGCGAGTTCACTGATCAAGCAGTGATGGGAGGACTCGACAAGTTCATCGAGCACTCGGCGAAAGCCTTGCCGTGGATTCGAGACGTTGAACCACTACGTGGCACCAGCTACGCAGTGCTTCAGCCGGGACAACGACACCGATGGGCTTCGGCGGTGATGGGTCGATTAAAATCAGAATCAGGCGATCAGCAAACGGCGGCTCCAGCCACAGCGCCAGTCACTGCCAAAAAAACTCCTGCCCGAAAATCATCTCCGAGAACCAAATACACCCTCGACACGCCTATCGACGAACTGAAATTTATTCACAAGGCGACTCGACAAAAGTTTGCTCGCTTAGACGTTACTAACCTGCGCGACATGCTTCGCCTGTTCCCGAATCGCCACGTCGACTATTCGCAGGTGACGAAAATCGCCGAAGTGCTATACGGCGATCAAATGACGGTCGCCGGTAGAGTCGTGCGTTCTGAAATCGTCAAAATAGGCCCGCCTCCGGGTGCAGCCAAGATTCTCATCAACGACGGCAGTGGCGTACTCGAAGCAACGTTCTTCAGGCAGGCGTACCTTGCTAGGCGCTTCAAGCGTGGAGATATCGTTGCATTCTCGGGCGAAGTCGGGGCGTTCAATAATCTCGCTCAAATGCAGAACCCAGAGTACGACGAACTGCCCGTCAAATCGGCTGCCAGCATCCACGCACAAGACGAAGACATCCAGCTAATTCACGCCGGGAATCTGCTCCCCGTCTACCCGTCAACAGACGGACTCGTCCAGCGTTCGATTCGAACAGCAACTCGCAAGTCGCTCGATACAGGCCTTCCATTACTCGACGAATATCTAGACGAAGATCTCAAGCAGCGACACGCCTTTACCGATCTGAAACAGGCGGTCGAGTCGATGCACTTCCCCGACTCGACCGATCTTCAGTTCCAAGCTCGACGGCGTTTAGCGTTCGACGAGCTGTTTATGTACCAGCTCGCTGCCCTAAAGAAAAAGACAGAGTGGCAAGATCGTAAAAACGGTGTCGTGATCGATCAAAGCAGGGGGCGCCCGGTAGTAGAAGCATTTCTCGAATCCCTCGATTTCGAACTGACTTCCGATCAGCAAACTTCGATAGATGGCTTACTTGAGGACATGTCGACAGGCGTGCCGATGGGACGTTTGCTTCAGGGCGAAGTCGGAAGCGGCAAGACGATCGTTGCCCTTTCCGCCCTGTTGGCTGCGAACACTTCAGGACACCAGGGAGCGTTGATGGCTCCGACCGAAGTGCTCGCAGAGCAGCACTTCCTGAGCATCTCGGCTCAGCTTAAAGCCGAACCACTCCCCGGCGAGCCGAAAGATGCCGTACGACACGCCAATCTCCCCGGCGAAGGCAATCGACGAATCACAATGGTGCTGCTAATAGGAAGCCTTCAGGTGTCTATCAAAAAACGTATTCAACAGATGATCGCCGATGGCGAAGCCGATCTCATCATCGGAACCCACGCCTTGCTCCAAGAGCAGGTATCAATTCCAAACTTGGGCCTTGCCGTGGTCGATGAGCAACACCGATTCGGTGTGGAACAACGTGGAGCACTCACCCGTAGAGAGCCTCGTCCGCATCTGTTGGCAATGTCGGCAACTCCAATCCCTCGCACACTTTCTTTGACCGTATATGGTGATCTCGATATCACGACGCTCAGGATCCTTCCGAAAGGTCGTAAGCCAATTACGACCTCGCTCGCGAACACCAACACAACCGAAAACGCCGCATACGAGCTGATACGCCGTCAGGTCGCCGAAGGCAGGCAGGCGTTCGTCGTATGCCCGTTAATCGAACCATCTGAATCGATCGAGGCAGCGTCAGCCCTCGAACAGTTCGAACGGCTCTCGGAAGAAGAGTTCAATGGCCTACGGGTAGGACTTCTTCACGGTCGGATGAAACTTGCTGAAAAGCAGGATGTGATGGACCGAATGCGCAATCGACACATCGACGTTCTCGTTGCGACTCCCGTCATCGAAGTCGGTGTCGACATACCAAACGCCACCGTCATGATGATCATGAGCGCCAACCGATTCGGACTCGCCCAGTTGCACCAGCTGCGAGGCCGTATAGGACGTGGCGAGCACGAGAGTTATTGCATCCTGAAATCCAGTACAAAGGGCGAAATGGCGAACGAGCGACTCACCGCCGTGCTCAATCACAGCGACGGCTTCGAGCTAGCGGAAGAAGACCTTCGTATCAGAGGACCCGGCGACTATATGGGCACTCGTCAAAGCGGCTGGGACGAACTAAAGGTTGCGACCATAGACGACGTCGACCTACTGCAAATTGCACGCCGGGAAGCATCAGACTTGCTGGCAGACGGCACGCTCGATTCTCTCAATACAAACAAGCCTCTCGCCAAAGAACTCGAAAGAGCAACATCGGCACACTTCACAGAATTTTCCTAATCGACCGAAAACACTCGTTAAACGACTAAGTAATTCCACAAACCACACGAAATTAAATGAAAAACTCCAAGATTCTAGTTACTGGCATGAGCGGATTGATCGGTGGACTCACTGGAAGGCAGTTCGCTGAAAACTACGATGTTTCTGCGCTCGGCAGATCAAAAGTTGAAGGATTTCCTAATTTTATAGTTGATATTGGCGATGGCATCGACGATATTCTGCCCGCTCTTGAAGGTGTGGAAACGGTTATTCACATGGCGGGATCTCGCGGCGACGTTCCGGCAGAAACCCACATCAAAGCGAATGTAACGGGCGTGTACAACTTGTTCGAAGCCTGCCGAATCGCTGGCGTAAAACGAATCGTTGCTGCCAGCACGGGCGCAGTAATCGCGGGATACGAAAAGGACGAACCGTATCAATCACTGGTGCTCGATCCCGATTTCGAAATGCCGTCTCAGCGTCCGAACATCACGGTCGATTCACCCATACGCCCACGCAACATGTACTCGGTATCCAAAATGTTCACCGAAAACTTAGGGAGAATGTATTCCGAGCAGCACGACATGTCGATAATCTGTATCAGGATTGGAAAAGTCGAAATCGACGATGTGCCTTTGAACGCCCGAAACGCTTCTGTATGGTGCAGTCACCGAGACATTCTGCAAATGATCGAAAAAGCTGTTCATGCACCAGCTGATTTGAAATTCGCAGTCGTGTTCGCTTGCTCTGATAACCCGACCCGATATCGAGATATTGAACAAGCCAAGAGTGTTTTGGGATTCGTTCCAGAAGACAGCGCAGCAGACCACGGTTTCTAGGAGAATTATCTAAATGGGCAGAAGCCTAAGCGGACCTGATAATCTTCGTGACATGCACACCCCCGACAGGGTGAAGCAGCGGCTGGAAAAAGGCACTCCCCAAAGCTATCTCAAGGACATGGTGTACGGCGGTATCGACGGCACGATAACGACGTTCGCGGTCGTTTCGGGTGTTGTCGGAGCCGATCTAGCCCCCGGAATTGTTGTAATTCTCGGCTTAGCGAACCTTATTGCCGATGGCTTCTCTATGGCAGTAAGCAACTTCTTAGGAACAAAGGCAGAACAACAGTTCCTACACATGATTCGGAAAGAAGAAGAGCACGAAATACAGATCATCCCAGAGGGTGAACGTGAAGAAATTCGCCAAATCTACGCAGCGAAAGGCTTCGAAGGCGAACTTCTCGAACAGGTCGTCGATGTAATCACATCTGACGAAAAAGTATGGGTCGACACCATGCTTCTTGAAGAACACAGCTTGTTACTCGACGGACCAGAACCGACCAAAGCAGCATGGTGGACATTCATCGCATTCCTCGTAGCCGGAATCGTTCCAGTAACACCGTTCATTTTCAACTTAGTTATAGATGGTGGAATTCCCACTCCGTTCCTCTGGAGCTCGATCGCCACGGCAGCAACGTTCTTCGCAATCGGCATCTACAAGGCGCGAGTAGTTGGCGGAAACACCATCAAATCCGGACTCGAAACGGTCACCGTCGGTGGAATGGCTGCTGTCCTTGCTTATGGCGTCGGTTGGCTGCTCCGAGGTGTTGCCGACGGAATCTAACTCGGCACCCAGAACTCACTTGTGATCGCATTTGACTGAACCGATTCGGCAACATAGCCTTTCTTGTAATTGAATAACGCGTCACTGGTGCAAGACGAGCGAACGAACAGTTCGCAATTCGTTTGAAAAAGGAAAGCGGTGAGAATCCGCTGCGGTAGCGCCACTGTTACCGGTTTGAGTGCGCAAATATCTACTGGATTAATTTGAAAGCTGGGTAGGTTTGCACTTGTGACGTAATCTTCGAACCGGAAGCCAGCAGACCTGCCAGGGACACATGGACACATCGACTCCTTGCGAAGAGGGGCAGCTCACGTTTATATCGACCAATGAATAACAAGGTCATTTGATCAATAGCTTCCCCGCTTCGTACCACGTCCTTTCGAACGAGCGGGGTTTTTGTGCCATTTACCGCATTAGTAATTAACGAGACGATCCTCATATGCCCATCAATCCAACTGGAACACCACCTACCGATTTCACGCCGCCCCCGAACTTAAAACGAGTCCGAAAAGGGCTCGTGGTTATCAACACTGGTAACGGAAAAGGCAAAACAACTGCCGGCTTCGGAATGATGCTCCGCGCATGGGGTCGAGGTATGAACTCGATGGCCGTCCAGTTCATAAAAAGTGAGAAATCGAAATACGGCGAGCAAATGGCAGCCGAAAAAATCGGCATCGAAATGATTCCTGCAGGTCGAGGATTTAGCTGGACCTCCAAGGACCTTACAGAAGACGAAGCTCTCGCTCAAAACGGCTGGAGAATCGCCAAAGAAAAAATCTCATCTGGCGGGTACGACGTCATCATGCTCGACGAAATCACATATCCGGTCACTTGGGGCTGGATCGACGTCGATGAAGTTCTGGAAGTAATAGCGAACAAGCCTGAGATGCTGAACCTGATCCTCACAGGGCGCGACGCACACAAAAAACTTGTCGAAGTCGCTGATCTCGTAACCGAAATGAAAGAGATCAAGCACCCCTACGCAGACCAAGGAATTCCTGCCCAAAAGGGAGTGGAATTCTAATAACTAATTCTGGACAAGCGAACGAATCGCAAACAACCGATGACAACCACTACGCTGTCGAGCCAATAAGCGAATCTCACTTCGAATCAGAACGTGCACGACAGGAAACGCTAACGCAGCCATCCGGAAGTTTGGGTCGACTCGAAGTCATAGCTCCTCCCGCCGTCATCGGCAACGACTACGCCGACAAACTATGCAAACTAATCGCCTCATAGCCGATGCCGCTGATGAAGTAGCGCTTCTGGTCTCTGACCAATCTTTGCGAATCAAGTAACAGCAATCCAGTCATGCGTGATACCGTCGCCCCATTCACGATCAGCTAACAATCTTAAGGCGACACATGCCAGCACCTAAAAACATCCTAATCACCGGTATGAGCGGACTTATCGGCGGCATCGTCGGCAAGCATCTCGATTCGCTCGGGCACACGATCACTGCGCTAAATCGGCAGGCAGTCGAAGGCTACAAAACCACTCAGGCCAGCATCACCGATCTTGATGCTATTCGACCTGCATTCGACGGCATAGACACGGTCATTCATCTCGCCGCCTATCTTGGACCCGACGATCAGGCTCAGCTCGATATAAATATCTATGGCACGTATAACGTGTTCAAAGCAGCGGGCGAATCCGGGGTGAAGCGGGTGATTTTCGGTTCTTCGGGTGCAACTCTCATGGCTTCGGAAAACTACGAGCCATATAAGTCGTTCAGGGAAGGTCGAATGGACGATCTCCCAACTCCACGACCGGTGATGATGCACACCGATCCGCCGCACCCTGAACGCATGTACGGCGTAGCCAAAATCGCTGGCGAGGCGATGGCACGTTTGTTCTCAGAGGATCACGGATCAGCGATTGCTGCTCGAATCGGACGTGTTCACGCTGAAAACCGACCTATGGATCAGCGTGAAGTCGCCGTTCACTTCGGTCACAGCGACATCAGACAGTTCTTCGAAAAGTGCGTCGATGCGCCAGACTCGCTGAAATGGGACGTCTTCTACGGAGTATCCGACAACTACACCCGCTTCCGCGACCTAAGCCACTCCAAAGAAGTCCTAGGCTACGAACCAACTGACGGCATCCAAAGCTGGCCGTTGGATAGTTAAAACAAAAGCGGCTGACAAAATCGCCAGCCGCTTCAAATACTCACTGCTTCTAACGCTCTGCAAAATAATCGTGGCTATTCAGCCACCCATCACCCAACCTCGCAGAAAACGTGCCAATGGCACCAGAAAACCTAGCGACCGCTATGACATTACTTGGCCGCCATCGCACTGGATGGTCTGACCTGTGATATTGCGAGCCTCTTCTGAAGCCAAGAACGTAACCAAAGCGCCAATGTCAGACGGCTCTTGTGGTCGACCCATAGGAATAACTTCCTTCAAGGCGCCCATGAACACGTCGTACTTGTCTTTTCCAGCAACCGCTTCATCGCCAAGAGCCTCACGCTCTTTCATCCAATCCTGGTGGAACTGAGTCCAAATACGACCCGGAGCCACCGCGTTCACATTGATATTTTCGGCAGCGAACTCACGAGCCAGCGCCTGCGTGTAAGCAACTACTGCCATCTTGGTCGTCGCGTAGTAGGCGGTCTGGTACTTCGCAGCTTTGGCGGCAACTGACGAAATGTTGATGATCTTGCCTTCCTTGCGCTCACGCATTTGAGGAAGAATCGCTTCAGTCACGTCGGAAAGTCCCTTTACATTGACCTGCCAAGTGAACTCCCAGTCGACATCACGGAATCCGGTGCCGGTTGATCCGGGTGCACCAGCGACACCAGCGTTGTTGACCAGGATGTCGATCTGACCTGCTTCGGTGTTGAACTTTTCAACTGCATCGGCAATCGTTCCCTTGTCAGTAACGTTCATATTCGCTACGTACGCCTTGCGACCCATCGCCTCGACCTGCTTTGCGGCGGCGGCGGCATTCTCTTCACTTAGGTCACCAATAGCTATGTCTGCACCCTGACCAGCGAGCTTCAGCACGATGCCAAGACCCAGACCCTGTCCGCCACCGGTAACCAAAGCTACTTTTCCACTCAAATCTGCAAACATTTAATTATTCCTGCTCTCAGTTCGGATTTCATCGTCTACCAGAGGTGATTCGAGTCGATCAGCCAGCTATCTGACGGTGATTTGAAATATTCAGACACCCAAATCTACCAAGAAATAGTGATTCGACGAGAAAGTATTCCGTCTAATCTTTCGATATGGCAGAAATTTGCATAACGAATTGGCGTTCCGTTTATCGAACTCGATGACGTCATGTGGAATCTCGACATAAACGTCGACGCTACTTCGACAGAAGTCAGAAAAGAGCGTGTGTCTAAAATCCTTGATCAACGATCTTGGATTGTCTAAGTAAGTTACGTCGGCCCCGCCCGGGAACTATGGCGAGAAGCTGAACTAATCGTATTCATAGAATCAAGTCTACGAATTATACTGTGGCGAATCTTCATACGACATGTCAAAGCAGAGTTGAAGCGCAACTACCGACACAAAGGCTGGATGAATGTGTTTCGCTTCATGAATGTTGTTTTCAAAGCCAATCGAGACACACATGTCGGCGACCTCGAATCGAATAACGACGAACCTAAGCTCACACTTGCAAGCCTTATTGCCAAGCGAGAACAGCACGTAGACAAACTAATCATCCTCAACGTTTCAGCCGACATCGACCAGATTTTTGCTCTGATCCACTCCAAATAGTTCCGCAATCGCAGTACCATGCATTCCCAGCGACGTTTACGAAGTCGCCATTTGTCCTAGAGTAGCCAGTAATCGAATCTCACAATGCCATCACTCGTATCGTCCAACACAGTCTTCGAACCGGTAGCCGGTTGGGCGAAAGTCCCGCACGGACTTTGGCTGCGAGAGGCGACAGCGGTTGCCGTTGATAGCAACGACAACGTGTACGTGTTCAACCGTGGAAACCAACCTATTTTGGTGTTCGATCCAGACGGCAACGTGATCGACATGTGGGGCAACGACAATCCTGCCGACGCAATCAGAATAATTCGTGACCCATACGGCAACTCGATGCAGTTCTACGACACTTGGTTCTCGCGTCCACACGCCATAACTATCGACCACGAAGACAACGTTTGGCTGGTAGATGACACCGGTCATCAGATCAACAAAATGTCGAAATCAGGGGAATACCTGATGCAGATCGGTTCAGGCGAACCGGCTGAACCGCAAAGCGGCGAGATGTTCAACAAGCCGACCGACGTTGCGATTTCTAAGAAGACCGGCGACATTTTTATTACGGATGGCTACGGAAACTCTCGTGTCCACCGACTCGACAAAGATGGCAATCACATCTTGTCTTGGGGTACTCCCGGCACAGACGCCGGCGAGTTCAACTTGCCGCACAACCTTGCTTTGATCGACGACGAAGAGGTTATCGTGTGCGACCGCGAAACCCACCGTGTTCAGGTGTTCGCCATAGACGGACAATTCCGCCGAGAATGGTTCTCACATAAGTCGGTCGCGGTCGAAGTTACCGGCACCGGTGATGACGTTCGGATTTACGTTGCAGAACAGGGGCCCACGAACGGTTCACCAACACGTGGCAACGAAAACACCGGCAACCGAGTTGTTGTTTACGACCGTGACGGCAATCGCCTAACTCGCTTCGGCAGCACTACGTTCGGCAACGAGCCTGATCAGTTCCTTTGGCCACACAGCATGGCTATCGACTCCCAAGGCAACGTCTACGTCGCCGAAGTGTCGTACGTCGAATGGGGTAGACACCAGAACCCACGCCAAGAACAGGCATCGCTCAGGAAATGGCGACGAGCCGAAGGCTAGAGCCCGACGTCTCGACTAACGCGGAGAGACATTTAGTTGGGTTGTGTCGGACTGACCGACGCTCGCATCAATCTTGTGCCCAAACACCAGTCGCATCCGAAGGCACCGATAGATTTCAACTAACTCGCTACGAACACGCCTTCAGCGAGTACAATTCGTTGCCGCTGGGCGCACGCGCCCGTTCTACGACTTCCAACCACGTAAACACTCAGGCCGACCCATTTATGAGCAATGTAACGATTCGAGATATCAAGACAATTCTCACCGAGCCGGACGGAATCCGTCTCGTAATCGTCAAGATAGAAACTTCTGAACCCGGCCTTCACGGCGTGGGTTGCGCAACATTCACACAGCGACCGACAGCTGTCGCATCAGCAATCGACGACTATTTGCGACCCTTCCTAATCGGCCGCAACGTTGCCGATATCGAAGACATCTGGCAGTCGTCGTACGTTTCGTCCTACTGGCGCAACGGACCCGTTCTCAACAACGCCCTCTCTGGTATCGACCAGGCGCTTTGGGACATCAAGGGCAAGATGGCTAACATGCCTGTGTACGACCTCCTTGGCGGTCGAGCACGTGTAGCAGCCCCGGTATACGTTCACACTTCTGGAGATTCTCACGAAGAAGTGGGCGACAAGGTACAGGCGTTCGTCGAACAGGGCTTCCACCACGTTCGAGTGCAGATGTCGACTCCTGGCTACGCCACATACGGCAACAAGGGTGCAGCAACTGGAGCTAGCACTGCGAGCAACCATGACACGACGCAGGGTCCTATCGCCAACAACGACTGGCTGCGTGATTACGACCCGAACAAGCTCTACGCCCATCCGGGTGGAGTCTACGAACCCAAGCCATACATGCGATCGGCTCTGGGACTATTTGAATACATCCGAGGACGTTTCGGATACGGACTCGAGATTCTTCACGACGTTCACGAACGAATTCCACCAATTTTGGGTGTTTGGTTCGCCAAAGAGGTCGAGAAGTACCAGTTGTTCTTCCTCGAAGATCTGTTCAGCCCTGAAGACCAGGCTTACTTCAAGATGGTTCGGGAGCAGTGTGCAACACCAATCGCAATGGGCGAGCTACACAACAACCCGCACGAAGTCGTTCCGATGATTCAAAACCGACTAATGGACTTCATTCGAATCCACATGTCGCAAATAGGTGGAATCACTCCAGCCCGAAAACTTGCCGCAATGGGCGAGCTATACAACGTCCGAACTGCTTGGCATGGACCTGGTGACACTTCACCGGTTGGGCACGCTGCAAACATGATGTTGAATTTGAACACCTACAACTTCGGTATTCAGGAAGCCAACATTCCGTCAGAACGAACCCGAGAGATGTTCCCCGGAACTCCTACTCTCAAAGACGGCATGATGTGGTCGAACGGCAAGCCTGGTCTTGGCATCGACATAGATGAAGAGATGGCAGCCAAGTTCCCGTTCAAGGAACGTGAGTTTGGTGGAGCATGGGACACCGTACGAAGAGCCGACGGCTCAATGGTCAAGCCCTAGGTGCCGACGCCACGTATTCTCGGCAGGCACGACGGTAACTGAGTCGTCGAACTAAGCCGAAGACTAATTGATTAATAAAAACAGCCCGCTAGAAGTGATTCCGGCGGGCTGTTTTTTTTGCCAAATACTTGCGATCCACGGCGCTTCACGCACGTACAGCTAATTACCTGCCCACAGGGCTATGATTCGCTTGGTCAACGCCTTCGAATCGTTCAGACCTGTCTCACCATCACCAGCGCGCTGAAGATAAAGCCAAGGTCCGGAACAACAATAAGCAGGTCGCCAGCGCAGGCCACCAGCTTCGGATTCCGAAGAAACACGCTTGGGCACAGCAATCACATGGCTAATATCGTTCTTCCTAGTGGTCACCACGACATTCGCCGCGATCACGACGGTAGTGACGAACGGTAGTAACCGATCCGAAGCCATCGCAGAAAGTGGCCAGTCAGTCGTGCAAGAACTCGAAAGCGCACCGTCTACAAATACCAGCGAGCCTATTCCGATGGCTCCGCCGAGCATCATCCACATCACGAATGGGGTTAGTGCATCGCCAAAACTTAGCGTGGAATCCAAGAACGAAAAATCATGAAATCACTTCACGTGGATTAGGGTCATTTGTTGTACCTACCAGCCCGAATACATTCAACAAATACTGAGCAATCTCACAATTGCTCCACACTAAATATTCTCTACCCTAATCATGACTTTTCCGTCACTCGTTCAGGTAGCTGTCGATACCTTCTTTAATCGCTAGTTCATCGTCACTTTTTGCGCCCAATAACGCGTGCTGAAGAGGAAACGTATCGCGATAAATTCGTGCTCGAAGCAACAAATCGTCAGTCAACGGATATGCAGGGCTGACGTGATCGATCATTGAATTACCGGGACCATTAGTCGCTATCATCGACGCAACATCCACAGCAGGATCGCCAAGTCCAGCACTACTGAAATCGATAACTCCCGTTAAGCGTGAACGATCATCGAAAATAAAATTCCTGAACCCAAAGTCACCGTGACGCAATACGGGTTCGTATTGGAATCGGGTAATCTTCTCGACTGATTTGATCAACTTTCGATTCGATCGATTCCATATCGAAGATGTGACCCGTGGCTTCAAGATATTCCTGACATCTTCTGTGAATCTGACCCATCGTTGATGTCCGTCCTCATCTCGTAATTCTGAACCGCTAAAGAGCGAAGTCGGCGTGGAATGAAGCGTCGTAAGAAATCGACCAAGATCCTTACCAAGCCGTGAAAGCGCTGAGCCTCCCAATTCGTTTATCTGATCTACGCCTAAGATCTGACCGACAATAAACGGATAAGCCATCACGCGCCATTCGAGACCCGCTACGTCTACAAATATTTCTGGATCAGGCGTGAACACTGGAAGTCGACCGTGTATTGCTTCTAATACAGCGAC
Source organism: uncultured bacterium (assembly GCA_963932695.1). GTDB lineage: Bacteria > Chloroflexota > Dehalococcoidia > Lucifugimonadales > Lucifugimonadaceae > Lucifugimonas. Next base: position 46,085 of record CAWVRY010000006.1, on the reverse strand, counting down.
TTCCAGCTCCATAGAATTCGCCGCATCACGATGAAGCGGGTATCGAAATACCCACTCATCGTTGGCAAGAATAGCGAGCCTGTTCTGACCGGCTCCGCGCAGACTCCACTGTTCGATCTGGTATCCGGCCGACAAAAGAGTTTCGACTATAGATTCAGCAGAAACGTTCATAGCCAGAGACCTCTTCGAATCACCCAACTACCAAACCAAACGGACATTGCTTATTTGAGCATGGCAGAACCGATCTACCAGACACCATCGCCCTTAGGAGCCTTCGTAACCCACGACTGCTTCCGTGGCTCGCCGTTTGCCTGTAGCAATGCCGAGATGTAGCCGTAGCAGAACGCAAACGCGGTTCCTTGAGCATCATCACCACTGATCCACGGAACGTGGTCGGGCATCAACATGTACTTGTATCCAACCTCTTGGTAGACCTTGATGATCTCCGAGAAGTCGATGCTACCCTCGTCTGGGAACGCTTCCATAAAGTCGAGTTTGTGACCGCGAATGTTGCGGAAGTGAACGTTGAAAATCTTGTTTCGGCTACCGAACCATCGAATAACGTCTGCGATTTCTTTGCCGGGATCGTCAAGCATCTCGGTGACAGTGCCCTGACAGAAATTCAGACCGTGGTAGTCACTTTCATGCATCTGCACAAACTTCTTCATGCCATCTATCGTTCCAAGCACTCGAGTCACGCCCATGTAGCCGTCTGGCGTGTACGGATCGTGCGGGTGACACGCCATGCGAACCTTCGCCGATTCTGCAGCAGGAACGGCACGTTCCAAGAAGTAATCGATACGCTCCCAAAACTCGTCGACGCTTACTTCACCGGCAATAGTCTTGGGATCGTCAGGGTTCATTTTCGACCATCGGAACGTCGAGTTCGATGCACCACCACGACCCTCTTCTCGTTCTGAACGAGGGATACCGATGATGTTCATGTTGTACTTCACAGCCGGAATTCCGACCTCATCGCACATCCGAATGATGTTCTGGATCGTTTCGATCTCACGGTCGCGCTCAGGGCTCTTGCCGAGCATAATGTTCGGAGACTGCGAGCGATCTAGTGGGGTCGATGACAGCGGAATTTGCACCATGTCGAGCTCGATACCGTACGAATTAACCTTCTCACGGTGTCGCTTTAGATCGTCAATTGTCCAGTCGGCCGGGTTCCCTGGAGGATCCGAGCAAACGTTCATAACGCCGAGTTGCGCCCACTGCTCAAAATCCGCATCGTTCCGTGCTGCTACTTGAGTTCCAACGTACATTTGCCGAGCCTCCGCATATTGCTGTGTTCCGAACGAGCGGAAGGTTAGCAGTTGATCGGACGAAAAGTGCCGCTCTACCCACAAGATTAGGCACTTGCGTCGTTTCGTACGACGGCTTCTATGGCTTGTTGAACCTACCGACTCTTTAGAAGCGAGGCGAAGTTTTTCGTATCGCTTCAAGCCAGCCTGAATAGAGCGAATTGCGCTCCGACTCACTCATCGACGGCTCATAAATCGCCGAAGCCTTCCACATCGACTCGATTTCGGAGTCCGATCGCCACATACCGACCCCTCTGCCCGCAAGAAAAGCTGCACCAAGCGCCGTCGTTTCCGTAATGCCGGCGACTTCGACCGGTCGGTCGAGGATATCTGCCTGAAACTGCATGACGAAAGGGTTGTCGCTCTGACCGCCGTCGGCACGAATTGGTTGCTTGGATCGTGCTCGACCGGTTTCCATTACATCGACAACATCTTTGACTTGATAGGCGGTTGATTCGAGAGCGGCACGAACGATGTGGCTACGATCACTTCCACGAGTTAGCCCGGTAATGGATCCCGTTGCATCAGGCTGCCAATGTGGAGCGCCTAGCCCAACAAACGCCGGCACAAAGTAAACGCCCTGGTTCGATCCAGCTGACATCGCAAGGTCGACGGTTTCAGGCGCATTTGAAATAACCCCGAGACCATCTCGTAGCCACTGCACAGTCGCTCCGGTTACGAATACCGAGCCCTCGGTTGCGTACGTCTTTTTAGAGCCGATACGGAACCCGAGTGTCGCAACCAAACCAGCGTCGCTCCCATCGAAACTTGGAATTGGCGGCGTGTTGCCTTTGTTCGTCAACACGAATGCTCCTGTGCCGTAGGTGCACTTGATCTGACCGTTCCTGAAACACGCCTGACCATATAAAGCAGCATGCTGATCACCCGCCATCGCCGTGATCGGTATTTCAGCCCCAAACACCTTTTTCGAGGTCACTCCAAAATCATCAGCTGTATTTTTAATATCAGGAAGCATCGCTTCTGGAATGTTGAATAGGTTCAACATCTCAGGATCCCATTGGAGATCGTGCAAGTTCAGCAGCATTGTTCGAGATGCGTTTGTTGCGTCGGTAGCATGCACTTCACCTGCTGTCAGATGCCACAAAAGCCATGAATCGACCGTGCCGAAGCACAACTCACCGGCTTCAGCTCGGGCCTGTCCATCGGGAATGGTCGATAACAGCCACATCAGCTTCGTTGCGCTGAAATATGGATCGATTACAAGTCCGGTTATCTGTCTAATATTTCTGGCATGATCGGTTTTGGCGATGTCTAGACAGATCTCAGCAGTTCGCCGGTCTTGCCACACGATCGCGTTCGCAACTGGCCGACCCGTGAGACGCTCCCAAACAATTGTTGTTTCGCGCTGATTGGCAATTCCAATTGCTTCGATATCTTCCGGTGCAAGCTTGGCGCGTCCGATGGCTTGCTTCGCTACACTTACGGCCGCTTCGGCTATCTCGATTGGGTCATGCTCAACCCAACCCGGTTGAGGAAAATGTTGTGAAAGCTCGACTTGAGCCGATCCGACAGGTGAGCCTGTGGAGTCGAAAACAATCGCTCGTGTCGAAGTCGTTCCCTGATCAATTGCGAGTATGTGATTTGGCATATCGGTCGGTACTCTACAGACTCACCAGTCTCATCGCCTTGCTACGTTATGGATCACTGCCCTCGAACCGTTCGGCTCACGACAATATGGGAATTCCCTGATGTGATCGTCATCACATTGATTCATGATGAATAGATGCTCAAGATAAAAGGTCTCACACTCGTTGCAGTCGCAACACTTCTCGCAGGATTCATAGCTTCATGCTCATCCGAAGAATTGCCGTCGTCCACAGATTTATCATCTCCAGCAACGACTATCACGGTCGAAGTTGAAGACGATCTGTCTAAATAACTAAGCTACTTTCCTATTAGGAAAAATAGCTCTCAGCCATCTAACCGTCGAGTATTCCTGCGAGTTCCTCCATCTCGTCATCTGAAAGCTCCCAATCGGCGGCTGCAGCGTTCTGGCGAATCTGATCTGGCGTGCTCGCACCAGCGATCACCGATCCAACTGACGCTCGACCAAGAATCCACGCGAAAGCCAACTCGACCATCGTGTGACCGCGCTTCTCAACGAACACTTCTAGTTGATCTAGAATGTCGAAATTCGCATCCGAAATCCGCTTATCCTGAGCCGCGGGCGTAAGAGCCAACCGGGTATTCTCAGGAACAGCCTCATTCCGACGGTATTTACCTGTAAGGAATCCGTGCGCTAGCGGGAAGTACGGCAACGTGCCTAGACCATATTTTTCAGAAACTGGCAGCACTGCTCGTTCGACTCCACGTTCGAGCATCGAATACTCAGGCTGAGAAGAGATAAACGGGGTGTAACCATTGTGCTTGGCTGTCCACTGAGCATCAGCGATCCGCCAAGGATCGAAGTTGGAAAGTCCGATGTAGCGAACTTTTCCATCCTTCACAGCGTCATCGAGTGCCCGCAGAGTTTCATCAATCGGCGTGTCGGGATCCTGATTGTGCATCTGATACAGATCAATATAATCGGTCTGAAGCCGTCGAAGCGACCCTTCGAGTGAGTCCATGATGTGCTTGCGAGAACCGCCCTTGCCGTGCGGGCCCTCTTCCCAGAGCATGCCGAACTTAGTTGCGATCAACGCTTCGTCTCTGCGATCAACCAACGACCGACCAATGATCTCTTCGGAATTTCCGTGCGAGTATATGTTCGCCGTATCGATGAAGTTGATGCCTTCGTCGATAGCAGAAAAGATGACTTCGCGAGCTTCCTTGAATTCCATTCGACCGCCAAAGTTATTGGTACCAAGACCAATTACGCTGACTTCAAGACCAGAATTTCCGAGATGACGATACTTCATATTTTTTTACTCGTTCAGGGGAATTAGAGAGAGGGATTTTCGTGGGGTCGGTTATCGTGAACGCCGGCGATTATAGATGGCGGGCGCTCTTATATTTAAATTTGCTGTCACATCGAGCAAGTGAAGAACAAATAGTTAGACCCCCACGAAATTGTGAAACTACTTCGGCAGGGAGGATAACTCACTTTTCGCTGAAAATTACTGCTTGAATAGAAAATGACTCTCGAACAGATCGTAATAGGACTAATCCGAATCGCAGGTTCACTCCCGGTGCTTCGCTGGGCGTTCGCGGGAGCGCTAATCGGGATTGCGGTCGATTTTTCCGATCTTTTCTGGATGGGTGTTCTAGATCTGGGCGGTCTTCAGAACTACCAGACCTTCGATAAATGGGCCGATGTCGTCTACATGCTCACATTCTTGTGGGTGGCAAATAAATGGGAAGGGCCAGAACGAAAAATCGCAATAGCTTTGTTCGCCTTCAGAATGATCGGATTCGTGACGTTCGAACTAACTCAGATTCGACCAATTCTTCTCGCATTCCCGAACGTTTTCGAATTTTGGTTCGTATTTGTCGCTATCAGACGTCACTACTGGCCAAATTACGAAATGCCCCGGAAACGAATCGTTAGGTGGCTAATTATTGTACTCGTACTAAAACTTGGACAGGAGTGGGTGCTGCACGGCGGTCAGTACCTCGACAGCTTCACACTTTTTGAAGCTGTCGAGGCCATATTCGATTTCGTTACGTTCCGGAATTAGTTCGAGTCGACTACCGCTGGGTAGTTAAGCGGCTGCCCAACTAAACGCCTACCAAACTTGTGCGTCACCCTCTCGGCGTGGATCCGATGCTGCAAACAAAGTTCCGTTCTGAAGATCGACCTGTATCGCCCCTTCACTACCGGCTCCACCCCAAGTGCCAGTAGATTCGACCGGCTGACCGAGCTTTTTCAGACCTTCAATAACTTCAGAACCAGCCCGATCTTCGATCTGAAGTACATCTTCAGTTGATCGCACTGATGCCGACTCCATTCCTGCCTGATTGTGAGTCCAACGCGGACCATCGATCGCCTCGGCCACGCTCAATCCGTAGTCGAATACGCTCGTCACTACCTGGAAATTCGTTTGCACCTGTGTATCGGCTCCCGGAGTTCCACAGACTAATTCAAGCTTGCCACCCTCTTCGACCGGCTTCGAGAAAACCATCACCGGGTTCATCGTGTGACGCACTCGTTGACCCGGATTGAGATAGTCGATGTGATCGGGATCTAGGTGCCAGTAGGTCATCCTGTTGTTCATCAAAATTCCGGTTGACCCTGCGATAACGCACGAGCCAAACATGGTCTGGATGCTCTGGAGTTCACCGACCGAATTGCCCCATCGATCGACTACACAGAAGTTCGTCGTATCGGTTCCAGCCGAGTGAAGGCGACCACCCCTGCGATGTTTCTTAGCTGAATCAGGCGACCGATCCATGAACGCCCACGGATCTCCTTCTGCTACATCGGAAGCCGCCCGTTCGATGTCGATCAGTGCTGCTCGCTCTGACAAATATTCGGCATTTAGCATTCCTTCGATGGGAACGTCGACATAGTTGGGATCGGCGAGATATGCCTCACGATCTGCGAACGCCAGCTTCTTAGCCTCGATCATTAGTTGCACCGATTCAGGCGTCATATATCCGTACTGCTTAGGATCGAATTTCTCAAACATCGCCAGTTCTTGAAGCAAAACGTGACCACTAGAGTTCGGTGGAGCCTCGTACACGGTTCGCCCTCGGTAGTTAATTGACACAGGCGCCTGCCATTCAACCTCATGGCGTTTGAGGTCTTCGTAGGTCAATAATCCATCATGTTCTTCTGAATACCGTACGATCTCACGGGCTATGTCGCCTTCGTAGAAAGCGTCTCGACCCTGATCGGCAATCAGCTTGTACGTACGAGCCAAATCGGGATTATGGCGTATTTCGCCCGGCTTCAGCCAGTTTCCGTTCGGGGCAAATACTGGCCCAGACGTAGAAGAACTTCGGAGAACCGGATTAAGTGCTGCCATTCGAGATTGAAAATCGGAAACTGGCACGCCATATTCACAAAGCTCAATCGCTGGCTCCAAGCATTGCGCCAGAGTCAGAATTCCGTACTTATCATGTGCGCTTAGGAGTGCATCGACAATTCCCGGAACCGACGTTCCCAAAATGCCTGTGTACGGTATGCCGTCCTTGTACTTATCGGCTGTTGCGGCGAGAGGAGCCGCACCGGTTCCATTTGCGACCTCTACAGTACCGTTAGCAGCCATGTGAACCATCACAAATCCATCGCCGCCAATCGACGACCCCTGCGGCTCTGCTGCGCCCAGTGCGAACGCTACCGCTATAGCGGCATCGACAGCGTTTCCTCCCCGATGGAGTATTCGCATGCCTGCCTGTGTCGCCATCGTGTGATTCGCAACGACTGCACCCTTACTACCGATCTTTGTCGGTCGATACGCCTCACCAATCAGCCCGTGCGGAGATTTGCTGCTGTCCATTGAACTAAATATCCCTTTTACGATCGTGAAATACCGGTCGTCGATTAAGGGTCAGGAAACCCTAGACAAATTTCGGGCAGTTTAGCAGCACAAGGTCGTCAATTCGTCAAAATCAGGTCGTTCGTTTTTTTTGCAGATCACAGCTCCGTCGATGCCGTGAATAAAATGGTCATTCAGAAGTAATACACCCCAAACATATAAAATCGTGCCAACACCAGCTGCCCAGATCGAAGGTTGGCGCAGCAATGACATGGAGGCAACCGGCATGATCGCCGTAGCCAGGGGAAGACATGTCATATTCGGAACTGGTCCTGTCGTAGCAGCGCTAGCGCACGCAATGGAACAGTCCGTTCGCTCGGTAATATCAATTCCAGTCAATGAGTACGGATCAGACCCCTATGGTGTCGCAATTATGCGAGGCGATCCGACAGATCTTGAATTCGCCCGCAAGGCTTGTTCAGGTGCCGAAGCCATATATTCCTGCTTGAACGGCCCAATCAACGATTGGAAATCAACTTATGAGTCGATTGTCGACACTCTAATCGAGTCAGCACGAACGACCTTCGCCAAATTGGTGCACTGGGATCTTGCTCACATATATGGGGCAACCTGCGAGCCGATCACCAAATCTACTGTTAATTCCGCGAAAACATCTCAAGCTCAAGTTCTGATAGATCTTTCAGACAAAGTCATCGATGCAACTTGGGTCGGACAGATCGACGGAGTTATCGGTCGATTGGCAAAAAGATTCAACGTTGGCGCCTTTAGTCTTGAGAACACTTCTCTGTGAGGAACTCTGTTTTTGTTCGTTTGAACTATCCAGCTAAGCAGCGAGTTAGAAATTTGCCGGCGGACGGTGGAATACCGAACAGATCTTACGAACTTGGCCACGCGTATCCGGCAGCTGCGTGGGCCGATCTGAGACGATCCATCTCGACAAACAGTTCGTCCTTTGCGATTTGCTTCACATTGCAACTGGAGGCGATATGGCAGTCTCTCTGGTACTTGCCCTGTATACCGTAAAACGAGTCACACCCGTCAGTGATTGCCGTTCGATAAGTCGGATCCGCTATCTCTGCGAGTCGATCTTTCGAGCAACCACCGAATCTGTAGTTGCCGATCTCCCATTCAGGCGGAATGGTCGCATCAATCATGATCTCGCCGTTTGATACCAGCCACGGTGCAATCTCTTCGTCTTCCAAATCGCCAGGCCCCAACTCCATGTTCTCGTTCAAATCATGTTCGCCGAATACCTCACCAAGGCTTTCTGAAGCGGTATTGATGGTCCCCAATACAAACGGAACAGCAATCACGACTATCACCAACAAGGCGATCAACAGGGTCCGCTTCGACGGACTCATAATCGCACGTCTCAGGCGTTCTTTTCCGGAATTATCTTGTTCGTACTGAAGACCCATTTAGCGATCACCCCTTGCAGTCCAACGGCTGTTTATAAATTCATCGAACAGTGCCGACATGAGATATGCCGAATTTGAGAGTCAGTTTAGACGAGTAAACGTGCGGTTAAGGGAGTCCTTGTTCGATTACCTCGTAAGGAATCACGAATCCGGCGTCAGAGAATGCGAGCCAAACGTCGTCCATCGCGCTACGAATCTCTTCTTTGGCCACTTCAGGAACGTTACAATCGGTCGCCCTAAAACATGTTCCCGAATAGGCCTGCTGAATACGATCTAGCTCAACACATGCCGTCCCGATCGAATCGGAGTACTTGCCCGCTGGAAGCTGCGATAGATTATCGCCATTGCATGGCCCTGTCCTAAACGACACTACCTTCCAATCGAGCGGACCTTCAGCATTGACCATCGTATTTGCCTGGTTCGCCAACCAAGGTGAAATCTGGCTTGGAATACTCGCCGTGATCGAGGTCATACTCGCTTCGTAGGTCTCTTTCGTCTTCGCTATATCTGCGAAGCTGTCTTTAGCAGTGGACACCCAGCCCGGTGCGAACGGGGCTAAAACCACCACAAAAACAACCGCCATGATCAAGAAGACCGTGAACATCGACGGATTTCGAAGTTCACGCCGGATGCGGGCAATTTTTGAAGTGTCGTTGTCGAACGAAATATCCATATTTGAGTGCTGACAGTACTCGAATCGTGAGTAATAAGATCAAGCTGAGCCATTATTAAATCAATTCGCATAGCCCGGCTGCATTGGCAATTTATCCTACTCCCGAATACCAAGATTTTACCGTGAAACTGTCGATAATATTTATCACGCTAATCTCTGATTTACCCTTGATCGTCAGTCACCGGTTGAACCAGATTGGCATCAGAAAAAGCCACCTTTAGTCGATCTAACACAATCTGAAGGTCGAGTACGGCCTCTTCGGGAATATTGCACGCCGATGCCTGAGCGCAATCGGGGGCATATTTGATCTGTATTTCGTCTAGCAACCCGCACGCACTCTCAATTGCATAGGCGTACTTTCCTCCAGGCAACTGGGCCATATGCTCAGATAAACATGCACCGTTAGTGAACCTCACGCTGAGCCATTCGGCGGGCACGTCTGCTTCTTGCATTCGTATTGCTTGCCTTTTAAGGAACGGATATATCCAGCTTGCTGCCGTCACTCTTACAAAGTGCCGATCTCGGGCTTAGTGCACATCGCTCCAGTTCTCTTGCGCCACATTGGAAACCTTTGGGTAGGCAATCGCAACAGGTATTGCGAATACCAGAACGACGATCAAGAACACCGTTCGCATCGGCGGATTACGAAGGTGCTTTCTCAAGCGCCTTTTGAAGCTGGTGTCGTCTTCAACAAAAACGATCCCAACCATGCCGGGGTGCCGATCACGGAACTTCTGATCTAGATTCCGTGACCCAGGTTTCTGACGCCGATTATCTCGGTCGTTACTTTCGGAAGAGGACACGGTTAGTAAGGATCGACCCTGAAATCTGAAATAACTTCTTCGTTGAGTTCAAAACCAAGACCCGGACGATCAGGAACCTCCATACTTCCATCCGGTGCAATCTCGAAGTTAGGCAGCAGCAAGTTCTCGACCAATGGCGACGCCGGGAAAGCTATAGGAAATTCGAAGTAAGGCATGTTAGGGGTGATCGCAGCAAGATGAAGTTCGGCAGCGACTCCTACCACGTGATACCACGTGTGCGGGATGCACAATGCCCCAAAACCGTATGCATCTTCAGCTACGTTCAATATTTCGTGCATTCCTCCGGCACGAACTGCGCTTGGCTGAACCACATCCAATCGTCCACGGCGTAATAAATCGGCGAATTCGTGGCGCGTGCTGAAACCCCAATCACCAACCGCAATTCTTACGTTGGTCGATTCAGCCAAACGACGGTAACCCTCGATGTTGTCAGCAGGCAGCGGAGCTTCGATGAAGAACGGATTGAACTGCTCAATCGCATTGATAGTTCGAAGTGCCTGACCAACGTCTCTCCAACGATTTTGTACATCGATCATCAAGTCTCGTTTGGGCCCGATTATAGAGCGCACCTTTTCAATGACCGCAACATCAGTTTCGACGTCTACGTTCCCGAACTGTCCCGGCCATTCTTCAATTTTCACAGCTTTCATACCACGAGAAACAGCTATTCCAACTCGTTCTTCAAGTTCATCAAGATTCGCACCAGGTGGATAGACCGTTGAATAAGGAGTGACTCGTTTTAGAGGCTCAGTATCACTTGCTGTGGTAGTAAACGACCGCCAAATCAGCTTGTGAACTGGCTTCCCTGCCGCCTTGCCTGCGATGTCCCATAGAGCTGTTTCGATAGCACCAATAGCGCCAACTACAACTCCACGTCGTCCGAATACGCCGGTCGAGTCGTACATTTTTTGCCATAAGCGCTGAACCTCTGTCGGGTCTTCGCCGATCAGCAGTACTTCTAGCCCTAGTGTCGATCGAATAATCGCATCGATCACCAAACTCGGAGCCTCACATTGTCCAATACCGCTTATGCCTTCATCGGTGTTAACTCGAACTACCGTGAGGTCGTAACCGCCCATGCTTGCAGGTTCGCCGCCCGATTCCGAAAACGACGGATTCCAAGGCGCTACCGTTCCGTTTGCGTCGTCTCTCAATGCGATCGTCTCAACGCTGGTGATTTTCATGATTACTCCTTCATACCACGGGTGTGCGAGTCGGCATCATCAGGAAGGTCAACTTTCGATACTTTCTCGGGGAAGTAGCTCTGGAGACGGCCGTACTCTTCTCGAAGCTCAGGCTTTGGCTCCCACGACTCGCCGTAACGAACACCGACGACGCCTGCTTGAAGCATTTCTTTAGTACAGCCAAAGCAAGGCTGCCAAGTACTGTAAAGAATCGAACCTTCAACTGCTATTCCGAATCTCGCTGCCGAGAGTAGTGCGTTCTGTTCAGCATGGACGCAGATACAGAGGTCGTAACCCGTGCCAGAAGGAAAATCATCTCTATTCGAGCACCTTACGCAGCCGCCTTCATCGCAGTTTGGCGTTTTGTGAGGTGTACCGTTGTAGCCGGTCGAAACGATGTGACCATCACGAGCCAAAACCGCACCTATATGGCTTCCCAGGCAGTTCGCACGAGCACGAACCCCAACTGCAATCGACATCATGTAGTCGTCCATATTAGGTCGGGTTGAATTCGATGCAGCCAATGATGCAGTTGTCCTTAAATGAAAATTATGATTCGAGATATTCGCCTGATCACGTCTACGCAAAGAAGGTCGGCTCGCATCTCCGATGCTATCCTAGCTTGAGATCGAGATTCTTGCCCAAACTTCAAATATTATTTAAAATCCTGATCGGCGACGAATCAATCATTATTGCCCAATCTAAAACAAATATTCTATGACATCAACCCAGCCTAAATCCAACTACGAAGAATCATTACCCGACGCACTCGGTCGATTCGGTCCATACGGCGGCAAGTTAGTACCTGAAACGCTGATGGCGGCTCTGACGGAACTCGAAAACGCCTTCGATGAGGCAAGGCAGGACGATTCATTCTGGGCTGAGTTTGAAGATCTCCTGACGCACTACGTTGGTCGACCTACTGCTATGTACCACGCCAAAAACCTCACCGAGATGCTCGGCGGGACGCAGATATACATCAAGCGCGAAGACCTGAACCACACGGGCGCTCACAAGATCAACAACGCTATTGGTCAAGCCCTACTGGCAAAACGACTCGGCAAGAAGCGGATCATCGCCGAAACCGGCGCGGGCATGCACGGCGTTGCAACCGCAACAGTCTGTGCGCAGATGGGCCTCGAGTGCATCGTCTATATGGGCGACACCGATATCGAACGCCAAGCACCAAACGTTTACCGAATGAATGAACTCGGCGCTAAAGTCGTGCCTGTAACTTCCGGAAGCCGCACGCTTAAAGACGCCACTAACGAGGCGATTCGTGACTGGGTCTCGAACGTCGAAAATACTCACTACATCATAGGTAGCGTCGTAGGTCCTCACCCGTACCCAAAGATCGTCCGAAATTTCCAAGCTGTTATCGGTGCTGAAGCCCGACAACAAATGCTCGACATGGCTGGGCGACTTCCCGACTACGTTATCGCCTGTGTCGGTGGCGGATCGAACGCTATGGGAATTTTCTCCGGTTTCCAGAAGGACGAAAGCGTCGGACTTATCGGTGTTGAAGCTTCCGGCGAAGGACTCGACAAGCGCCACGCGGCTACTATGACCAAAGGTCGACCGGGCGTACTTCACGGCTCAATGAGCTACTTACTTCAGGACGAACATGGACAGGTAACAGAAGCTCACAGCATCTCGGCTGGTCTCGACTACCCAGGCGTCGGTCCAGAGCACAGCTATTTGAAAGACACCGAGCGTGCGACGTACGTTTCGGCAACCGATGATGACGCTCTTGCAGGATTCAGGTTCCTGAGCCGAAACGAAGGAATCATCCCGGCGCTTGAGCCTTCTCACGCCATCGGATACATGATGAAGTGGGTTCCAACCCTGCCTAAGAACCAGATCGTGCTACTGCTGCTCAGCGGACGAGGCGACAAAGACCTCGACACCGTCGCTAAAGCATCTGGTGTAGACCTCAGGTAATAGACCGTTTGCTGGCGATCGATCGAGTGAACGAAGCGACCGTTCTTGTCATTCCTCCTAAAACTGGCTAACAACTCCGTAATGATCGATATAAAACGCCTGACGTGTCACACCGCTTGGCGTTTTTGATTTTCGGCCATATTCAACCAACACTGAGACGTGAATGGCGATAACATCTGCCCCAAGTGTCCATATGTGCTGAAAGCGTGGACACGGAACACAACAGACAGGAAATCGTATGTCGATGGCAGGACCTTTAGAGGGCATCAGAATTCTTGAGTTCGGCAGTTTTGTTGCCGGCCCGTGGGGCGGACAACTACTTTCCGACATGGGCGCCGATGTAATCAAAATCGAGCCACCAAAAGGTGATCCGTGGCGACATGCCAGTTCGTTTGCCAAGAATGAAAGCCGAGTGTTTGTTCCACTGAACCGAGGCGTCCGAAGCCTTTGCCTTGATCTCAAGCTCGAGTCAGCTCAAGCAGCCCTTAGGAAGCTGATCGAATCAGCTGATGGCATGATCTCGAATAATCGACTTGATACTGCGGTGAAGCTAGGCATCGACTACGCATCGGTTTCGAAGATCAACCCTCGACTCGTCTACGTAGATATCACCGCATATGGCTCGAAAGGGCACATGGCCGACATGCCAGGGTTTGATTTGATCGTTCAGGGCTACACAGGAGCGATCGCGAGCGAAGGAAAGATCACCAAAAATGGACAACCAGAAGTCGTTTGGTCTTCCTCGTACATCGATTTCTCAACCGGGTATGCAGCAGCGAACGGAATACTTGCAGGAATCATTGGGCGAGGAAAAACTGGAAAAGGGCAGCTTGTATCTACAAGTTTGTTAGCGAATGCGATTGCCGTGCAGAGCCTGCGCATAGCCGATGTAGAAGGCCTTCCTGCACCCGCAAAAAACTGGTTTGATCAGACACGACCTAGGTTAATCGAACAGGGAGCCAGCTACGAGGAGATTCAAGATAGCTACCAGATGACGGTCAGGCCACTAATCTACCGATGCTACTACCGGGCGTACAAAACACTCGATGGCGGACTCGCCCTCGGCACGCTTGCCGTCCATGCTCGCGCCAGACTGCTCGATGTATTCGGTCTCAAAGACCCCCGCGTGACCGATCCTAACTACGACGACACAACGCCTAAGGCTATTCGGCTTGGGCACGATCTCGTCAGCAAATTCGAAGATATTTTCGCCAGTGAAACGACCGATCACTGGTTCACAGAGCTTCGCTCACATGACATTCCGTGCGAGCCGCTTCGGTTCATCGAAGAGATGGCAGACGATGAACAGGTGCTTGCGAACGACTACGTGATCGAGGTCGACCACCACACTGGACACAAAATACGAACGTCAGGCCCAATACTCACCTTCGACGGTGGAATGCCCGAGCTTAAGTCATCTCCCGCACTCGGCGAGCATACAAGTGAAATTCTGATAGAGCTTGGGCTAAGTTCCGATGAGATCGCTGAACTAGACGCCTAATAACTGCGTCTAACTCGACTCACCTGATCGAAAGTTGGCAAAAACGTCTTGTCTTTGAAGCCCGCATCGTAGATCGGACGCATAGGACGTTTTTGATTCATCGAAGGCGTTGGTCCGGTTGGTCTGAACTCGTCCAAAATACCAACAGTCACACTTTCAAGTCGAATCCCATCTTCTCGTTGTTTCGCCAGATTATCGAGTGCGGCGTCAGACAATCCCGAGTCGGGTCGGTGGTCTTCAGGAAATTTCCTTAGGCAATCTCGTTCTCCTACTAAAGCAGGACGAGGCGTAGCCGAATTACACGAATGTGCCCAAGGACACATATATGCGATGCACATCGTTGTTGCGCCAACAGCAGGTGCGCCCGCAGTAGACAGACCTATACGTGCCAACGCATCGCGTTGAACCCGACGCAGCTTGCGTCGTCTTCGATCTATCCAGTTTTTAGGAAGTCCGGGCATCTACAAATTCTGACTTGTTCAACATTACTTACGCGTCGGAGCAATCGAATCGTGCCACACCCCGGAACCGAACGCTAAACGCGATGTCAGGATGCGATCTAAGCACTCAAATAATCTACACGGTGACGTGTCGATAAATCTTCCTTAGAAACAGACGTTTTCCTGTCATTGCGAGGAGGTCTGATGTGGCACATAGCGTTCATTCGCAACGCTATGTGCGGTTCGCCCAACTACCAGCGCACCCACACCCCCCGACCTTCCGAAGATATATCCACTTCGCTATCGCTACGGTCGAGATGATGATGGCGGCGGTGGTTAGCCGAGCGCATCGCATATAGTCTTATCGAATCTAACTTCCGGGGCGAATACGCCCTTAACGACAACACCCCACTCAGGAACACCCATTGCCAACGCCCGAGCCAATCAACGTCCCACGCGCCTCGATCGAAGAAATATACAAACTCGCCCGTGAGTCGTACCCAAACGAATGCTGTGGCTGGCTCACAGGTAATAAAGGTTCAAATGAGGCGCCTGGAGTTCGGCCTGCCATCAACGCCTACGAGCCAGAAACTCACCCCACTGCGAAAGACAGATCAGCTCAAACAGCGTTCGTGATTGCAGATAGCGATTTACTCGCCCTAAATAGGACGCTCGACGACGATGTTCGACCCCGGATCATCTACCACTCGCACCCGAATGGACGCGCCTACTTCTCTGAAACCGACAAGGTTAATGCGTCCGATCCTTGGGGCGATGGCCCTGCGTACCCAGTTCACCAGATCGTTGTCGGTATCGATGGAGATCGTGTCCAAGAAGCTCGGCAGTTCGCGTGGGACGACGAAGCTGAAGACTTCGTCGAAATCGCCGAATACGAAGGTCACGATATTTAACTATCGCTCGGTAATCACGCCACCGTTGACGTTGATCGACTGACCGGTAATGTACGCCGCCCTTTGGCTACACAAGAATCCGATTAGTTCGCCAACTTCTTCGTCGGTACCTGCGCGCCTCATCGGAATCTCAGCGAGTCGAGAGCCCCACCGATCAGTACGACCCATCGGATCAAGCCGTGCAGTTTCTATAAGACCGGGGCACACGCTGTTCGCAGTGATGTCGTGTACGCCAACTTCCTTCGCCAGCGCTTGAGTAAAACCGTCGACCGCAAAGTTAGCGGCGTTGTAAGCACTCGTATTAGCTCGACCGCTCTTGCCCATAGTCGACGACAAATTCACGATGCGCCCGCCTTCGCCCTGCTTGACCATTTGCGTAGCCGCAGCTTTGCAGGCGTAGAACGTACCCATCAGCTTTACATCGACTATCGATTTGAATACGTCGGTCTGCATATCCATCACCGAAACACGATCGTTACCGTACGGTGCAGCGGCATTATTAACGATGATGTCGAGTCGACCAAATTCAGCAACAGTGGCGTCGATCATTTTCTGAACATCGTCCTGATCTGCGACGTTCGATACGAGTGGAAGCGCACGCACGCCAAACGCTTCAATTTGTTCGGCGGTTGATCGAATATCTCGCCAGCCAGCGTCTTTTTCGTCCTGTGGGTAAGAAGCAGTATCACGACCTGTTCCGGTAACCACGACATGCGCACCCATTCGGGCGAGAACAGTGGCGGTTCCTCGGCCGATACCGCGCATACGTCCAGCGCCTGTGACGATCGCAACTTTGCCTTTTAGCTCAGAACCGGTCTGCTCGGTCATTCAACTGTCCTTCGCACTTCGATGATGAAGAATTCAGCACATTTTGCATGAACAAATGCATAAATGTGTGATCGACGAGCGAATAACTGATCGAAAACTTAGACTAGCGTTCAGGTCGTTCGATCAAAGTTGCCTCTAGCGAAACCAAGAATTGGGCGTCTCGTACGACTGTGATTTTAATGTTGCTGCCAGTAGGGTGCTCACGTAGGAACTCGGTCAGATCCTGCCCGCGCGTAATCTCGGTAGTATCGAGTTGCACGATGATGTCGTCGAGTTCAATTCCCGCCTCAGCGGCTGGCGACCCCGGCTCGATCAAAGTTACTCCAAAGCCTTCACCAACCGGCAACCTCAGCGCCCGAGCGAGAGCCCTAGTTACATCCACACCACCAACTCCCAGAAAACCGGGAGGGGGAACTGGTCCCTGAGCGACCAGGCTATAGGCAGCCGTTTTCGCGGCGTTGATGTTGATCGCAAATCCGATCCGGTCACCAATATTGATTTTCGCAGTATTGATTCCTACAACTTCGCCAAACATATTTACGAGCGGACCACCCGAGTTGCCTTCATTGATCGCCGCATCGGTTTGAACTAGGCCTGTGAGGTCACCACCTACCTCACCAACGATAGTCCGATCGAGAGCGCTCACAACGCCCTTGCTTACCGTTGGGCCACCACGTAGACCCAGAGCATGTCCGATAGCAACAACATCTTCACCGATTCTAAGAGCGTCCGAATCACCAAATATCGCTGGCTTGAGTCCGGTCTGCCCTGTGACCTTGATGATCGCCAGATCGAGCTGCGGATCACGCCTGAACAGCTCGCCTTCAGCAATGGTTCCGTTTTCAAATCCGACCGTTATCGCAATAGCACCTTCGACCACATGCCAGTTCGTGAGAATTAGACCGTCTTCATCAAGAATCACACCAGTGCCAACTCCCTGACTACGATCCAAACTAACAGCGATCTGAACTACCGAAGGAGTCAGAATTCCAACTAACTCAGGAGTCGACAACGGCTGTTGCTCGGGCGTTCTCGAAACAGGCGTCGGCGTGAATACGGGAGTCGAGTCAGGCGCATAATCTGTACTCTCAACAAGTGCTGTATCCTCGGCCTTCTCAGCGGAATTATCGTTGTCAGTTGAACTTGAACAAGCAGACACAAACACCGCAAGCGCGATCACTAGCAACGCAAATTTCAATAGTTTTGGAAGACGCATAAGAGTCAAGGTAATGGTATTGTCCGGGTCGAGTAGACCATGTTCCGTTTTGCCAGCGTATCAAGCGATAAAGCCAATTGTCAGTGAAAATTAGGTTCACTTGCATGAGTGAATCAATTCGCGCCACATGACGATTTGCCAAAATCACTGATATTGAATCGACAAACCGGAATAATTCGAGAACAAATCTGAGCCTTTTAAGACTTATAAGAACACGTGCCAACTCCGATCCATGGATGATCGTCGGATTAATGCTCGGAGCACTATTCGCTTCCGCAACGGCATCGGGCATCCCCCAATACGGTCGGTCGCTAGAAGTTATTTCGATGCGGGCAGCTGTCGAAGATATTGGCAACGTGAACACGAACGTCCACATCAATAGTTCGTGGATTCCTCTTACCGCAGAAGATCACCAGGTTGCCAATGCAGCAATATTTTCGGCCGTCGACGAACACCTAGGCAACCTGATTCTGTCATCGACACGGCTTACAAAAACTCGTGAGCATTGGTGGGGCTGGCTCGGTCAACCGATGCGTAAAGACGGGCTCGCCTCGCAGAGCGCATTTCAGTTTATTGAGCACCTCGACGACCATGTGACCTACGTAGAAGGCACATCACCAACCGATGCCGTATCGATTATCGATGGCGAACCAGCAATCGAAGTCGCTGTGTTCGCCGATCGGGCGAAACTGCTGCAGCTGTCGATAGGCGACGTAATCAACTCCCAACCAATCGATACAGGTGTTGGTCTAGTGAGAGCCGTGATAACCGGAACGTTCGAACAGACTGACCCCCTAGAAGTTTTCTGGCTCGAACTCGGCGAGGCATATCTGGCTCCCGCCATCGAAGGGCGCGAGCAGCCGCTGATCATGCTCCCGACGAGCAACTCGATGCTCACAGCCGTGGCAAATGCAAATGCGGGCTTGACAGCAAACTACGACTGGTTCCTCTATACCGACCAATCGCTACTCGCCGAAAAGTCCGTTGATGACCTGCAATCTAGCTTCGACAATCTGCAACTCAAACTCGACGAGTCGATTGCACGACCTTTCATCATCACAAAGTTGATTCCTAGACTCGAAACGATGAAGAGAAGAGCACTTTTCGGCAGCATACCGCTGCTTTTGATGGCGCTGCTACTGCTTGCTTGTGTCGCTTTTTATCTAACGATGGCGGCCGGGTTGTTGGGGCGACGTCGAGTGCCGGGTTACATGATGTTGCGAAGTCGTGGGTTTAATTTGAAGCAACAACTAGGGATTCACGTTATCGAAGCAGCAGTCGCCTCGGTTCCTGCCGCCTTGATCGCCCCATTTATTTCGTTGCTACTGATTCGATTGGTTGGCTACCTTCCGACTTACAGTGCGATTACGGGTGGAAGCGGCATGCCTGTCGAGCTATCACCGTCGGCATGGCTGTGGTCGTTCGGAGCAGCAATTGGCACGGTAGCAATAGTCACCTCAGCTTCGTCTTTTTGGGATCGATCAACGCTCGCAGCGAGTCGATCAAGCGACGCTCGTCCTGTCGACGCCCCGTGGTTTCAGAGATTCTACGTCGATGCACTATTGGTCACACTCAGTGGCATCGTATGGTGGGAAGTAAGCAGCCGCACTAGCGTCCTCAGTTCGCAGCGTGAAGGCGAACTGGCTCCCGATCTAAGCCTGCTCGCAGCTCCAGCTCTAATCGTGGTGGCAAGTTCTCTTGTAGCGCTCAGACTATTCCCGATCGTCACAAACGTATTTGCCGGTATCGGACCGAGGTCTAACTCGACAGCTATCGGATTAGGACTCGCCAACGTGGCGAGACGACCGTTCTTTCACGGCTGGCCAATGTTGGCATTCGCACTATCTATCAGCACTGCAATAATCGCCGGTTCAGTCGTTTCCACTCTCGAACGATCTACCAACGAGCAAGTGTTATACGACACCGGTGCCGACATCCATGTCACGACCACCGGATCGACAGGTCAGGTAGGTAGAGATCAGCTAATAGAAGTTCGCGAACTCGGTGCCATCAATGTTGCTACGCCTGCGCTTAGAACTAAATCAATAGTCGGTACCACTTCTACCGGTTCATTATTTACCCTTCTCGCTATCGACCCGATCGACTTTCAGCAAGTCGCCTGGTTTCGAGATGATTTCTCCAATTCAGAAACCGGTATTCACCAACTGGTCGATCGTTTGGCAGTTCGAGTAGTGCCCAAGCCTATTTTCCTCCCCCCCGATACGGTAGAGATTTCCGTCTGGGCTAAAAGCGATCCGGTCACTCCGAATCACGAGCTTTGGATAGTGCTTCGTGACGGAATAAGTGAGACTCACACCATCAACATGGGAACGTTTGAGGATAGATGGTTTAAAACTTCAGCTCGGATATCGAATTTCCCCCAGCCCGTTGAAGTAACGTCGATTCAAACCTTCCTCAAGGTAGGTCCCGACAGTGCTCCACCCACGAACGTGATGCTCGACGACCTTTCTGCGACCACATCATCAGGCGAGCAACATCTCGTCATCGACTTCGATGTACCTGAACTTTGGACAGGCCTTCCTACCGGCGGATCTGAAGATGCTCGGTTCACCATCACTCCCGAAGCAGAAGGCATTTCAGGCGAAATCGAAGGAGATGATGGCACCGGAATAGGTAATATTTCACTCGGTAGAGGATCAAACCAAGGCATTCGAGGTATCTATCGCAGAGCTGTCGACCGCCCAATTCCCATGATCGCCAGCGAAATATTCATGGATCAAACCGGGGTAGGAATAAGACGCCCTTTTATAATCGATATCAAGGGAGGGTTGGTACCCGTCGAGGTTATCGAAACGATCAAATACTTCCCTACGCTTGACCCTGAGCGAGCGCCGTTTGCGGTGGTAGATATCGATGCCGTGATCAACTTCATCGAACTTCGAGGTCGTCGAAACGTGACACCTAACGAGTTGTTTGCAAGTTTGAACGAAACTGATCTTTCAACCGCCGAAATCGCTGAAGAGGTTCGGGACGTATTCCGGCTTGCCAAAATCGATTCAAGAGCAGAAAAGATCGACAGTACGTTCGTCGACCCAATTGCAGTTGCAGGGTGGCGAGGTATGAGTATCGTTACCACAATCGTCGCCGGGCTCATCGTGCTCATGGCATACGCGGTGTTCCTGGCAGCGTACTCGCTAAGAACAAAGGGCGATTCAGCTTTGATTCTCGCCCTAGGAGCAAGCACACGTGATTTTTGGCTGAGCACAATTTCTGAACTTCTTCCGGCAATTATCACGGGAACACTGGTCGGAATCGGCACTGGTTTCGCCGTTAGCTCGCTTATGGTCGGATCAATGGCTCACACCGGAAGCGGAGACCAACTCCTTCCACCGTTTATTTTGCAGACCAATTGGATGCTTCCTCTGGTTACAATTGCGGCGATATTTGTAATTGTCCTTGCCGGAGTGATGAACTCAGTCCGGTCTTTTCGTGAGATAGAAATTGCCAAAATGGCTCGAGAAGGCTTCTCCGCAAGCTCAACATGATCGGTAACTCGTTCCAACTCATAATCAAGCGAACGCTTGCCCACTGGCGGCTACTATCTGCAGTCGTAATTGGCGTCGTGCTCGCGTCCACGATCATGGCGAGTTCGGTGATTTTCTTCGATGCGTTGCGAGACGTCGCACTGCAACGCGCACTTTCAACTCATGAACAATCCGATATCGACGTTCTGGTTGAGGCTGGTCAAGTTCCGACCAATAGAGAAACTCATTCAACAATAATCGATGCGATGAACGGCACAATCGTCAAGCGATTCGAGCCGTTTCTCAACGAACGCGAGTTTGCACTCAAAACGTGGACATTTTTCGTAGATTTACCACCGGCAATGGTTCGGCCCTCCGATTGTCCATGTAGATCAACCGCAGGATTCGGCAATAGCGATGAACTGATCGAATGTGACTGTCGACGCGTCACGATGATGACGATTCCTGAAGCAAACAATCGACTCAACATCGTCGAAGGACGTATGTCTCTCCCGGCTGTTGATGCGGCTGCCGAAGATTCGTATCAAATCGAAGGTGTACTCGACGTCGCATCGGCGCAAGAGATGGACATCAAAGTTGGCGATGTCTATCCAGTACGACCTCACTGGGAGGATGTACACGATCGGGTCAACATTCTTGTAACGGGTCTATATGAACGAAACGAGCCTGAATTAGATCACTGGCGAATTCAGAACGAGGCGTTCGGCTCTCGAACCAACACACTCCAATTCGCACGATTCGTTGTTCCCGAAACGACCATCATCGATGGTCTCGGTCCCTACTTCCCAAACATGGGTACCGACTACGCTTGGTGGCTAGATGTAGATCCTGAGCGGATTAAAGCTTCAGAAACTGAATCCATAAGGAACACAATCAACGCCACTGAACGCGAACTCAAGGCAATCGTCGATGGCTTCCTCCTCAGATCTGACCTACCTCAAGTACTGAGTACGTTTGAGACCGACCTGTTCTTCAACAGGTTGCCCATGTTTATCGTTCTCATCCTCATCGTGCTCGTCGTGCTCTACTACGTCGTCACCCTTGCATCACTACTCGTCGACGCCCAACGAAGCGAAGTCGGCCTACTGCGCACACGCGGGTCAACTTCGCGACAGATTCTTGCCGTGTTCATTATCGAAGCTGGCTTCCTAGCGATAATCGCTGCGGTTTCAGGACCGTTCCTCGCAGTATTGGGCGTTGGGTTAATCGGAATACTCCCGATATATGGCGACTTGAACAATGGAGATGCTCTTCCAGTTAAATTGTCGTTCGCGGCGTTCCGAATGGCGTTCTTCGGCGGCCTATTAGGCTTATTGGCGTTGTTCATTCCTGCACTCAGGGCTACACGACTCGGACTTATGGCGAGCCGTGTCACTCGCGCTAGACCGGCACGACTCGCTGTTGTGCAGCGTTACTACCTAGACCTGGGATTCCTTGGACTGGTGATGTTCCTCTTCTGGCAGCTCACGAAGCAAGGATCGTTCGTAGCAGTGAGCATATTTGGCGAAACAAGGGTCAACCAACTCATACTTGGTGTTCCGGCGATATTCCTAGTGGCGGCAGGTCTTGTTCTTCTAAGAATCTTCCCAGCTGGAATGGACTTAACGGGGAGGGTGCTTTCTCGTCGACCGCTGTCGACCATCACTCCACCTGCTCTGATCCTGGGAATCTGGCAATTGGCCCGCAATCCTGCGCACCACTCTCGACTCTCACTGTTGTTGATCCTCACAGCAGCTCTTGGTGTGTTCGCCGCTAGCTTCGGAGCTACTCTCAAGCAAAGTGCAATAGACCAGGCTTACTATCGAACCGGTGCCGACGTAAAAATCACGTCTGTCAACGTTCATTCGGGCGGTATTTCACTCTCCATCGTAGAAGAACTGAGCGAACTCGAAGAAGTCGAGGCGGTTTCACCTATATATCGCGAAACGGCAAATATTAATGTGAGTGTGACAGTTGAAGGGTTCCAACTGATCGGTGTTGATCTCGAAACAATCGAAGACGTCGGTTGGTTTAGAGACGACTTCGGGCTAACGCCGTTCGATTCCAAAGTAGCAGTTCTCGATGTTGGTGGTGCCGCTGGAATTGAACTGCCAACAGACGGCAAATGGCTAACAGCCAACGTGTTGCCGCTCGTTCGGCAGCCATCAACGTTCATGGTCGCTCGGCTATCTGATGCGAACGGACAGTTCTTCTCAATTCCACTTGGATCAATGGTTCCGCTTGCATCCGATCAGCTTCGATTCAACTGCCCGATACCTGTAGATGGTGAACCACCTGAGTGGTGTCGAATCGGATCGAGCATCCAAGCCGCACCATTCCGTGGTGTTCCAGGCTTACTCCCAAGAGCACCGATGAGATTGCACTCAATCGGTGTAGTCAACTACGAAGGCGGACTAGACCCCGCCGCACTAGATATCGACGATATTGCGGTTTTGAATACCAGCGGCACTGAACTAATCATCATCGAAACATTTGATTCGGTGAACAACTGGCGAACAATGGCGCCGACCCGCGAGGCACTTGGTGACAGCGTTGTACCGGCATCCACGCCCGATGGAACTCGGATCGACGGTGTTGCTCGTTTGCGGTGGACATCGGCAGGGCCCAATGAGTACAGAGGACTCGCTCATGGATCGGAACTAGAAGTTGTGCCAGCGGTTGCTAGCACCTCGTTTATCGAGCGGTTCGGTGGGGAAGATGGTGAGGTTTTCCAGATATCTCTCGACGGCGTACCGGTAAACATATCCATTCGAGATATTGTCGAATACTTCCCGACTCTCTCACTCGACGAAGAGCCATTCCTTCTCACAGATTACGAAGCTGTCCACGAGCGGTTAAATATCACTCGAACTGTCGGAAATATCCAACCAACGGAGTTCTGGGTTTCGACTGTGCAAGGATCGGAATTGCTTGTAGCCGAAGAAGGCATTTTGGAATCGGTAGTGGCTGGAGATAGAGCAGTCCCAGCTATAGCGCAGGCACTTTCTAGGCTAAGAACCCGACCTGGATCAAATATTACCGACCGCAGCCTCGAACTCTCTGCCGTGGCTTTCGACCCGCTGGTTTCCGCCGGTTGGCGAGCGCTATTGGGAATCGCATTTTTCACTGTTCTAGTGGTCAGTGCTGTCGGATTCCTTGTTCACGCCAAAGTATCATTCGATGGTCGCCGAGCTGAACTCGCACTTTTGCGAACCATCGGTCTATCGATGAAGCAGATGCTATTTTTGGTGGTGCTCGAACAGGTCATGGTCATCGGAACCGCCATTACGTTGGGCATATTCATGGGCGCTCGAATGGGTTCGACCATCATGCCGTACCTCGCCAGTTCAGGCGAAAATGCCGTGGTTGTGCCGCCGATGGCAGTTCAAATAGACTGGTTCGGCTTCGGAATCACGTTCGGGCTATTAGGCGTAGTATTCCTCGTGGTAATTGGCCTTATTCTTATTTCGGTATACCGAATGTCGATACACCGAATCATGAGGATGGGCGAAAGTTGATCAACAACTCGTCAAATAGAGGTGACGCTAAGTGACAACATCGAACTCTACTTACATTGAGTGCAGTGGACTGTTCAAAATCTACAAAGCCGCCGACTTAGAAGTCGTTGCGCTACGCGGACTCGAACTCAACGTAGCTCGTGGCGAAATAATCGCCATCGTGGGCGCTTCAGGTAGTGGAAAATCGACATTGCTGAACATTCTTGCGGGTTACGACGCTCCGTCAGCAGGAACAATTCGAGTTGGTGATTTCGATTTACTTCAGATGACCAACAAAGAGGTCGTTCAATACCGACGACACGAGGTCGGGTTTATCTGGCAGGAAACCTCTAGAAACCTGTTCCCTTATCTCACAGCTCTCGAAAATGTAGAGCTACCAATGGTCATCTCCGGAGCGCCAGGGCCTGACCGTAGGAAACGTGCACAAGAACTATTGGATGTCGTCGGCCTAGGCGATCGAGCCGGTCACAAACCCGGGCAGCTTTCCGGTGGTGAGCAACAGCGTGTTGCTATTGCAGTTGGACTATCGAACAAGCCTCCTCTATTGCTCGCTGACGAGCCAACTGGCGAGCTAGACGACCAAACTGGCACCGAAGTTCTCGAACTGCTCAACAAGGTCAACCAAGAGCTCGGAACGACTATCGTTATCGTTACTCACGATCCCGCTATCGCAACAAGTGTGGGGCGAGCTGTGGCGATAAAAGATGGCAAGACGAGCACTGAAACCATTCGAGAAGTTTCGTTCGAACGAAAACTCGGTGGAGATGCATCGGATACTGAAGAATTCTTGCTGATCGACTCGGCAGGTTCTGTGCAGATTCCTCGTGACATGCTTGACGAACTGAATATTGGACGACGAGTTCGAGTTGATATGAAAGATGGAAGGGTGACACTTGAGTCAGGCGAGTGAGCAAATTACAGCCCGAGAATCACGCGGAGCAACAACTCCGATAATTCACGCGATCAAGGCATCTCGCGAATACGAGCTGGCTGGCGAAACAGTCCACGCCGTTCGAGAAGTTGACCTCGAAGTACGCACTGGCGAATTTATTACCCTAGTCGGACGTTCAGGTTCGGGTAAGACGACACTTCTGAACATGTTGGCCGGTCTCGATAACCCAACTTCAGGAAAAGTGTTGTTCGAAGGCAACGACATGGCAGATTTCAGCGAAAAGCAGTTTATTCAGCTTCGCAGACATCGCATCGGTGTCGTTTTTCAATCGTTTGCACTTCTCCCGTTGCTATCGGCTTACGAGAACGTCGAACTTCCAATGCGAATAGCGGGAATCGGCGCATCTGAACGATCAAAGCGAACAAACGAAGTTCTCGATATCGTTGGACTCGGTCGACGTGCAAAGCACCGCCCATACGAGCTATCTGGTGGTGAGCAACAGAGGATTTCTATCGCCCGAGCCGTCGCCATGAAGCCAAATGTGATCCTTGCCGACGAACCAACCGGTGAGCTTGACTCGGTGAATGCTGCCGAAATATTCGGCCTATTCAGTCAGATGGTTTCGGAAGAAGACATGTCGATCGTAGCCACCACGCACGATCGTACGCTTCTAGACATGTCCGACAAGATCTACACGGTTCACAACGGAGAAATTGAGCTTACCGAAGTCGGTAAAAACGTCGACACGCACGCTCAGTTCAAGCGCCCAGACGCTGAATCCGAAGCTAACACCGACGAGTAGGTTAGACTTTCCGTAGAAAGTTAGCGCAACGAGCAACGCATACCTACGCTCGTGAGCGTCGCCATGCCCTATCGCGTGCTTCTGTGGCGATGTAGAGAGCGTCTTCGACTGTATCGGCCACCACGTTGATGTGGCCCATCTTTCGGCCTACACGCGCCTCTGACTTACCGTACAAGTGCAAACTCACTCCCGGCAACTCCAACACACGCTCCCAATCCGGATTGCCATCTGTGTCTTCCCACACTTCACCAAGCAGGTTAACCATCACTGTTGGCGAATGTAACTTGGGTTCGGCGATAGGCATTCCAGCCAGAACTCTCACCAGTTGTTCAAACTGAGAAGTGTCGCAACCATCCATCGTGTAGTGACCTGAGTTGTGAGGTCGTGGTGCAAGCTCGTTTACGAGAATTTCGTTTTCTTTGGTGACGAACATTTCAACTGAAATCAGACCAACAACATCGAGCTGTTCGGCAATATCTGCAGCAAGCAATCGAGCATTATCGATCACGCTTTGTTCGATACGTGCCGGAACAATCGAAACATCAAGAATGTGGTTTCGGTGAATGTTTTCAGAAGGTGGGAACGTTGCGGTTTTGCCGTCGACGGTACGCGCACAAATCGTAGAAATTTCCATCTTGAATGGTATGAACTGCTCGACGATGAGTTCTGTTCGAGATTTGCTCAATATCTCGTAAGAGTGCGCTATATCCTCGGTTCTGGTGATAATCACCTGTCCCTTGCCGTCGTATCCCTGAGTTGATGTTTTCATCACTATAGGAAATCCGAGCTCGTCCGCAGCTTTATTCAAATCGTCTAACGATTCGACGTTCCGGAATGGTGCAACCGGAATTCCCGCATTTATAAGGGCATTTTTCTCATGCAACCGGTGCTGAGTAGTACGCAACACAGCCGGTGAAGGGTGAACTGGTTTCAGTTCTGAAGCAGCAGAAACTGAATCGGCATCAACGTTCTCAAATTCGTAGGTAACAACGTCGGTAGAACGAGCAAGTTGCCTCGAAGCATCTCGACTCGCATATGCCTCAGTAATCTGACCGTCGGCGACCTGTGAAGTCGGGCAATTGGGGTCGGGGTCCAGAACTACCGTCTTGTAATCCATCTGTCGAGCGGCGATAGCGAGCATTCGCCCTAGCTGACCACCTCCGATGATTCCAATAGTCGAGCCTGGGTTCAATATTGATTCTCGTTGCATCGATTACTCGCCCGCAGGCTTCACATACGTAACGGCTTCGATCTCAGCCGTGGTTTTCGCTCGGCGTTTTTCTATATTCGCCTGAATCGTAGGGTCGATCAGACCAATTATCTGAGCGGCAAGGATTCCAGCATTGACCGCTCCCCACTCACCGATAGCTACAGTTCCAACCGGGTAACCACGTGGCATTTGAACCATCGACATTAGCGAATCCATACCATCGAGGTGAGGACCAACTCCAGGAACACCGATCACTGGCAATATCGTCTTCGCAGCAGTCATTCCTGGAAGGTGAGCGGCACCACCGGCACCGGCAACTATTACTTTTATGCCACGATCTTTCGCTTCTTCGGCGAATTTGAACATTAGATCGGGAGTTCGGTGCGCAGAAACTACTCGGATTTCGTGAGGCACTCCAAGCTCTTCAAGCATGTCGGCTGTGTGCTGCATGGTCGGCAAATCCGAAGTGCTGCCCATAATCACCGAAACGAGCGGGTCTGACATTATTCTGACGCTCCATCTGAAGACTTGCGGTTTATGCCCGAGGCGGCTGCCTCAAAGATACGATTCGACAATTTTACAGTCGTCCAAGCCAATCCGCGAGCGATTGAGCATTTAGAATCGCCCGATGCCTAAGCTAAAACTCGATTCACTCGCTATTCACTACGAAGTTTTTGGGTCGGGCCCACTCCTGATACTTCATCACGGATTCGGATCTTGGGGCCGTGATTGGAATCGCGGCGGCTGGCTCGACGCACTACGAGATCATGGTCGGCTGCTGATATTCGATGCTGTTGGACACGGCCTTTCTACTCGAACGCACGATCCTAAAGATCACACGGTTGAACGACGAGCAGATGTGGTTAACGCTCTGGCGGACGAGCTCGATTCGGAAACGTACGGCTACGTGGGATTTTCGATGGGTGGACGGACCGGACTCGAACTAGCGGCATCGACTCCCGATAGACTCTCGTTGCTGGCAATTGGGGGAATGCATCTGCTTCCCGCAACGACAAACGCAGATCGGTTCATTCGTCACACAAAAATTCTTCGATCAGGCAGGGCGAAATCTGTAGAAAAACCTAATGGCGATCGACCCGGCAACGATCCTCTCGCACTGGCAGCCTCGCACGAAGCATTGCTTTGGTGGAAGGGTGCTGAAGGTCGATTGGAAAACCTAAAAGCGCCAACTATGTTGTTTTGTGGCGAAGAGGATGCCCATTTTACAAACGCTGAAGAATCGGCAAAACACTACGGATTCGAGTTCGCTGGACTCCCTAATACCGATCATGACAGCACTTTTTTCTCTTCAGAATTAGCGGTAAGTTCTGTGGTTAATTTCGTTTCCAAACACTTGAAATAATCTTCAGCTACATCGCCGATCTGATGCTAAAATTCCGAACTGTGTGCGATTTTTATCGATAGATTTTCTCTTTTTCTTCTTCGTTCCTAGGGGGCCAGGTATTCCATGACAACCGGCAACAGTTCTAACGACGATTTCAAGCGTGCGATGGTGGTCACAGCCCATCCCGACGATGCCGAGTACGGATGCTCGGGCAGCGTGGCTAAATGGACCCGAATGGGCTGGGAGGTTGTGTACGTTCTGTGCACCGACGGCTCAAAGGGCACTGAGGATCGAGAGATTTCATCGGAAAGCCTCGCCGAGCTACGTGCTGAAGAGCAGATCACTGCCGGCAAAACGCTTGGCCTTAAGACGGTTGAGTTCCTTGGATACCCAGACGGCTACTTAGAGCCAACGCTAGAAGTCCGTAGAGACATATCTCGTCAGATCAGGAAGCATCAACCCGATGTGCTGATAACGACCAGCCCCACTCGCGATCTACTCAACTCAACGTACATTGGCCATCCCGATCATTTCGCAGCTGGCGAGGCGGCTCTATCTGCCGTGTTCCCCAGCGCTCGTGATCATCTAACGTTCCCTGAACTGTTTTACGACGAGGGTCTTGAGCCGCACAAGGTTCGCGAAGTTTGGGTGATGAGTTTCGGTGATGGTGCTAATTTCTGGAACCCGCTCACTGAAGAAGATGTAGACCTTTCGATTTCCGCCCTAAAGCAGCACACGAGCCAGGTTGATAATCCTGAACAGGCTGGCAAGTGGATGAAGTCGAGACGAGCAGAGCTCGGCAAGAAAATCGGTGCCAGTTATGCTGAATCGTTCCGCAAGTTCACTCTCAGCTAACGACAACTCGGTCGTAACTCAGTGAGTGAATGACACTCTGAAAAGCACAAACAAAAAGCCCCAGTCATAGTGACCGGGGCTTTTAATTTTTCAAACATGAGCGGTTGAAAAAACCACTTTGTTAGTGCTAAACGACGTCGAGAGTATCTTCAGCAACAACCTCGGCTACGCCGCCGTGCTTCTTGCCAGCGATCTTACGAAGCTCTGCAAATTCGTCCTGAGTTCCTCGTAGAAGAATTCCAGCGTCCGAGGAGTGCATGATGAACCGTGCGCCCAACTCGATCGCCTTGGCCGACGTTGAAATCGTCTGCTGGTGAATCATAGTCGGCAATCCACGGTCATCTGCTGCCTTGATGATCTTACTCAAAGTGTCGAGGTAAATCGGGTTATCAACTTCATCAGGAATTCCCAGTGAAGTAGTCATGTCGTTTGGCCCAATAAACACAGCGTCGATAGGACCGCACTCGATCAACTCCTCAACTCGGTTCGCTGCAGGTTCGCTCTCTATACCCATTATGAAGATACGGTCTTTGTGTCGATTATTGAGGTAAATTTCCGATTTTTCACTTGGGTATTCACCAGTTGCCACAACGCGCTCGTAGTACTCGCCCTTAAGCGGGTGAGTATTAGCCTTGATTGCGGTGTGTCGAACTTCATCAACTGTTTCGCAGTAAGGAACCAATACACCGTCAGCCCCGGCGTCCAGCGCCATAGCAACCCAAACCTCGTCTGTGTTCGGGGTTCGAACGATAGCTGTAATACTAAGAGACTGCATCTGCGCAACTGTGTCGGCGATGAGCTGGCGGTCACGTGATCCGTGTTCTGAGTCGATGACTACAAAATCTAGAGTACTACCAGCAAACACTCGTCCCCACCGCATGCTCGCTGTGGCAGAGATCATAAATCCAAATACAGGTGTCTTAGCTTTCAGAGCAGCTTTCAATGCAGCTGGTTTCATATTGTCCTCTTAGGTAACTTAGTTAAATGCTCGGCGGATCGAATCGCCGTCGTCATCGCACGCGGAGCGTAATAGTACTCCAACTACTGGATGTTCGTGATTGTGAGTTGAAATTAGTGAATCTTAATAATAAATTTTCTGCATCCGTAACCAAACATTGTCGTAATGCCATTTCTAATAACGAGATCATGCGGTACAAAAAATCCCAAAGCTTAGCCATGAGCAACTATGAATTATTGATCCAGCATTCCTAGTTCTTTAGCCGAAAATTTTCTCCCACTGCGTTCATCTCCGGTGATACGGTTCGTTTGCAGCTTTTTACCCGCAAGCGATAATTTCACTCGGAGACCTTTGAATTGATTCACGACAATGTTGAATTTGACATTTATTTCATCAGGCACGGCGAATCACAGTCGAACATAACTCCGGGCATCGCAGCCGGTGTTAATTTTGACGCTCCGATGACCGATAGAGGTCACAAGCAGGCCGAAGCCGCTGGTGAACGTCTCAGAAAAGAAGGCGTGAAGTTCGACAAGATCTACTCGTCTGCGCTTGTACGTGCTGTACAGACCACCGAGGGCGTACTCAAGGGCATGGGTATTCCCGACGACGAGTTCACAAGAGTCGATGAAATAATCGAAAAGCAGACTCCCGCCTGGCGAGGAAAGCTCGCCAAGGAGGTAATGCCGACCGAAGTTCGACTGCTTATGGCCGAGAAGGGCAAGTACTTCAAAGCTGCCGACGGCGAAACAATGCGCTGGGTCGAACGCCGAGCATCAAACTGGCTCGAAGATGAAATTCTCTACAACGAAGAGTGGTACAAGAAGCCCGGAACTCACACCATCGCAGTCGTCAGTCATGGAGACACGATGCGTGCGTTATTCCACTACATCATGGGCATCGACAACCGTCTTGCGATGCGAACCGACGTTTTCAACTGCTCAATTAGCAGATTCCGCTTCGGCAAACACGGCTGGAGTATCGGCACGATAAACGACTCAACGCACACGCTTCACCTTGGAGATATCGTCCGAGACGACAAGATCATCCAAGGCGGACTCGGGGTTTAGAGCGATCCACCCGTTAATTGGCGGTCTGGCGATCTGCCTCAGGGATTTTCTCCAGCGAATCGATCTCAAATGTAGCTACCGCCGATATGCCGGGTGACTAATGCTGCTCCTCTAACCAATTTACTCACACAAACTTTCGATTATTGGCGGCCGCTTCGATTGGACGCTAAGTGCAGAGGCTAAATCAGAGAAATTTTAGATTGACAAAGTGAATTTAGGGAGAGCTATTTAGCTTTAGAAACTACGCCAAAAAGTGTTTCAGTTCTTCGACGTGATCGACTATGTAGTCGGGAGTGGGAGCATCGCTAGGATATTCACGACCCATTCGTATCCATGCAGTTTTCATTCCTACGCCGTGGGCACCAACTATGTCGGTGTACGGGTTATCTCCCACGAACAAAACATCTTCCGTTTTAAGGCCTTCAATTTCAAGAAGTCTAACCGCTTCCATGAACACTTCAGGCGCAGGCTTATCTACCCCAAATATCTTCGAAGCCAGCACGAATGGAGCTTTATTATTGAGACCAGTCGCTTCTGCTTTCTTATGCTGGAACTGATCGCCATTTGTCACAATTCCCCAAGCGATGCTTTTCGAATTCATCCAATCGACAAACTCGACTACGCCAGGAAGTACTTTAATGAACTTCACCATGTTCGAGAAGTAGAAGTTGTAGTGAGATTTTGAATCACCAGGTACACCTGGCCATTTTTTCTGAATCTCAAAAATCGCTGTATTTGCATTCGCCGTGTTGTCGGGTGAAAGCGTCCAGAAGTATTCGAGTGCGTCTTTCCAACTGGTTGAGTCGTGAATAGCCTCATTCTGGTCGTACAGCACTCTGTACACGTCGCCGTACGCACTGTGACGATCTATCAGCGTATCGTCCATATCGAAAAGTACCGCGCTAAATTTATGATTAATCATAAATTAAATCTTAAATGTAGCCCAGACTTCTTGGTTCGATACGAGACTTAAACGTCGGCCGGCGACATGTCTTCTGCATTCCAGCTGCCAGAACCGCTTCCTGCATTTCCGAGCGTTCTATCATCGTCAGGATTAAATGTCCGTTCTGCGATAACCGATTCGTCCAAATCAGTTCCAAGGCCTGGCGCTGTGGTTAGCTCGAAGTAACCGTCTTTGATCTCAAGCGGAGTCGTTTGAATCTTGTCGTGCCACGGCATGTCTCTCGCCGTTTCCAAAATCAGGAAGTTTGGAACCGTCGCGCAAACATGCATCGAAGCAGCGGTTGCGATCGGGCCGTTCGGGTTGTGCGGTGCAAACTTGATGTACTCGATTTCAGCCATCGAAGCGATTTTCTTGATCTC
This sequence comes from uncultured bacterium, assembly GCA_963932695.1. Lineage (GTDB taxonomy): Bacteria > Chloroflexota > Dehalococcoidia > Lucifugimonadales > Lucifugimonadaceae > Lucifugimonas. The sequence continues at coordinate 12,979 of CAWVRY010000006.1, read as the reverse complement.
AGAAATACCGCCGGTGTGAGCAATATCCGGCTGAATAACATCGGTAAGCCGTCGGTGCAAAATCTCTCGGAAACCGTACCTGAAGAACAGTCGTTCACCGGTAGCGATATCCATCGTCACGCCCGAATTCCGAATCTGTTCCATCGCATCGAGATTGTCGGGTGGAACCGGCTCCTCGAAAAAGGTGATATCAAATTCTTCAACCGCCGTCATTTGGCGAATAGCGACTGAAGGACGTGATCGACCGTGGTTGTCGATCATGATCTGAACGTCGGGGCCCAGATAATCCCGCATCTCTTTGATCTTCTCGTGAAGATCGTCAACGACATCTTTTTCGTGGAACTCCGGCTTGCTCAGATCCCATCCGCCAGTTTTGAACGCGGAGAACCCTTGATCGACAGCGTCCCAGCTACCTCGAAGATCGCCAGCGTGCGTATATGCTCGAACTCGATCTCGAACCGCACCACCGAGCATTTTGTACACGGGAAGGTTGTATATCTTGCCTGTGACATCCCAAAGAGCGATATCGATCGCAGCCATCGCCGAGCCCATAACTACTCCACCGCGCCAGAAACCGTGGCGGTACATGATCTGCCAATTGCGCTCGATCTCGGTCGGGTTTCGACCAATCAATCCTTCAGAAAGAGTCTTGATTCCTGATTCGACAGCTTGTTCGTGTCGTTCGAGAGTGCCTTCACCCCATCCGTGAACACCTTCATCAGTTTCAACTTTGCAGAAAACCCAATTACGAATTCCCCCCTTGACTAGAAACGTTTTAATATCGGTGATTTTCATCGTTTTTAGGAGGAGGTTTCGATCGTTGCTGGTGTCGGATAGTCGCTCGTTCGGTCGTCGCTGCGCGTTGAACTTGTGATTCGTAACGTTCTAAAGAACAGGTTAATCGAATTGTAATCATAAGGAACCACACAGGTGGAGCCTAGAGGTCTTTTATCTTCGGATAGATGGCGAGTGTAAGAGCTACGACTCCGAGACACCCTGCCGAAAGCAGCATGTAGCCTGCGCTGACGCCGTATTGATCGGCAACGAATCCCGCTGCGATTCCCGCAGCAGGTGAAAGGGCGGTATCGAGAAGAGTTGCAGAGATTATTCGTCCACGCAGTCGATCCGGTGCAATTTCCATCAACGTGGCGCTGTTACCCGCTCTGAACAGCGTCTGCGAAGCGCCGATCCAGATAATTAGCGGGAACGCCATCCACAGATACGAAGCACCAGCGAATCCGAGCAATGCTAGACCATACGACCCTGCGGAAAACAGCATCAGTTTGCCTTTGTATGACACGTCATTTCGAGAAGCAATAAACAGACCGCCGGCAAGACCACCGATCGCTCCTACAGACGTCAGAACACCCATTAATCCGATGCCATATCCGTACTGTTCTTCGACCAATTGGGGAAGCAATACTTGATGCGAGAACCCGATCGCCAGCGGGCCAAGGCCTAATAGAACGAGCGCCAAAATCGATCGGTGCTGACCGATGAACACGAACCCTTCGATCAGCTGGTGAACCGGATTTCCTCGCCCATCCTTAACTGCGATGTGAGGAATTTCGATTTTGGTGGTCAGTATGATCACGAGCACAAACGCGCCAGCCGCCCATACGTAAGCCCAACCAACGTCGGTAACGGCGATTAATAGTGCGATCAACGCCGGACCGATGAGCCTAGTGCTGTTGATCGCAATCGAATTCAACGACATCGCATTCATCATGTTTTTCTTGTCGACCAGATTAGGAATGATCGAAGTTCGCACCGGCTGATTCATCGCCATTCCGGCACCAAGCCCAAACGCCAATACATACACGTGCCAAAGCTCGATAACACCAGCTAGCAGTAAAACAGCCATCACGATGTGCATCAGCAGCGTCCATACCTGGATGATCATCAACAGCTTGCGACGGTCGAACCGATCAGCGGCTACTCCGCCAATAAGCCCGAGAATGAGCATTGGTACGGCTCTTGCTACAAGAACTGACGCAACGGAAGTTGATGAACCCGTGAGATCCCATACGAGCCAACTGCGAGCGACCATATCGGCGTGCATCGCGGTTGCCGATAAAAGTTGACCAAACCAAAGGAATCGGAAGTTGCGATTGCTCAGTGACCGGAAGGCAACTGCGAGTGAGTCGGGCAACATCCGTGAAATCGCTCCACGGTCACCAATCGCCTCTAGTGGGCTGCTCGACGATTCTGATGGTTGTTCGGTTGCCTTATCTTTACTCAATACGGCAGCAGTATATGTCAGCACCCTGCAGACGGTTGATCTACTCGAAATCAATCGGCGAATGAATCGCCTGCCAACTCTCAAGTTCGAGTACCCGAACCCTAGAAAGTTCTATTCCAAGAGCCCCCCCAGTATCGGTAGGAGTCGCCGACGCACCGTTGAGTAGCCCAAGACGATGCTCCATCACGCCTTTGTGTTCTAACGGCAATGTTGCAATTGCGTCTATCGCAAATTTCTTCGCAACGTGACCAGGAATTGATCGTGAATGGCCGTCTGCCGCCCTGAACAATCTATCCATCATCTTGGTACGGCCCATACCCATCAAGCGCCTAAACGAAAGTTCAGATAATCGGTGGTTGTCGGAACCCAACTGCGATGCATCATCCAGAGCCACACCTTCCAGACAAAGCCAACCTTCACGGGAGCCACCTACCCTCAGGCCGTGAATAGCCAGTCGCCACGATACCTCGTGACTTGAAACCAGAAGTTCACGAAGCATTTGAATCGCTTTGAGTGAACCAATTTTCCCTAACTCTCTTGCAGCCATAATCTGCTCGGCGGGATCTCGACTCGAAAGCATCGTTCTCAGCTTTGCCAATCGCTCTTCACCCGAACCACTCAACTCATCAGCGACGCGTCTTAGATGGGCGCCTTCAGTCTCACTGTCGGTCTTGCTTAAACGTGTGATTCCCGAAGTCTCGGCTGTCGGAACAATCACCGTTTCCGGCTGAGAAATTTCAGATTTTTGCTGTGAGTCTGGCATAGTGCAGCGGGAATTCTACATGTGCAGTTCCCAATAACACTCCTCACGCGCAGCATCACCCAGTGTCCATTCAGAGAAACACAAAACCCCGGCTGAGCGTTAACACCAAGACGATCAGGTACTTGCCTGCTGCACCATTCCTGGATCAACAGAATAAATTAGACGCATCAACTAATGGCGACCCCGAATCATCGGGACTCGAATCCAGCGAAGCACTTCGAAATAGATACGGATACAACGATAATGGGCGAGATAGTCGGTGGATTCACAGTCGCCGCTGGACGAGAAGATGGAGCCGACGCCAAAGGGTCGTATCAGGAACTTCTTCCTGACGCCGTAATCATGGACATACAGATGCCCCATATGAACGGATTCGAAGCTGTAAGCACCAATTTCAGACGTTGATCCACTCGCAGTCGTTGTGCTGACTTCAATGAAGCAGGACGACGGGTACGAGAGCCTCGCTCAAGAAGCAGGAGCCGCAGCGTTCTACCCGAAACGTCACCTCGAAGTCGAAGTCGTGCGTTCACCTATCCAGAAGCGTCACCGGCAGGTTATGGCAACTTGGCTTTAGGCTTTCCACGTCGCTGAGCGAGTGCTGAGCCAATTACGACCAGAACCGCGCCAATGTACAGCTCGCCTCCTATCGATTCGCCAAGAATCCACCAACTAAATAGCACGCCGAATATCGGCTGGCTAAGTGATAAGACGGTTACTCGAGATGGCAAATAGCGCTTCAGCAGCCACGTTTGACCAATGAAGCCCAACCCGGCGATCAACACACCCGTGTAGAGCAGCGCAACAACGAGCCTCGTCGTCACAGTGAACGCTTCATCACCTTCGAATATCAAACTAGCAATCACGAACGTGGTAATTCCGAACACGCTCTGAGCCATCAACAATTTGTGCTGCGCTATTCCTTGTCCCAATTGCGACAGAAACACCTGCCGACCACCTAATAACATCGCTGAAACGAGCAGCAGCAAGTCTCCTATGAGGAATTCTGAACTCGAATCGGCGAATCCTTTGTAGAAAACAGCAACTACACCCGAATATGCGATCAAAGTGCCAAACGTCCTCGAACGCGACATTCGGTCGCCGGGTACAAAGAAGTGCGCAAACACACCCGTCCAAAGCGGGAATGTCGTAGTCACAACCACTGCGTGCCCAGCAGTCGTGTAATCCTGCCCCACGTTCATAAACGCAAGTTGAACGGTGAACAACACGCCCAAAAGACCAAGCGGCATCCATTCGTGTCGAAGAATCCTGAACGACTGCTTGGTGGCGATTGCGTAGATCAACACCACGATCGCTCCAAGAAGGAATCTCAGATACCCGAGTCGTAGAGGACCCGCTTCTGCCAATCCAGCCTTGTTAGCAACCGGGTTGCCCGCCCACATCGTGGAAAGCGTAAGTGCGAATACTCCGGCTTTGGCCGAAAGTGGACGGCGTTCGTCAGTCAACGGCAAACTAGTTGTTGTTTCCGAACTCTCAGTAGAAGATGATTTCATCGGTGGTTAATTAGAACCCACCGCTTGAGCCGTCAGATCAACTACACCCGCAACGTCTTCGCACCATCTCGTCACAACCACCAGATCCTTCTCAGGATCGACTACCACACAGTTGCCACCAGCGCCCGAGGCCGCAAACGTAGCTTCAGAAGCGTGCTTACCGTAGCGAACGTGACCCGTATTGAGCCACCACATGTATCCATACTGATCGTTTTGATCACACGGCACGGTCATCATGTCGATCCACTTCTCAGAAATAATCTTTTTGTCCCCCCAGCGACCACGGTTCAGGTAAAGCATGCCGAAACGAGCGTGATCGAGAGTGTCGACCCATAAGCCCCCGCCCCAGTGAGCGCCGCCTGAAACTGACTCGGTCACTAATCCATCGAGATTCACCACTGAATGATCGTCATACCCGTGCCATTCCCAAGTTCCAGACGAACCTATCGGGTTCATAACCTCACGAGTAAGCACGTCGGGAAGTGGCTCTCCCCAAACTGCCAATAACGCCAACGCAGTTCGATTCACACGAACGTCGTTGTATTCCCAGTGCCCACCGGGAGCCTGCCTCGTACGTCGAGTGAAGTCGCCAGATACGCCCATGCCCTCAGGATCAAGATTGCGATTCCAATCGACGATGTCGGGCTTGGTGTAGAGCGTGCCTTCCCATTCGGAGGTCTGCTGAAGGAGGTGCTCCCACGTTATTCCGCGGTTCTGGTCAGTATCGAAGCCGTCCACAGCCTCGCCAGAATTTACCATCGTGATCGATTTACCAGATTCGTAGTCGATTACGGCGCTAGACGTGCTTTTGATCATGCCCTTGTCGTACGCCACACCGGCCAAAGTCGCTACGTAACTCTTCGTTGCACTGAAAGTAAGATCGACTCGTTCGATATCGCCCCACTCAGCAACGATGTAGCCGTCTTTAATTACAACGCCAGCCGGACCGCCACGATCCTTATACGGACCAAGCTTTGCCGCCCATTCAGTAGCGTCGTCACCAACTCCACCCTTGCTGGGGTCCATCGGCCATTTGATCTCGTTATCTTTGGCGAATTGAACTGCTTCATCGAGCTTCGACTGGTCAACGCCCAACGACGATGCGTCCCGACGTTCCCACCCACCCTTAGGCGGAAGGTATAAGTCTGTGGTCATATCTGTTTGAACCTAGTCCTCTAGTCGTTTCAAGTACTGACCGAGCCAGTCGTACTCGACGAAATCTACGTATTCGTTCATCAAAGCCTTCGTGATAGGGCCAGCAGCTGTGCCATCACCAATTTGACGACCTTGGAACGAGCGTACTCCGCAGATGCAGAGCGAAGTCGAAGTTAGGAAGATTTCATCAGCTGTCATCGCATCGAACATGTCGATGTCTTTGGTCACAACCGGAATATCGAGACGTTCTGCCATTTCGATTGCGGTTTCACGTGAGATTCCACCGAGAACGTACTGCTCTTGCGGGGTATAGATCACACCGTCTTTTATCGTGAAGACGTTCGATCCAATACCTTCTGTTAGGAACCCTCGGGTATCGAGCAGAATCGCCCATGATTCGGGATCCTGCGCCTTGGCTTCCATATCGGCCATGATCAAGTTTAGATAGTTGTGCGACTTTGCTCTCGGGCTGAGTGATTCAGGGGGAGTTCGACGAACAGAAGGCACAAGAACATCGATTCCGTCCTTATACAGTCGTGCTCTCGGCTTCAGAGGAAGCGGTGCGCACTCGATAATCACGTTAGGGCCGCCTGCAGTCTCCCACATGTCGCCACCAACGAGATCGACTCCGCGTGAAATACGCTGTCCAACCCAGAAATCCTCATCGGGTCCCAGCAAGTGCAGATTGGCTGCCAAAACCTCACGGGTTTTAGCGACCATCTCAGCTTCAGTCATGCCAGGGTCGATATCGACGTACTTGAGCGAGTTGTAAAACCGGCTGATGTGGGTTTCGAGCTTGAAAATCTTGTGACCAAACGTTCGAGTCATGTCGAACACGGCATCGCCGTATTTGAAGCCTCTGTCCCTGAAAGGGACTTTTACCTCTGACTCAGGGATGATTTCGCCATTGAAGTAGGCGACTCGTTCGCGTTCTCGTGCACTGGTCATCGTTTTAACATCCTATTTTTCGAAATCCACATGAGAGGTTCGACCTCAGGACGTTCACCGGTTTTTCAGAACAATTCTATGCTCTGGCACGGACGCCTCATGCCCAAAACCTTCGGGATGAACGATGCTACGCCTCATGCATGAATACGTATAGTTCCACACTGTATATATGTATGTGTGGGCAGTTTTAGGTTAAGTATTGAACTTATCGCTCCTACAAGGCGTTTTTTTGAGGAACTACCCGAAAAACTGCTATGCCCATCATCGATGTATCCCAAAAGTCCTATCGCTCTCTCGTGAAAGCGGCCCACAAACTCAGGATGAGTATCGATAGGTTTATCCAGCAACCGTTTGAGAGCAGCGCTTCGGAAGTTGAAATCGATAAAGAGTCTGTGTTGATTCAGTTCAGCGCCTCACCACGTAGAGATAGTGCCGAAAATCAAGCTCCACATCGCCACAGAGCCATTCCGTCCTCTTCAATAGAATTCACCCGCACATACTGTTAGGCAACCTGTGGAAGCGGATAGAAGAGAGAGCAGGTCATTCGATATCGACCAAGCGAGGTCAAGATTTTACATACAAAATTGAATCTGAATATCTAATGGTCATCGAGAGCGGTGTGCGAATACCGAAAAGCCAGTTCAATTTAATAATTAGCCGAGGCGCATGTTCTCAATCCACAGGTATAAGAAAAACTTCCCAGTCCCAGAAATCAACGAAAAATCACGATTCAGTGCAATTAGTCGAACCGAAAGCTAGTCGACAAATTCGTACATACGATATGACCAAGCATCTTTAACAGCATTGTCGAGAGACTTTCTACCCGGCTGATCGACAGATATTCGATTAGGCAAAGCCCTGTCACCTAGACCATTAGGCAACTTGATCCGTTTCAAAAATTGACCAAGCACGACTCGATCACCGCCCATTACTAAGTACTCCAAATGCCCTGTGTAATCTCGAAATCTAGCACTGGCAACTTCGCCAGCCTGATCGAACAGCTCTCGAATCCACTTCTCACGACCACGCCTGAATCGATTCGACGATTGGCCACCTTTTTTATGCTGGTTTTTCACGTACCGGCTGCCAGTTTTAGTAATCACCAGCTCCCCATCTTCAGCGATAGCGATTGCCCAGTTACCAAGTCGAAGTAAAATGATCGCAATCGCATGGTGATTAACCATGTGTTGACGAACCGTGTCGAACGAGTTGGATTCGCTTGAATCACTGATTGGAAATGGTGGCAACAGAGCTAATCGAGGTCGAATTCCCGCTAGCGAATCGACAACACTAATCAATATGACGCCGTTATCAGAACTCTGCGCTGATTTAGGGAGGCTGACCCAATTCTCATTTAGCGAATAGCCCCCCGGAAACATCTCCACCACAAACTCAGCGCCCGGTTCGGTCTCAAAATCGATCAATCGTTCCGCCAAAACAGAACGATGAATCAGATTTGGACCAACGACGGAACGAGCGGGTGGAACGGGAGTCACGCCTGTGAACTTTCAGTGTGGGAGTAGTCAGATTCAGCTTATACGTAGCCCGGTGCTGATTTCATCATCCTAATCGGAACGCATTCGGAGAGGAGCTTCGATCGTCTCAACATACCGACCGTAGCGACAGCGGATTGGCGGGACAAGTCGAACGACATCAACACAACTCGCCCACAGCGACAGATCCGGTCAGCAATCGTTAACCCTGCTTACTCCGTCCACTGCTTTCCGCGCATGGCGATAGCCACAGGATCAACGCGTGCACCGAGGCCTGGTCCATCAGGTAGTTCCAGATGACCGTTTTTAACGATCTCGAATGGCTCCATCACTTCGTGACGCCAATCGGCTTCGTAAACAGCATGCTCGAGAGGGATTGTGGCGCCGAAAGCTGCCGTTGCGTGAGCAGACGCCAGTAACGACAGCGGACCCGACGGGCAGTGCATCGAAACCGAACCTGCCCAACGGGGTTCAAGCTCTCGTCCGATCAAGTAGGCCTCAACAGGCCCACCACAGAACTTCACATCGGGCATCACAACATCGAGAACGTCGTCTTCCATGAGTTTCTTGAACAGATCAACGCCATAGCCCATTTCGGCTCCAGCCATGGTCATTTCAGCTTTGTCACGAATAATTTGTAAATTATAAGCATCGGTGATGGGATCGACCGGTTCTTCAAACCAACCGACTCCTGCGTCTCGAAGTTCAGGTTCGAGTGCGAGTGCCGATTCAAGATCAAATCTTGAGTGACAGTCAACCAATAGCGTTCGATCAGGACCAATTACATCTTTCGCTGCTCGAATACGGTCTAGGCCCAATTCAGCTTCACGTGGAAGTCCTGATTTACTGAACGGCGCCCGACATTCATCGAAAGGTGCGCACTTGGCAGTCGTAAACCCGTCCTCCATCGCCCGTTGTGCCATTTCGGCAAAGCCGTCTGCTGATCGATCCATTGGACCATCAAAGGTCGGCTTCAACGCTCGGTTGATGTTCGAGTAAAGCCGAACTTTACGATCAGCCTTGCCTTCATGGCCGTGTAACTCACGTAGGTAATCGACCAGTGGCAGCTGGAGTACACGTGCCAGCGCATCGGCGATTGCACATCGAAGTCCGCTAATAGCGGTTGCCAATGCAACATCAGTCTCGAGCTGTTCGATTGTCAGGTTGTTCAGCTTGATGACGTCTGAGTCATCGGTGAGTTTTTCACCGCGAAGATTATTAGCCAGCCTCGCGACAATGGGCGCGATCGGATCACCAACCTGTGTATCTGTGATTTCACCCTGCCCAACAATGCCATTGCTATCACTAAGAGCAAAATGCACCCACGTCGTCTCAGGTCGGACTTCAATAGAATTAAAACTCAAACCCGTAGGCGTGAACCATTCACCTGCTATTGGCAATTTATGTTTTCTCCGTGATTCCGTACTTATTCCTGAGGAGCGAACGCATCATCTTCGCTTTAATTTTTCGTTGTCATCCTGATACCCCTCGACGGGGCCCAGGATGATTGTCAGCAAGTGTTGGCTAGATTATTGAACTAGCTAATTACGCCCGATTTGGATTCACTCGGTATTTGGCGTATTTGTCGTCGTTGATGAACTCGTCGATAACTATCTTTTCGCCATCATGATCGTTCGAGATGTTCGCAGCAAGTACTGCCGCAAGCGAGTTGATCGAAGAATTGAACGAGTTCAAGCGATTTTCAGGCTTGCTCTCGGTGATAGAAGTCGCAAACGCCTGCCCGATAGCGCGTGTGCTCTCTTTGCCCATAGCTGTGGTGTGTGGACCTGCCGAAATCACTTTGCGGACCTGATCGATTGTTGGGTTATGAGCAGGAGGCCAGTCGCCATCGAACGTGTAGTCGACAAAATCGTCTTCGAGCTTGATCGTTCCGTGAGTGTGAATAATCACATCGAATCGACCGTTGTAGTACGAACGAGCCGGCTTCGTGAAGATGATGTTTGCCACGCCACCTTTTTTCATGCCGTAAGTCACGGTGTAGGCAATCGGATTATCGCCCTCGGTTTCGTGAAGCTCAGCAGGACGGTCGGTGTAGGTTGCTCGAACCCAGTCAACATCGTCGCTCGTCCAGTACCGCATGATGTCGGTCTGGTGAATACCCGCTTCAACCACGGATGTACCCGACCATGCTTTGTTGGCAGTCCAAACTCGGTTTGCTGGGCCGCCCTGCTCTTCAGTTCGAGTGTGCTTTACGCCGTGACCCTCGACCGCGCCTTCGGCAATCATGGTCATGGCAGCAACCCACTTGTCGCTGAGGTAGTTGTGGATATCGGTGTAGCCACGATCGTGCCGCATCTGGAAACCGACAGTGCTTGGCACGCCAGCCTTGGTGATTGCGGCGTCCTGAGAAATGATGTCGTCCAAGAAGAGCGACTGAGGCTTTTCAGCCAAGATAGCGATTCCGCGCTCTGCGGCTCGTTCGATTTCACCCTTGTGCTGGTTTGGCGGAATGACGAACCAGATAGCGTCGACTAAGCCCGATTCGATCATGCCATCGGCACTATCGAACATCTTGATTCCGGCTGAAGAGTAGCCCTCAACAAATTTGTTAATCTTGCTGTCTTCAAGGTTCTCTGGGTAGGGATCAGCGAGAGCCGTGATCTGCACCATCTCGTCGGCCTGCATGCCTACCAATCCCTGAACGTGCTGAAGCCCACGCTGTCCAACACCAACTAATCCAACGCGTAGGGGGCCTGCCATGAGTAAATTTCCTTGTAACCAAAACAAAAAGCTGCCGGTATGCCAACTCGCACATGAAATCTTCAAACCAGCAGTGTAAATCGCTCGAAAATCTTACACCTGAGAGCGGTCATTCGGTTGGCACTGCTGCATCTACTCACCTATTGCCGAATGTCGCTCATAGGTGTTCAATGCCCCGAGTCGCTCCTAGCCTGAGAACATACCCCCATGAAAGTCACAGCAATAACAACTCTGCCCGTCGATCGATTCAACTACGTAAAAGTTGAAACCGACGAAGGCATCACCGGAGTCGGCGAGCTTCACCCGGCATCTGGAACCGGCGGTACGCCATTCGTTCCAAGGGCAGCCGTAGAATATTGCGCCGAGTATCTATTCGGCAAAGACCCTTCGCACATCGAACGACACTGGCAACACATGTTTAGGCGCCAACTGTTCAGGGGCGGTTCCGACATGATGGCGGCTATTGGCGCCATCGACATTGCGCTGTGGGACATCAAGGGCAAAGCCCTCAACAAGCCGGTTTACGAACTTCTTGGCGGGCCTGTTCGAGAAAAAGTTCGCCTGTATACCCATCTTGGCGGCAACACACCTGAGGCACTTGCCGACGAAACAGCAGCACGGGTCGAAGAGGGATTTACTGCGCTGCGGGTCTATCCGTTCGGCGATTTCGGCAACTCCGATTTCGAAGAAGGACTCGGACTCGAAAATATGAGTTTTACGGGCATGCAGAACAACGCCGTTGAGCGCATCGCAGCCGTTCGAGAAGCGGCAGGACCTGACACAGACATTATGATCGACGTTGTGAACCGCCTAACGCCCGCAGAGGCGATCGGACTCGGCAGGGCGCTCGAACCGTTCAACCTGTATTTCTACGAAGATCCTATCGAGCCGGAAAATATGGATCAGTGGGGCTGGGTCGCTCAGCAGCAGCCGATTCCATTAGCGATGGGCGAGCGTCTGTACACGATCTACCAGTTTCGAGATTTGATGAAACATCAGGGTGCGGCGTTCGTCAGGCCCGATCTTTCACTGGCTGGCGGAATAACCAATGTGAAGAAAATCGCGTCGATGGCAGAAGCAGCCTACGTTGGCGTAGTTCCGCACAACCCGCTCAGCTGTGTTCTTACGGCCGCTTGCGTGCAGATCGATGCCGCAGTACACAACATTTCAGTTCAGGAATACCCGTACGACGACGACCATGGCATCAAGGCCGAACTCGTAAAAGAGCCTCTCAAACGAGTAGGCGGCTACCTAGAAGTGCCAACCAAGCCCGGCATCGGCATCGAGCTAAATGAAGAGGCCTTCAAACACTACCCACCAGTGCCGTACGACAGGCCAGCTTTGATCAACCCAGATGGATCACTGCGTGAGTATTAGCCCCTTATGACTCGACGCCGCCTGTAGGCCCAGCCGCCTAGCGTTAACAATGCGCCGATCGTTAGCAGGCTTGCGACCATTGCTCCTTCAAGGCCGAATATGGTGCTGACTGCTGCTCCGCCGAGGACGATCGCGACCACCAGTTCTACCCCGCAAATCAAGCCGGTAATCATGGTCAGGTATTTGGTGCTCTTCGCGAGCGGCCTGCACTTGCGCCCGTGGCGGGATCGTTGCGTCCGCAAGCGCTAATCGCCTCAAGCTGCGAAATCATTTTTGTATCCGAATCTCGAGTTGCAGTCATCTCGACAATCTTGTCGGCGAAGAGTTCATGCCAATCGCCCGAATCATCATCCAAGATAGATTGAATCTCCTTTAGAGAGAGTCCAACTGACTTACATTACTGGATGAACGACACTCTTTGGATCGATTCTTGATCCAAGTGGCGATTTCCACCTATACGGGCGACATTCGGAGTCAAGCCAAGTTCGTCGTAGTACCTAAGTGTTGAAACTGTCACGCCGGCCAATTTTGCCACTTCGCCGATTGTCAGCAATTTTTCTAACACCATTAGTTATTACCTTCAGAAAACAGCGAAAGAATCGCTCGAACCATGTAGATTTTCTCAGAAGTGATCAGAAAACCTAACTCGTCATCCGGCTTCGTGATCTCAAACAGTACTGATGGACAACACTCGGCTTCAGCAACAGCAAAATCTCTAACGATCTGAGAAATCTAGCGAGGGACTTTCGCTGATATACCGTTCTTGAGT
>CAWVRY010000005.1:0-75973 GCA_963932695.1 uncultured bacterium | reverse complement strand
TTCTGACCGAATCAACACTCTCATTCTTGGGTGCTGGTATTCCAGACCCGATCCCAGCATGGGGCAAGAGTGTTAGTGACGGTAGGCAGTTCATTGAAGAAGCATGGTGGATTTCATTCTGGCCTGGATTCGCAATCTTCTTGGTTGTGATGGCATTGAACTTCTTCGGTGATTGGTTACGTGATCGTCTCGACCCGAAATTAAGACAACTGGACTAGTCTCAATTCAAAAGAAACAAAAAAAGGCGTCGGATTTATCCGGCGCCTTTTTTTGTTTTAACTAAATACGTATCTGCTGGAAATTTATTAGCCGTTCGACAATCCACAGACGAGTAGCGGATATAATCGGCGGACGTATCGAGGTAGCTATCTTTCTTATTTACGTAACCATGTGACATAAATTCACATTTACGCACGATCAATATCAGATTTTCCACGGGAGTTCTCAAATAATGTCAGTCGGCTTTGTAGGTCTTGGATACATGGGACAGGGGATGGTAGACAACCTCCTCGAAAAGGGTACTGATCTTACTGTGTTCACACGCACACAATCCAAGATCGAAGCGATGATCGAACGTGGTGCCAAGGGCGCGACTTCCGTCGCCGAACTAACCAAGAACGTCGAAGTCGTGATGGTCTGTTTACCAGATGTGAAAACTTCTCGAGAAATTCTTCTTGGTGAAGATGGCGTAATCGCCAACGCACACTCGGGTCAGGTGATCGTTGATCACGGAACGGTAGATATTGCAACATCACGTGATTGTGCCGAAGCCGCAGAGGCCAAAGGTGCCCATTTCCTGGATGCTCCTATCTCAGGAGGTCCTGGTGGAGCAGCAGCTGGCACATTGGCGATCATGGTGGGTGGTTCCGAAGACGCGTTCGAACTTGCGCATGAGTACTTTGCCAAAATGGGTGCCAACGTCAAACTGATGGGGCCTACTGGCGCAGGCACCGCAATGAAGCTGATCAATCAGCTGCTCGTCGGCGTACATAGCGTTGCCGCTGCTGAAGCATTCGCCCTCGCCAATTCAGCTGGAGTAGATATTCAAATAGCTGCTGACTTACTTGGAGTAAGTTGGGGCGGTAGTACGATGATCGAACGAAATGCTCCAATGACTGCAGCTCGAGACTTCCCAAATTCAGCTGCCCCTCTCCGTCTCATCTGGAAAGATCTCGGCATTATCGGCCAGTTAGCTGAAGATGAAGGTCTTTCGCTTGAACTGGCTACCAAGTCACTCGAGATGTACAACACGATGATGGATGCCGGCAAAAAAGAACATGACATTTCAGGAGTTCTCGAACTCATCGAAGAGCGATCTAAGTAATCCTGTTTCACGGATTAAAACAAATTCAACACCGTGGTTCGATTCGATCACTGGATCTAACCACACTATCCAATTATTACGTAACCAACAAAAATAGGAATCCGCTCAAATGGCAACACATAAAATCGCAATCGTCAAAGGTGATGGAATTGGTGTCGACGTTGTAAACGAAGGCATGAAAGTGCTCGATGCCCTTGCTCCAAAATACGGTATTACATGGGATTACACAGAGCTTCCTTGGAGTTCCGATTACTACTTTAAACACGGCCAGATGATGCCGGACGACGCGCTGGTAACTCTTGAGGATTTCAACGCTGTATTCCTCGGAGCAGTGGGGCACCCTGACATTCAGGACAACATTACTCTCGACGGCCTACTGCTGCCGATTCGTCGACGTTTCGACCAGTACATTTGCTTACGTCCTTCGGTTTTGTACCCTGGTGTTGAGTCTCCTTTGTCGGGCAAGAAGCCTTACGACATTGACCTAACAGTAATTCGAGAAAATACTGAAGGTGAATACCTCAACATTGGTGGATTCGCTTACCACGGGACACCAAATGAAGTCGCTGTACAGACAGCTGTTTACACACGCATGGGTTGTGAGCGAGCTATTCGCTACGCGTTTGATCTAGCCCGTGAACGTGGCAAAAAAAACCACGTCACATCCATCACGAAATCGAACGCGCTTGGCTACATGACTATCTGGGACCGCACGTTCGCAGAAGTTGCAGAAGAGTACACAGACATCGACTCGGCATCGCTACTTATAGACGCAGCTTGCATGGATCTTATTCGACGACCTGAGATGTTCGATGTGATTGTCGCCCCAAACCTGTTCGGTGACATTGTTACCGATATCGGGGCGATCATCACCGGCAGCATGGGGCTTGCTTCAAGCGCAAACATCAATCCAGACACTTCGGTTCCATCGATGTTCGAGCCAACCCACGGATCGGCTCCCGACATTGCAGGGCAGGGAATTGCTAACCCGATGGCACAAATTCTTACAGCAGCAATGATGCTCCGGCACCTTGGCGAAAACGCTGCAGCGAATGATGTTGATGCAGCAGTGCTCCAGCTACTCGAACAGGGTGAAACACTGACACCAGACCTCGGAGGCTCTTCAACAACCGAGCTTGTTGGTGATGCAATCGCGGAATTAGTCTCAAAGTAGACACACTCACCGAATTATCAGACCGTCGACAGGACAGATAGAACTATGGGCATGGATCCATTCGAGAAAATTCAGGTTGGCAAAACGGGAGTTTCGGTTCCGAGGCTTGGCCTTGGTACTGCGCCTTTGAGCAGAATGGTCTTGGGTGACGGTCTGATCGATGTCACAGCCCATGACGAAGCTGTAAAGACAATCGACAGGGCACAAGAACTCGGCATCTCGTACGTCGATACAGCGCCTTTGTATGGAAATGGACGGGCGGAAGCTAGGGTCGGCAAGTCTCGCTACGCAACGGCAGATCGAGATTCATTTGTTATCTCGACGAAGATAGGTCGCGTGCTTGATCCAATCGCGGGTCGCATGACAGCTGAAGATGATCCCGATGGCATTGGCGATCTTAAATCGGTCAACTCGTGGACTCGAGATGACGTTCATCGTTCGATTGAAGAGAGTCTGAAACGGCTCAACATGGATAGCATCGATATTATCTACGTTCACGATCCAGATGTTGAGAGTTACGGAGAAGAACAGGCGCTGAACGAAGCATTCCCGGCTTTGATCGAATTACGAGAGCAAGGCGTCGTAAAAGCCATCGGATGCGGAATGAACATTTGGGACATGCCTCTCAAATTCATTCAACGGTTCGACCTAGACATCATTTTGCTCGCCGGCAGGTACACACTGCTGGATCATTCTGGACTCGATGAATTCTTGCCCGCCTGTGTAGAACGCGATGTTAAGATCACAATCGGTGGACCTTACAACTCGGGAATTCTGGCTCGAGATCTATCGAAGCCGGTCACATTCGACTACGAGCAAGCCCCCGCCCACTTGGTTGAACAAGCCCGTAATTTGACTGATATCTGCATAGCGCACGGTGTCGATCTTAAGGCAGCAGCTCTTCAGTTCGTTCTAGCTCACCCTGCGGTAGCCACTGCAGTACCCGGTGCGCAGTCGACCGATGAGCTTGAGCAAAATATAGCGATGGTTCAGCAAGACATTCCGTCTGCCGTTTGGAGCGACATGCGTTCTGCCGGGTTGATTCCAGATAACGCTCCGACTCCTGAATAAGGCATACGGAAACACGATCAGCCGGTGTGGAAACCGGCGTTGTGTCCTGAAGCCTCGACGTGAGTTTCAACTGGCGTTTTTCCGATAAGGAAGTCGAAATCGCATCCGTCTTGCGCTTGGGTGATGTGCTGTGAATACATCTTGCCGTAACCACGGGTGAATCCACCGTCGACCGCTGGTTTAGGCAGATTCGCACGGCGGCGTTCAAGCTCGGTTGAATCGACATTCAGATCGAGTACTTTTGCTTCGACGTCTAACGTGATCATGTCGCCTGACTGAACAAGCGCCAATGGGCCACCAATGGTCGATTCAGGTGACACGTGCAACACGATCGTACCGAACGCAGTTCCGCTCATTCGGGCGTCGGAAATTCGCACCATATCTCTTACGCCTTCGGCAAGCAGTTTCTTAGGCAGAGGAAGGAACCCAGCCTCTGGCATGCCGGGTCCGCCAACTGGACCAGCACCCTTCATCACGAGAATGTCGTCCTTGGTCACGTCCAGATCAGGGTCATCGATCCTGTTTTTCAGATCAAGTGGATTCTCAAACACGATTGCTCTGCCGGTGTGCTTCAAAAGTTCGGGAGAGGCCGCAATGTGCTTGATTACGGCTCCATCGGGTGCGAGCGAGCCCTTCAGAACGGTGAGTCCGCCTTCTTTAGCAAGTGGGTTCTCTGGTGAAAGAACCACATCATCGTTGTGACATTCAGCATCTGCGATATTTTCGCCGAGCGAATCGCCAGTGACAGTGAGGCAGTCGAGATTGAGAAGACTCGACATCTTTTTCAAAACCGCCTCAACACCACCTGCATAGTACAAATCTTCCATCAGGTACTTGCCACCGGGTTTAAGGTTGACGATTACTGGTGTCGATTCTGATAGCTCGTTGAATCGTTCCAGAGGCAGTTTGATGCCTGCTCGACCCGCAATTGCTGTGAGATGGATGATCGCGTTAGTTGAGCCGCCAGCAGCGAGAAGCATGCGGATCGCGTTGTCGAAGGCGTCTTGAGTGAGGATGTCTGACGGTCGGATGCCTTTGCGAACCAGATCAACAGCAGCTCGGCCCGAATCTTCGGCGAGGACTTTTCTACGAGAGTCGGCACCGGGAATGGCGGCTCCGCCCGGTAATGACATTCCGATCGTTTCGACGATAGCGCCCATGGTCGATGCCGTACCCATGACCATGCAGTGACCCGGTGATCGATAGATCGCTGCTTCCATGGAATCGTAATCGGCTTGGGTAATCTCCCCTGCTCTCAGTTCAGACCAGTAGCGTCGGCAATCAGTACAAGAACCGAGTTCTTCACCCTTCCAATTTCCATTTAGTTGAGGCCCACCGGTTAGAACGATGGCGGGAAGGTCGGCTGATGCCGCACCCATAAGCATTGCCGGGGTGGTTTTATCGCAACCTGAAAGAAGAACGACACCGTCGATAGGCAGACCGCGGATCATTTCCTCTACGTCCATCGACATCAGGTTTCGACAGAACATCGAAGTGGGCGACAGGAAGAATTCTCCGAGTGAAATCGTCGGGAATTCGATTGGGAATCCACCGGCGGCAAGAACCCCACGTTTTACATGCTCTGCTAGTCCTCGAAGGTGGGCGTTGCAATGTGTTGCTTCTGACCATGAGTTGGCAATTCCAATGATCGGACGGCCTGCAAATGATTCTTCTGACCAGCCTTGGTTTTTGAGACCAGCACGATGCAAAAAACCTTCAAGGTCTTTAGTGCCGAACCACTCAGCGGAGCGAAGAATTTTGCCGTTTGCTTGGTCGGTACCCATCAATTGGAGTCCTATCAACTTGCTAAAGAATTTTCGAGAGGCGGCGAGTTTAGCAAACCGTGAAGTTATAATTTGATGTCAGCCGTAGCCTTAGGTCGCATTTTAATGTCGTCGCTGGAGCTTCGGTTAGTCGCAACACCGAATAGAAAAGATTAGAAAATTGTCATCAGCAGCAAACTTTCGATTCCCTGAGCTTACCGTTGCCGGTTCGCCGATCGATATGGGGCGGCAGATCGGTGAACATTTTCGGTCTCAGATCGTTCAATTTTCAGAATTAGTTTTGGATCGCTTCAACAAAGGAACGACCCGACCCATTTCATGGCAGCGGGCCGAAGAAGTGGCACGACGGAGCTTTGATCTAGTTGACGATGTTTTTCCTGGCCCTCTTGACGAACTCCGAGGTACCGCAGAATCGTCAGGCGTCTCTTTGGATCGCTTGATGGTCCTGAATGCCCGCAACATGCTCGGCGACACCTCGGAAGGCTGTACATCAATCATGGTTGGATCAGAGGCTTCTGAATCTGGCAAAGGGTTTGCTGGGCAGAACTGGGACAATGATCCCGCGATGGGTCCTTTGTCTGCGGTTATCACTCGCAAAGGCGAAGAGGGCAGTTCGTTCACATCTTGGATGCAACCAGGGTTGGTCGCCTATATGGGGTTCAACTCGGCGGGTATTGGAATATGTATGAACGCGTTGAACGGCCCGAGCGATTCGGCAGGATTACCGTGGTACTTCTTCGTGCGTTCGATTCTCGAATCATCTTCGAGCGCTGCTGCCGTTAGCGCTGTCGAATCGTCTCCCAGAGCACTTACGGCGAATGCGGCGATGATTACTGCCGAAGGACCGTTGAATATGGAGATCACTCCGGGGTCTGTTGAGTCGATCCGGGCAGACTCGGAATCAGGCGGCGTGTTGGTTCACACGAATCATTGCGTTCACCCATCGCTCGAATCGAACAATTCAGAATTTAGTGATCGAATTTACGGTCAATCTTTTGATAGACGAGATCGTGGTCTGGTGATTCTTACCGAGAATATGACCACTAGTAAGCTCACACTAGATCACGCCAAGGATTTGCTATCTGATCACGATGGATTCCCAACCTCGATTTGTCGTCATCCGAACGACGAGCCGACTACCGGATGGCAACGTACTGTTATATCGATCATCCTCGAACCGGGTGATAATCGAATGCACGTTTCGAACGGCAATCCGTGCGAGAACAATTACGAAATTTACTACGCGGGCTGATTCGGGGCGAATCAGCTTAGGAGAGCGACTCAATTGAGATTTAGCAAACCAGCATTGATGGGCGCGGGTCTGGGATTTGCGATGGGGATAGCCTTCCTCATCTTTTCTCTATTCCAGTTCGATAGAGAAGTCAGTGACGTCAAGGGACAAATTCTGCTGACTGTGGTTTTTGTGATGCCATTCATGGTGCTCATCGGCCTTGGAATAGGCGGGCTGTGGAGCAAGTTGTACGGCCCCGAAAGTCTCTAACGCTTCAAGCGTAGCAATCGCAATATTCGGGTGACTACGTTGCCCGGCTTCGCAGCGCGGTGTTTGCTTAGCCGTTCTGCTGTACATGTCGCACACGTGCAGTAAGGCGGGTGCTTCTTGCCTCGGTAAGCTTGTTCGTCCAATGCGGTTCGCTTTCGCACTAAGTGGAAATCTGCGAGATTAGTTTCGATTACATTTTAGATGTATTCGGTCGCGTTGTGATTCGGTTGCGTGTTGGAAACTATAGCGGACGCTAAAAATCTCCGTGATCGATTTATGGATACAGCAGAGGATGTTTTGCTGGTGAGGCGTGTTGTCGAACTATGCAGGATGAGCCAGACTGGTGGCTCTTTATGCAGCGCCTACGTTCGCAGCCTTGAGCGCCCAATTCACACACATCTCAACCTCACCAGGTTCCCACGGTGTTCTGATCGAATCCGAGGTAAATATAGCGACAGGGCTGCCTGCGTTTCATTTTGTTGGACTGGCCGATCTTTCAGATTCTCCCGACATTTTGATGGATCACGAGGCAGAAGCCTTGCAGTACCGGCCAAGAATAACGGCGTGAAACGTGATTTATCATGGCAGGAATTGATGGACTGGTGTATACCCATTGGGTGCTTATTACTAACTCCGCCGATGTCGCCGATTTCTGCGCACAGGCCGCCAAATCTGATTTTGTTACTGTCGATACTGAGTTTGTCCGTGAGAAAACTTACTGGCCAATTCTCTGCCTAATACAGATAGCTACCCGCGATGAAGCAGTGGCTATCGATCCGTTGGCAAAAGGTATCGATCTCGAACCTATGTACGAACTGATGAGGAACACTTCTGTTTTGAAGGTGTTTCACTCGGCAAGTCAGGACATGCAGATCATGTTCAACGCCAGTGGTTCGATGGTCGAACCGGTGTTCGACACCCAGATCGCAGCAATGGTCAGCGGCTACGGAGATCAACCGGCGTACGCCACGCTAGTACAACGAATTGTCGGCGAGACGATCGATAAACGATCGCAAATGACCGATTGGGCACGCCGTCCGCTTACTGACAATCAGATTGATTACGCTATCGGCGATGTGACTTATCTCATCGACGTTTACGACAAACTAGTCGAAGAGCTTACAGATTCAGATCGTACTTCATGGGCTCACGAAGAGATGAGACATCTCCGTGATCAAGATTTGTACGATGTTGATCCTCGAGATCTATGGCGTAAAGTTCGACTTCGACGTCCAACCCGTCGAGCACTCGCTGTACTAAGAGAAATTACCGAATGGCGAGAAGTCAGCGCACAGGACCGTGATATTCCAAAGGGGTGGGTCTGTCGAGACGAAGCACTTGCTGAAATCGCGTTGAATGCTCCTCAAACGCCAGCTGACCTCGAACGAGTCAGGGGCGTGAATGAGCGATTTGCTCATGGTCGTGATGGAACAGCGCTTCTTGCAGCCGTCAAAGTAGGCTTAGAAATTCCCGACGACGACTGTCCCGACCCAGAAAAGGGTGGTCCGCCATTGCGTGGGCACGAAACACTCGTCGCTCTTTTACAGGCATTGCTGAAGTTGCGAAGTGACGAAAACGGCGTCGCTGCCCAGATGATTGCCAACAGAAAAGACCTTGATCGAATCGCCACTGAGGAAGAACCCGATGTACGGGCTTTGAGTGGCTGGCGACGGGCAATCTACGGTGACGATGCGCTTGCCCTGAAACAAGGAAAGATCGCACTCACGGCGGACGGTCTAACCGTTCGGGTCGTTTCTGCCTGATACGGCAAATGTAGCTCAGTCGTTCTATACTCGACAGATCACGTATTAGGTTTAGTCACGAGGAAGACTCTTCATGATCAACGCGCTCAAAAGCGATGTGTTTATTACAGGTGCTGCGAGAACACCTCTCGGAAATTTCCAAGGTGGTCTTGCGAGCACTCCCGCAACCGAACTTGGTGCAACGGCTATTCGAGCGGCTGTCTACCGATCGGGATTAACCGGTGACGACATTGAATACTCAGTTATAGGAAATATGCTTTCGGCTGGTTTAGGCCAAACTCCAGCGCGGCAGGCCGCTATCAGCGCCGGTATACCGAACTCAGCATCTGCATTAACTATCAACAAAGCTTGTGCTTCAGGCATGCAGGCTGTGATTTTGGCGGCTCAATCAGTTCAGTTGAACGAGGCTTCAGCAGTTGTAGCTGGTGGCATGGAGAACATGAGCGCGGCTCCTCACTTACTGGTCAACAGCCGGACAGGGCAGCGATTGGGCGATGCGAATTTGATCGACTCCATGATTCATGATGGGCTCTGGTGTCCATTCGAAAATCGCCATATGGGTGGATCAGCTGAGGCGATTAGCGAGAAGTACAGCGTTACGCGAGAACAGCAAGACAAATTCTCGGAACGCAGTCACCAGCTCGCCTCAACGGCGAGTGCGGAAGGTTCTTTCAACGACGAAATCACTCAAGTTGAAGTAACCGGCAGACGTGGCGAAATTGTCGTAGTCGACACGGATGAAGGGCCACGCGCCGGCACGAACATGGATGGGTTATCAGCACTTCCAACTGTTTTCCCGCCGGGTTTGACCGTTACACCTGGGAATGCTTCGTCGATCAGTGACGGAGCTGCAGCTGTGGTCGTGACCAATACCGAAATGGCTGGTGAATCGTCGAGCGGGCCGGTGGCACGAATTACAGGATATGCGCACGCTGCGAACGAACCGGGAATGCTATTTGACGCACCTCGAATAGCCGTTCAAAACCTCCTAAACAAAACAGGCCAGTCGCTAGACGAGTTCGACTTGATTGAAGTCAACGAAGCGTTTGCGGCGCAGGTTATTGCAAATGGGCAGGCACTAAAATGGGATTGGGATCGCGTTAATCTGCGGGGTGGAGCAATCGCGTTGGGACATCCGATTGGTGCCAGTGGATCTAGGATCCTCGTCACACTAATGCACGGTTTACAGTCATCTCGGGGCAAAGAAGGACTCGCCGTAATTTGTCACGCTGGTGGCGGTGCAGTCGCCATGAGCATCTCACTCCAATAATCGTCAACTACGCAAGATTAAGGAATCCGTTATGGCGTTTGATCCTAACCAAATGGACGTTATCGACCGACGTCAGGTCGAGGCGATGATATTGGGTCCAATACTACGAGCTTTCCAAGAAGAGATCGGTGTCGCACGTACCAACGAAATCGCTCGTGAAGCAATAACGAAGTTAGCCCGAGAGCAGGGCGCCCAGTTTGCCAAAGGAATCGGTGCTAACGGACTGGAAGATTATGCATCTAGCAAAGATGCATGGCGGCGACATGGAGCACTCGAAATCGACATCATCGAGAGTAGTCCGACTCGATATTCATTCGACGTTACTCGCTGCAAGTACGCCGAAATGTACAAATCACTCGGCTACGGTGATCTAGGAGATATTTTTTCCTGCACACGCGATTTCGAGTTCTGCAACGGGTTTAATTCCGAAGTGAATTTGAAACGGACCCAGACAATAATGCAGGGAGCTTCACATTGTGACTTCAGGTATTCGTTGGACGATCCACAATCACAGGCAAAATCAGAAGTCGATTAGCCAAACCGGTTGAAAAGTCTTGATCAGACCTGATCAATAAAACAGATTTGCTGAGAAGTTCGTACAATCAACTACCGCTTCATACTTTCGAAGGATCTTTCAAATTGACTCAACTTACCTGCCCTGTAGATCAGACCGCCTTAGAAGATTCAAAAACTTCTGGTGAAGAGTCGTCCCAATGTGCTGAATGCTCTGGTATTTGGCTGACAACGGCTGCTCTCGAGTCGCTCGAAGACAATATGGCTAGTGATGACATGGTCAAAGGTCAACGTCAATACGGCAAGCATGAAGTCCAGCATCTGTGTCCTCACTGTGGTGAAAAGATGGTGCGATTCCGTTACCGGGGCTACAACCTAGAGATCGAGGCGTGCCCAATCGATACGGGATTCTGGCTCGATAAGAGCGAGGATCGTGAGATTCGAGATGTCATGAAACAGCGGGGCTCAAATCTAAGCAGATCGGCATCGGCAGAGAAAAGCTGGCATAAGGCGCGTCGCGGCGAGAAGTTAGGCGTTTTTCAACGTGTGAAACAGCTATTAGGTTTCCACTAAGGCTAGAATCGATTCATGTTTGATTCAGATCGCAAAAGCGCCGATATAACGCTGTGCATATTTCCTCACTTGCGTGAGTTTATTGCGATTGACGCCCGAAAAGATCGACCGGGTGGTCCCGCCGTTCTCAACCTATCGATTTCAAACCTTCTGGGCGAAGACTTTTACTCAAAGGTTGAACAAGATTTTTCTAAGCTGATTCGACGCCATGACGTCGGTTTCCTTGAGCTAATGGGCATTCCGCAGCAAGTCGAAGCAGTCGTTCGTGCAAATTCTTTAAAGCGAATTATTGCGGAACTCGGCATCAACGTTGACCCGGCATCTAACGATCCGGGAGGCAGCGTTGGCGTGCTTTTCTTCTCTGGTTCGTTGCTCGCTTTCGAGAAACCTCAACTGAGCGACGCTACCCGAGAGTTGTTTGGCAGCAGACTGACGCAACTTTCGTTAGAACAGCTTAACGATCAGGTGTTCACACTAATGGTAAAAGAGCGTGATTCGATCAAAGACACCACTCAACAGGACCTCGCTGGACTGATTTCTGGCAAGAGCGGGCCGTACGTAACTCTCTGGGAAAGTAGCGGGAAGTAGCCGCTGTTCAGTTTGAACCAGACCCATAGCTGTATCGTCTCTAGTAACTGATTCAACAATAAGCGGAGCCCATGATGGCTTTTCGCTCAAAGCACCACTGAACGAACCAAACTATGGATGACTCCTTCCTCGATGTTTTTCTAGGTCACCCGGCCGATGGCACTTTCATGGCTTGGCTTGCTGATGGTGGTCTTTGGGCCTTTCTGATTGCACTGGCAGCCGTTGTTGGCTGGATCGTGGTTCGGATCGTTTTACGACGCGGATTGAAACAAGCGATTCGTGGACTAGATCAACACGAAGCAACCGCTGACGTCGGGATGGCAGTGCAGGCCGCAGATTCATGGATTTCGAACATCTTGGTAGCAGGAGTGTTCGCCGTGGCAGCGATTCTCGGAATCCTGCACGTGCTAGGCAACAACGTCGATCCGGTGATCGCCAATCTGAAATGGGTTGCATCACAAGCTGGAGGCTGGCTTGTGACCGACGGTTTACGAATTGTTCTGATTCTGTTCATGAGTTGGGTTGCTACGCGGGTTGCACGGCGGGTTATTCCTCGATTGCTGGGATCTGTGATGCTGGGGCAGGCTTCGACGGCAGATCATGACGAAGTTCTCAAACGATCCGAAACACTTTCCAGCGTATTTGTTGGTGCAGCAGTCGCATTTATCTATGTTTCTGCGCTGTTCATGGTGCTTACCGAACTTTCAGTTCCGATCGGACCTGTGCTTGGAGGATTCGGTATCGCTGGTATAGCGGTTGGATTTGGCGCTCAGTATTTAGTGCGAGATTTAATAGCCGGAATTTTCATCATTGCTGAGAACCAATATCGAACCGGCGACGTGGTGACGATCGCTGGAATGTCGGGCTTGGTCGAATCGATCAACCTGAGGCGCACGGTTCTCCGTGATCTCGACGGGCAAGTGCACGTTATTCCAAATGGAGAAATTACCGTTGCATCCAACAAGACCAAATACTGGTCGCGAGTGAACCTCGATGTTGGCGTCGCCTACAAAGAAGACGTTGATCGTGTGATCCAAGTCCTCAATGAAATCGGTGACGATATTGCAGCCGATCCTTACTACGGATTAATGTTGATAACCCCACCTCAAGTGCTTCGACTGAACTCGCTGGACGATTCAGCGGTAACGTTCAAAATGCTCGGCGACTGTAAGCCGATGAAACAGTGGGAAATTATGGGCGAGATGCGGAAACGCATAAAAATCCGCCTCGACGCGGAAGGTATCGAAATCCCATTTCCGCACCAGACTGTTTATTGGGGAGATGACCAACCCCCGTTCCGGCCTGAAGTCGTTGCCGACGCGGTTCGTGACGTTAGTACTCGGGAAACTACTAAATCTGACTCTGCTTCCCGACCAGCACCGCCACAACGTGAACCATCGGCAGCGCCAGTTGGAAAAGCCTCTGCTACTGGAAGCCGTGACGGCGAAATACTGACGCCTGAACGTCGGGAAGAATTGCTTGCTGCAGTAGCGATGGCTACCGCCTCTCGCGTTTCTGATGCTTTAACTGTTGACATCAAAGCACGAACGTTGCTCGTAGACACTTCTGACAGCGAATAGCGGGTCGTTACTGGGTGTGGTCGACTTCGTTAAGTTCGCTGAGAAATTGACTAGCAGTCGCGGTCGGATCGATCTCACGTTGTCCAATATGGCTTCTGACTTGGTGAATCGACTTTTTGAAGACTCGTATGATGCTGCTTCCATGACAGCTGAAATAGCGTCGATATCCGTGATGCCGACTGTCGAAGCGCTGTCGCCAAACAAACCCTTTGTGGCGTCGTTATCACTAAGAATAATTCCGCGGTTCTTGGTATTCACAATCGGGCCGTCGAGTGGGTTTTGTCCGGCGCCGTCTACCAGAGGAACCGACACTAGCGTGTCGTAAATGCTGAGGGCTACGATTGCTCGATAGAAGTTGTTCTCTTCGTAGACCAGGATCAGATTTGAATTCTTTGCCGCTTCGTCCACTTTCCGTGCATCTCGACGAATTTCCTCAAACACCCTCTTAAAGGCAGAGATGTGAGTCGGCCCAGGCGTAAGCATCAGCAAGAAACGGCTTGATTAGATTAGATCGGGTTGCCGCTTCGATAGTTCGCCGTAAGCGCAGACCTCACGATGTCCTTGTCCGGCTCGGAACGGTCGACTGTCACAAACGTATGTATTGGCTCGTCGACAACTAGGTTTTCGATAAATCTCTAGATCTGTGGAAACCTGACAACTTCTTTGAATTTTGGTGACCTCCGCGATGGCACCAAAACGCTTAGGCGGACGCTGTGCGTACCTACGACTAGAGAGCTGGACCGATATTTGATCTGAGGTAGATGATCGTCTGATTGCGAACTGAAATAGGAACGTACACAGGCAATAAAGGCATTTATATCGGCATCGCTCGGAAATGAAACAACATCAGCGGCGAGAAGGCTTTCTAACAATTCTGATCGCCATGCTATTGGAAGGAGTTCAAGTTCCGGAGGCCACAGCCACGGGGTTTCTAACGAGAAGTGAATCAGTGATTTGGGATGACGTTCTCGAACCATCCCCGGCACAAGCATCAGTTGATAGTCACGACAAATTAACGCAATTTGTCTACCGTCTGCACTGTCATATATACGATCAGCGAACGATTGATTAACCGCCCTCTAGTCTCGTTCCCAGACATCGTGCTATTGTGCTCCGATCTTAAGGGTGAACGTTGGAATCCATGATCGGTGGAGCAGGAACCACAACAAGTGATTACAAATTACGTTGTAGAACTTATGGTGAACTCGACATGGCGGCGAAACGAACTTCACAGTCCAATCACTAGCAAGTACATCGTTTTGAGCTACACCATGGTCATCTGATCGAGTTTCGGCAGCGTTGCGATCGGCTGGACCCACTGCGCCAGAAACCCACGAAATTGGCAGGTTAGAAAGCTGCTCAAACATTTCTGAAGATCGAGATGTGTCGTTTCGAGCAACGGCTTTCCCTGACTGATCTTCAGCCAAGTTGAGCGGCCGCGTTTTGAAGCCACGATTAGTTTCCTGCCGGATAATAGCTTCATCGCCATTTCAGACAATGAATAATTGGTGGCTTAGCTGGAGAACGAAGCGCTATTTGATGAATCACCGCTCTGTTGAGCAATGGAATTTGCCATACCGTGGCATCAAAAGCTCATGATCGAGCCTGTAGTGCACACGCTGGTCGTTTACATTTATAACCGAATTCAAGAACGCAAACTGGTAGCCGTCAAAATTCGTATGTCGTAAATCATCTTTGACACGCAAATTGCCCGCTAACTAAAATCAGTTGTTCGATATCGTTCTGATCTATTTTAGCGCGCAGTTCGGAGAAATATGACCTCCCGCCCTCCAAAGACAGCAGATGAACTACGAGAGGCTTTCCTTTCGTACTTTGAAGGAAATGACCACCTTCGAATGCCCTCGGCATCGTTGATCCCTGCGGCTGACCCGACATTGCTTCTCACAAACTCAGGCATGGCTCAGTTCAAGCCGTACTTCTCTGGAGAAAAAGAGCCACCGCACCCGCGTGTCACGACATCGCAAAAATGCTTCCGAACCACTGACATCGAAGAAGTTGGAGATGACACTCATTTAACGATGTTTGAAATGCTGGGCAATTTCAGCTTCGGCGACTACTTCAAAAAAGAGGCCTGCGCTTGGGCGCTTGACCTGCTTACAAATAGGTTTGGTCTTGATCCAGAGCGCCTCTACTACACCGTCTACACCACCGATGACGAAGCAGAAAACATTTGGAAAGAACTGGGAATTCCAGCAGATCGAATCTACCGATTTGGCGATGAAGACAACTGGTGGGGTCCGGCTGGTGACGAGGGTGTTTGTGGCCCTAGCTCAGAGATCAACTACTACCAAGGGTCACTTGATGACGTTCCGGCAGTAGACGATCCTGTTCGTAACGGCGTGTGGGGTCCGAACTACCACGACGATTTTGTCGAGCTATATAACCTCGTGTTCACTCAGTTCTACCGAGACCTAGACGGTAACGACACAGTGCTGCCGGCGAAGAATATCGACACTGGTATGGGCTTCGAGCGCATGCTCGCCGTGCTTCAGGGCGCGTCCAATGTGTACGAGACCGATGCGTTCAGACCAATCATCGCCCACGTCGAGCAGTTGTCTGGAAAAGACTGGGGACAGAACAAAGAGACCGACAAAGCTATTCGGGTTGTCGCCGAGCACGCACGGTCAGCTTCGTTCCTGATCGGCGACGGCGTAATTCCAGGCAACTCTGGTAGGGGATACGTTCTTCGACGTCTGATTCGTCGAGGAATGCTATTTGGACGCGAGCTAGGCATGGACACGCCGATGCTTTCGTCGATATCAAAAACTGTTTCTGACCAAATGGGACATGTTTACTCCGAACTGTTAGGTAATTACGAGTTCATCAAAGATATTCTTGAGCAGGAAGAGAATAGCTTCTCTCGAACCCTTGAATTTGGTGCTTTAGTGCTTTCAGGAATGGTCAAATACCGAAGCGAAAAACCTGATGCAGCCAAGTTACTTAAAGATGGTGAAAAGCTGAAAACTCCTGCGGGGGACGACGGCGAATCGCTTGGAGTTCGTTTGGCTATCGCCGAACTTAAACGACTGGTTGAAACCGGTGATACGGATGCCATCGATGCGTGGCGGTCTAGCGTTTCAGGAACCGAGGCGTTTGTTCTGTACGACACTTACGGCTATCCAGTTGAAGTGACTGAAGAGGTCGCCGGAGAAGAAGATCTGACCGTCGACCGAGCCGGCTTCGAGACGGCAATGGCAGCCCAGCGCGAGCGAGGTCGGGCTGCCGGAGGTTTCGGCGGTAATGCCAAGTCGACCCGAGTATATGAATCTCTTGGCGTCGAGGACACACCATTCACTGGTTACGAGACTCTTGTTTCGAAAACAACCATCGTAGCTATCGTCCAAAATGGCGAAGCTGTCGATTCGGCAAACAAAGACGACGAAGTCGACATTATTCTCGGCGAGACTCCGTTCTATGCCGCTCGTGGTGGTCAGGTCGGCGACACCGGCGTGATCTCAGGCGAAGGTGTCGAAGTAACGATCAATGACACACAGGCTCCATACGGTCACGTCAATGTTCATTCCGGAACGATAACGTCTGGTTCATTGAGCATAGGCGACGGCGTTACCGCCTCTGTCGACGGAGAGCGCCGAGAGCGCATTCGCCGTAATCACACAGCTACCCACCTCGTCCATGCCGCTCTGCGTGAAATAGTCGGCAGTCACGTAAGGCAGGCTGGTTCTGTTGTAGACCCAGATCGACTGCGATTCGATTTCACCAATATGAAGGCTCTAACCCGCAACCAGATTAAAGCGGTGCAAGATCGGGTTAACGAGAAGATTCGACTAAACCGAAATGTTGAGGTTCATTGGACAACGTACGGTGAGGCCGTAGAAGAAGGGGCACTGGCATTCTTCGGTGACACCTACGACAACGAAGTTCGCACAATAAAGATCGATGCTCCTTGGAGCTACGAACTTTGCGGCGGAACGCACATGGATCACACCGGTGGAATCGGGACTTTTGTAATCACGTCTGAAGCTGGCATCGGGTCTGGAATGCGTCGAATGGAAGCGATCACTGGCGTTGCTTCAGAAGAAGCAATATTTGATCGATTTGGTGCTCTTGAAGACATCGCATTGAAATTCCGTGTATCTGTATCTGATGCAGGTGAGCGAGTCAACTCGCTGGTTAACGATCTTTCACAAGCCCGGAAACAAGTTGCACAGCTTGAAGAACAGCTTCTACAAGCGAGTGTCAGCGGTGGTGGTTCGAACAATTCTGTCAACAGCTTTGACATCGAAGCCGGCGATGTTTCGATTCACGTTGAGGTTAGCGAAGTGCCAGCGTCTAACTTCGGTGCACTTCGAAAAACCGGTGAGCATCTGAAGAACCAAATTGGCAAAGGCGTTGTGGTTTTGGGCAGCGTGATCGAAGGCAAGCCGACGGTCGTGGTCATGGCGACTGATGACACAATAGAAGTTGGAATTCATTCGGGCAATATTGCAAAGGCAATAGCGGGTTTGATGGGAGGAGGAGGAGGAGGAAATCCTACGGTAGCTCAGGCAGGCGGCAAGAACGCTGAACAGTTACCTGAGGCACTCGCGGCGACTGAGGGAATCATTCGTGAATCTCTAAGCGGTCAGACAGGGGACTAGTCATCAAAGATCACGGCAGATTACTCGGAGTCGATTACGGTGAAGCTCGTATCGGGCTCGCTATAAGCGATCCTACAGGTACGATTGCGACACCAGTAGAGGCGATCAAGGCAGCCGGAAATCTGGATGCTTCGAACATTTCTAAAGTTGCGATCGAACGCGAGGCTCGTGGAATCGTGGTGGGGCTGCCTCTTTCTTTAGACGGTTCACAGGGTCCCGCTGCTCGCAAAGTTAATGCTTTTTGCGCTCGACTTCGCAAAGAGACCGATTTGCCGGTGATGGCTTGGGACGAACGGATGACAACCGTGGAGGCACATTCACTGTTGAGAGAGACCGGAAAGTCCCCTTCGAAAGCACGTGGATCGGCTAGAGGCAAGATAGACTCAGCATCGGCCGCAATTATCCTCAACTCTTATATGCAGTCGAACTAGATTTTTCCGTACGCGGACTTGGAGAAGTATGAGCAGCAATATCGGCGTCATGGGTCATCCCATCGGACACACTAAATCACCCATATTCCAGCAGGCTGGACTGGACGAACTCGGCATCGACGAGACGTTCGAGGCGTGGGATGTACTACCCGAGAATTTAGAAGCCAAGGTAGCGACTTTCCGTGAGAGTGGTTTCATTGCTTCGTGCGTGACACTTCCGTACAAGCAAGATGTGATTCCGTTGGTGGATGAACTGACCGAAGCGGCTGAAGCGATTGGCGCAGTCAACTGGATTTTCAATCACGACGGCAAGCTCGTTGGGCATAACACGGATGGATCTGGATTTCTTCGGGCGCTCAAGGAAAAAGCCGGATTCGACCCCAAGGGCGCAAATGCAGTTGTATTTGGAGCCGGTGGTGCTGCTCGGGCTATTATCTACGCGTTGAAAACGGCTGGAGTAAATCGACTGACCATTGCGAATCGAACAGTTGAGAGGGCTCAAGCTCTTGCAAACGACTTTTCTGAGGGTCGATTCAAACCGACTGCTACGGGCATGACTCGTGACGAGCTTACTAACTACGTTCCATATGCGAATTTACTTGTGAACACTACTTCTCTAGGTATGGCTGGTGGTCCCGCCGAATTGGCTACCCCGGCGACTGCCGACATGATTTCAGCCGACGCCGTGGGATACGACGCTGTCTACGCTCCCCCAATTACTAAGTTCTTGCGAGAAGTCGAAGAAGCTGGTGGAGAACCGGCGGGTGGAATGACGATGTTGGTATTTCAAGGAATCGAAGGGTTCGAGATGGCAACAGGCAAGACTGCACCAGTCGACACGATGTTTAGCGCTATTGAAAAGGCTTTAAAATCCGACTGATTCGGTATAGGTTCTGGCAAGTACCTATAATCGAAGCTACAAAACATCAAATAAGCCGTGCCGAGCTAGAGAAGAACGATATCTCCACTCGATTGGAATGACGGATATTTGCAGACAACCCTCACAGCGAATGGGAATCTTTACGAATGACGACATTTCGATACCTCACGGCCGGAGAATCACACGGTCCTGGCCTGACAGTAATTGTTGAAGGGATTCCCGCTGGTCTTGAGGTGACTGAGGAATACATCGAAAAACAGATGTCTCGTCGGCAAAAAGGCTACGGCTCTGGCGGTCGCATGAAGATAGAGAAAGATCGCGCTGATCTTCGATCTGGTGTTCGTCACGGTATTTCACTCGGCTCTCCAATTGCGATGTGGATCGAGAACAAAGACTTCGCCAACTGGACTGACGCCATGTCGGTTTCAGAAGTAGGTGATGATGTGGACAAGAAGGTCTACACAAAAATCGTTCCAGGGCATGCCGATTTCCCCGGTGCACTGAAATACGTGCAACACGATCTTCGCAACGTACTAGAACGATCTTCTGCTCGGGAAACCGCAGCTAGAGTTGCTGCGGGCTCGATTGCACGTCGGATGCTTGAAGAGATAGGTATTTCAATTCACTCACGAGCTGTTGCTACTGGCGATCAAGACGGCCGTTCGGTAGCGACTGAGGATGTCGATTGGGACGTTGTTGAAGGTTCTGAAGTTCGAGCCTCAGATGCCGACGCAGATGCCCGATTTAAAGCAGCAATCGATAAGTCAAAGAAAGAACGCACTACCATTGGTGGTGTGTTCGAAGTTGTAGCGTTTGGAGCGCCCGTTGGGCTTGGAAGTCACGTTCACTGGGACCGCAAGCTGGATGCACGACTGGCTCATTCGATGATGAGTATCAACGCCGTAAAGGGTGTCGAAATCGGTACAGGCTTTGCAAACACTCGCAAGCCCGGACGTGAAGTTCAAGATGTGATCGAACCAGACTCGTCAGATCCACGCCGGTTCAAGCAAATTACGAATCATGCTGGTGGCATCGAAGGTGGCATGTCGAACGGTAACCCGATCGTCGTCAACGTAGCGATCAAGCCCATAGCCACGATGACAAATCCGCTTCCGTCTGTAGATATCAACACGGGTGAACTTGTAGATGCGGCTTACAACCGCAGCGACATATGTCAGGTTGCCCGAGCGTGTCCCGTTGGTGAAGCAATGATGGCTCTCACGCTCGCAGAGGCGATGCTGGAGAAGTTCGGTGGTGACTCGCTCGACGAGATCAAGCGCAACTTTGCTGGGTACGTCGAATCTCATCAAGAATTTGGCAACAGCTAAACTTCGTTTCTAAGAAGCCACGGAACAGACAAGCATTGAGCGAAACTACCGGCGACAAGCCGAACATATACCTGATTGGCCTGTCGGGAACTGGCAAGACCCGATCAGGCCGACGCGTCGCCGAGTTACTGGGTTGGCCTTTTGTCGAGATGGATGGCGTGATCGAAGATCGCGCAGGCAAGCCAATTCCGCTCATATTCAAAGAGAATGGCGAAGACTATTTTCGTGATCTTGAATCTCAGATACTCGAAGAGGTAGCGGAGCGTGGCGGTCGTATAGTTTCAACTGGTGGCGGCGTTCCTGTGAGGGAAGCAAATCGTGAGACTATGAAGTCATCCGGATTGGTTGTTCGATTGATTGCTAGCCCAGAAGTGATTCACCAGCGGCTTGTAAATTCGGCGAATCAACGAGATCGTACCCTACGCCCGTTACTTGGCGACGATGCCCCAATTGAAAAACTGCGCAAAATGCTTATCGAACGTGAAGATGCTTATTCGACTGCAAATGTGATCGTAGACACAGAGGCCAAATCTCATGATGAGGTCGTTGAAGCGATTGCTGAAGCGTGGCGAAATAGCGGGATGGCGGATTCGAATGGCTGACCAAGACCAGAACCTTGCTGCAATCGTCAATACAACTCAAGGAAGCTACCGAGTTGTAGTCGGTCGCAATATTGTCGATGAGCTGGGCATTGAACTTGCCAAAACAGGCCTGAATGGCAGGGCGTTCTTGGTCGCTGACGAGGTGATGTTCCCGAATCCAACTCGTAAAGCACAGGAAGCTCTTGAGCGAGGTGGTTACGAAACGCACCTTCTTGCACTGGAAATCGGTGAGAAGAACAAGAACCTCGAAACAGTTCAAGTTGTGTACGAATGGCTAGCTGATTTACGAGTTGAACGCGGCGACATCATTGTCGCTATGGGCGGCGGGGTAACTGGTGATCTCGTTGGCTTTGTCGCTGCGACTTGGCTACGCGGGGTTGCTGTTGTTCATGTACCGACGAGTCTTGCTGCGATGGTCGATTCATCGATTGGCGGCAAGACAGGTGTGAATATTCCAACAGGGAAGAATCTTATCGGTGCATTTCACCAGCCGAAGCTAGTGTTGCAGGACGTCGCACATCTTAAATCCTTGCCGGCACGCGAGATGTCTGCTGGCTGGGCAGAGGCGGTAAAGCACGGATTTATTCTGGATGCTCAGCTTCTTGATACATTCGAGCGATTGGCTCCACAGATGAGAGCGCTCGACGGCGAGGAGCCGGTCGAGGCAATTCGACGAAGTGTTGCCATAAAGGCTGAGATCGTTTCGGCCGATGAATTTGAGACTGGTGATCTACGTATATTGCTGAACTACGGTCACACTGTGGGCCATGCGATCGAGAAGGTGTCGGGCTACGGAACGTACCTGCACGGCGAGGCTGTGGCGATTGGCATGATGGTAGCTGCGAGTATCGCCGAGAGACTTGGTATGATCGACACAGAGATTGTAGATCGTCAGCGCAGGGTACTTGAGAGTTACGATCTTCCCGTAAGGGCTACAGGGCTCGACGTCGACGAATTGATCGACGCTACAAAGAGCGATAAGAAATCTCGTGGCGGAACAATACGATGGGTACTGCTAGAAGGTCTGGGCAAAGCCACGACTCGCCGCGACGTGCCTGACGAGATTGTAAGAGAAGCGATTCTCAGCGTTATCGATTAACGAAATCACCCCGCCAAGAGATCTAGACAGGGTGATTTGAGAATCTATTTCGCACAGAGAAGCAAGTGCCGAAGCTGTCGAGTTACTTGATTCCACCAGCGACGGCAGGAACGATGCTCAGCTCAGCGTTGTCGCTAACGGCACTGTTCAAACCATCGAGGTATCGAACATCTTCTCCGTCGAGGTAGATGTTTACGAAGTGGCGTAGACCGCCCTCGTCATCGATCAGACGTTCCTGTATCCCGGGGTATGCCACTTGGAGTGAATCGACTATTGCACCAACTGTTGCGCCCTCAACCGTCACACTTGTCTCACCGTTGGTGAGTTTCCTGAGCGGTGTTGGGATTTTTACTGTTACGGACATCAGTTTTCCTGTTTCTCGTGAGCCATGTGATTTCGAATCTACGGCTCAATATGTATCTACAAACATGTTAGACGCTAATTCGCCAATTTCGTTGCAAATTAATGTCGTGTTGATTAGTTCAGTTCAAGCACGTTAGCCGGCAAGAATATCGCCGTCCAACGAACTTACGTCTGATCCTTGCTCTCGTACCCACTCCAAGCCACGTTCAATCTCATCTACAGCGCCTTCTATTTCTAGAATGACCCAGCCATTCTCGGAATCGATATCGGCACGCCGAATATTTGTTACAACATCGAACTTGTGTCCGAATTCGTAAATCACCGGGCTCTGGATTCTCTCAGTCTTGAATGTGAATTTGACTCTTCGGAAAGGCATTATGAAACTGGCACTCCTGTTACGACTTCGTCAAACGAACGAACCGTCGGGTCGATAGTTACAGTTTTGACTGAATCTGCGATAGCTTCAAGGGTTTTGAGGCCTGTACCCGTGATAAGTGCAACAGTTTCTTCGTCGGGGCCGATCACACCTTCACGAGCAAGTCGGCGAAGCGTTGAAATGACAACGCCACCGGCAGTTTCAGTGAAGATTCCTTCGGTTTCGGCTAGAAGTTTCATGCCTTCAGCAATTTCGCTTTCGGGGACGATTGTTCCAGATCCGCCGGTCTTGTTGGCAATACCAACGCTGTACATGCCGTCGGCCGGTGATCCGATAGCGAGTGATTTGGCAATGGTGTCAGGAACAACGGGTTTCGGGTGTGCTTGACCTTCTATGAACGCCTTGGCAACTGGCGCACAACCGAACGGCTGTGCAATGTGCATTTTCGTATCGGCGCTGTCGATAAGTCCAAGCTGAGCGAACTCTTGTAGGCCTTTGTAGACCTTTGTGAATAGTGATCCAGATGCGACAGGTACGACGACATGCTTAGGGGCATGCCAACCGAGTTGTTCAGCAAGTTCGTAGCCGATCGACTTGCTGCCTTCTGAGTAGTACGGGCGCATGTTGATATTCACGAACGCCCACCGCCGGTCATCACCGAGCTCTGAGCAAAGGCGGTTAACGTCGTCGTAGTTACCCTTTACGAGAACTACTGATCCAAATATGGCTGCGCCAAGGATCTTCCCTCGTTCAAGATCAGCAGGGATAAACACCATTGTGCTCATTCCGGCCTTGGCTCCGTGAGCAGCGGTGGCACCAGCGAGGTTTCCGGTAGAGGCGCATGCGATTGTGTCGAAATCGAATTCGACAGCTTTGGTTGCTGCGACAGATACGACACGATCCTTAAAGGAATGAGTCGGATTTGCTGCGTCATTTTTAATCCAAAGATTATTGAGCCCAAGCTCTTTACCTAGATTGTCGGCTTTAAGCAGTGGGGTCATCCCAGCACCGATGTTGACGGCGTTATCTCTGCTGGCTGGCAGAAGTTCGTCGTATCGCCAGATGGTCAACGGACCGTCTTGGATCGATTCTCGGCTGATGTTTTTGGCGATAGCATCGTAGTCATAGTTGACTTCTAGCGGACCAAAACAAAAGTCGCAAACATAGATCGGCTCTTGTGGGTAGTCACGACCGCACTCTTTGCAGCGCAGGGACTGGACGTTTGTCAATTTCTAATCTGGACCTCTCAACGGAAGGAGTTGCATACATCACTTCCGGCAGCCCGGCCGGGAGTGACAACAGCAGCTCCTGATCCGAAGCTCGTTGATTCACCGACAACCTGAGAAATTTTGAATTGGAATCTAAAATTTCTGAGGGAGTAGAACTAGTTATTAATAGTATGGGTGAGAATGTTCAGCGTCAATTTGTTTGGCGTGGTTACTCTTGATTACTTTACGATCAGAACGCCGTAATAATTAGAAACTGAACCATGCAAGGCTCACAGGAGTGCTGAATTCTAAGGAGATAGTGCGACCACAAGCGCACCGACTCCGATTGTAGTAGCACCAATTATTCGATACTTGCCGACCGATTCTTTGAGGATCAGAGCGGCGAATACGACTCCGAAGACGATTGCCAACTCTCGGAACGGGCCCACGTAGCTCACCGGTGCGAGCCTGAATGCTGTTAGCACCAGTCCGTACGATGTGAACTGAAGTAATCCGCCGAAGAGTCCGATCTTCCAGCCTGACTTGAATTCTTTTAAAAAGTCAGAATTCGAATATGACCTACGAAGAATTGGCAGAACGCCGAGTGATCCACCCAGTTGAACCATGAACATATACAGAAGTGGCTCGACGTACTCGACTCCCCGTTTGTCCCAATTCGAGTAACTGGCGATTAGTAGTCCGGTTGCGATAGCAAAGGCCACACCGCGATCAGCCAATAGTGATCGAGGGCTCAGCCAGATTCTAAGACCAGCTCCCGATGACGAGCCAACCACTAATACACCCAGAAAGATCGCCAATATCCCAGCCACGGCTTGTAGCGAAACAGATTCGCTGAGTATCAGGACACCGAATACGGGAATAAGTGCAAGGCCGAGTCCACGAGCTACCGGGTAAACAACCGACAAGTCACCGTGCTTATACGCTTTTCCAAGAGTGAAAAAGTACCCGATGTGTAAAACGATTGTGCCGACGATAAACACCCATCCGGTTGCAGCCGGTGCTTCAGTCAGAAGGTAGAAGACTGCAAACGGGAGTGCGATGATCCCGCCTAGAAAGGCCATGAACCAATTCGTCAGCTCAGGAACGTTGGATTTACGAACCAGTAGGTTCCACGAAGCGTGGGCTACGGCAGCGATTAGAACGAGTGCAACCGCTGTACCGGTCATATAAGAGTCGATTCAGTTGAAGAACTAACGGTTCTTCTGTTCTTGGTCAGCAGCCCTCACCCAGTCGACACGAAGGTCAACATCGCCATCTACCCAAGGTTTGGTTATGTACTCAACAGCACCGAGTGAGCGTGCCATCGCCATGTCTTCAGGTCGACCTTTAGCAGTGACCATGATTACAGGGATAGGGCTGGTACGAGTATCTACCTTCAGTGTAGCAAGAGTGTCGAAGCCGTTGACACGGGGCATCATCACATCTAGTAAGACAAGATTTAGTGATTCGGATACTGCAAGATCAAAAACTTGATCGCCATCTTCAGCTTCGATAATGTCATGTCCGGCGT
Organism: uncultured bacterium; assembly: GCA_963932695.1. Classification (GTDB taxonomy): domain Bacteria; phylum Chloroflexota; class Dehalococcoidia; order Lucifugimonadales; family Lucifugimonadaceae; genus Lucifugimonas. The sequence goes on along the minus strand of CAWVRY010000005.1, from coordinate 50,395 downwards.
CTTCCAGAACGGTTGGGGGAGCAAGACGCACATCCGGGCTGTCATCGACGACTACTAATCGGGACAATTACAAATTACCTCTATATGAAAAGATTGTGGTTCATCTACAAGCAGATCGAGCCTATTGCACAATACACTTGTTTCTTCCACACTTCGAAGTAAATTGCACATAATCCGATTGTGTAGATTACGTGCAATTTAGTACTTAAGTAGATGACGGCATATCTGGAAGTATCGCCGATAATACCTGTACGAATAACAAGGACTTTCATGCATTATCAAGACGAACGGACGACTGGTTGTCGAATATCTGATTCTTGGACATACAGGGGATTGAAGACTGTTGTTCTTGAAAACGAGTTGCTGAGGGTTTCGATAATCGCAGACAAGGGCGCAGATGTTTTCGAGCTGACTCACAAGAAGACCGACACTGAGTTCATGTGGAGAACGCCGTGGTCTGTCAGGAACCAGAGTTTATCGACGCCACCAACGGGCAACGGCGATCACATTTGGCATGATTCGTATATAGGTGGATGGCAAACAATTGCTCCTACCGGTGGTCCTCCTCAGACCTACGCGAATGCAGACCTGGGCCAGCACACCGAAGCAACGCTCATGCCTTGGGATGCAGTGATCGTTGAGGATTCCCCCGAAAAGGTTACTGCGAAGTTCACAGTACGCACTGTTCGCACACCATTTTGGATCGAAAAAGTGGTTTCGCTAGAAGCTGGAAGTCCGGTACTCACAGTGACCGACACTCTGACAAATCAGGCTGAGGAAAATGCTGAAGCTCAGTGGGGTCAGCACGTCGCTTTGGGTGATCCATTTGTAACACCGAACTGCCGATTAGACATGGCACCTGCTGATCACTTTGTTCCCGAACGAGGTGGCGACCGGCTGCTGGATGGCCATGTTGGCAAGTGGCCCACGGCTGTCGACCCATACGGTAACGAAGTTGATTTGAGTAGCTTCCCTCCTAAGTCGGATCGAGTACAAGATTACTCAGTGTTCAAAAACCAAAAAGAAGGCTGGTACGCCGTAACCAATCCCGATCGCGGTGTTGGATTCGGGCTGGCATACCCGGTAGATACGTTCAAATACCTCTGGTATTGGCAAGTGTTTGGTGGTGGATCGGGTTACCCGTGGTACGGCCGATCGTACAACGTTGGGCTTGAGCCATTTACGAGCCTGAGCGCAGGAATTCCCGAGCCGGGCTCTGATAAGCGGACTTCGATTATTTTCAAGCCAGGCGAAACTCGGAGCGCGACCGTTAGAGCCGTGGTGTACGAAAGCACAACTGGAGTTTCAAGGATTTCCCCTGAGGGCGATGTGACTGTTAGCTAGCGGTTAAGGAATGCAAGAAACGAAAAACGGGCGGAGAGTCAGAATTGTTGCTCTGAAACTCCGCCCGTTTGTTTTTATAGGTTGATTCTTTAGAATTTACGCCTCGGCGAGAACACCTGCATCTGTTTGATGCGCTCGGATCCAGTCCCAGTCGAGTGGTACTCCTATGCCTGGTCCGTCTGGAGCAAACACGTTGCCATCGCTATCGATTCCGTCGAGATTATCGTTGTAGCCAAGGTAGACCGGAGCTTTGGTGGTCTTCACCTTCGGATGAACGAGTCCAAGTTCGAAGAAGTTCGTATTGCGAATCGACGACATGATATGGCGGTGCACAGGGCCAGGACCGTGGAGTTCAACGTCGAGTCCGAATCCTTCTGAAGCGTGTGCGATTTTCATCGCTCCGGTCACGCCGCCGTCTTCATGGGCGCCAGCGCGTACATAGTCCGTACCCTCAGCAACGATGAAATCGACGTGCTGTTCGAGGAGTCGAATATGCTCGGTCTGCAAGATTGGTGTTTTGACCATTTGACGAAGTTTGCGGTGAGCAAACTGCGATACTCCACCGTCCTGATAAGGATCTTCCCACCAAAAGAAGTTCGCTTCGTCACATGCCCGCCCGAGCCTGAGTGCGTCGCCAAAATTCTTTACTTCGCACGCGGGGTCGATCAATAAATCGAGTCGACCAGCGAATTGTTTGCCGAGATTCAGTACATTGTCGACTTCACGCTGAATATTGCTGCCGGCGAGTCCCCAACCGTGGACTTTGAATGATCGATAGCCCATTTCGTAGCACTGTTCGGCGAAATCGGCGAAGTCTTCGGGAGTTGCGAGTCCACCATTCTCATCGCCGTGCAGAGTCGATGCGTAAGCAGGGAGGGCTTTTTTCTCACCTCCGAGTAGGCGATATAGAGGTTCGTCGTAGAACTTGCCAGCGATGTCCCAGAGCGCTATATCGATCACACCAACGCCTAGCATTGCTCCGTGCCGGAGGCCGCGTTTGGTGTCATTGTAAATTTTTTCACGTGATAGTGCGTCTTTACCGATCAGGTATTCAGCAACTGTTTGAACATCCCCTATAGCGCGCCCGATTTCAGGATATTCACCGACGATTCCTTGGTCGGTATGGATCTGGAGCACGGTTCCCGATTGCTTCAACTTGGAACCAGCTTCGTAGACCATATTAAACGTGTTGTAGTCCTTGCCAACGTTTTCGAGTTCGTGCTCGTAGGTCGTGACAGAGACTTTGGTGATCTTCGGACTGGCTTTCATTTCATTCTCCTAGTTGATAGCTGTTGTGACGATTCTACGGGCTGTTAGTAAGCAGCAATATGCGCCTAACTGAATTGAATTCGCGGCGAGATGTTAGCACTTCTATGCTGGTGAATTCATCACAGCAAAGGTGATTGCAGACGATTGTGCTGCGTGTAGAATTCCGTCGAAATCGAACTAAACTATCGGCAAACTCAACTACAGACATATGCAAGCTATCGTTTATCACGACAACAAAGACGTCAGACTCGAAGAAATAGCCGAGCCAAATCCGGGTCCCGGCGAGGTGAAGTTACGGATTACCGGAACGTCTATCTGCGCTACGGATATCGAAGAATGGCAGTACGGACCGTTGTGGGTGCAACACGGATCACCAAACGCGATGACAGGTAAGCAGACTCCGCTTGTTCTGGGGCATGAAACAGCGGGAACTGTGGCAGAACTCGGAGAGGGCGTCGATAACGTCGCAGTTGGCGATCGAGTTGCTATCAACACAGTTCTTACTTGCGGGACTTGTTTTTGGTGCATGAGAGGACAGCAGGCCGTTTGTCCGAATATGGCAGTTGCAGGATTCATGGCCCACGGTGGTCTCGCTGAATTCATGGTCTGGCCTGCTGACAAATTAGTGCCGATGCCTGACAGCATCTCGGATGTTGAAGGACCGCTCCTTGAGCCAGCGACGGTCGCTGTTCATGGTGTGCGTCGTTCAGGAGTTCGTCCAGGAGATAACGTGGCTGTACTTGGGTGCGGCACGGTCGGATTACTCACAGTTCAAGCGTTCAAGGCCGCAGGTGCACGAGTGATCGCCATCGACGTGCGAGAACAAAGTCTGACCCTTGCTAAAGAGCTTGGAGCTGATGAGACCGTTAGCTCCCGCGATGAATCTACGGCGGCGGCTCAGTTATTGGAACTTACTGGTGGAATAGGACCCGACATCGTTGTCGAAACCGCTGGAGCGAAGGAAACACCTCGCATGGCGATTGAGTGGACACGCCGAGGCGGTACGACGCTGTTGCTAGGAATCTACTCAACGACCCCTGAAATCAATTTCAACAATGTGGTCGGACCTGAAATTACCATAATCGGATCAGTGGCTACCTCACCAGGTGATCTCGAAGCTGCCGTCGAATTGGTTGGCAACGGCAGTATCAACGTGAAGCCGCTCATATCGGAGATTGTTCCGCTGAGTCGAGCTATGGAAGATGGGTTCCATAGAATGCTCGACCCGAACAAAGATATTTACCGAATCGTAATTCAGCCCGGATCGTAGAAAGACTTCAACATATTGCACTATCAAGACGAGCGAACGGCCGGCTGTAGGGTTTCCGATTCTTGGACGTATCGCGGCCTGAAGACCGTTGTTATTGAGAACGAACTTGTGCGAATTACGGTGCTTGCGGACAAAGGAGCTGACATCTACAGCTTCGTTCACAAGCCGACCGACACCGATTTCATGTGGAAGACGCCTTGGGGTGTTCGTGATCCCAGTAAGACTGTCCCGCCAACGGGAGATCCAAGCTCAATTTGGCTCGATTTCTACGAGGGTGGATGGCAAACCGTGGTTCCGCATGGGGGATATTCAGATCAGGTTTACGGTGCCGATTTCGGAATTCACGGCGATGTGAACTTGATTCCATGGGACACCGTTGTGGTAGAAGACACTCCTGAATCGGTGAGTGTGCGATTTAGTGCCAAGAGCGTTCGCATGCCGATGAAGGTATCGAAGACACTCACGCTGGTTTCGGGTTCGCCAACACTGAAAGTAGAAGAATCGGTTACCAACGAGGGTGAAGAAGACCTTGATGTAGTTTGGTTAGAGCACATCGCCATTGGGCCACCAGTGCTTTCCGATAAATCTAGATTATTTGTTCCTGAATCTAAGCTTCTGAGCCATCCTGAAAGCATCGATCCGAATTCTAAGTTGGAACCAGATTTCACTGGCGACTGGCCTAACATGAACGCCAAAGACGGTTCTGTACTTGACTTCAGTCGTATTCCACCGAAAGAGGATCGTTCGCTCGACATGGCGTACATGACTGAGATGTCGGAGGGCTGGTACGCTCTGCTCAACGAAGAGACGAACATCGGCTGGGCGGTTAGCTATCCAGTTGAGACGTTTAAGTACCTCTGGTACTGGCGTAATTTTGGCGGCGGATACGGTTATCCGTGGTACGGAAGGTGCTACAACGCGGGCTTAGAGCCCTGCACAAGCTTCGGAAATGGCGGTATAAAGCAAGCCCAACAAAACGGCAGTGCTTTAAATATAGGTGCTGGAGCGACGGTTTCGGTGACCATAACGGCAGGCCCTTTCACTGGCTCTGGAATAGTGAAAAGGGTGGATCCCAACGGTGCCGTAACATTTGAATAGATACGAAGGCGAGTCGCTAACATTGCGGTCGCCAGTATGACGACAAACTTATTTAGCGAAATACGAATCAGTACAGACAGGATCGACAATGCGTAAGCGAATGTTTGGCGACTCAGGGCTTCAAACTTCAGTTATCGGCTACGGCGGCTGGCCGATGGGTCGAGGAATGTACGGTGATTTCGACGACGATCAGGCTATTGCAGCAGCTCGAACATCGTACGAAAACGGCATCACTCTGTTCGACACCGCCGCTGTTTACGGTTGGGGATACGGTGAAACGCTAATGGGCAAAGCGCTCAAAGGCATACGCGAGGAGGTTGTTCTCGTCACCAAGGGTGCACGTGAATGGGTTCGAGATAACCCAGATCGTCGAGCAGCAACCGTTTCGGACTCAGACCCAAAACGTCTGCTGGCATCCATCGACGAAAGTCTCCAACGATTACAGACCGACTACATCGACCTGTTCCTAATCCACTGGCCCGATCATGACCGTGCGTTCTCAGAACCGATGGAAGCTCTTGAGCAGGCAAAGAAGGCTGGGAAAATCCGCCACACTGGAGTTTCCAACTTTTCGGTCGAAATGATGGCTGAAAGTCGAGAGACAAGTCCGATCATCACTAACCAGATCGGCTACCACATTTTCGACCGTCGACCTGAAGCCGACGTTATGCCTTTCGTGAAAAAGAACGGCATGGGAATCATGGCTTACGGATCACTTGCTCACGGTTTACTCACAGGCGCTTGGAACGCCGACAAGACGTTCGGTGATGATGACTGGCGACGCGGTGGAGCCAACTTCGGTATTAACTCTTGGGGATCTGAGAACCTAGCCGCCAACATCGCGGTAGTTGAGAAGTTGAAGGTCATCGCTGGCGATCACGGTAAGACGATTCCTCAGCTAGCAATTGCATGGGTGCTTGCGAACGACGCTGTTAGCGTTGCGCTCGCCGGTTCTGTAACTTCAGATGAAGCGACCGAGAACCTTGGTGGAGATTGGGAGATGTCGGATGAAATCCGTAAAGAAATCGACACTCTTGTACTTTCCGAAGGTTCAGGGGTCGGTACATCAGGCATGGAAATCGCTACTTAGCCAGGCGTTTGTCATTCATCCATAGTTACGACATCGATAACACAAAACGAGCTAATGCATGATCATCGACACCCATTGCCATGCAGGCAAAAACTGGTTCCTCCCTATCGAATCTCTTGAGTTCGAAATGAACCGGACGGGTGTCGATGGTGCGGTGCTGATTCAGCACGGTGGCACGTACGACAACGACTACTTATTCGACGAAGCTGCGAAACGCGGCGGTCGGTTTAAGGTGGTCGTAATGATCGACCCGGCAGATCTCGATCCTCTTGGAACCCTCGAACATTTGGCAGAGCAGGGCGCTGCTGGGGTGCGCTTTGCGCCAGATGGTGCATTCAATGCGTTACCTGATGTGACGGATATCTGGCGCAAAGCAGGGTCTTTGGGCTTGGTGGTCAGTTCGATTGGTGATGACAAACGGTTTGCTAGCGAAAGCTTCAAGAAAATCATCGATGATTGCCCGGACACTCAGATCGTGATCGAGCACTTGGCAGGTGTCGGCATCACTGATGCTCCGTACACCGATTACGAGTCGGCGCTGGAATGCGCCCAGCGCCCAAATACAACGATCAAGGTTCCGGGTCTAGGCGAAATTACTCCTCGACCTCCGGTTCTGTTGCCCAACTTCCGCTTCGACAATATTCCACCTCTATTCGAAATGGCATACGAAACGTTCGGGGCTGATCGCATGATGTGGGGGAGCGACTATCCACCGAGTGCGGGTCGTGAGGGCTACGGGAATAGTCTCGAAGGTGTTCGTAGTCATCCGGCATTTGCCAAGGGCGACGACATCGACTGGGTTCTGGGCAAGACTGCAGCTCGAGTTTGGGGATTCTAGTTACTGGCTAGAATTCACTAGATGACTTCTTAGCCACACCATGAGGCTCCGACGAGTCCGGGTTCCGTGTGAGCGCCCATAACTCGGTACCTCACGAACGGAATAATCGTTCAGTACTCGACTTGCCGACATCAACAAATTACACGGTTCACGGTCTTAGTAGTGGGGCAGTTTAGGCAAACTCGATTAGAATTAGGTCCTCTGACTCGAAATTCGGCAGAGAAATCGCTCATAATTAACAGCACGATGACTTCTCAATTCGAGCCCATTAGCCGGCTCCCCAATATGCAAGACATAGGTCCGACTGCACTGGCCGAGCGCGACGCTGCGATTACGACGTTACGCGGAGTATTCGGTCTACGTGGTTACGACCGTTCCGAGACTCCGATCCTTGAGCAAACGGAACTGTACATTCGGAAATCTGGTGGAGCTCTGTCATCGAGGCTCTACGGGTTCTCAGAGCCTGGCGGGCTAGACGTAAGTTTAAGGCCTGAATTTACTTCAGCAATTCTCCGGCAAGTCGCTAACAGTACTGCGAGCGACGGCCAGATTCGGCTCATGTACGACGGCCCTGTTTTCAGATATGCCAGCCCGGAAGATGAGGACGGCGACAAAACTCGGCAGTTCACACAACTCGGAGCTGAAATGATCGGTGCTCCCGCTCCTTCAGCCGATGGTGAAGTTATCGCGATGGCCCTTGAAGGGCTTGAAGCCCTAGGTATTACTGGCGGCCGGGTAGTTGTCGGGCACGTTGGCGTTGTAGTAGATGCTCTATCCGAGTTCAATCTTTCGGAACGAGCCAAGTTATTTCTCATCAACAACATCGGCGAATTGAAGAACGGTGAAGTCGAAGAAGTGTCCAATAAGGCGACTGCGCTCGGATTTATTACCGAAGCGGTAGTTGACGATGCTCAAGCAGCGGCCGATCGGGAACGCATCGCTTCCACGATCGAGCAAGTTTTGGCTGAAGGGATGGGCGTGCAGTTCGGTAAGAACACCGGAGTCCGAACACCATCTGAGATAGTTGCAAGACTCTCTCGCAAGATGTCGCAAGTCGAAAATCCTGTCGACTTCAAGAGAGCTTTGGATATGCTGGTGAATCTTTCGCAGGTCAGTGGTCCAGCTACGAGTGCACTACAACAAGGCAGAGCTGTTCTTTCTTCCGCTGGAGTTTCTGCCGACTTGATTTTAAATTTAAGCGCAGTTTTGGAGTCAGCTGAAATCGAGGGCGTTTCCAGCGATCGTTTGAACATCGATTTAGGAATGGCTCGAGGTATTCCCTACTACACAGGAATGCTATTTGACATTTATCTCGACGATGCTCAGTCAGAAACGCTTGGAGGCGGAGGCCGATACGACGGGCTTACTCGGGCTCTCGGCTACGATCGCGACGTGCCTTCGCTCGGGTTCGCTTACAACCTTGACGCGGTGATAGCTGAGATTGGGTCGACCGACGATGCTGCCGACGAAATCACTATGATTTCACCGGAAGCCGAAGGATCTATTTCTGAAGCAGTCGCTAAAGCTAAAGATCTTCGAGCAAACGGACAGCGATCCGCTATCGATTTCCAAAGTTCGAATGATCCTAGCGAAGGGCACGTGACGTAATGAGTAATCTGCGTTTTGCCCTGCCATCAAGCGGAGCTTTATTCGACGGCACTTCAAAGCTGTTGGACGAGTGCGGCTTATCAGTAAGGCGCGCCAATTCCCGACGTTATACGGCAGACATTCCGTCTTTGCCGGGAGTCGACGTCCTTTTCCAACGACAGTCCGATATTACAATCGAGATCGATGGCGGAAGTGCCGACATTGGGGTTGTAGGGCTCGACCGATACTACGAATCACGCCTCGAACGTGGTGATACAGTTCTGTTGCACGATGGACTCGGTTTCGGTGCTTCAAAGCTTGTAATTGCGGTTCCTGATGCGTGGCTCGATGTGACCAGCATGGCTGATCTTGCTGATATCGCTTTGGAGTTCCGAGCTAAGGGTCGCGATCTCCGGATCGCGTGCAAATATGAACGACTCGTAAGACGTTTCTTGAACGAGAACGGCGTCAACTACGTTTCGATGATCCACGTCTCAGGTGGACTCGAAGCAGCTCCGGTCATGGGGTATGCGGATATCATTGCCGATATCACCGCAACAGGTACGACCCTACGTGAAAACGGTTTGCGTATTTTGGTCGACGGTATTGTGATCGAATCGCAATCTGTGATCGTTGGCAATGGTCGCGCTTTGGCAAACGACTCTGAAAAACTTGCACACGCTCGACAGATACTCGAAAAAATCGAGGCAAGCCAGCGTGCTCAAAAATACCAGCGGGTAACCGGTGATATTCAAGGCGAATCTGAAGACGAAGTTGCACGACAGGTAATGCGTCGTCCTGATCTTGGTGGACTAGACGGTCCAACTATTTCGGCTGTGCACACCGGGAAGCAGAACAACTGGTTCACTGTTCAGGTTTTGGTGCGTAAATCCGACCTACCTGACGTTGTGAGCTACTTCCGTGATCTTGGTGGCATTGGTATTGCTGCGAACGACGTTCAGTATGTTTACCGGGAACGATGCGAGTCATACGACCGTCTCGTCGAAAATCTGAAACCGTTTAAAGAATCGGGTGAGTAGCTGTGAAACGAGTCATCGGTGCAGCCGCCGGAATCGACTACTTCAAGCGTGAACGAAATTTGCCAACCGAGGCAGTTTTGTCAGATGGTCGCGGTTTGTTCCCCAATAAAGTTTCTCCCATCGAATTTGCATCTCGGGTTATCGATATCGTTCGCAATGAAGGCGATGCCGGACTTGCTCGCATAAACACTGCTTTGGACGGCTCTTCCCCTGAGACGTTTGAAGTCCCTCAGTCTGAGATAGACGCAGCATTTCAGAATCTTGATCCTGCTTCGATCAACGCACTCGAACTTGCTGCCGACCGCGTACGAAAGTTCCAGAGCAAGGGTCTTCCTAAAAGCTGGACTGACGGTGCAGGTAAATTCGGCGAACGAGTGACACCTCTCGGTTCTGTCGCCGCTTATGTACCTGCTGGCACTGCTCCACTGGCTTCGACCGTAATTATGACGGTTGTTCCCGCCAAGGTTGCAGGGGTCGAAGAGATAATCGTCGTTACTCCAGCTCCTGGCGATTCAATGCCTCACCCTGCAGTTTTGGCAGCAGCGAAAATTGCTGGTGCATCACGTGTTTTTAAACTCGGTGGTGCTCAGGCAATTGCGGCAATGGCTTACGGAACTGAAACTGTACCGTCGGTAGATCTTATTTGTGGACCAGGTAGTGCATGGGTAACGGCAGCGAAGAAACTTGTGTACGGCGATGTCGGGATAGACGGTCTATATGGCCCGACCGAAACACTGGTTATCGCTGACGACTCAGCTGATCCTAGATTCACGGCATCCGACTTGATCGCTCAGGCCGAGCACGACACTGTTGCTATGCCGATTCTGGTAGGGCTGTCAGATGAAATTATCGACAAGACAGAAGCTGAGATTGAACGTCAGCTTGAAGATCTTCCAAGAGAAAATATTGCGAGGGCGGCGTTCACGAATCGTGGCGTCGCCGTAGTAGTGGAAACCACGTTAGAGGCGATTGCCGTGGCGAACGCCGCTGCACCTGAGCACCTTTGTATTCTCACTGCCGATGCTGACGATCTTGTCGACAAAGTGACAAGTGCTGGCGGATTATTCGTTGGCGAGTGGTCAGCGGAAGTTATGGCCGACTACGTTGCCGGACCATCTCACGTTATGCCAACCGCTGGTACGGCTAGGTTCTCGTCGGCACTATCGGTGCGAAATTTCGTTCGGGTCACGCCCGTTTTGACGTTCGATGATGATACTTTCTTGAAGTTGTCCAAAGATGCCGAACTCCTTGCCAAACTCGAAGGGTTGCATGGACACGCCGCAGCATCGGAATATAGACGTCGGCATATCATCGGCGAATAACCTTCGAAGACTTCAGAATCACACAAAATGTCACAACTTGAAAAACTCATGCGGCCGCACATGGCCAAGATCGCTATCTACCACGGGGCCGACCCGTCGGCTGAGCTCGCCCGCGAGGCCGGTATAAGGCCAGAAGACGTTATTCGCCTGAATGCCAACGAGAACCCTTACGGCGCCTACGACAAGGTCTCTGACGCTCTGAAGTCGCTTGATTTGCACTTGTACCCAGACACGCAGCAGCGAAATTTGCGAGCTGGGTTGAGTGAGTACACAGGACAGCCTGTTGAACGGATCATTGCGGGTGCTGGCGGCGATGAGATTATCGACTTGCTTATGCGATTGTTCGTAGAGCCTGGTCAAAAGGTGATCGATTGCGAGCCGACGTTCGGCATGTATGGATTTTCAGCTAGATTGGCTGATGCCGAAATTACTTCAGTGCCACGGAATAAAACTTGGGATATCGACATCTCAGCAATGCTGGAAGCTATAGACGATCAAACTCGAATCGTGTTTCTTGCATCACCGAACAACCCGACCGGGAATCTACTGACGGAGCCGGATGCGCGGGCGTTGCTCGAAACTGGGATCGTGGTTTGTGTAGACGAGACGTACTACGAGTTCGCACAAAGGTCACTTTCACACTTACTCGTAGAGTACGAAAACTTAGTAATTCTCCGTTCCTTCAGCAAATGGGCCGGTATTGCGGGTCTTCGCGTGGGCTATGCGATCGGTTCAGAAATCTTGATCGGGCACCTGATGGACATCAAGCAGCCGTACAACATCAACATAGCTGGGGAAGCTGCCGTGCTTGCCGCATTAAAACACCGTGATGAGTTGCTAAAACGTGCGGCCAGTCTCGTAGAGCAGCGCATTCGAACAGAAGAACTAATTGATGGCTTAGATGGTATTTCTTACTACCCGTCGAAGGGCAACTTTCTACTTTGCCGGTTCGAGCGTCGTACGGCTGAAGAAGCGTATGTCAGACTCGCCAAACATGGAATCTTCGTTCGTCGATTCCCGCAGAGTGTTCTCGATGACTCCTTGCGCATCAGCGCAGGTACTCCTGAGCAGACAGACCGGCTAATCGACGCACTCAGAAGCGTTGTTTAGTTCGCTAGCTGCCAGTTAGCATCGTCACTAGCGTTCAAATAACTCTTTGTTTGCTAAGTACATTTGTGAGATCAAAGGCACAGGCATGTCAGAAAAAGAAGCTCGCGTAGCAACTATTGTTCGCGAGACTGGCGAAAGCAAAATCGCCATCACCGTCAACCTAGATGGAACTGGCCAAGTTGAAGTCGATACTCCTATCGGCTTTTTGAAGCATATGCTGAGCCAGGTCGCTCGACACGGATTGATCGACCTAAAAGTGGAAGCCAACGGCGACCTCGAAACAGGGTCTCACCACACGGTTGAAGACACCGCTATTGTCCTTGGTAGAGCAATCGACAAGGCACTTGGTGACCGAAAGGGCATCGTGCGAATGGCAGATCGAACTTGTCCGTTGGACGAAGCGTTGACGCACGCAGTGCTCGATCTATCGGGGCGCGGCTACGCAGTGATCGACATGGGGTCAGATAACAATGTCGGAGAGTTCCCAGCCGACATGGCTCGTCATTTCTTCGAAGCTATGGCTGTTGAAGGTCGGTTCTGCTTGCACATTAGAGTGCTAGCAGGGCAGAACGAACACCACGTGATCGAGTCGTCTTTCAAGGCGTTTGCACGAGCGTTACGCGATGCTTCACGAATCGACGAACGCAACCCCAACGGAATTCCAAGCACCAAGGGCACGCTGACCGACTAAGACTGCGTGCGCACGAATTGGTTGAGTCTAAACGGCTTCCAGTTCGAAGGTGAACGTTTCGATAACCGGGTTGGCTAGCAGCTTTTCGCACATCGACTTTACGTCGGATTCCGCTGCTGCCTTATCGTTGCCTTCGATCTTTACTTCGAAGTACTTACCAGCCCGCAACGAGTCGACAGAACCGAAGCCCAAGCGACCCAGAGCGCGTGCGATCGTCAGACCCTGTGGGTCGTTGACCGTTGGCTTAAGCGAAACATGAACCTTTGCGAGAAACATTCTTTGCTTTTAGGCTTTCTGTCGTTCGTTGATGACTGGTTTAGCTCTAGAGTTTCTTCTAAAAATCCCTAGTACTGGTTCTGGTAAACCTGCTCAGGTGCTCGATCCTGATATTCCTCAATGAATTTGAGGATTTCTTCGACATCGACTTCATCAAGGTAGATGTGGTGGCGCCATGCTGTGATCGCTATCTTGCTTGGCAATCCCGGGTAGGGAGTCATGATGTACTGCGAAGGGTTTCGAGGCATTAAGTCGTCGAGCGCAGCCACAATTTCAGGGCATTCTTCTGCACAGTCATAGTGCAGGCCAATTCCGCCGTGCTCAAGGTTGTGAATAAGGACCTCGTCAGGAATTACTGCGTCATAACGTCCCCAGCGTGCCGGAGAAGGGATTCCTAGTGGCGTCGTTGCACCGGCCCAGTGTGCGCCAGAAGTTGCAGGTACTACCGAGTAACCTTCGGTGTGTGGAGTGTTGCCTTCGATATGACTACGACCATCGTCGGTGTCTATTTCGAGGTAGCCACCGGAATTAACGCCGCCGCTGTTGTTCTGTGCACTGAAATTCGACGGTATAACAATCGCTGCGATGAATACGATAGCGAACAAGATTCCCCCGAACATGAGCAGTGAACGTTTTCGTCGCGCTCGCCCCTTGCTTCGGTTTCGACGTTCTTCACGAATTTGTCCCTTTGTCATGCCTCGGCGGCTTTCAGGACGGGTGGTTGCTTTGCGTTTTATGTCTGCCATGCGATCCCATTAGTCACACTAACGTGTGTCAGTAATTTCAACAGCTATCTACAGTACCAGCGACTTGCCCGAGAGTCGCCGATAAGATTCGAGATATCTCGCCTGCGTTTGCTCAATAATCTCGTCTGGCAGTGTCGGAGGCGGCGGTTCTCTATTCCAATCGGTACCTAACAACCACTTCCGCAGAAACTGCTTGTCAAACGCTGGTGGGAAATTTCCCGATGACCAGTCGTTGACATCCCAGTATCGGCTCGAATCTGGCGTAAGCACCTCATCGATTATCGTGAGTTCACCATCCACAAATCCGAACTCAAATTTCGTATCGACAAGGATCATACCGAGTTCGCCTGCGTAGTCATGAGCCACCCGGAAAACCTCCAGGCTTTTCTCTTCCAGAACACGGTGCATTTCGGCGCCGACGAGATTTTGCGCCTCTTCAGGTGTCAAAGGCATGTCATGCCCTGAAGCCGCCTTCGTGGAAGGAGTGAACACTGGTTCAGAAAAACGTTCGGCTGCTTTCATTCCCGGCGGGAGAGGTTGCCCGTTCATCGTGCCTGATTCTTCATATTCTGCCCACGCCGAACCTGCGATGTAGTTCCGAACGACGCATTCGATATCCAGTCGTTCAGCTTTTTTAATTACCATCGATCGACGTGCGATTTCAGGCGACAGATCTATTAATGCACCTGTGATTTCAACATTCTCCATCGCTGCTTCGTCACTGACGGTGGCGATAACGTGGTTGGGCATCACTTGCCCAATGATGTCGAACCAAAACGACGACATCTGAGTGAGGATTATGCCTTTGCCTGGAATCGGCTGGTCCATTACCACGTCGAACGCGGAGATGCGATCGGATGCGACCATCAACAGACGATCGTCGCCTAGATCGTAGGTGTCGCGAACCTTGCCGCGATAAAGAAGACCTGGCAGGTTTGTTTCGAAAATGGCGTCAGTCAATTGCAACCTCTGAGATGCCCACTCGACCGTAGATGTGATCTACATGACCAAGATAGAACTCGTAGTCGAACAGATCGTCGAGCGCCTCAGCGGATACTTTTTCTGTAACCACTGAGTCGGTTTTAACGAGCTCTCGAAAGTCGATTTCCTCGTCCCACGATTTCATCGAGTTACGTTGAACAGCGTCGTAAGCAGCATCGCGGTCGACTCCGTTCTCGACTAACAACAGCATGACTCGCGGTGAGAAGACGAGGCCTCGCGTTGATTCGAGATTTTGCATCATTCGATCTTCATGCACGACCATGTCGGTGATGATGCCAGTCATCAAACTCATGATGTAGTCGAGTCCGAGGGAGGCATCAGGAAGGATCATGCGTTCTGCAGATGAGTGCGATATATCACGTTCGTGCCACAAAGCGACGTTTTCGAGCGCAGTGACGGAATGACCTCTAATGAGGCGTGCAAGCCCGCAAATGCGTTCTGATAGCTCGGGGTTGCGTTTGTGTGGCATCGACGACGAACCCTTGGTTACGTAACCGGGCTTGCCGAACGGTTCTTCAACTTCCCTGACCTCAGTGCGCTGAAGTCCACGAATTTCAGTAGCCATTTTGTCGAGTGTTGCAGCGATTAGTGCTAGAACTTGCACGTACTCGGCATGTCGATCTCGTTGAATCACTTGGTTCGATATTTCAGCGGGGGAGAGATTCAGTTGTTCGCAAACGGATTCTTCGATCACAGGAGGTACCGAAGCAAACGTACCGACCGGGCCGGAAAGCATTCCGACAGCAACACGTTTACGTGCGCCGACCAGTCGTTCTCGGTTTCGCTTCATTTCGGCGAACCAGAGGGCGAGTTTCATTCCAAAGCTCATTGGTTCGGCGTGAATGCCGTGGGAACGACCAATGCAAGGCGTGTTTTTGTATTTAATCGCTTGGATTTGGAGCGCATTGAGTAGTTCTACAACGCCTCTATCCAACAAATCACACGACTGTGTCAATTGCATGCTGAGAGCGGTGTCTTTTACGTCGTTAGACGTTAGACCGTGGTGCACCCAGCGGCTTTCAGCACCGAGACTTTCGCCAATTGCCCGTGTGAACGAAACGATGTCGTGCTTGGTTTCATCGAACCACCGATCGTATGCGTTACGGTCGAACTTGGCGTGACGAATCTTTGCCATATCTTCGGCTGGGACGACACCTTGGTCTGTCCATGCTTGGGATGCTGCAATTTCAACCTGAAGCCATAGATCGAAGGCATTATCTTCCGACCATACGGCGTTCATTTCAGGTCGCGAATATCGTGGAATCACTGTCTATTGAGCTCCGTTCATTGACGTCTTGTTCTCGACGTAACTTAGTACCGGTCCAAAATCGTCACCGAATTCCGTAACTGGAATTTTGTTTTCTTTGCAATATGTGAGTAGTCGACCGCGGGCGAAGATCTTATCGGCGGCGTTTGCGGCAGCACATTCGTCTGCTCCAGTTCCATCGCCAATGAATATTACTTCGCTGTCGGCGATTTCATTTCTTAAATCGTTGATTACTTTGCATTTACAAGTAACCCAATCGCCTTCACAAACGTCGCCAGCACAGGGGTAATCGTATCGAAACGGTGGTGGACATGTCGGGTCGGAAACTACGAGTCCACTGTGGATTTCGATCTGGTCAAGATTGGCCCGGTTGAGCACAGGTCGGATATAAAAATCGAGTCCGGCAGACGCTATAGCTACTGATCCGCCAGTATTTTGAACTAGCTCACAAAGCTCATGAGCTAGTAGCCGAATTTCCGCTCCTTCAGCTGCCCTTTGTGACATCTCGGCTGGTGTTTGACTGACATTGTCGAACACTTCTTCTTGATATTCGCGAAGTGAAGTCGTGTTGGATTTAAATCTCTCACGGGCAACTTCGAGTTTCGATTCTACGATGTATCCGTTGAACATCATTCCGCCAACAAACGAAGTTGCGAGAGAGTCGTCGAAATCGAATACAACGCTGATCTTGTTCAAAGCTAGTCCTGAACCGCACGTTCGGCAATATCACGTCGATATTGCATGCCTTCGAATGAGATTTGTTCGATGCCAAAGTAAGCGGAATCTCGTGCATTTTTTATTGTTGTACCGGATGATGACACGCCAAGCACGCGACCGCCTGAAGTAAGAAGTGCGCCGTTTTCATCGGCTACAGTTCCTGCGTGGAATACAATCCCGTGTTCGGTTGCTTCGTCGATTCCCAAGATTTCAAATCCTGTCGAATAAGAGCCGGGGTAGCCACCCGACACTGCGACTACGAAGGTGTGAGGTTCGCTCGACCAAATAACTTCTTCTTCGGCAAGGCGGTTTTCAGCGACCGCAAGACAGATATCCAGAAAGTCAGAATCGAGCATCGGCATTAATATTTGAGTTTCTGGATCGCCGAATCTGCAGTTGAATTCGATCACCTTGGGACCAGATTCGGTAATCATTAATCCTGCGTAAATCACCCCAGAGAACGAACTGTTCTCGGCGACTAATGCCTTCGCAATCGGTTTGAGAATTTCTTCGCGCACTTTAGCCGACAACTCGGCGTTCCAGAATTCAGGTGGTCCGTATGATCCCATGCCACCGGTGTTGAGGCCTACATCGCCTTCACCGGCTCGTTTGTAGTCACAGGTGGCAATCTCGGCAGAGACGTGCTCACCGTCGACAAATGCAAATACGCTGGCTTCGGGACCGGTCATACGTTCTGCAAGCAAAATACTTGAAGACGACTTACCGAACGCGCCATGATCGAGCATTTCAATGATAGCGGTGTCGAGATCATCATTCGTCTCCGGCAACATCACGCCTTTGCCCGCTGCGAGTCCGTCCGCTTTAACGACCAATGAGCCAGCCGGTTTTGAACGACCATATTCCATTGCCAGTCCTGAATTGCTGAAAGCCATTGATTCGGCAGTTGGAATGGCATATTTGGTCATGAGGTCGTCTGACCAAATCTTTGAACCTTCTATTCGGGCGGCTGCGGCCGATGGGCCAAACGTTGTGATCCCTGCCTGCCTGAGTTGATCACATAAGCCGTCTACGATCGGTTGGTCGGGAGCTACGACAACCAGATCAACGTTCTCATTTTTTGCAAATCCCACGATGTCGGCGTGGTCATCGACGCCAATATTTACGTTTGTGCCGACTTCAGTTGTTCCGGCATTGCCGGGTGCAATCAATAACTCGGTAATTTTTGGGCTCTGAGCGAGTTTCCACGCCATTGCGTGTTCACGCCCACCTGATCCAATTAGTAGAACTTTCAATCGTGCGTGCCTCATGTTGGGTCTATTTTTGCCCTGACTCGGGAATCCAGCTGCGCTTCGTCCAGATCAATCGAGCCGAACTACTCCCACTCGATAGTTCCAGGCGGCTTGCTTGTGATGTCGAGCACGACTCGGTTTACTTCGTCGACTTCGTTGACGATTCGATTCGAAATTCGAGCAAGGGTGTCGTAGGGGAGTCGCGCCCAGTCGGCTGTCATGGCGTCATCACTAGTGACAGCCCGAATAGCCACAACGTACTGATACGTTCGCTGATCTCCCATCACTCCGACAGTCTTAGTGTTGGTCAAAACCGCAAAGGATTGCCAGAGCTTGTCGTAGAGACCGTCGTTTTTGATTTCATCAATCACTATCCAGTCGACATTTCGCAATATTTCAAGCTTTTCGTAGGTGACTTCGCCCATGATACGAATTGCAAGTCCGGGCCCAGGGAACGGTTGGCGATTCACGCTTTGCGGTGTGAGCCCAAGTTCTGCGCCGGCCTTGCGAACTTCATCCTTGAACATATATCGCAGTGGCTCAACCAACTTGAGATCCATGTGCTCGGGCAGGCCACCTACGTTGTGATGAGTCTTGATCTTATGTGAAGCTTTCGAGTCGGCACTGGTGCTCTCGATAACGTCGGGGTAGAGCGTGCCTTGCGCTAGATAGTCGACTTCGCCGATGTCGATGGCTACTTCTTCGAAGATCTTAATGAATTCGACACCGATAGATTTTCGTTTTACTTCGGGATCGGTTACGTCTTTCAGGGCGCTCAAGAATCGCTCTGTGCCGTCGACGAAAATCAAGTTAACGCCGAGTTGGCTTGCGAATACGTTTTGAACTCGGTCGGCTTCGCCTTTTCGCATGAGACCGTTGTCGACAAAAATACATGTGAGTCGATCACCGATGGCTCGGTGAATGAGTGCTGCAGCAACTGTGGAGTCGACTCCGCCGGAGAGTGCGCAGATGACCTTGCCATCGCCCACTTGTTCTTTAATCCTCGCGACAGCGTCATTTACGAAGTTGGCTGGGGTCCAATCTCCGGGGGCTCCACAAACTCCGAACACGAAGTTGCGAAGGATTTCCGAGCCTTGTGGTGTGTGGGCAACTTCGGGGTGGAACTGGATTCCAAAGTAAGTTCCATCTTCGTTACCCATGACCGCAAGAGGAGAATTCTCGGTGTACGCCATGGATTTGAATCCTGGCGGAAGCTCTTCGATTTTATCGCCATGACTCATCCATACCGGGACTTCGTTTTCTAGACCATTGAACAAGATGTTGTCTTGACCGTCTTTGTGTACGACAGCGTGTCCGTACTCTCGCTCAGTACCTCGGGCTACAGTTCCACCAAGCTGGTGTGCGATGAGCTGCATGCCGTAGCAAATGCCTAGGATTGGCACGCCAGCGTCGTATACCCATGTCGGAGCCATGGGAGCGTCATCTTCGTACACGCTGTTGGGTCCGCCTGAGAGGATGATTCCGACGACGTCTTGGTCCTCAAGGATTTCAGGGCCGGCGTCATGGGGAACCAGTTCACAGTAGGTGTTGGCTTCCCTAACGCGCCGTGCGATCAACCGAGAGTACTGCGATCCGAAGTCAAGGATGACAATCGTCTTCATTCTCTCGTCGACCGATGAATTGTTGCCTTGCGCACGGTCGGCTTGAGCAATCTCTAGATACGTACCAACCTCAATGTCGTCTGAAGTAGATACTCGGCTGGACGAATCGTCATTTGGTGGGTTTTCGATCATGGCGTGGATCCCCGCTCGCAGTGACAAAACAGGTTAGCGAAATGCCATTCGGGACAACCGCTACGCCTCATTATCGAGTCGTGTGATCACGTCCGTGTAAACCTGATACATAAATTTACATCTCCCCGTCGTTAGAGTCACGGTTAAATTTAGAATATTTCTCACAGATCATGGAGCGTTCACTCGTGTTGTAGATCGATAAGATTAAACAATGCTGATTTCAACTGATGATTCAGGGCTTGAGAGAGCCGTGCAGGCGATCAAAAATGGAGACCTGATTGCGTTTCCAACAGACACCTATTTCGCTCTTGGTGCGGACGGGTCAAATCCAAAAGCCGTTGAAAGCGTGTTCGCTACGAAGGGTCGAAATCCCGGAACACCTGTGCCTCTATTAGTTAGTGATTCTAAGATGGCGGAATCGCTTTGCGCTAAATTTCCAGAGCCACTGCGGAAATTGGCCGATCATTTCTGGCCAGGGGCATTAACGATTGTGCTACCGGCATCCGATGGCGTGCCTGCTGTTGTTACCGCCAATACAGGAACAGTCGGGGTGCGGGTTCCAGATCACAGTATTACTAGAAGGATAATTGAACTTGCCGGAGTTCCTATCACTGGAACCAGTTGTAATCTCACTGGAAAAGATCCAGTGAAGGATGCGATTTTTGTCGAGCAGATATTCGGCGATATAATCGCAGGCTGCGTAGACGCCCCATGTGGCGTTAGTACGGCGCCAAGCACCGTGGTTTCATACGTTAACGGCGAGATAGGTCTGTTACGCATAGGTGCTATCGATGCTGAATCTATTCAGAATATTGTTGGTGATATCGTCTCCAGCTAACTGCTCTCGGTTACTCTTGTTTGGCTCTTGTTTCATTTGATAGCCGCACAGTCAGATATTTCTGGCTATCTCGGCACGCACTTTTCGGAGAACTTAATTGTCTTTCACGGGAACACTCCCAGGACTCACCGCTGACGATTCAGACCGGTTTGAGACCGCCCTTAAAAAGTTTGTCGATGCACGCGAGCTTCCGCTTTACAAGATGATGGCCTATCACTTGGGCTGGGTTGATCAGAATGGCGAGCCCGAACCGGCGGTTGTCCAAGATCGATCGCATGGGCATCTCGTATTGAGCACTGCAAAGGCAGTTGGCGCTGATAACGCTTCGGCCATGCCTTACGCAGTTTCGGTCGAGATGCTGTACAACTTCCTGCTTGTTCACGAGGACGTGCAGAACGCCAATACCGAGCGCAACATGCGACCAACGATCTGGTGGGCATGGGGTCCGGCTCAGGCAATCAACGCTGGTGACGGGATACACGCTATGGCACGGATGTCTCTATTCGAACAGCTAAATGCCAGCGGTCCCGCGTCTGATCCTCGATATATCTCAATGGCTTTGGAATCACTCGACAATGCGACACTTGATGTTTGCGAAGGCGAATATTTGGACATTTCGTATCAAGAGCGAGCTGCCGTTAGCGTGACGGAAATCGTTACGGTCGCCCGAAAGCATGGTGCTCTATACGGTGTTTCAGCCAAGCTAGGTGGCATCGCTGCTGCTGCCGATGACGGAGTAATAGACTCTTTATATAAGTTCGGAAGCGCGCTCGGCACTGCTCAGAACCTGAACATCGATCTTCAAGCACAATGGCCTGCCGAAGGTACTGAGCGTACCGAGGTTCAGCGTGGTCGGCTGCAATCGAAGAAGAAGTCGATTGCAACTGCGCACGCTATCGAGAATGGCACTCCCACAACACGTCGTCGCCTTGGCGAGATATTCATGAAACGTGTTTTAGATCCTGCTGATTTGGACGAAGTGACAATCATCCTCGCTGAGACGGAGAGCCGAGCGTTCGCTGAGGGCAAGATCGCTGAGCTGGTTGACGAAGCGCTGGACGCTTTAAACGGGGCTGGTTTGTCGGCTGAACAACAGCAGTTGCTTGCCGAAAATGCCAAATTGATCGTCGGAATGTAGTAGAGATTATTCGTCTGATGAACAAACGATCAATCCAAGGTGTAGACGTGAACGGCAAGACCGTACTCGTACGGGTCGATTTCAACGTTCCGACGCGGAACGGTGCCATATCGGATGACTCTCGAATTCGAGCGGCACTTCCGACATTGAATCTGTTACGAGAGGGCGGAGCGACAGTGGTCGTCTGCTCTCACTTCGGTCGACCGAAGGGTCAAGTAGTCGAAGACATGCGACTCGGTATCGTCAGAGAACGGCTGTCAGAATTGCTAGGTGCTCCGGTCGCAGACGCCGCCGGACCGAATGGTGGTCGTTCAGCGAGCGTGATCTCGGGACTCAGTTCGGGTGAATTCGCTTTGCTGGAGAATTTGAGATTCGAGACAGGCGAAGAAACCAACGACGAAGACTTTTCTAAACACCTCGCATCACTCGCCGATCTGTATGTAAACGATGCGTTCGGTGCGGCACACCGTGCGCATGCATCTACGGTAGGTGTGGCTGCCCATTTGCCTGCATACGCGGGGTTGTTGATGGAACGGGAACTGGAGATGCTCGGGCGATCGTTAGAGGGCTCAAGAGGCGCCACGATTGCGATCGTGGGCGGCGCAAAAGTCGCCGACAAGATTCAAGTTCTTCGGCATCTATCCGCAAAAGTCGACACGATACTTGTGGGTGGTGGCATGGTCGCTGCGTTCTATGTAGCGCAGGGTCGATCTGGTGGTGCGGTTGATGTAAGCCATGAGGATAAAGCTGCTGCACAAGGGCTGCTCAAAACTGGCGGGGCGTACGTAGTGCTCCCGGCCGATGTGATTACTGCACTTGAATTCAATGAGAACTCACCAGCAACCGTATACGACTCAAATGAAGTACCTCTCGATGGACTGATTCTTGATATCGGACCGCGATCTGCCGCAGAATATGCACGGATTATCGGCATAGCCGACACGATTATTTGGAATGGTCCGATGGGCGTGTTCGAATGGCCAGAATTCGCCAAAGGTTCTATCGCTGTCGCAAACGCCGTTGCTGATAACGAGAAGGCTACTTCAGTGATTGGTGGTGGATCTACCGCCGAAATTGTCGGCTCACTGGGACTCGTCGACAAGATCACCCACGTATCGACCGGTGGCGGTGCGTCGCTCGAATTTCTCGAAGGCAAGATTCTGCCTGGCGTTGCGGCGCTCGATGACGCTTAATATTCTTATCTGTTTACTAACCAGTTACGCAGGACAAATTGAATGACTGATCGAACGCCGGTGATTGCCGGAAACTGGAAGATGAACACCGATGTAGAGTCGGGGACCAAGCTGGTGGAAGAAATTCTTGCCCTGAGCGAAACAGCTCAGGGTGTCGAAAAGATTGTGTGCCCGCCATTCATATCACTAACTAGCATTTCTCAGGCTTTGACCGGTTCTTCGATTCAGGTCGGCGCCCAAAATGTTAGCGCTAACGTAAACGGCGCATTCACTGGCGAAGTTTCTACTTCCATGCTGAATGCTTTAGTCAGCCACGTGATCATTGGACACTCTGAGAGGCGCGCTAAGAACGGTGAGACATCGGCTGATGTCGCCGCCAAGGCAATTGCAGCTGTTGACGCTGGACTCGTAGCGATTCTTTGCATCGGGGAAGATCTCGGCGTTCGAAAATCAGGTAGGGCCGCCGAATTCGTATTGGCACAACTTGAAGAGAGTCTTTCAGGATTTTCAAAGTGGGATTCTTTGATCGTCGCGTATGAGCCAGTCTGGGCTATTGGCACCGGCGAAGCTGCTACATCGGATCAAGCTCAGAAGATGACTGCTGTGTGTCGTGATGTTGTACGAAAACTTGCACCTCATGCTGCCGATTCAGTTCGAGTTTTGTACGGTGGAAGTGTGAATTCTGGAAATGTCACCGAGTTACTGGCTCAGCCGGACATCGATGGCGCCCTCGTTGGCGGTGCAAGTCTGAAAGCCGACGAGTTCTCAAAGTTGATATCAGCGGCTAGCTCAAACTAATTTGCCGGCTGGTATCGCTTGATCCACCAAACATCACCATCCAAACCTAAGTTGCTTGTTGTTATCGGCGCAACAGCGACTGGTAAGACGGCTTTTGGCGTCGATCTAGCGCTTGAACTCGATGGCGAGGTAGTTAACGTTGATTCCAGACTCTTCTATAGAGGAATGGATGTTGCAACTGCCAAGCCAAGCAGCGAAGAAACCAAAGGCGTACCTCACCATTTGATCGACATCCTCGATCCTGATGAGCATTTCAGCCTTGGTGAGTATTTGAGGACTGCAAGATCGGTAATCTCAGGCATTACTAGTCGAGGCAAGTTACCGATATTAGTTGGTGGATCGGGTCAATATATATGGGCGATCATTGAGGGTTGGGAAGTTCCTGAAATCGAGCCCAACCTAGAGTTACGGACCGAACTAGAATCGAGGTTGAGCACAGATGGCATTGAATCTTTAGCGCAACAATTGAACGACACTGCGCCTGAAGTCGCCAAAGTTACTGATCTGAAGAATCCACGACGAGTGATTCGAGCAATAGAACGTGCCCTTAGCGAATCAGGTGAAAGTGACTCGAATCGTTCAAAAGCAGATGAGCCACCGTTTGACCATTTCATCATTGGATTGAATGTGGAGAGATCAGTTCTTCACACTCGCGTTATTCATCGCCTAGCTGCAATGAAGGCATCGGGATGGGTGGCGGAAGTCGAAGGATTACTCGCACACGGCTACTCAGACAAAACTAGAGCCTTGAGCGGGATTGGTTATCGGCAGATGATCGACCATCTGGAAGGGCGACATGATCTGGAAGAGGCAGTAAGACTTACCGCTGTGGCCACGAATCGTTTGATTAGACAGCAGAGCAATTGGTTCAAACAAGACGACGCTCGAATCAACTGGTTCGACATGACATATGATGCACAAGAGACCTCAAAATCTGTTCTCTCCTCAATAAGCGATTGGCACGACAACAAGTGAATATCACTCGCCTTCCTAGATAGTTATACCCAAAACACAACACTAATTTACGTCTGATGTATCAAATTCGCAGTTTGGCTTGATCGACCATAGAATCAGTTGACTGTACAGACAATCTGCTCACAATCTTCAGGAGAGACTATGACCCTCGAGTTCGCAAAGTTACATGGCGCTGGCAATGACTACATCGCCATCGATGGTCGCGGGATTGATCGCGATTGGGGTGCTCTGTCGAAAGAAATGAGCCTCCTAGCTTTTGGTGTGGGATCCGATGGAATCGTTCTCGTACAGGACTCCGAAATAGCTCATATCAGGATGCGGGTCTACAACCCAGACGGCTCCGAAGCAGAGATGAGCGGAAACGGCATTCGACTGTTCTCGAAGTTCGTCATCGATCGAAAAATTGCACTCCCGGCCGAAGACGGCATGACTGTCGAAACGGGCGGTGGAGTGCGAACCGTTTGGCCAACTATGGAAGGCGACAAGATGATCGCTGCCAAAGTGGCAATGGGTGTACCGACGTTCGTTCCTTCTGAAATCCCGGTGGATACCACGCAAACTGGCGATCTCGACATCATTAAAAAATTCCCGATACAGGCCGGTGAGCGAGAACTCGAAGTCACTTGCCTTGCTGTCGGAAACCCACACGCAGTGGTAGTCATGGAAGAATCTGTTAAAGACTTTCCGTTGGTTGCAGTTGGTCCATTTGTTGAGAGTCACAAATTGTTTCCAAACAGAATTAATTTCGAAATAGTGAACGTAATCAGCCGTTCGAAGATTCGGGCTCGGATATTTGAACGTGGCGCCGGCGAAACGATGTCATCTGGCACAGGTTCGACCGCTTCGGCTGCGGCGGCGCGAGCGCACGGACTGGTAGATGACGTAGTAGATGTAATTGTCGATGGCGGAGTTTTACAAATTTCTTGGGACGAAAAGGGCGAGGCGTTCCTCGAAGGCCCTGCAGTCGAAGTTTTCACAGGTGTTTGGCCCGATTAACTCGGCTATTTCTTCGCACCAATAATCTGCCGAATAAGTCGCATTAGGTCTAATCTCTCGTTTACGATTGATTTGCCTTTACGATCCTGAACGTCAAACACCTTAAAAAGAACTATTAGCACAAAGAGCAACGGAACAATTCGAATGAAATTTGCTGAACGCGTTGAAAATCTCCCTCCTTATCTTTTCGTGGGCATTTCCCGAGCGATAGCCGCCAAGAAGGCGCAGGGAATCGAAGTGATTTCGTTCGGCATCGGCGATCCTGACATGCCGACTCCAGACCCAGTTCTGGACGCTCTGGTAGCGGGGTCTAAGAAAGCTGCGAACCACAAATATCCCGAGAGTGAAGGACTTCCCGAGTTCCGAGCTCGAGTAGCAAAGTTCTACGACGAT
The DNA here is from genome assembly GCA_963932695.1 of uncultured bacterium. GTDB lineage: Bacteria > Chloroflexota > Dehalococcoidia > Lucifugimonadales > Lucifugimonadaceae > Lucifugimonas. The sequence continues at coordinate 24,393 of CAWVRY010000005.1, read as the reverse complement.
CGGTTTGGCGTGAAGCTCGATCCTGCGACCGAAGTGATCAACCTAATCGGTGCCAAAGAGGGCATTGCCCACGCTCCGATGTGTTTCATTGACCCTGGCGACATTTCCATTAGTCCCGACCCTGCATACCCTGTTTACGAGATTGGCACGATGTTCGCAGGTGGCACGACGCACTTTGTGACACTCAAGGAAGAAAACGGCTATCTGGTCGACTTTACTGATATTCCGACCGACGTTGCGAAGAAAGCGAAGACACTCTGGATTAACTATCCAAACAATCCAACTGGTGCGGTAGCCCCTCTTAGCTTTTTCGATGAAGCCGTGAAGTACTGCAAAGAGTTCGATATCGCTTTGCTTCACGACGCAGCCTACACAGAGGTCACGTACGACGGGTACGTAGCACCGAGTGTGTTGCAAGCAGAGGGCGCTATGGACATCGCCATGGAGTTCCACTCACTATCCAAAACAGCCAACATGACTGGTTGGCGTGTGGGCTTTGCTTCCGGTAACCCTGAAATGGTCAATGCGCTAATGCGCGTGAAGTCGAATATCGACTCCGGCTTGTCGCAGGCGAATCAGGAGATGGGTATTGCTGCGCTGGATCTGCCGTCCGATTGGCTAGATAACAATAACGAGGTATATCGAAAGCGCCGCGACAAGGTAGTCTCGGTATTGAACGAGATTGGTGTGCCGGCTGTTGCTCCAAAGGGAGCGTTATACATCTGGACTCCAATTCCAGAGGGTTACACTTCAGCCGAGTTCGCTCAGAAGCTGCTGGACGAAGTAAACGTCGTAGTGACCCCGGGTAATGGATACGGCCCAGGTGGTGAGGGGTACATAAGACTTTCACTGACGATCCCTGATGATCAGATCGATGAAGGACTTCGTAGATTGGCCCAGCTTCGAGTCAACTCTTAGCTCGGTAATAGCCGGGAGCAAAATCGGCCTTATGGCAAAAAAACGCACACATTCGACAGGTCCATCTCGAGAAAAAGCGATTCTGGTGGGAGTCAGCGTGCGCAGCGAGGGCGATTACTGGGCGCTCGACGACTCACTTGCTGAACTTTCTGAGTTAGCACGCGCTGCTGGGGCGAATCCGATCGATCGTGTGACACAGACGATGAACAAGCCGTCGCGCACGTACATTGGTAAAGGGAAGATCGAAGAACTTCAGCACATGGTGAAGCACACGGATGTTGACGTCGTAATTTTCGACGACGAGTTATCTCCCACCCAGCAGAAGTCATTGGAAGACAAGCTCGGGGTCAAGGTAATCGATCGAACCGCTCTGATTCTCGATGTGTTTGCTCAGCGAGCTCGTTCTCGTGAAGGTCGGTTGCAGATCGAACTTGCGCAGACCGAATATTTGCTGCCACGCCTTGCCGGTCAGTGGTCTCACTTGGAACGTCTTGGTGGTGGAGTTGGCACTAGAGGTCCGGGTGAAACCCAGATTGAGACCGATCGACGTCTCGTTCGTCGTAAGTTGTCACGGGTGAAGAAAGAGATTGCCCAGGTTGCATCTCAACGACATCAGCAGCGGCTGCAACGGACGGGTGGTGACGCCAAGATCGTTTCGTTGGTTGGATACACGAATGCTGGTAAGTCGGCGCTGTTCAATACAATTACTTCGTCAGGTGTGATCGAGCGCAATCAATTGTTCTCGACGTTGGATACAACAACGAGGCGTCTATATCTTCCTTCTGGAACTTCGGCGACTCTGAGCGACACCGTCGGATTTGTCCACAAGCTTCCCCCGATCCTGGTAGCGGCGTTCCGTGCAACTCTGGAAGAAGCTTTGGAAGCCGACTTGTTAATACAAGTTGTCGATATTTCAAGCCCGTACGCAGCGGAACAAGCTCAGGTCGTATCGGATCAACTTTCGGACATGGGAATAGAAAACACGCCTCGAATTTTGGTGTTAAATAAGCTCGACCTTGTAGCAGGATCAGCCGAAGAACCTCTTAGTTTGAGTGTGCTTGATCATATCGACGTTTCTCAATTCTCACGAGTTGTAACCACATCAGCCACAAAAGGCTGGGGGCTTGTTGACCTACGAGATGCCATCGAGGCTCAAGTCGGGGTTATTCAGGTAGAACAAGAAGATACCGAAGACGCAGCAGATCTGGTTAGTAACGAAGTTTAAATTCCGCCTAGCGAAACGAGAGGGGGCAGGTCAGGTCTACTGCAACAGCACGTCGCACTATCATTGTTATGTAAAGCTGGCGGTGCGTTCAATCGTGATTCAACGCTTGTATGCCTCTTTCCGCCGACTGAATTACGGGCACAACCGTACATCGAAAATTGCAGCACGAGCGTATCCTCATTTAGATAGTTAGCTCATACAACAGACGCCGCCCGCTTGGTTCGTCTGCCCAACTTCCACTCCGTCGTGTCCGGAGTTCGGTCCAACCGGCACCACAAACAAAATGAAATTCTCGTCAACACGATCATATCCAACTCGCCTCGTAATTCTGCTAGCTGTGGCTGTCACTGCATTGCTCATCACAGTTGCTTGCAGTAGTTCTGATGATGAAAGCCAAGCTTCTAGGAATGACGGTCCGGTCATACTCGCAGACGGCACGCAAGCGACCCAGACGCCTAAACCTATAGCTGATGAGCCCGCTGCGCTCCCTGACGGTCTCCAAATCGTTTGGGAGACCTACTCGATCCTTGTAAGCGAGTATGTGATTCAAGAAAAGATCGATCCGGCCGTATTGGCCGAAGCGGCTGTAATCGGAATGTTAGATGCTCTCGACGACCGTTACACGGCTTACATCCCACCTTCAACTTTCAAGATCGACCAAGACGGTTTCCAAGGAAACTTTGGTGGCATTGGCGCACAGGTCGAGGCATCACCTGACCGCAACGGTGTAATTATTACGAAGCCGCTGCCAAACACTCCGGCTGAGAAAGCCGGCATTAAGGCTGGTGACCGAATTCTGGCCGTTGATGGCGAAGACGCTCTTGGATGGAGCGTTCTCGAGGCCGTAAACAAGATTCGTGGCGAAAAAGGCACGGATGTTGTTCTAACCGTCGAGCATGTTGGCAGCCTGGACCCAGTTGACATAACAATAACTCGGGACACGATCGACGATCCTAGCGTGACTGTTATGGAGGTTGCCGATACTGATTACGGTCGTATCAGAATTGCACAGTTCACCGCAGAAACTCCCAAAGAAGTTCGAGAAGGTGTTCAGCAGTTAATCGACGATGGCGCCAAAGGCATCATTCTCGATTTGAGGGGTAACCCTGGTGGATTATTGTCGTCCACGGTGAACGTCGCTTCTGAATTTTTGACTGACGGATTGGTTACTTACGAAGTCGATTCACGTGGCGACAGGGAAGATTGGAAAGTCAAAAAAGGCGGACATTTCCCCGATATTCCACTGGTGACATTGGTAGACAATTTCTCAGCTAGTGGATCTGAAGTTCTCACCGGAGCACTGCAAGACCACGGTCGGACGGTTGCCATCGGAACTAACACGTACGGCAAAGGCAGTGTCAACCTACTCCGTGGGCTCTCCAACGGTGGTGGCGTGTATCTGACGATCGGTCGTTGGTTCACCCCGAACGGCCGAATGATCGAAGAGATTGGAATCGACCCAGACGTTGTTGTTGAGTTCGACCAAGAAGCTGGGGCGGGTCTCAACTCGCAGACAGCTGAAGGTGGAGACCCTCAGCTTCAGGCTGCTATCAAACAGCTCGATTTCCAGTTGGGTCAGGTTTCGGCAGCACCGTAAGTGATCGAAATTCACCGTACAAATTGACAACCAATAAAGCCCTCTCGTTTTACAAGAGGGCTTTATTATTGGAATATATTCAGAGCTCTTGAGTCGACATGTTCACCAATTTCTGTGATCAAGTATCCTCGCTGTTTCTTGTTTGATTGCATAAGATTGAATAATGGCTGATACCGACACACAACGCGCACTATCAACGAATCGACGTGCTCGCTACGACTATTTCATCAACGAAACGTTCGAAGCGGGAATGGTGTTGCTCGGCTCCGAAATTAAATCGGCTCGCGAGGGTCGAATGAGCATTGCTGAAGGTTACGTTTACATCAAGAACGGCGAAGCTTGGCTCGAGAACGCTCACATCCCCGGCTATGCTCCTGCCGGTGAGCATGGACAGCACGACCCTACCCGCTCGCGAAAGCTTCTTCTGAAGAAGAAACAGCTTGAACACTTGTATGACCAGGCGAACCGCGATGGTCAGACAATCGTGCCCCTAAAGGTTTACATCAAAAACCGAGTGGCGAAATTATTGGTTGGAGTTGGAAAAGGTAAACGCCAGGTAGATCGTCGAAACACGATCAAAGAGCGCGACGCCAAGCGCGAGATCGACCGCGCAATGCGCTCGAAGATTTAGTCGAAATCTGAACCCACGCCCGGTGGTATTGATATGACGTCAATGTCGTCACCCTTCCAGACAATTAGTCCCGTTGTCATCGCCTGATAGTGCTGCTTGCCGCGGTTAGTAGTCAACGTAACGTTTGTCGGCTTATCGCCTTTTAATCCCCGCTACGCAGAGCTCGAGATCTGGTATCGAGACGAGCCATGCATCTCCATATCCGAACTCAAGTAGCGAGTCGCCAATCTTTAATGAATAGATTCGACTGAGTTAATAACTCCAGCGCGCCAACTTCGAGCGAAAATGATCTGTTGTGATGGGTCGAAACAACAGTCTGGCTATCAACATCTGAAGTCTCGGCAGAGTCTTGTGGCAGCGCACGTTGGTCTATGACGTGAATCATCCAGTTGGGGGCAAGCCCCCCGGCATCAACCAGCTTCTAGCGGCCCTTCGGCCAAAACAGCTTCACGGTACGCCCTGCCGAAAGGACCTGCCCACCTGCGATTTTCCGAGTTGATTCGCAGGCCCGCACTCAACGCTATTCTGGCAGCTGCGATTGTCGCAAGAACACGAGTATTTTCATCGGTGGTATTCGACGCCAGTCTGCCTAGAACTTCGATGGCGAGACTCGTGTAAGGCGGGCTGTTGTACTCGGTTGTAATGCCAGAGTTGCGAGTTCGATCGAACCACCGTTTCAGCTTCAAGTACCCGCGTTCAGCGATTTCTTTATCGCCCAACAACGCGCGGCCGAGACTCGAGTTACATATGTCTTTGAGAACTATGTTTGTGTACATCAGGTCGATATCAATTCGAGCAATCGCTGTCATCCCGTTTCGAATAGCAACGCGCATCCGATCTCTTGTTTCTGATGAGGGACGATCAGAAAATTCCGCTGCTAGCGGAATAAAGCGAAACATCATGAATTCAACGGCGTTCAAATCCTCGACCACTTCTGATTCTTTCTCCCAAAGAAAATTCCCGAAATGCGGATCGTCTTCGTCAGTAATCTGGCAATAAAGAACCGCGGCTATTATCTGTTCCACGGTCGATACATCGCTCCACGAACTGTCCCTCATCAACGACTCAGCGAGCGCAGCCGACGCTATGACCGGAATGGAACAATCCGTTCTCTTCCTGATGCGCTATGAGGTTGACGGAAGGATCGAAATCGGAAGGTAGTTTCATGGTTTGGCGAGTTCTCTGATAGGTCGATAAGTCGTTGAGTCGAATATTGGTTCGATGGTATCGAATGGGCTGCGGATCAGGAGTGGTAGCTCGATGGGTATGGCCGTTCGCAATGGCTAAGTTTTATCTCTGTACTTCGAAACAGAAATCCTATACCGGGCGGTTCGTATTGTAGTTCCACCCTACCCTCGTATTAATCACCATTCACCTGTAATGCCAGAGGCTATAGACTGAGAGGTGTACTTGGGGACGCGTGGTTTCGACAGGGAGATCACCGCTCGATCGCGGGTCGTGGCGCCGTGCACCACGTAAAAAGCGGCAAAAACATAAACGGCGAACGTGAATTCGCTCTCGCTGCCTAAGGGCAACGACTTTCGTTCTACCCCCCGTCTGACGGGTTAGATACGAAAGCTGAAAAGTCAGACTGCGTTGTTTGGGTAGCTAGTGACAAACAACTAAGGCTCCACTAGCTGGTCGCTACGCTTGCTACGCCGATGGGGCGGGTGTTGCGACGAGAAAAACACCGACGGCTACACTCGTAGAAGTCAAACCGGGAACCTTTCTGGACGGGGAGTTCGACTCTCCCCCGTCTCCACCAAGAACACAAAAGAAGGCCCTGCCCTCTCGCTTCGGAGGGCAGGGCCTTCTTCTTTTTGGGTTTATCAATCGTCAGCTGTTGAGAATCTCGATCGTGCTGAACCCCGCCAGTGGTAGGACAGGCATCAATTTGAATCGTGAGTAGCTTCACTGGTCTCAGTACTGTCCTGAGAGTTACAGCTTCGCTAGCTTTGCGAAGCTGAAGGCCGCTTGGGCGGTGTCATCTTCTGTTGGTTGGTCGATGGATAGGATGAGGTAGTCGAGACCGGCGTCCTGGTATTGATCCAGGTCGTCTCGGATCTGCTGGGGACTGCCGGTGAGAGTCTTTCGCTGGCCGGTTTCATCCAACACTTCTCGGTCCATGACGAGGGTTGATCGGAGGGTTATTGCTACTTTTGAAGGGGGACGACCTTCCGTTTCGCACAGTGTGCCAATGGCATTCCTGGTGTTCGAGACTTCGGATGGAGATTGCCCGATTCCGTGCCAGGCATCGCCGTGGCGCACTGCTCGTCGTATGGCCGCTTTTGAGTTGCCGCCTATCCATATGGGTGGGTGCGGCGTCTGCAACGGCCGAGGGAAGAATGTCATGCCCGCGGTGCTTGTTATCGAGCCCTTGTATTCCTCACCCTGGCAAAGGGCTATGAAGGCGTTAATGTGCTCATCGGTGACGCGGCCTCGCTCATCAAAATCTGCGTTCATCGTGGCGAACTCTTCTGGCATCCAACCGGTTCCGAACCCGGCGATGAGCCGGCCACCAGAGAGAACGTCCAGAGTCGTGAGCATTTTGGCGTTGAGCACGGGATGCCTGAACGGCAGAACCAACACGCTCATTCCGACTTTGACGCGTGTTGTGGCGCCTGCGATATAGCTGAGCGTGGTTACAGCTTCCAGAACGTTTTGCGCTGAGGGATCTGCTTTGCCGAGCCCGAACTCGTCCGGGTACCTAGCGGCTAGGTCTTTCGGATAAACCGTACGATCGCTGATCCACACAGAGTCGAATCCTGCGTCTTCTGCTGTTCGAGCCATTCGTCGGACGTAGTCTGCTTGCGACTGGGGAGTTGTGGCGGGCATGACGGATGTTGTGGCGGCGATTCCATATTTCATGCGCAAATGATGCCACATTTGATACGACCACGTGTGATGCCGGAGAGGTGCCCCTTCGACTGACCTCAGGGAACCTCTCCTCGCCGGTTCTAATAGGTCCCATGACGTGTGATTGATGGGGGGGAAGGCAATTCCAATACAGAACCGCTAAACGCCCACATCTACGCTGTCTTCTTATCTGGTACCAAAACTATCCCCTGCCTGAGTTATAGAGAAGGCCTGGTATTGCGCCATGACCGGGCCTGTTCAAATGCCGCTGATGCTCTGAGAACCATCCCTTCATCGCCGAATCGCCCGGCAATCTGCATGCCAACGGGCAATCCGTCGACAAAGCCGCATGGGACGGAGGCAGCTGGGTGACCAGTCATATTGAAGATGTACGTGAACGGAAAAATACCGTATGCGGAATCCACCATCATTCCGGCAACTTCCGATGGTCGTTGGCCAGGCTCAAACGCCGTCACCGATGTCGTAGGTGTAACCAATATATCGAAGCGCTCGAACAGAGCGTCGATCTTCATTCGAAGTTCTGCAACCGCGCGCAGTGCAGTAGCATATTCATGACCGGCGATCTCGCTGCCACGGCTCAAGACTTCCTGTACTCCATCTGTAAGCAAGTTAGCGTCTTCAGCCAAGAGGTGGCCATACTGGACATAAGCGTTGACACCGAATATTTTCCAAAAACTGTCGGCGAGATGGCTTTCGAGGGTTATTTCCGACTGTTCAACGTTGGCTCCTAGCTTTTCGAAGGTCGAAAGTCCCGACATAACTTGATCGAGGACTTGAGGATCGACCGCTCCGTATCCGAAGTCTGATGAAAAGCCAACGCGTAATCCCTTCAAGCTTTCACCAATACCGGCCGTGAAGTTCGGTGGCATTGAGCGCAGCTGCTGCTGGGGATCCGCCGGATGTGGTCCCGATATCGCCTGAAGAAGAAGCGCGGCATCACGAACGTCGTTTGTCATTGGACCAGACTGTGAGAACTGGTTCGGATCTGGTCTCCCGAGCCCACGGGCTCGTGGGACGCGTCCGTTCGACGGCTTCAAACCGAATACACCACAGAATGACGCCGGGATTCGAATGGATCCGCCCCCATCACTGCCGATGGCAATTTGAATCATGTCTGCAGCGACGGCTGCGGCTGATCCCCCAGAAGAACCAGAGGTTGTCCGGTTTAGATCCCAGGGGTTTCGACACTGCCCCCGAACAGCGTTATCTGTCAGTGTGCCCATATGGATGGCAATCTCGGGCGTATTTGTTTTGCCGATAACGACCATACCGGCCGCACGAACGCGTTCGACCACTATCGAATCGAAGTCAGGAACAGTGTCTTCGAACACACGCGACCCGACGGTAGTTCTGATACCGGCGGTGGCCTCAATGTCCTTGATGCCGATAGGCACACCGTCGAGAGGTCCTAGTAAATTGCCCGAATTTGCCCGGCTCTCCGAGGCTCTTGCGGCCTCAAGTGCCTGTTCAGACGCAACGGTGATAAACGCTCCGATCCTGCGATCGAGGTGTTCAATGCGCTCGATTGCGGTCTCGCACAACTCGACTGGAGATACTTCTCTCCGAGCAACCAGGTTCGCCTGCTCGTGGGCAGGAATCATTATTAAGTCATTTATGTTGGATGCCGGCATATTTGGAATTACTAATTTCCACTCATCTTGTGGACAACAGGGAATTGGTGTTCAACGGTATTTACACGCCAGCCTAACTCTCCCCCGTCTCTACCAAGAACACAAAATATGGCCCTGCCTCTCGAATTTTCGGGTAGGGCCATATTCGTTTAATAGATCTTTGTTTTTGAGAGTTCTGGCAGATGAGCCACGTATCAGGATGGACACGCAACTGTGACCGACCTACTTCTAATCAATTTTTCCGATTAACCGATTGCTCTAATTACGGCCCTGGTTGCGGTAATCCCCGAACGCACTCAACGCCAAATAATGGGTTGTTCAACAAGGGTGACCACTTAACTGCTCACATATCCTACTTTGTGGCAGATCGATCGCCACACTTACCTGCCTTGAACCGTGAAGCAAGGTGGCTACATAATTTTGAAAATGCCAACATCCTCCGTTTGCATTTATGGTTCTGCCAGAACCGACTAATTGACGGTAGTGATCACGTAATGAAGTACCCGTACAGTTTGAATACATGACATCAGAAACCCCAAATAACGATTCTGCTCAAGATGATGGCGAGATATTCGAACGATCTGAAATTATCTCCACTGTTCAATCGGACTCGCGTCAGAGCTGGCTAAAAGGCAGGATCAACCTGTGGCGTGAATCAGGCCTGATTACTGATGATCAATCCGAATCGATTATCAACTTTGAAGCAGCACCTGAGGATCCCATCCGGCTAGGAATACGGTTTAGTCGACTTATCGTCGTACTCTCGACACTCGGGGCCATCCTGATTGGCGCGGGAATAATCTCGTTCATTGCAGCCAACTGGCAGGGCATTCCAGTCATAGCAAAGCTAGCCCTACTCATCGGGGGACAAACCGCAACGTACTGGGTTGCTTACCAGTTCCAATTCGTTCGAGGCTATCCACGTGTAGGTGGAGCGATTATGTTCGCTGGGGCGGCCTGGTTTGGAGCCAACGTATTCCTCGTGGCCCAAAGTTACCACCTATCCACCGACAATCCAGATCTGTTGATCTGGTGGTTCATTGGCGTATTACCACTCGCCTATATTGCCAAATCAAAGGCAATTACGGTCATGGCTGTTGGTATTTTTGTCGTTGGTATTTCGTGGAAAACAGCGTCGGAAACCGATAATTCAGTGAGTGGATTACTGGTGACCGCTATTCTGTTGTTTGCAGGCGCAGCGATCTATTCGATTGGTCTCGCACACTTGCAAAGAGCGAGCACAAAGTTCTTCGCTGCCCCCTATCTGGTTGGCGGAGCACTTCTGACGATAGTCGTGACGTACATGTTCACTTTCGACGAAGTGGTGAAAGATTACTCACGAAACTCATCGGTGAATATTTCAGAGATGTCCGGTGGATACATAGCGCTCGCCGCAGTCGTATCCGTAATAACGTTAGTTTCGCTCGTGATGACCAATCGGACATCCATCCGATTTGAAAAACGACCTTCTGCAAGATTACTTGAACCAGCGATAATCACTTTGACCGTCATTGCAGGCTGGTTTATTGCAATTCATACCTTCGAATCAGCAGCACCATACGTCGTCGTTTTCAACTTGCTATTGGTAATTCAGATACTCGGAATTATCGCTCTCGGCGTAATCAACAAGCGTGAAGCATTCGTAAACATCGGAATAGTGTTCTTCGTTATCGATCTTTCGACACGCTACATCGAACTTACTGTCGACATGCTCGATACTTCATTGGCGTTCATCGTTGGGGGGCTACTGCTGCTCGGGGTTGGCTACGGCATGGAACGTGCAAGGCGTAGATTGCTGCGCCAGTTCGGAATGATGGAGGTCACACAATGATTTTCAAAGTCAAACGTCTCTTCATCGTGGTAATAGCTCTACAGATCGTATTCCTGCTCGGGCTGGTCGGTTATAGGGAAACGATTCTCGCTGTAGGCCGAACCGCTATATTGCAAACAGTTCCGGTTGATCCACGCGATCTTTTCAAGGGCGAATACGTGACTTTACGTTATGAAATCAGCAATCTCGGCAGCACACAGGTCAATCAAGGTTCGAAAATATATCGACTACTAGGCGAAGTCAATAATGGGGATACGGTGTATGTAGCGCTTTCGAATATCGATGGCGACGAATCCTCTCTCGATGTACAAACTGATGAACCATCAGGTCGAACCGATCTTTTTATAAAAGGAAAAGTTGGCACGAAAAATAGCGATGTGATCACCGTCGAATACGGCGTTGAACAGTACTTCATTCCCGAGGGACGCGGTCTCGAAATAGAACAAGCTGAAGAAGTAGAGGTTCGAGTCAAGATCAACCGTTCAGGAATAGCGGCGATCGAGGCCCTAATCGTCGACGGCCAAGACTGGCAGCCTTAAGCGCTAAAACACGGTTCTGTTTGAACTCACCTCGATGAAACCAGTTTGATCAACGTAAGATCTACTTGAACTGTGGATCCCAGTGATCTCGAATCCAGTCTCCCAGAAGCGTTACTGATACAACTAACAGTGCGATGAATACTCCGGGGATTAGGCTGACCCACCACGCCGTATCGATGTAGAGACGACCTTCTGCGACCATAGAGCCCCACGAGGGGGTCGGAGGAGGAACGCCAGCACCCAGGAAACTCAGCGATGATTCCGTGAGTACAACAGCGCCCACCTGCAAGCTGCCGATTACGGCCACTGTTCCAGCCACACCGGGCAAAATATGGCGGTACATAACCCTGGCTGGTGATGCCCCAGAAGAGCGTGCAGCCACCACGTAATCCATCTTCACGATACTGAGAACTTCGGCACGAACCTGGCGCGCAAATTGCCCCCAGACCATAAAGGCTAATAGCCCAAATAGAAGCCCAATGCTTGATCCCAAAATTGTTGCCATAGATAGAGCAATCAATATCAAAGGCACGGAATATTTGATATCGACGATACGCATGATGAGTTCATCCACCCACCCGCCAAAGTAACCGGACAAAATACCCAGGAAGGTACCCACGGTGCCACCGATGCCTAAGGCCACCGCCGTGGTCAATATGGAGATATGGGCTCCATGAACGATGCGGCTGAAAATGTCTCGCCCCAGTCCATCAGTTCCTAGAATGTGATCGGAATCGCCGCCAAATAGCATCGGTGGAATATGGCGGTCTTCAAGCACTCCGAGCTTTGCGTCATAAGGAGCTATCACCGGTGCAAAAACGGCCAACATAATCAGAATGGAAAGCACGACAACAGGAATTACAGGCCACCGGTGGAACCGGTGGCTTTCACCAATAACGGCCATATGCGTCATGGTGGTTGGCTCGGACTGAACACTGGGACTCATCACTAGATTCGAATCCGAGGGTCGACAATCATGTACAAAATATCGACCATCAAATTAACAACTATGTAGACCAGAGTTACGAGGAGTATCAACCCTTGCAAAATTGGGTAATCAGAATTGTTTACAGCTTGGATCGCCAGTAACCCCAAGCCGGGCCACGCAAATACTGTTTCTACTACGATTGAACCTGTAACCATGCCAGCCAGGGTTACAGCAGCAAACGTAATAGGCCCAATCAACGCGTTGCGGAACGCATGCTTCCAAATAACGGTTCGTGATGGCAGTCCCTTAGCGCGTGCGAACTGAACATACTCTGAATTAAGTACCTCCAACATCGAAGAACGCAGAATTCTCACCTGACCGGCAGCCCCAAACCAACCGAGTGCGATTGTCGGGAGAATAATTGACGTCCATCCGGCATTTCCTGAGACAGGAACCCATCTCAATCCGACGGAAAATACGTAGATGAGCACTAGAGAAATCCAGAAGACCGGTAATGCCTGGCCCAGTACTGCAAATGCCCGGATTCCCCGATCCCACCATCGCCCGTGTTTCACGGCTGAAAGGACCCCAAGAGGGATTCCAAGGAGCAATGCAAATAGGAATGATGCGAACGCAAGTCTGACTGTATTCGGGATACGAGACCATAGAATTTCGGTAACTGGTTTACGTTGGAGTGTCGAGTTACCCAGATCACCCCTAAACAGGTTGCCGACATAGATCAGGTACTGGCGGTATACCGGTTGATCCAGACCCATCTCTCGGCCCAGTTCATCCCACACATCGATTGTTGCATCTTCGGAAATCAGGAGTGATCGTGGGTCGCCACTAATTCGAGACAGCCCGAACACCAGCATTGTCACAACCATTAGTGTGACGATGCCTGCAATGATTCTCCCGACTAGGAATCGCAATTTGCAGTTCGACCTTACTTAAATTTTATGTTCTGGAAATCGCCAAGATAGCCGCTACCAGTCGTCATCTTCCATTCCAAAATTTTGTCGGTATTGATCCCCAGAATTTGGTCGGCCAATACGACTGGTATGATCCACTGATTATGTCGGAATTCATCATAGAGTTGCTCACGAATTCGATTTAATTCGTCCTCGGACATGAGCGAATCCATCTGTCGAATAATCGCCAGAGGTTCCTCTATTTCCAGACCGGGGTTGAAGGCGTTTTCCGGGTTGCGTCGCAACTGAGTAAGTTCAGGCGGCTCGGCGGTCCCGGCGCTGCTGGAACGGAACCAAAGATCGCTTCTCTCGCGTGCTACTACTGACGGTCTATTCCCCGAGTACGTGAGCACTTCTGTTCGAATTTCACCACCAAGAGCCTGCAAAAACTGAGCTACAGCCTGACCCATTTCGATCTCCAGTGGGTGCGAACCGGTCGTGATGCGTACAAGGGCGTCGAATCCGTCCGGGTATCCGGCTTCGGCCAACAGATTCTTAGCGGCACCTACATCGTATGGGATTAACCACTTGTCCTGCCAGACGGTGTCCAGGAGTGGTGGGAGAACTTCGGGCAAGTAACTGGGACGTCCGAATCCTCCGAGTAAATTGTCGACGATACTCTGTCGATCTATTGACATCGACATGGCCAATCGAACGAGCCGTGCATTCTCCTCAGAAACCGGATTGCCGCATTCGCCAACCCACGGTTTGCTCGGATCATAGCCGGGCCTAGGGTACGGATCGAGACTTTCACCCGACAGAGTCGTTTCCATGCAGAACTGGCCCTGTGGATATAACCTTTGCGACCCGGGGATCCCAAACGAGCGAGTACCTAAATGCGGTTCTTTTGCCAGATCTTTGGCGAGAGGTGCTGGAACCAGGCTGGCATCGACCTGCCCGGATTTTAGAGCCGCAATCTGGGTAGCTGTTTCCTTGATTTCTAGGATATGGACAGTCGTTACTTGAGACGGGGTGCCGTGATACCCGTCGAACGATTGCAGAATCACCTCTTCCCCCTGTGCCCATTTTTTGAATACAAATGGGCCTGTGCCACCAGATAGGTCGAGGAATGCGTCGTCAATGCCGAGGGTTTCGATTCGCTTCTTACTAAAGATTTTCATGGACGCACCGGCGCCATTACTAAAGAAGGCATTGAAGAAGAACGAGTTTGGTCGGGTGAGTCGGACGCTGACCGTATATGTATCGATTGCTGTAGCGCTGGCTTCGTTGGCTCTCGCCAGCCCGATGCCAGAATGAATGCTGCCTTCTTTTATTTCGTTTTCAAAACTCCAAACGAAATCCTCGGCGGTCATCTCTCCCCACCCGCCGTGAAACTGGACTCCCTGTTTTAGTTCCAATATCCATCCGAGACCGTCGGGGTCCATCTCCCATCCAGTGATCAGGCGATTTTCGAGTTCGGGCTTGTCTACAGCCCACACCATCGCTGTTTCGTACACACCCCAACGTCTAATAAATCCACCCGGAGCCGCGGGAAGTTGGCTAGGTACCATTGCCGGGAAGGTGACATCAGTTGCTGCGAGCGTAAATTCCCTCGTCACGAGAGCAGGAGGTATTTCAGCGATTGAAGAAATATCAGCAGCTGATGTTATGGCGGACACCGGTGAATCCGTGGCCGCCGGAGACGCAAAAGATGAAGCACTTTTACCGTCGTTGGTGCTGCAAGCGTTGAGTAGCGTCAGGATGCCAATAATTGCTAGGATGAGCAAAACTGGACGGACTTTTCCATTCATCAGGGGCGCGTTTATTCTGGCTGTCGAAGACTTCAAATTATGGGACTCAATAATAAAATTTAAGCGTGAATATTTCACTCCGTACGTTTTTGTACAGATGGTCCGCTCCCGTTGTTATATTTTAAGAGGTTCGTGGTCTATTTAGGATGCCAGTATAAAAGCCTCGGGCGCCCTTTTGATAAATAACACTCGTGCTCTGCATACGATTGATCACGATGTTTGAGCATGTGGATCTCCCATTGGTTCTGTCAGAACTCAAATCCCTCGTTCCACAGGAGGTTCGAATCCAGTACTATTCTTCTCGATGGAACGAACGACATTGATGGTCATATACGTCCATCATGACTCTGATGTTATTTATTACTTACATGTCTGGTGATGATGTCATAATTGGGTACACCGAAATTTCTTCGGATTCGTGAATCCCCTAGTCATTTTCAACATGAAGACATATCCAGTTTTTGTCGGTTAGGAAAATTATGAGCGATTACAGATTTGAAACTCTCCAACTACACGCAGGTCAGGAACCAGATCCTGCCACAAACGCACGAGCAGTTCCGATTTATCAGACGACGTCTTTCGTGTTCGACAGTGCCGAGCACGGTGCTAATCTCTTTGGCCTAGCTGAATTCGGGAATATCTATACCCGGATAATGAATCCGACCACTGACGTCTTCGAAAAACGTGCAGCAGCACTCGAAGGTGGAATGGCAGCTTTAGCAACCGCTTCCGGACAGTCGGCTCAATTCATCGCCATCACAAATATGATGCAAGCTGGCGACAATCTCGTTTCGTCTCCTTACCTCTACGGTGGAACGTGGAACCAGTTCAAGGCTCAGTTTCCTCGTCTTGGTATAACCACAAAATTTGCTGCTGATGACACAGCTGAAGAATTTGAGAAACTGATCGACGAAAACACCAAAGCGATCTACGTTGAATCGATGGGTAACCCACGATTCAATGTTCCAGATTTCGAGAAGATCGCTGCTGTAGCTAAGAAGCACAACATCCCTTTTGTAGTCGACAATACGCTTGGCGCTTGTGGCGCTTTGATTCGACCTATTGACCACGGAGCTGACGTTGTAGTCCAGAGCGCTACCAAGTGGATCGGTGGGCACGGAACTACCATCGGTGGCGTGATCGTCGATGCCGGTACGTTCGATTGGGGCAATGGCAAATTCCCGCTGTTCTCAGAGCCGAGCGATGCTTACCACGGCCTTGTGCATTGGGATGCGTTTGGATTTGGCAGCGACATCTGCAATATGCTCGGTGTTCCTGAGGGTCGAAACGTGGCTTTTGCCATGAGAGCTAGACTCGAAGGATTGCGAGATTTTGGTCCGTCACAGTCGCCATTCAACTCGTTCCTGTTGATCCAGGGACTCGAAACTCTCAGCTTGCGTATCGAACGACATACAGCAAATGCTCTCGAACTCGCGACTTGGCTCGAGTCACACGCTAACGTCAAAGCTGTGAGCTACCCCGGATTGAAGTCCAGCCCATACAACGCACTCGCTAGCAAATACACATTGCGCGGTTTTGGTGCGATGCTGAACTTTGAACTAAAAGGTGGCCATGAGGATGCGGTCACATTCATCAACAGCTTGAAACTTGCAAGCCACCTCGCAAACGTTGGTGACGCGAAGACACTCGTGATTCATCCTTCGTCGACCACACACCAGCAGCTGAGCGAAGAAGATCAGTTGGCTTCCGGTGTCACACCTACAATGGTTCGTGTATCAGTCGGACTTGAGCACATCGAAGACATCAAAGAAGACTTCCAGTCTGCCTTTGACGCAATCGACTAATAAAACAGAAATCACAGTGCCGATCACGGGCGATTAGTTTCGTTCGTGACCGGCAATTTTTGAAATGACGTTAATTCTTCCAACCAACTACCACGCGCTTCCTCAGATCGAAGAGAACCGCGTGAAATGGGTACCAGTTCCGCAGGCTGAAAAGCAGGATATTCGACCGCTTCGTATCGGCATCATGAACATAATGCCGCTAGGAGAGCAGTACGAATTTAACCTGCTGTTACCGCTCGGATTATCCGTCTTGCAAATTGAACCTGTGTGGATACGTCTGGAATCTCACCAGTACAAAACTTGGGAACCGGGTCATCTCGACGATCACTACGTGAGTTATGCGGAAGCGACCAAAGATTCACCGTTGGATGGATTGATCATTACCGGGGCTCCGGTCGAGCATCTGAAATTCGAGGAAGTCGCCTATTGGAATGAATTCGCTGAAATTGCAAAGCATGCTCGGGCTAATACTCCAAGCACTTTTGGCATCTGCTGGGGTGCTTTCGCACTGGCGTATTTGGAAGGTATTGGCAAGATTGATTTCGAGCGGAAACTTTTCGGTGTATTTGAGCTGGAAAATCTTGATCAAGCGCATTACATCATGGGTGCAATGGACGACGCATTCCTATCGCCACAGAGTCGTATGGCTGGTATGTCAGACGATGAGCTCATTCAAGCACGGGATGACGGAAAAATTAATCTTCTAGCGCACGGAGCCGAGTCGGGTTATTCGATCTTTGAGACTACAGATCGGAGAGTTCTAATGCATCAAGGGCACCCGGAATACAGTTCCACCCGATTGGCGTACGAGGCGATCAGAGACGCCGATGACGCATCTGTGCTGCCCGTGGAAAACTTCGATCCGGCAAACCCTGTCAACCGATGGCGGATGCACCGAAACACGTTCTTCCACCAGTGGCTTCGCTACTGCTACACCCAGATCAGTATGAGTGCAGCCGACTAGGCTCTGACAGAGCCTTCGCTATAGAACTATTAGAGAATAGGTTTTCGACTCCTAATAGGCCAGTTCATTACCAACAATGGGCGCTTCTTTACTTGCGAGCTCGAAGATACCAACGCCGGGTTGTACATCATCCTCGTTATTAGCTCAGGGCGTTCGTTCACACTTCGGCGCGGCTCGCTACCTAGAAAACGTAATCAGAAGTTTCATCTCTGTTGAATTGGTCGATTTAGTAGTAGCTTGGTCGGCAGAACTGACCCCTACTGATCGTGATCACATTACTTTCGATTCCGAGGCGAATGTGGAAGAAATATGTGCGACATAAGTTGCTGACAACGTTAGTTTTGATAAAGGTAGTCATTACAAATGAAGGACATCATGAGAATTTTCTTGCGCGGTCTAATTTCGATATTAGTAGTCGGATCGATCGCCTGTCAAAGTGACATACAATCGCCGCAAACCATCCCCACAGTTGAACTCACCACATCGATTCAGAGCACTCCAACTCAACTTGCGAACGAACCGTCTCTGGAATCAACTGAAACTCCTCCCGATAATTCCGACGCTATAGCGATGATCGACTCAAATCCCACGGTGACTCCCGATTTATCTTCCATTGCGACATTGGTAGTCATTCCTCCTACTTCCACAACTGTGATCGGTGACATCAACTCCCAAATGACCTCGACTGCCACTGCGATTATTGTGACCGAGCCTAGTTCGACAACAGTGAATGAATCTGTAAGTCCGACTAAGATCGTCTATCTCGACGATGCTTGGGCTAATGTTTGGTTATGTAATTCAGCGACGGTCGAATCTGAGGATCTCACAGGTGGCGGAAGTCAAACTTGCTCGGTATCGACAGAAGTCGTTGGCAACAACTTGGTTATAACTTCTACCGGAATCCCAAATCATGATTTCGAATCGACGCTTGGCTGCTGTGCAAGCGAGCAAAACCAGGAGTGGACCATTCCGCTAGAGCCTGAGCTTTCCAATGCCGATCCAGTCGCGGCTCCCGAGAGAGGGGCCGTTGCTTTCACAGTTACTGGAGTGGCTATTTATGGACCAGAAGAAGGACCAGGCGGAGATGCCGTCGCGTTGGAATACGAGTACTTCGTAGAAGATCGGCAAGCTGTTGATCTAGGGATTTGTGGGGGCCACGCAGGCCCGGGGGGTGAGTATCACTACCACTACGATTCGAACTGTATGCACTGGCACGAGGATAGCCAAGACATTGCCGGTTACACTCTAGATAGCGCCTCATCAGTCATATCAAAGGTGATCGGATTCGCATTCGATGGATTCCCGATCTACAGCAGCTATGAGCAAGATCAATCAGGAAATTCCGTCGAAGTTACGTCCTCCTACAGATTGATATCTGGCGAAAATGGCTACAACGGTATTGAAGACTATGTATACGTTGAGGATCTCAGTGATCTCGACGAATGCAACGGACATTTCGGGTCCACATCGGAGATTCCCGAGGGCACTTATCACTATCACTCGACGCTAACTAACGGCAATGGAGATTTGGGATTCCCCTACTTCCCGCTCTGTTACAAAGGCACAGTGAACGAAGATAACTACCAGTCGACTGATCTTGGCCGGGGTGGCCCACCGCCACGTCCTTAGTCACCAAAGATCAATCTGAGTGTTCCACTCCTATGTTCGACATAACTTGTCTACTTAGTCCGCTGATCCTCTCACATCATCTTCTGGTCGAATGTACTATCTCGACCGTTGCTCATAACTGGCAACACCATAATGCAAAGCTTGAGCCATGGATGGAGCATCCAAATCCCAGAGAACTCAGTCGACAAGTCACCTAAATCCGAAGGCGTATTTGGACTCGGCAACATTTACCGGGGTTGGTACATCATCGGAGTATCAGCACTGTCGATCGGCGCCGTGCTTGGAACCGTTCAGTTCGCCTTTGGTTTTTTCATTAAACCGCTTGAAGAAGAGTTCGGATGGACTCGTACGCAAGTCAACGTATCGCTAAGCATTGGAGTTGTGACCAGTTTCCTATCACCGGTCGTAGGAAATTTGATGGATCGATTCGGTGCAAAGTGGACGATGACAGTATCGATTCTTCTGGTTGCGAGTGCTTTCATTCTACGGTCGATCATGACCGAGCTCTGGCAGTTTTATCTCTTCAGCGGAATCATGTTCGCAGGAACGCCTGGGGCGACAATGATGCCGGCGGGTCGGCTGGTCTTGACTTGGTTTCCTAAGGCAAGAGGTCGAATGATGGGGATTGTGACCTCAGGCAACAACATCGGAAGTGGACTCGCTGTTCCAATCATCGCTGGGCTAATCGGATTTGTCGGCTGGAGGTGGACTTGGGGGCTTATGGGCATCGCCTTGATCGGCATGGCTATGCTTGCGTTATTGATTATCCGTGATAACTCAGAAGATGTTGCTCAGGAGCAAAGCAAACGCTGGGCCCCTTCCAACCGACCAGGAGACAGTGACACAGATCTGAATGGTGGCATGACCGTTTCTACAGCAGTACGGACTTCTACGTTCTGGTTCTTGGTGATCGGAATGACTCTTCAGCAATTCGTTCGAACCGGAGTTGTGAGCCAGATGGTTCCTCACCTTGAGCAAGTCGGATTCTCTGGTGCGGTAGCTGCGACGATGATGATCGTTCTTGCCATATTCGCCGCCTCCAGCAAGTTGATATTTGGGCGACTGAGCGAATCGATCACTGCACGCGTGTCATTTATTGTCATTATGATTCTTCAGGGGGTCGGACTATCTGTTCTACTCGTGTCAGGCGGATCTGCAATCACATGGGGCGCCATCGTTGTTTTCGGTTTAGGCATGGGCGGAGTGGGAGCTCTGACCCCTCTCGTAATTTTCGATATGTTTGGACTCAAACAATTCGGCAGCATCATGGGACTGACTCGAATGTCGATCGCTATACCGATTTTCCTAGGTCCCATAATGGCGGGGCTGATTTTCGACTCGATGGGCAAGTACGACCTAATGTTCGCCATCACAATAGGACTTTTGATCATTTCGATAGCAAGTTTTATGCTGGCAAAAACTCCAGCGGTCAGCTCAAACACTGATGAAGCGATTTACTAGCGAACCCTTTGCTATCAGTGAGAGTGTTGCCCAGCGTGGGGATCGTCGGCAGTGCCATGTGCATGCGACTCGTGAGAGTGAGAATGGTTGGCAAGATCAAGATGGCGGCTGGGACGACCAAATGACCGTGACAAGAACGCTCCGAGCTCAACCGCAACCAATAGTGTTATCGCTGTGAGAACCACCGTTCCACCAGGCGCTATATCTGCGTAGTAAGCGATAACCATGCCGACCACCGCTACGAACACTCCCACTATTGACGATGCGATCACCGTTCGACTCAGCCCTTTTGTGATCCGAAGGCTGACCAAAACAGGAATTACGATGAGTGCGCCAACAAGCAGCACCCCGACTACTCGCATCGAAACGGTGATTGTCGCTCCAGTAAGTACTGCCAAACCGAGATTCAGTAAGTGAACTCTAACGCCGTTAATTCGCGCGAGATCTGGGTCGAACGTAATTTGGGCCAGTTCTGAACTGAACATCAGCATGAACACGGAGATCACTATTGCGAGTGCAGCCATCGACCAAAGATCAGTCTGGGTGACTGTTAGTACGCTACCGAACAGGTACGAAAATAGAGTGCTGTTAAAACCATCAGCAATACTGATCAAAACCACCGCCACGGCCAACGAACCGTAGAGAAATACAGCAAGTGCAGCGTCGCCGGGGAGTAGGCGCCGCATTCGAAGTTCTTCTATCGACACCGCAGCGCTCGTTGTTGCGATTAAAGCCACGACAGGTGCAAATGTCTTAGTCAGTAGTGCAATCGCAACTCCTGCGAGCGCTACATGCGAAAGAGTGTCGGCGATAAGCGACAATCGCCTTAGCACCAAGAAAACGCCAAATGCCGGAGCCGTAGCTCCAACGAGAACAGAAGCGAGTATCGCCCTGTTCATAAATTCGTACTGGAAAATCTCTGGCAACGGGTTACCTGTGTGTGTGTTCGTCGTCGTGCATCAAGACGTCTACTGGGAAGCCATATAGACCCGACAATGCCTGCGCATCGAGTTGGTGGACAGGCCCGTGAAAGACGATGTCACGATTGATACAAGCACAGGTTGTCGCTTCTCGCATGACCGCACCAATATCGTGCGACACCATGACGATTGTTATTCCGAGATCTCTGTTTAAACGCCTAACCATCGTGTGAAATTGTTCTTCACCAGCTGCATCGACCCCCGCAACCGGTTCGTCCATAACGAGCAATTCTGGTTTGCGAACTAGGGATCGAGCAATCAACATGCGCTGTTGCTCTCCAACGGAGAGGTCTGAGACTCGCCGAGATGCAAGTTGGCCGATTCCTGCCATATCCATCGCTTCATCCACACGATTAGATTTGTCTCGCTTAAATATGGAGAGTGGGCTGAATCCCGAATACGAGCCAAAATTAACGATTTCTCGAACTGAGGCTGGAAATCTTGATTCTGTTGACTGGGTTCTTTGGGGTACGTATCCGACTTTGTGCCAATCTGTGAATAACTCGGCCGGTTCACCGAATAGAAGCACCCGACCTGATGTTGGTTTTAGTAGGCCAAGTGCAAGTTTCATCAAAGTTGTTTTACCAGATCCGTTCGGACCTAGTATCGCTGCGAATTCACCCGGAGTGATCGAAAAATTAATGTCCCTCACCACAGGGACCGAGTTGTAACTGAACCATGTTTCATCGAAACGTATGGGAATCTGATCAGCGGGAAGATTCTTATCTTGTTCGCGATTTACTTCTTGATATTCAGTATCACTACCGTCGTCTTGCGAAAGAAGTTCGGTTGATCCGTTTGCCGGCAATTTATTCAACACCGTTGGCACTAGATAAACACTGGTTACAAGTAATAAATATTTCCATGCGATGACCGACTATTTCACCATCGATCTCTTTTTCCAGTGAGCGCATTAAGCGCTCAACTGTTGAGTGTCGGAACTCACCGACCGAACCGCATTTGGAACAAATAGTATGGTGATGATGCTCTACTCGTGCGATGCTGTACATCGGTGCACCATCGAGGATTGGAAGCTTGCAGAGTGCACCAGCATCAACAAGATGCCGAATGGTGCGATACACCGTCGCCCTGCCCACTTCAGGAAGATCACGGCAAAGTTGCTCCGCAGTAAATGCGTCACTGACACTTTCGATACGCGTCGCCACGGCCGACCTTGCGGATGTTCTACGCAACCCTTGATCTTCAAGTGCTGTGATCAGATCAACTTCGACTGGAATCGCTATACCGGACGCCATGTTTTACCTTCTCATTATTGATACTTGATATCAATTAGGCTGATTCAATAAGTATACAGTGAGCGTGATATTAACGACAATCGGACCAGTTCACCCAGGAATTTTTTGTCCGAAATTATTACTAACGTAAGTGCCGGACTCGAACCATGTAATTGCGACTACCGTTACAGCTATAACCAGTATCGCCAACAGTGCCCGAGACTCTGGTTGAGTCGCCGTTCGAAGAGCCATTCGAGGGATCCCAACATCAAACGGACTTTCTACAGAAAATAGTCGCTCGCGAGGAGCGATGAATAGCGATACAACACCTCCAGCAATTAGACCACCAAAGTGGGCAGCATTATCGATTCCCGTAGATGCCAGTCCCATCACCACATTTATACCGACGATTACGCCTATCGAAGTTAACTGTTGGCGTCCCATTTGGCCTAGCAGACGGCGATTCAGTAACAAATACACCCCAAATGCCCCAAGAATCCCGAATACGGCTCCGCTGGCGCCAACTCCGGGATTAGGGCCTGCCAGAAAGCTAACTGCATTGCCCGCCACCCCGGCTGCAAGGTAGATCACGACAAAGTTGCGGGTCCCAAATGTTCGTTCGACCATCGAACCGAAAATGATCAAGCCAAACATGTTCGTGAGCATGTGGAAGAATCCGACGTGCAGGAACATTGGGATCACAAGACGGTGGTACTGACCATCAGCAATGTACGGTCCATATTTTGCTCCCCAATTAAGGAGATTTTGCGTGACCGGTCCACCGGTAACCATCACCCCGAGGAAAAGCAGAATGTTAATCGCCGCGATTGCACTCGTAGCTGGGGACCCACTGATACTTGCCGCAAAATTCTGTTGCGAGCCCGAGTACTCTCTCAATTTTTGAAACCCTCATGTTAAATCTTGGTGTTAATGCCGACGCCCATACGATGTGGTTATAGGTTGGAACGCATTTTTTATTTCATGCCGAGTAACCATATACTCGGTTGATCGCAATCCATTGCGCCCAACTGGCGCGGTCCGATTCACCCAGCCTACATGGTTAGGATATTGAACGAATTGGCAAAAACACGAATTCTTGTGATCGACGATGGCGAGTCAATCCGGTATGCCGTTGACGCTGGTTTCGAATATATCGGAGACTTCGATGTGCAATTCGCCGAAGATGGCATCAATGGCATCAAGGCATTAAAACATCTGTCGCCAAATTTAGTTTTGGTCGACCTGGTTTTACCATCAGCGAGTGGGATCGACGTTCTAGAGGCGATTCGGAAGGATCCGGATATCAAGCGGCCCGATCACGTTGTCCTAATGACGGCTCATACAAACCCCTTGAAAAACGAACTCATGACGGATATTGGCATCGACAAAATATTGCCTAAACCGTTCAATATCGATCAGT
>CAWVRY010000004.1:0-77351 GCA_963932695.1 uncultured bacterium | reverse complement strand
GATGTTGATGTTGATGTTGATGTTGATGTTGATGTTGATGTTGATGTTGATGTTGATGTTGGCTGATCTATATTGTTTGCATTCCTGAACGCTGTGCTGCGTTCGAGTTTTTTTGAAAGGGCTATAACCGTGATCTCTGATTCGATATTTCATCGTGGGCTTGGTGATCCTGAAGGTCCGGTGTTACTTCCATCGGGTGAGTGGGGCGTTGTTGAAATGACGCCCGAAACAGGCTGTGTGTCGCTGATTTCTTCTGACGGATCATCGAAACGAATCGTCGTGAAAACCGGACGTCCGAATGGCATGGTGCAGGATCGGTCGGGCTCGCTGTGGGTTGCTGAATCGATGAACCCACCTTCACTACTGAAGGTCGAATTGGACGGTAGTTGCGAGGTCATGATGACTGCGGGTGACGGGGTCGAACTCATGTTTCCGAACGATCTGGCGTTTGGACCCGACGGCGCACTGTACATGACCGATTCCGGCGTTCACCGCGAGCAGTTCGTGAAAGCTCGCGACCAAGGTCGTACCGACTTTCCAATCGACGGCAAACTATTCCGAATCGAGCTCGAAGATAGCACTGCTACCTTGCTGGATCATGGCCTCCAGTTCGCTAACGGTCTGGCGTTCGGGGTAGATAGAGCGCTTTATGTAACGGAGACCGTTACTGGTCTGCTCTACCGATACGAGTGGAGCGACGACGGAACCTTGGGGTCAAGGGAGGATTTTGCAGATATTGTTGATCGCTCGCAATCGCCAGGATTCAAGGGCGGCGATGGGTTAGCAGTTGGTGAGAACGGTTTCTTATACTGCGCCGTGGTCGGACAGGGTGATGTGACAGTGGTCGACACGGACGGAAACATTGTCGAGCGAATTAGCGTTGGTGGTGATCAACCTACAAACGTTGCCTTTGGTCCAAAGGGAAGTGGCGATATATACGTCACGATCAAAGACGCCGGGACGGTGGAGCGGCATCATGTCGGCGTTGACGGACTTGAACTACTGCCTTCGAAGTGAGTCGCCGACTACTCCACGGTTAGGCCTTAGGATCGATCGGGTCAGCTTCCGATTCTTCATCGAAACTGCCGCTCGCACCGGCTAGGAACATGTTGATCGCTGACGCAGCGGCGTCTGGATTGTCCTTCGCAGGGAAGTCGCTACAGTTTTCCGGCTCGATCAGCGTCGAATTTCCCACCAACTCATGCATCTTCACGGCCGCTGGGTGCGAAAGAGTCTTGCCCTGTCGACCTCGTAATACCAAAGTCGAAATTTCGTGCATGCCGTCTGCTTGTTCGGGACTGATTTCGCCATCACATACGATGATTCCGGATGCAGCCGCGGGGGCTGTAGTAACGAGGCCGCAGGCGATATCTACAGCTGATTGTCCTTGTGCCATAACCAAAGCCGGATCGCCTATCTCCCAAATCAACATCAACAATTCAAGGCTTGACGAAACTTCTGCCAGAATCGGGGCCTGTGAAGCGGGCAGGAACGAAACGAAATCTTCCCAGTCGGCTGCCGAGCTATTCGGTGCGACAATCACCAAAGGCTGAGCATCCTCGTGTCCCTGCCATGCTCGGATTTTGACATCCGATCCCGATTGCAATTTCACTGAAACTTCTTCGAAGTCGGCCATTTTTCGCTTGTCCGGTACGCGTGCTCGTTAAGTTGTTGGGTGCGAATAATATCTCGCTGGCGGGCAGATGAACTAGCTAAAAGAGATCAATCCGCTGCTAACTGGGTGCGAGTGTCGATCACTAAGGGTATATTGGCTCGGCAACCGAAACGAGAATCGCTGCATGCACTATCACCTGGGCTTGCGAGACTCTGGAATTCAAGATTGAGAAGGACGTGACTTAACGTGACTACCAACGATTGGGGATCGATCTACAAAGCAATGGGCGCGAAGCCAGTGGTCAACGCAACTGGCAGCGTTACGTTGCTCGGCGGTTCGACTCCTGTTCCCGAAGTTAAAGCTGCCATGGATGCAGCAGATTCTGCTTACATTCCGTTGATTGAACTTGAACAAGTTGCCGGTGACCGAATTGCCGCAATGCTGGGCGTTCCGGCCGCATACGTTACGTCAGGCGCGGGTTCGGCACTAACACTAGCGACTGCGGCATTTATGGCGGGTACCGACGATGTGAAAGTCGAACAGCTCCCCGACACGACAGGGATGCCGAACGAAATTCTTATTCAGAAGCGTCAACGTTACTGGTACGACCGGTGTCTCGAACTTGCTGGAGCAAAGCTAGTGGAGTTTGGCGATGAGAATGGTACGACTGAGGAAGACCTCAAGAACGCCATCAACGAAAATACCGCAGCTGTTCACTATGTTGTTTACGAACAGAAGCCAACCGATCCCAATGTGCTAACTCTCGAACAGGTTATCGAAATCACGCACGCGGCGGGCAAGCCTGTTTCTGTTGATGCGGCAGGCCAAATCTATCCTCTGGAAAATTTTGGTAAGTACGTGAAGATGGGCGCCGACTTCCAGTGCATCGCTGCGAAGTACATGGGCGCACCGCATTCAACGGGATTTGCTCTCGGTACCAAGGAAGTTATCGACGCAATTAGTCGACATTCGTTCGTGGGCTACGAAGGCAGACGAGTTCGCGGAATCGGTCGTCCGCAGAAGATCGACCGACAGGAAATCATGGGTGTCGTCGCCGCCGTAGATCGTTGGCTCACCATAAATCACGAAGATCGATTGGCATTTGCCGAGAGTCAGTCTCAAGCAATATTGAAGCCGCTTGAGGGTATTCCTGGAGTAAGTGCAAAGCTCAACACCAACATCATGGGGCACCAACCATTCGGTGTGATTCTGAGCCTCGATCCTGCGATTGTTGGGTTCACCAATGACGACCTAGTCGAGAAGCTTCAAAATGGCGATCCTTCCATCTGGATGCGTGTTTCGGTGGACGCACCGCAGATTGAAATTCATGTGTTTGGCATGAGCGATGGTCAGCCTGAACTGGTCGGCAACGCAATCGCCAGCGCCGTGAAGGGCTAGCGATAGTTTCGATCACTTTCGAATAATTCGCTCAGTCGGTTCGGCTGGGCGTTTTTTCGTTTATCAGGATGACAATTACGACACCAGTTGGCAGACTGTCGTTGTATACAAGCAGTAATAGGAGATTATTCAGTGGCAGTAGAAACCGTTGGAGTGATGAGCCCTGGAGACATGGGGAGTGGCGTAGGTGGAGTTCTAAAGAAGAACGGCCTGAGGGTTATTACTGCCCTCAACGGTCGAAGTGATGACTCTAAGCACCGCGCATCTGAACAGGGATTCGAGGATATCGGCGCGCTTGATGAACTGGTAATCCAATCCGATCTCGTACTGTCGATACTCGTGCCATCTGAAGCGCTGTCGTTCGCTCACAATATTTCCGAAGCAATTGTTCGCACCGACGCTAAAGTCGCAGTTGCCGACTGCAACGCTGTTTCGCCGGCGACCGGCATGAATATAGGCAAAGTAATAACTGCTGCCGGCGGTAAATTTATAGATGCCGGGATTATTGGCGGATCACCACGTAGCGGAGCAGTGCCTCGTTTTTACGCCTCTGGTGAGCACGCTAGGATTCTTGGTGAACTAGACGGCAAGGGAATTTCCGTGCCAATAATGGGCGGGCCAATCGGTAATGCTTCGGCACTCAAAATGGTCTACGCCGCGCTTACCAAGGGCACCGCTGCTCTTTACGCATCGACGCTGATGACAGCGAAGTCGCTTGATCTGTACGAAGATCTGATTAGCGAGTTGGAGCATAGTCAGCCAGGTACGCTTGCCGGAATGGATAACTTGAAGACGGTTTCTACTAAGGCCTTTAGGTGGATCGGTGAGATGGACGAGATAGCTGCGACTTTTGGAGATGCAGGGACTAC
This sequence comes from uncultured bacterium, assembly GCA_963932695.1. GTDB lineage: Bacteria > Chloroflexota > Dehalococcoidia > Lucifugimonadales > Lucifugimonadaceae > Lucifugimonas. The sequence goes on along the minus strand of CAWVRY010000004.1, from coordinate 73,469 downwards.
GTCCAAGATCCACGAGGGAGCTTCGGAAACGTTCCAGACAATCGCTGATTCATCGATTGGCCATGAACGGGTCGATTCAGTCGACAAAACACGTTCGCTAGAAGATTCGATCGCAGCGATGCTTAAGATGGCCGATTAATTGGAAAATGTGTCATCCCTAAAACTTTACCTCACGGTCTTTTCGCGTCGGTTGTAATCAATGCTGCACTCGGGATATTCTCGTTGTTCGCCGGAGAATTTGGCGATCTCCAACGCAAAGTTCAAATGATATCGCTTAGCGTTTCGGCTGCAAACGTGCTGTCACTAGTGATGTTCCCCGCAAAGGGACGAGCGTTGCTCGGGCCGGTTCCGACGGTTGGTATCGCACTATCCGTACTTGGATTCGGAATGCTCGTGGTGCTTTCATGGACTGGTTTCAACGCAGACGACTTTGGGCGACTTGTAGCGAGTGTGCTTAAGTTTGCAGTGGCGGCTGGCTATGCATCGCTAATAGTATTGGCCGTTGTTCACTCAAGATTTCGCAACAACGTCAACGTGGCTTTCATATTGGCAGCGGTGCTTTCGGTGCTGATCGTTGTAGCTATTTGGGGTAACCCCAGAGGTGGCATTATTCTTCAACAGCTTTTGATTCGCCCGATGAAAATTAGTTCAATACTGCTGGCTGCGGTAACTGTGTCTATACCGGTGCTTCACAGACTAAACCGCTCTGTACTCGATTTGCCTGAACTGTGGAGACGGTGGAATCGATCTGGCCGACAACGGCACTTACGAATGGGAGTCGTGCGACGCTCGGTTTCAGGTCGAAATGCCCGGGTAAGTGCGCCAGTTTTCATCTAAGTTATTTAGCTAGCAAAAGCGAACAGCAGTGATGCCCAAACCGAACGTAAATACTACTTCTTGCTAGCTTCGATCTGAGCCCTCAGATTGTCGGTAATCACTTTGAACTCTGCACCGACTTCGTCTGATTCAAGTGAAGCTGGTCCCTGTGAGTTCGTGTAGTCGGCACTCATCGTGAGAGCTCCCAAGAACGGAAGCTCCATCTCTTCGGCGAGAGCCTGACCGCCGCCAGTTCCGAACACACCGCCTGAGAGATTTTCGACCACTCCGAAGACCTTCAGATTCATCTTCTTGATCATATTGATAGAGCGTTTAGCATCGAGAACGGCAAGCTCGTGTGGAGTAGTGACGATCACAAATCCGTCGAGGTTTAGAGTCTGCATGACCGTGAGCGGAGCGTCAGACGTTCCGGGGGGAAGATCAACGACCATATAGTCAGGATCACCCCACTCGGTCGAGTGAAGGAACTGGTTAATGGCGTTGTGAATCATCGGACCCCGCCAGACGATTGCTTCGTCTTCGTTGTCCTGGAAGAACGCCATCGACATGACTTTCACACCAAAGCGAGAAGGCGGAACGAGCTTTTCACCGTTCTGAACCGGACCTTCGGAAATCCGTAGGACACGAGTCACGTTCGGGCAATCGATATCGGTGTCAAACAGCGCAACGTCGTTATCTTGTGCAGCAAGTGTCACCGCGAGGTTGGTGGCAACGGTCGTTTTGCCGACTCCACCTTTGCCTGAGTAGACCCCAACTCGAACGCCGATTCCTTCGAGCGATTCAGATACTTTTCGTCGCTCCTGAAAATTTGCACGCACCTGTGCAAGACGAGCTTCTTCTTGTGGGGTAAGTTTTCGAGGTGACGACATATTGTAGGGTCGGGAAACTTTTGGTCGCGGCGAACCGCAGATTAGTAGATACGTATTGAGAGAGCTGGTTTAGTCGATGCCCAGAAGACGCTTGCCGTCTTCGGTAATCATGTCGGGAGTCCAAGGCGGGTCGAACACAACGTCGACCTGCACATCCTCGACATCGTCGATCTCAGCAATTCGCCATTCGGCCTGCTGAGCGATGTAAGGACCCATGCCACAACCCGGGGCTGTCAGCGTCATCTCGACGTGAACATCGCCATCAGCGACTTCAACTGTGTAGATAAGCCCGAGATCGACGACGTTGACCGGGATTTCCGGGTCGTAAACGTCGCGCAGTGCCTCGAGAACGGTGTCTTGCTGTAGAGCTACAACTTCGGCCATTAGTCTCTCCGTGAGCCATGCGAAATCAAGTTCGCCACGGCAGCCAAATTAAGATCAAAATCGAACAGTCATTAGTGTACCAGAGAGGTAAGGAATTGTTGGTGTGAGGAAATTAGGATATTTTATATACTGGACATTCGTTGCGAACCTTCTCGACCGACTTGAACGCTTCCCTAGGCGGATGTCACATCGCTGTCGAGAATACTGATGGAGCCTGTTGAGGGATGTGGTAGGTTCGTAGCGTGTGCCCGATACCCTTCCACGACCGAAGATCCGTCCCTACGGTCGGGATGACGGTGAGGTGTGCACTACACGTTGGTTGGTGCCGATCAGCATTTCGGTGATGACGTCTTCTAGGGTTGGTACGAGGTTGTCCGAGATCCGTCCACTCCGCTATCGCTACGGTAGGGACGAGGGCAGCGATAGCGGCAAACGCTAGTCGGCTCCGACTAGTTCTTCGGGGATGCCGTCTGCTGTTGTGGGGGCTAGTTCTACGGTTTTCTCTGGCTCGGGGTCGACCGATTTAGAGTCGCCTAGATCGACGAGCACTTTGCGTATGTCGACTACCTGATCACGAAGTAATGCAGCCTTCTCGAACTCGAGATCCCTGGCTGCTTTTTTCATCTGCTTTTCAAGATCTTTCAAGAGCCTGAGCAGATCGTTCTTCGGCAGTGCAGATGGCGTGACATACGGAGTCTTGGTCTCGGCGACCTGTCTGACCGAGGTCGTAATGTCTTTGACTGCCTTAACAATAGAAGTAGGGGTGATCGAGTTGGCATCGTTGTGCGCCCGCTGAATAGCGCGACGTCGATCAGTCTCGTCCATAGCGAACTTCATCGACTTCGTGATTTTGTCGGCGTACATCACGACCTTGCCTTCGACGTGGCGTGCTGCTCGACCGATGGTCTGAACCAACGAAGTGCTTGAGCGTAGGTAGCCCTCTTTATCGGCATCTAGAATTGCTACCAACGATACCTCTGGCAGGTCGAGACCCTCACGAAGCAGGTTGATTCCGACTACCACGTCGTAAACGCCCAACCGCAAGTCTCGAAGAATCTCCGTGCGTTCCATAGTCTGAATATCAGAATGTAGATACTGCACCCGAACTCCAAGTTCGCGCAGATAGTCGGTAAGCTCTTCCGCCATGCGTTTTGTAAGCGTTGTTACAAGTACTCGTTCGTGCTTGGCCGTTGTGGCTTGAATTCGTTCGAGGAGATTGTCGATCTGGCCTTCGGTCGGCTCCAAGACGATCTCTGGATCGATCAATCCAGTCGGACGAATCACCTGTTCTACACGACGTTCTTCATGTGCCGCTTCGTAAGGTCCCGGCGTGGCTGAAACATAAACGATCTGCTTCACTCGATCTTCAAATTCCTCGAAGGCCAGTGGGCGATTATCCATCGCAGAAGGTAATCGGAATCCGTATTCGACAAGACTCGTCTTGCGGGCGAAGTCTCCCTTGTACATGCCGTTGATCTGCGGGAGCGTGATATGAGATTCGTCGATAAATATCAGGAAATCGTCAGGGAAGTAGTCCAACAACGTCCACGGCGCCGAACCTGGGGAACGTCGACCAAGAGGACGTGAGTAGTTCTCGATTCCGGGGCAGGAACCGGTTTCCTTGAGCATTTCTAGGTCGAAGTTAGTGCGCTGTTCGAGACGCTGTGCTTCGACGAGTTTCCCGTTCGAGCGCAGTGCGTCAAGTCGCCCACCAAGCTCGTTTTCGATGTCCTTTAAAGCTTCTTTTAGCTCGTCTTCAGGAGTTACGAAGTGTTTGCCGGGGAAGATATCGATGTGATCGAGTTCAGCAAGAATTTCGCCAGTGAGCGGGTCGAGCTCGATGATGCGTTCGATCTCATCGCCGAAGAACTGAACCCGAATTGCTAGCTCTTCGTAAGCCGGCATGATTTCGAGCGTGTCGCCTCTAAGACGGAAGCGACCTCGCACCATTTCCATGTCGTTTCGTTCGTAGTACATGTCGATGAGCTTGCGTACGACTTTGCGAAGTCCGGGCTCTTCGCCTTTCCGCAGGCTTAGTACGACAGAACGATACTCCTCAGGAGATCCGAGACCGTATATGCACGAAACACTGGCGACGATGAGCGTGTCGCGTCGAGTGAGCAACGCTCTTGTTGCTGCGTGCCTCAGGCGGTCGATCTCTTCGTTAACATCGGATTCCTTTTCGATGTAGGTATCTGACTGCGGAATATACGCCTCGGGCTGGTAGTAGTCGTAGTAGCTGACGAAGTACTGAACCGAGTTGTTCGGGAAGAAATCTTGGAACTCGGACGATAGTTGAGCGGCAAGCGTTTTGTTGTGCGCAATAACGAGGGTAGGGCGCTGAACTTCTTCGACAATCTTTGCCATCGTGAAGGTCTTGCCGGAGCCAGTAACGCCGAGCAGGGTCTGGTGTTTCAGATCGTTGTTTAGACCGGCTGTTAGATCGCGAATCGCCGTCGGTTGATCGCCAGTTGGCTGGAAGTCGGCTTCGATCTCGAATCGGCCTTCGATTTTCGGGTTAGGCATTCCCGAATTCTACCTCGTGAACTGTCGAGGTTGAATCGTGAATGTCATTCGCTGCGTGCCATTGGTCAGCGGAGTCTCAGGGTTGAACGAGATTAAATCTCATCCCAGTTCTCTGGGATCTGTGGGATCTCCCAGAGAATGTCGGGCCGCCAATCGCCCCAAATGTTGTTGAACGGCTTGCGGTTTTCCGCGATCGTTTGCAGGGCACGAGCGGCGGTGTCGCGGACTTCCTGGGCCTCGAACGCTGTGAAAAATCCCGCTTTGATCGCCTCAGCGAATTCATTTTCATCTTTGTATCGCCACGTCTTTCGATCGGGCTGGACTACGACGTCGAGGAACATATCCCACGTGTCGAATCCGATGCTCGTTCGCTTATAGGGGGCATCGATATTGATGTACCAGCTTCGTACTTCGGTCATCTCAGGTTCCCAGAACACCCATAGCGACCACATCAATCTTGGATTCTTTATGCGGAGCGTTCCTGAAGTGTGCCAATTTCGTTCTGCCATGGTCCATTCTTTGGCGGCCATGGTTTCGGCGCTCAGATGCCCCTTTCCACCGTCGTGTTCGGCGGACGGGTCGGTCACTCCGTTAAGTACCGGCGTTTCGAGCGGCAACCATGTGACCACCAGTTCTGGAGAATCGACCACGGTGATCGATGGGAAAACGGTCTGCACGCGACCTCTGAACACATTGCGAACCACAATGTGATCTCCAGTTTCGAATCGGGTCGGAGGAATCATGAGTACTTGAATATATCTATCTTTGCGCTATCAGGGAGACCATTGGCGCATGATGCCTGTTGTGACAACATGCTCATCTGCAAATTACTGAGCGGAGTTTATAGATGACGAACCTAAAAGTTGTAATCGGGACCGACCACGTGGGCACTCACTACGCCGACGAACTGATCGATTCCTTCCCTGATATCGATTTCGTCGTTGCCTACGACCCTGCTGGTCATATCGAAGCAGTCAAAGGTGCCGATGCCTTTTTTGGCTGGCCAAATGATAAGGCGTTCTCCGCAGCGGATCAGCTGAAATGGATCGCTTGCCCCGGCATGGGAATCGACAAGATCGTCGCTTACCAGAACATCGTCGATTCCGATGTACCGATCACCAACGCCCCCGGCACGCACGTGACCTCGATGGGCGACCACGTTATCGGCGCTATGGTGGGTCTGACTCACCGCTTTCAGGAAGCTTTTGAAGATCGCCAGAATAAGACGTGGGATACCGAGAAGTACGCTTCACGCATTACTGAAATTACCGGCACAACCGTGGGTATTTTCGGACTAGGTGCGATAGGTACGGCGGTTGCTGAACGGGTATCAGCTTTCGGTGCAACGACATACGCAATCGACCCGGCACCATCGAACGTTCCGGGAACCATTAAAGAGTGCTGGGATTTGGATCGTCTGGATGATCTGGCGAAAGTGTCTGATTTCCTTGTTATCGCAGCTCCAGTGCTCGACACCACCCGCAATTCCATCGACGCTCGCCGAATCGCAATGATGCCCAAAGGCAGCTACATTATCGTGATATCACGTGGTGAGATTGTTGATGAAGATGCAATGTGTGACGCTCTCGAATCGGGACATTTGGCAGGCGCAGCGCTTGATGCGACTGCCGTTGAGCCGTTGGCTGAGGACTCACGATTGTGGACCCTGCCAAACGTAATTTTGACCCCGCACTCGTCGGCTCTGACGCCTGAGTTATATGAAATGCGACGACAGACGTTCAAGTCCAACCTGCGCCGGTTTGCTGCGGGCGAAGAGCTTGAGAATATCTGCAACAAGACGGCAGGATTCTAGGTTCTGACTGATTGGCCGATTTAAAATGAACTGAGACGACTGATCCGTTGATTGGTCGCCTTACTCGTTATCTCGAATCTAGTTAGAGTCCTTGTGACGGGCCAGCACGACGATCTCGTCGCTTTCCTCGTTTAGTTCGCCACCTTCGAAATCACCCCACATTTCAATCACCTCTAATCCGACTCGATCGCAAAGAGCGATGATCTGCTCGGGGTACAAAAAACGGACGACGACTTCGAGTTCTTGTCGTCGAAGAATTTCGCCTTTCGAATCAAGCTCTTCGGCAATCTGAACACCGTGGTTAAGTTGCGTCTCTAGATCGAAACGATTCTTCGCCGTAAGCACATATCGACCGCCGTCGGGCTTATCGACAACCTCCAGAAGGAACTCTTCGTCAGGATCATCGGCGAGCATTTCGGGGTCTGGGTAAAACAGGTTGAAAGCCATTGTTCCATCTGGCGCCAGATGCTTTGCGGCGCAACAAAGCGTGTCGATCTGTTCAGCCTCGGTCGTTGCGAGCAAAAGCGTTCGCGCCGGAATAGTCACAACCGGAAACTGTCGCTTCAGGTCGAAATCGCGCATGTCAGCTTGAATTAGGCGAAGGCTTCCATCAAGTGGCGCTACATCGAGAGCGTTCTGGTGGGCGACCCTGAGCATCGGCTCAAATAAATCGATACCAACGATCTCCATGCCTTGTTGGGCGAGCGGTAGGGCGATTCGACCTGTACCGACACCGAACTCCAAAACGGGTCCGCCAGAAGCTTGGCAAAGTCCGTGATAAAAATCGATATCTCCAGGATCGGCGGCCGCGTAGAAAATGTCGTACCACTCGGCCCACGCCACGTAGTCCATCGTCACTTGGTGTTCAGTCCGTATCCGGCTAAAAAGCCTCTAAGCCCGTCCGACGGTTTCCATGAAGTGCTTGCCGTAGCTGCTCATGAATGTTGGAATGTGGGTGTAGTGATATTGAATACCGGCCTCGGTGTTCTTCAGCGCTTGCTCGGCTGCACTCGGGGTGCCTGAAGCGTGGCCCGCTGCATGAATTCTGTCGAAGGTTTCTTTGACGACCTTTTGAACGTCGGGATGTCCGTTGTCGCCGGGATGACCCATCGACTGCGCCAGATCGGTTGGGCCGATGAAGAAGACATCGATGTCGGGGACGGCAAGTATCTCGTCGAGATTTTCGACCGCTGCGATATCTTCGATCTGAATGCACACAAGCATTTCTTTGTTGGAATCTTTGACGTATTCCGAAGTTGGCGAGCCCCAACCGAAATCTGCCATGCGACCGCCACCTAAACCTCTCATGCCGTTCGGGTGATATAGGCATGCTTCGACAACGGCACGGGCTTCGTCGGCAGTATTTACGTGTGGAACTTGAACACCCATGGCACCGCGGTCGAGGTACTTATTGATGATGGCAGGGTCGTTTTTCTCAGGTCGAACGATTGGTGTTATCCCGCGAATCTCAGCGGCCATAATCATCGGGCCGATGTTGTCGGGTGTAATCGACCCGTGTTCGGCATCGAGCATCACCCAGTCGAAATCGAGTTCGCCGATCATTTCGACGATTTCAGCGGAAGGGAATTGGACCGATACCCCATAAGCCGGTTTTCCCGACTTTATGAGATTTTTCATTCGATTCTGTCTATTTCGTTTGGTGTCTGAATGTGGCATGGAGTTTTCTGTCTCTGTGATAACTGCGGTTTACGTGCCCGGGGGGTGATCCTGGAACTGGTGGTCTTACGACGATAATTTGACAAATCGTTATGAAGATTTCGAATTACCTAACTTACTGGTACTGCTATTGTCTCATCAGATGTTGACATGCCAACTGTGCTGGAAGAACATTTTTACCTTGCTGCGAATTCGGTAACGTCAGAAGTTGACTCGTTTGAGCGACTATCGGAAGCGAATTCGTTTTGGCTCTCACATCTTCAATAGTTGAATAGGCCGCTCCACAGTGACACAGCTCGCATCTCGACAGGCAAATCTGGGTACCGAAACCGCGTTCGAAACCCTCGCTAAGGCCAGAGAACTGGAACGTCAGGGGAAATCGATCATTCACCTCGAAATCGGTGAACCTGATTTCGATACCCCTGTGCACATTCGAGACGCCGCCAAGAAAGCACTCGACGATGGGTTCACCCACTACGGTGCATCCGCAGGCCAGCTCGAAACTCGTCAGGCAATCGCCAAGCACCAGACCGAACGACAGGGCTACGACGTATCGCCAGACAGCGTGATCGTTACTCCCGGCGGCAAGCCGGTTATGTTCTTCACGATCATGGCGTTGATCGAAGAGGGTGACGAGGTTATCTACCCGAACCCCGGGTTCCCGATCTACGAGTCGATGATCGAATACATGGGCGGCACTGCCGTTCCAATGCAGTTGAACGAAGAGACCGGCTACAACGCCGATATCGACAAGCTTCGATCGCTGATCACGCCTCGCACTAAGTTGATGATTGTCAACTCACCCAATAACCCGTGCGGAAGTGTTATTCCTGAAGCAGATCTCGAGAAGATCGCTCAGATGGCTGTCGAAAATGACATCACGGTCATGGCTGATGAAATTTACAAAGACATGTACTACGGCGACGACGTGGAGCACGTTTCTATTACGAAGTTCCCCGGCATGCGCGAGCGCACCGTGATCCTTGATGGATTCTCTAAGAGCTACGCGATGACCGGATGGCGCTTGGGCTACGGAATATTCCCCGAGTTCCTTGTTGAACCTGTGACTCGACTCATGACGAACAGTGTTTCTTGCACATCAGTTCACACCCAGATGGCCGGTATCGCTGCGCTTGAAGGTTCTCAGGAATCGGTGAAGGAAATGATGAAAGAGTTCACCGTTCGACGAGACATCATCGTCGAGGGACTGAATTCACTTCCTGGGGTCACCTGCCCGACACCTAAGGGTGCTTTCTATGCGTTCCCGAATATCAAGGGAACAGGTTTGACCTCTCAGGAGTTTGCCGAGAAGGCAATGTACGAGGGTGGCGTGGCGCTGCTTTCGGGAACTGCATTCGGAGTGTTCGGCGATGGCTACATTCGAGTGTCATTTGCGAACTCACGCGCTAACCTCAAAGAGGCTATCGAGCGACTCCGCAAGATTCTGTAGTTTTCACTTTTACGCTCCGGTTCGAAAATCATTTCGTTCGCTGAACGTCGACTTCGCACGCCTTCATTAATTCACGTGTGTTCGCACGAGAAATTGCTCGCCGCACATGTTGAGTTACTCGCTTCACTTGCTTTAGTGGCGCTTCTACGACCGCCTCGACTCGTTTATTAAGCAATCCCCATTGGTCGTGAAGCTCAGTAGTGCGGATCATCCGGTGTGGAGCCATGATGTAGTGATAGTCGGCGCATATCAAATATGACCGATCGTGGAACTTGGTCGACAGAGTATCGATACGCTTTTTAGTTGATGCGGACGTGGTCATGATTTTCGTCGCATTCGATTCAGCAATTGCGACCGCACGATCCTAGTCGCTGTTGGGTTTAGCCCTGACCGACGCTTTCGCAGTTGCTAAAACACTGTTCGTTAGTTCTGCCGCCGCGTGCAGCGACTTTTCTTTTTTCGCAATTTCTCGTGGGTACGCTCGTTGTCGTCATCACGATTCAGATCAGTACGGCTTGACTTCACTTCGATAAGAAACACCCTGTTTTCAGGCCCGAGACTTACCACGTAAGCAATTCTGCCGAACAGACCTTCAAGTCGGACTTCATATCCGATAATCTGGTGCTCAGCGACTTCCCGCAACCACTTCCAAGCTGCCCATTTTAGTTAGTAGGTCAGCTCGGTTTTGTTTCCGTTCTTGAAACTTGTGAACGCTGATAAATTGAATGGAAGTTCGATAGAAGTGGGCATGGAAATCTGTGATTCTCGCTGAAATCAGATCATCACCGAAAACCACTCGAACCCCTATGCAAACAGCTTTCTTACCTGCAAACAGGTGAATTAGCACGGGTGTTCCGAATAAGTGTTCTGAAAGGCTTTCAAATAGTAGAACGAGTGTGCTAATTTGTGTTGACGGCAGCGATGGGAACAACTAATTGATCTCTGCCAAATGCAGATAAGGCAGGGTTCGGATGATGAAGTTAAAAGAGTTGCCCAGAGCAGCCAGCGTTGAAGTCAAAATTATCGGTATCGGCGGAGCTGGATGTTCCTCATTGAATCGATTGACCGATACCGTTTCGAATAACGTACGCATGCTAGGTATCGACACTGGATCTGCGGCAGGACATCTAAACGAGCGCGTGGAAACTTTGGCAATCGGAAACGGCTTTGGTACCGGTGGTAATCCAGAAACCGCAGTTGATTTGTTCAGCAAATATGAATCAAAGGTGGTCGACTTCATCTACGGCGCCGACGTGGTGATCCTACTTGCTGGTCTAGGCCGGGGCACAGGCTCAGGGCTTGCACCAGAGATTGCCCGAATCACACGAAAATCGGGTGCGTTGACCATTGCGGCTGTGAACATGCCGTTCGAGTTTGAAGGTCGTTTTCGAAACCAATCTGCCGCCCGTGCACATGAACTTCTAAAATCCTCTGCTGATACCGTGATGATGATGTGCAACGATGATTTACTGACTGGTGGTGCGATGGGTGGATCGTTGAACGATGCCTTTGTGAAAGCCGACAAGAATATCGCAGCCGCGGTAAATGCAGTTACGCTCGCACTCGAATTTTCACCTGAGCGGGCTATCTCAGTGCAGGATTCGCTAACCAATGCTGGCGAGTCAGCCGTTATTTCGGGAGCTTCTACTGGGCTTCACGCAGGGAGCAGGGCTGTCGATAAAGCCTTTGCTTCCACTTCGAGAGAATTCGTATGTGCTCGATCAGTTGTTGCACACGTCGTGGGCGGCATTGGACTGTCGCTTGGGCAGGTTGCTGATGCTGTCGACAAAGTGCGTGATGAAATAGGCATGAGTGCGATTATTCACGTGTCGAGTGAACGCTTGATCGGGATGGGCAAAGAGATCAATGTGACGATAGTTCTGGCTGGAATCGGTACTGAGCAAAGTAGTGAAGACATGTTCACTCCGATCATTCCAATACGACGTGAAGTGGCGATAGATCCGGTGGTGTCGGTTTTCGATACACCAGCACCTCGTCGCACACGAGGTCCGGTTCTTCTACCTACCGGTTAATTTTTGATGGTCGTTGCCACACACAACGGCTACATATAGCGGACCCGGTCGTAAGGCCGGTTGGCGTAACGTCGCACCCAACGCCTTCGGTGCGGCGTTAACTTTTAAGCGATGAGAGTTTGGGTTAAGACCTGAATATTTAGTCGGCGACTACGGGCGATGCAGTGGTCGAAGCCGGTGGGATGAACATGTAGCCGCTGCCTCGAACCGTCTTGATAAGTCCTTCGCCTGACGCCGTCTTGTTCAACTTCTTGCGTAAGCGGAATATAGCGACATCGACAGCGTTGTCGGCAGGTCGAGAATTCTTCGACCAGCAGTTGCTCATAAGCACTTCGGGCGAAACCGGCTTATCGGGTGACGAAGCCAGTGCGTGCATCAACAGGAACTCGGTTGGAGATAAGGAAATCAAGATGCCGTCCATCTCCATTCTTCCCGACTCAGGATTCAGTGCGAACCCTTCCATGCGAATCGGATGAGTGGCAGCAGGTGAATCACCCAGACTCGACGTGCTAGGTTTCTCTACAACTCGGAACGGCTGAGTTGGACCGGGTGCGGTCTCACGACCGGATGCTAGAGCACCATGTGAATTAAAACTGACGATCAGCTCAAGCTGCTCAATTTCGTTCAGCGTGGGAAGTTTGCCCGACTTGTTTAACACATAGATCACGCCGATAGTGTCGAGCCCACGGCTGATCGGTGCCACGATTCCTTGAGAGAAACCGGCATGCTCTGCCCAAGCCGGCAGCGTTTCGGCGCGTGCGTCGGTATTTGAAATTACGATCGCCGATCCCTGTCGAGCCGCTATCGCTCCTGGATCATCACCATCGAGCGTCTCGAACTGATCTCGTATGTGTGATAGCTGGCCATCATAGCTCCAGTTGGAAGGGGCAAGCACTCCATGAGCGTCTCGTAAATTGAACACGATCGCAGCCGGATACTCCGTTGCCATGCGAGCCGCGGTCGCAAGTCGGGCATCCTGACTGAGTGAGTTGTTTGCCCGAAACGTGCGAATGCCATTAAGGATTCTGCTTGAACTAGCCTCGTTTGCCAGTCGGTCTTCGGCTTCATCGAGTTCGTTACTGACCACTCGAAGCCGATTAGACAAATACACATGAATGCCGACAGAACCGGCGGTTATAATTGCACAAACAACGATTAATCCCAGAGCGCTTCCGGTAAGTAAACCAATCGCAATTACAACGAACAATACTAGAACTGATGCTGTTGAATACTTGATCCAATTGTCACGATAGGCGTCGATCCATTGCTTAAACGAAGATCGCTGCGGCGAAGTTGCATCGTTGACCGGAGTGCTGGCGTTGACTGTGCTCATGAAAGCCACACTATAGAAAAACCTGACTTAACAACCTGTTTGCGGCTGAACGGAGTTTGATCGAATCGAAAGCTGAATCGAAGTTGATTGTCAGAAACGCTTAATCAAGAAGTACACTAGAAGTAAGCAATTCAAAAATACTTACTGAAACCACTCCTACCATCAGAAGGGCACCAGAACACTGGGCACTCTAGGCCGACTGAAAAGTCTCATCGGTGGCGGCAACAAGAACGACGATTCGGCATCAGCTGAATCGAACTCACGAACTAGCAATCGTACAGCCGCTAACCGCACTCCAAATTCCGAAGAATCTACCCGCTCCCGCTCTGTCGACTCCCAATCAGGGTCACGCCGGGAATCAGAACCCTCTCGTAAATCGAATCGAAGCTCCGGCGAAAGCTCGGACCGTCGAAGTGAAACACGCAACGATGACCGAGGTCCTCGACGTGCCAACTCGCGTGACAACGATCGGCGCGATCGTGACGATCGAGACAGCAGCCGTGGCGGAAGACGCCCAAGCAATCGTGCTCGACGTAATGGTGAACCCGAATCACATTCATCCGAGCAACGCGATAAACAACGTTCAGATGCTCCACGCCTCGGCCGAAATGTAGATTCACGTCCTGTCATAGATGGGCGACAAAATCGTAATACAGACTCCCGTCCAACGCGTTCTAAGAGTGATAGCCGCCGAGACAACCGTGGTGGCGATCGAAGTCAGGACGACAGGTCGCCGCGGGAAGAATTCCGTGAGAGACGTGACGACCGACCAGCGCGTCGGCCGAGAAGCGAGTCGCCAAATTCATTTGCATCAGAACGTACACCACGACGATCTAGGAACGAAGATCGCTACGCAAAACCTGAGTACAGCGAAACCCGTGAAGAGGCTAAAGCACCAGCTGCACTGCGATCAGATCGCACACCGGTTCGTGGCAAGCCTGTTCGTAGACGGGATGAAGAACGTCAACCAGACAAGGAAATTCTGACTCAAGTTCGTACCGACCTGGTCGGTACAGAAGAGTGGGGTGGACTCAAACTCGAAAAAACCATCGTCAACTCGATTTCCAACATGGGATACGAGTCTCCTTCAGAAATTCAAGAAGTCTCTATTCCTTGGCAACTTGAGGGTCGCGATGTGGTCGCACAGGCGGTCACTGGATCGGGTAAAACCGCTGCATTCGGAATTCCGATGTGTAACCAGGTCGACCCCAACTCACGGGACGTACAGGGTCTCGTGCTTGTTCCTACTCGGGAACTCGCGCAGCAAGTGCAACGAGAATTGGCGCTTATCGGTCGTGACCGTGGAATCAGCGTTGTTGCCGTGTACGGTGGTGAGCCGATCGCCAAGCAGATTCGAGCGCTAGAGAAGAGCGCTACGATCGTTGTTGGTACGCCCGGTCGACTCAAAGACCTAATGAACCGTCGGATTATCGATTTGGGCTATGTGCGATACGCAGTGCTCGATGAAGCCGACGAAATGCTCGACATCGGATTCGCCGACGACATGGAGTTCATTCTTAAGAGGACGCCGAGCACGCGCCAGACTGCGCTGTTCTCAGCAACTATTCCCGGATTCATCCGTGGACTGATCCGCCGATATCTCGACGATCCTCGCTGGATTCAGCTGGTGAACGATTCAAAAGGAATCGAAACAGTCGATGAAGTCGACCAGATTTTCTACGACGTTGCGTCGCAAGACAAAGCCGACGGAATCCTGGAAATTCTCGATGACGTAACAGAAGGTTCGCAGGTTTTAATCTTCAGGAAAATGCAAGTTGGAGTTGACCGACTTTCTAAGGGACTCGCCGGAGAAGGTTTCGGAATCAAGGGCATCCACGGTGGAATGTCCCAATCAGAGCGTAACCGTGTGATGAACGCATTCCGAGATGGAAGTCTGAGGATGTTGGTTGCCACCAACCTCGCAGCACGTGGACTTGATATCCCTACGATATCTCACGTCATTAACTACGACATGCCAGAGAACATCGAGGAATACGTTCACCGAATCGGTCGTACGGCCCGAATGGGTAAACGGGGAACAGCGGTCAGCTTCATCGGTGAGTGGGACTTTGAACTTCACGAGCAGATCGTCGCCAAGATCGGTGAAGACAAGATGATCCGTAAGAAGTTCTCGTTTTACTAGTCGTTGCGTTAGTCGCCGTGGTCATCGGATAACTCGGCTCGCGTCGTAGTCTCCCACCCTCTAACTCCCTCCCACTTCGGGAGGGAGAACCGAATGTTCAAGTTGATGTGGATATCTCGACCGAAGTAAAGTGGAGTGGAGGGATCTTTGGCGGGTCGGTGGTGTTGGGCCGGCGCGCTGACACACCGTGAATCAGCACCAAACTTCCCGGTCCAGCAGACTCCACTCATGATGAGCGCTAAGTCCGACTTTCGTTAAATCCCTACTTTTCCGCCTCGGATATCTGTGCGGTCGCCGGTGATTAGCTGGACTATCTCCTGCGAGTAGATCACTTCGGTGTCGTCCTCTGGTTGGTAGTCGAGATACTTTCGAGCGGTCTCTAACGACCAAAAGCGTCGGGTATTGTCGCTACAGCCGTACGCAACAACAAACGGCACGCCGTGTTCGTTTTCGATGTCCGGTGCTTCGACTGCTTTGGTGAATAATTGCGTTATATCCCGTGGACTGATGTAGGCGCCAAGATTCCGTTTGAACTCCTCTAAGCCGCCCCGAGTTTGTTCCGACATCGAATCGGCGGATAGATATTGAGCAGCTTGAATAGGGCGAGTGAATCCGATTCTCAGCATTACCGTCTCGAGCTTTCGACCAAAAATGCCGCATGCATACGGATAAGACAGCAGCTCATACGCAGCCTTCGCCCAGCCGTAAAAATTATCGGAAATCGGAAAATCTGTCGGACGAACCATGTCCATCTTGCGATCATGAATTAGCGAATGCTCGTACCAGTCGGCGGCGTGATTAGAACTTGCCACAGCAATACGTCGCACCCCGGAATCGTAGGCAGAGCGATAGATATTGTTCGCCATCTGGACGTTTTCGTGTTCGTTGTCGAATCTATCGATTGGTGTCTTTTCGAACTGGGCTCCACGAGCGGTATGTGGCTTGAACGCCAAGTGAATTACAGCATCGATACCATCGAAAAGGTGCGAATATTTCGATCGATCCGTATCGATGAAATCGGCTATTTGAACTCCTTCGATTTTTTTGCCATCACGGTCGGTGTCCGAAACGTCGGCAAGAACCATGTCGAAATGATCCCGCATAGTCGGTAACATCAACGAAGCGATGTATCCGCTTGCGCCTGTCATTAGCACCTTTAGTTTTGCCATATCGAAAAAATCCTAGAAATGAATTGACGTCGAGTTGTAGCTATAAGCCGGTAAATAAAGTTCGTAATTATGCTCGGTTCGAGCAAACGGATCGAGACATTTGCGGAGTCTCTCGTCATGTTTGCCCACTGTCAACGACGTTCGACTGCTCGGTCGCTTCAAATGATCTGTAAAATCTGGGTATGACTACAAAAAGCTGGCTCAAAGGCAATCTCCACACCCACACGACCAACAGCGACGGCGACGAATCGGCGGAACACGTTGCCGAGTGGTACCACGAGCAGGGCTACGACTGGCTGTGCCTTTCAGATCACAACCACCTGACAATCCTCGAAGGCAGCGACGCCGAGAAAGCCAAGTGGCCGTTACTAGTAGCTGGCGAAGAAGTGACCTCTCGAAATTCCGATGGTCCCGTTCACGTAAACGGCTATGGAGTCACCGAAGTTGTCGAGGCTTCTGACTCAACGGATATCGTTACCGCCATGCGAGAGAACGTCGACCGGATTATTGCGGCTGGCGGGATGGCGTCGATAAATCATCCTAACTTTCGCTGGGCGTTCGATGACGGCGCAATGATGCAGGTTGAAGGCTATAAGTTCATGGAAGTCTTCAATGGCCATCCTGAGACCCACAATGCTGGCGGTGGAGGTAAGGCAAGCACCGATGGCATTTGGGATCGACTGCTGAGCAATGATCGACGAGTATGGGGAATCGCAGTCGATGACTCGCACCATTACACCGGCGAGTTCAGCGCCAATCGCTCGAATCCCGGGAGGGGATGGGTGCAGGTCAAGGCGGCCAAGCTGACACAGCAAGATATTTACGAAGCGATGTCGGATGGCGAGTTCTACGCATCGACCGGTGTGACTATTGGGGACATGATCGCGAACGAGCGGCATATCAAACTCGATATCGATCCCGAAACGACTCCAAGCGATGGCGTTCAGGCCAAGTACACGACTCTATTCACTGGGATGAACGGTCGATTACTGTACGAATCGACGAGTCTGTCGCCTTCGTACTCGCCAACTCGGCTCGACGGTTACGTGCGAGCGACCGTTTATTCGTCGCGTGGCACGCGGGCATGGTCGCAACCGGTGTTCATTGCCGAGTAGTTCGTTCAATATGCTGATCTAAATCTGCACTGGGCTACGAGTTACGGTCGAAGCGACGTGAAATAATCGTTCACTCATGATTTTTCGGACGATGCTAGTTGGGGGCCACCGTTGGCGACAAGGTACGAAGGCACGATCCACGCTCCGGAGTTTCCGGAAGGACTTGAATGGTTCAACACCAAAGCCCCGCTAACTCTGGAAGACCTTCGAGGTCGACTCGTCGTTCTTCATTTTTGGACCTACTGCTGAATTAACTGCATGCATGTACTTCCGCAGTTGCGGAAGCTGGAAAAAAAGTATGCCGACATTCTGACCGTCGTTGGTGTTCACTCGGCGAAATTCAATGCAGAAAAGTCGTCAGAGAACGTGCGAGAGGCAGTGCGTCGTTACGGAATTGGCCACCCAGTAGTGAACGATGCCGACTTCGAGATATGGAAGTCGTACGCAGCTCGTGCCTGGCCAACCCTAATGTTCCTTGATCCAACAGGCAAAGTGATTGGTCGACACGAAGGCGAGTTCCCCGTCGATGCACTCGATCAGGTGCTGGCTGGAATGATCGAAGAACACGAACCGATGGGCAATTTTGTGCATGGGAAGTTGGATCTTCTTCCGGAGACTAAACCCGAGACACAGCTGTCGTTCCCCGGCAAAATTACAGCCGACTCCGAGCGGGAAATTTTGGTGATTTCCGACTCGAATCATCGCCGGCTTATCGTCAGCGATCTCGATGGTAAGGTCGAAGCTGTCATTGGCAACGGTGAATCTCCGCTTGCAGAAATTGAACATTCCGGTGTCTTTTCCGAGCGAGCTTTCGATCAGCCATTGTTCGACAATCCACACGGTGTCGTGATCGATGGTGAAACCTTGTATGTATCCGACGCTGGAACGCATACCATCGTGAAAGTCGGTCTCGTTGCTGGAACTGCCGAGACCATCGCCGGAACTGGCGAGCGGTCTTTGTATCGACATCAGGGTGGGGATGCTCTAACCACGCCACTCAACTCGCCATACGACCTCTCACTTCATGAAGGAGTTCTGTATGTGGCAATGGCAGGGTTCCATCAGCTTTGGGCGATGAACATAGCCGAAAGCACAGTGAGTCCGTTCGCGGGGGATGGCGGCGAAGATATACACGACGATCTCAAATCGAAAGCGCGACTTGCACAGCCGTTCGGAATCGAAGTATCGAACAACGCAGTATTTTTCATCGATAGTGAAACTAGCGCGCTCAGAGTTTCAGCTATCGCAGACGAGGGTAGGGTTGTAACACTGATCGGCAAAGGATTGTTCGATTTTGGCGACGTTGATGCGGTTGGCAAAGATGCTCTGTTCCAGCATCCGCAGGGACTCGCTGTCAGCAAAGATGTCATCTACGTTGCTGATTCGTATAACAACAAAATTAAGTCGGTAGCCATTGGGTCGTTACTGGTCGGCACTATTGCCGGCTCAGGGAAAGCAGGCGACGTGGACGGTTTCTCGAACATTGCCCAATTTAGCGAACCTGCTGGCGTGGCGGTCGCTGGAAATCGGATATACATCGCCGATACTAATAATCACAAAATTAAAGTCATCGAATTAAACACCAAAGAGGTTTGCACATTGAAATTGATAGGTCTGTAGCAACAGTTCGGATCGTCCTAAATTTGATGTACCGCCAACTAATCAAAGCGCATCGAACTCACATAACCCAACATGGCGCGAGCACTTAGAGAATCAGGAAAACATGCCCAACCGACTGGCCAACGAAACAAGCCCGTACTTGCTCCAACACAAGGACAATCCAGTCGATTGGTATCCGTGGGGTGAAGAGGCATTGGCGGCGGCCAGATTGCTCGACAGACCCATTTTGTTATCTATCGGATACTCGTCGTGTCACTGGTGCCACGTAATGGCGCACGAGTCGTTCGAAAATGAGTCGATTGCAGCAGTGATGAACGATGGATTCATCAACATTAAAGTCGATCGAGAAGAACTCCCCGACGTCGACTCGATATACATGACCGCAGTTCAAGCAATGACCGGTTCAGGCGGTTGGCCTCTGACCGTATTTATTGCTCCAGACGGTCAACCGTTTTTTGGTGGAACATACTTCCCGCCTGAAGATCGACCTAACATGGCAGGATTCCCGCGAGTGCTTGCAGCGATCTCGGATGCGTACGCCAACAAGCGCCAGGAAATTCTCGACAACTCGAAGCAGGTTGTGGACGCTATTCGCGAACAAGCAACCCCGAAGAAAATCGAAGAATCAGTTGATGAGTCGCTGATATTCGGAAGTTTTACACAACTGGTCGGTAATGCTGATCTGGAGCATGGCGGGTCACAGGGTGCGCCAAAATTCCCGCAACCGATGATCTACGAACTGTTGCTCCGATACTGGAAGCGGACCAATAGCTCGCAAGTGCTCGACATAGTGACTCTTACGCTCGAAAAAATGGCTCATGGTGGTATCTACGATCAGATCGGTGGTGGGTTTGCTCGTTACTCGGTAGATGATCGCTGGCTCGTACCTCACTTCGAAAAGATGCTGTACGACAACGCCCAACTCATATCGCTGTATATACATGCATATCAGGCCACGAAAAAACCGTTGTTCAAGCGGGTCATTGAAGAAACGCTCGAATATGTGACCAAAGAGATGACTCACGCTGCCGGAGGTTTCTATTCAGCTTCTGACGCCGATTCCGAGGGAGTCGAAGGGAAATTCTTTGTCTGGAAATCTCATGAGATAGATTCCGCACTGGATTCATATGACGCTGAGCTAGCCAAGGCTTATTGGGGGATATCGGAGGAAGGGAATTTCGAAGGATCGAACATCCTTAACATGCCAATGTCACTGCCAGAGTTTCTGTCCCGAACTGCGCAGGAGCCCGCAGACCTTATCGCCGACATCGAGAGAGTTCGTGGGATTCTGTATCAGGAGCGGTCGAAACGAATAGCGCCGGGAATCGACGACAAGATTCTCGTTTCGTGGAACGCACTTATGCTCAAGGCGTTTGCAGAAGCAGGTGCTGTATTTGAAAACGATGAGTGGATTGCCACAGCAAAAAATAACGCTCGATTGCTATTAGATCAAGTGCGTGACGAGAATGGATTATTGCTTCATACGTGGAAGGCGACCAGCGAGTCGGAGGGCGATGCACGAATCCTTGGGTACCTCGATGACCACGCTTACTTGGTCGACGCTCTTCTGACGCTGTACGAAGCGACGTTCGACTTCTCGTATGTTCGCGAGGCGCAGGCTATTGCTGATCAGATGATCGAACGTTTCTGGGACAAAGACTGGAGTGTGTTCTATGACACATCACTCGAACACTCGAAGTTATTGGTTCGCCCACGTGATGTACTTGATAACGCCGTGCCGTCGGGTGGAGCGATTGCTGCGATGGCTTTGCAACGTTTGAGCGTATTCACCGGGATTGCAGAGTACGCAGAGAAAGCCGAAACGTCGATGAAGGCGTTGATTCCACACATGGAGCAGGCACCGTCCGCGGTTACATCCTGGCTAGCGGCTGTCGACTTCTTGCGATCGAATTCGCAAGAGGTGGTGCTGATTGGGGACGAATCGGATTCTGTTATTTCAGAAATGAAACGTGAACTACGAAGTTCGTTCGAGCCGAACCGGGTATTGGCAGGTGCTGTTGAAGGTTCTAGCGAACCTGGCGGATCGCCATTGCTAGAGGGTCGGAGTCGGGTGAACGGCAAGGCAACGGCTTATATTTGCGAAAACTATGCTTGCAAACTACCCGTTACGAGTACGGCTGAGATGCTCGAACAGCTAGGACTTATCTGAGCCAGCAGAGTCAGTTGAATCGGTCGAGCGAGTTGATTCAGAGTCGTTGTCGTCTTGGTCGGCTGCTGCTTCTCTGGCGGCGCGGGCGTCTGACCTTCGATCGAGTCGTTCGCGAACAACGGCCAATCCGACCCCTGCTGCAGTTCCAGCCACACCCATTATCGCAAGTAACGGGCCGGCGGTCATTCTACACATCTAGTTCCAGCGTCCGATCTGTCCCATAAAAAAGCCGCAATACAACTATTAAATTGTACTGCCGCATGATTTCATACGAAACTAAATTGCTGCGACGAAAGAGACGAATCTATCCGTTCGCGTCCTCGTTACTCGGCTTCCGCGTACTTCTCTAGAACTTCGTCGGAGAAATCGCCGTTTGAGTAGACCTTCGCTACATCATCGAGTTCTTCAAGCGAATCCAAAAGTCTTAGAGTCTGCATTGCGCCCTTGTCATCGAGTGGGACCAATGAGGTCGGAACGAGGGCAACATCACCGCTTTCGACTTTGATGCCCGCGAGCGCTTCAACACTGGTCTTCACCTGTGCGAACTCTTCGTATGGCGCAGTGATCTGAACCACGTTGCCATCGACTTCAACATCTTCGGCTCCAGCATCAACAATTTCCAGGGCTATGTCGTCAGGGTCACCGTCGGTTACTTCGACAGTGATCAGACCTTTGTTTTCGAAATTCCATGAAACAGCCCCAGCTCCCGCAAGATTTCCACCGGCTCGAGTGATTTTGGCTCGAACTTCGGCAGCAGTACGGTTCTTGTTGTCGGTTAGCGTTTGAACGATGATGCCAGCGCCACCGGGGCCATACGCTTCGTAGCTGATTTCTTCGAGGATGACCGTGTCGTCACCGACACCGGATCCGCGGGCAATCGCTCGGTCGATGTTGTCTTTCGGCATGTTCAGCGACTTGGCGTTATCCACCGCAAGTCGAAGACGGAAGTTCATCTCAGGGTTTGGGTCGCCTGCGCGAGCTGCGACCATGATTTCTCGAGCAAGCTTTGTGAAGAGTTGACCGCGCTTAGCGTCGGCCGCACCTTTTTTGTGCTTGATCGTGCTCCATTTAGAGTGACCTGACATTCAGATATTTCCTATTGGACTCTAGGTGGCGATTGCTACTGGTTCCGATCGAACCAAACGAACTGAGCACACAGTTTACCGAAAATACTGGGCTTAGAGAATGCCGTCGGGCGGGTCTATCTTCATCGTGCCGGCTTTTCTGTCGACATCGACGATTACGCCATCAAGAACGGGAACGAGAATTTCGTCGCCCTTATTTTTATCAGGCGCAGGCTTGCCGGTGATGATTAAGACGTCATTACTGCCTGTTTCGAGGATCTCGGTTAGCGTTCCTAGATGTTGACCATCAAGCGTCGTTACATCGGAACCGAGAATTTCGTAATGGTAGTAGACACCGGGAGGATTATCTGGAAGTTCTTCGGCTGGAACCGAAAGTTCAATATCTCGAAAGCGATCTGCCTTTTCGATTGAGTTGATCCCGTCGAAACGGAGCTTAGCTGAATCGCCAGATTTACCGGTTTCGACTATTTCGTACTCTTTGCCGTCAGCGATAACGCTGTCGCCAACAATGAATCGATCGGGAATCCCTGAGTAGATCTCAACGAGAAGTGCGCCCTTGATTCCGGTTGGGCGTCGGACGCGACCAACTACAACAAATTCGTTCAGTTCTTCGCCCGGGGTGTCGGGTCGACTGCTGGAATCGGTCATGGAAGTTTCAGGGGGTGTAGACGTCCTAGTCGATTTCGAGGCTGACACGGGTGTCGGCCTTTACTGCTGCAACTCGCAAGAGCGAGCGCATCGACTGGGCAACTCGACCGTCACGGCCGATTACTTTGCCCTTGTCCTGATCGTCTACTGAAAGGTGAAGGAAGGTGCGTTCGCCATCGTCCTCTTCGGTTACAGATACTGCATCCGGGTTCGAGGCAAGCGCACGTGCGATGTACTCGATCATCTCTCGCATCGAGTCAATAGGCGACATGTCGTCACCTTCGGACTCTTCAGATTGGACGTCGTCGTCAAGCTCAGCCACTAGGAGTTTCTACCTTAGGAGTCGATACCTTAGGAAGTATTCCTGCGGATCGGAGAAGATAGACAACTGATTCAGATGGCTGTGCACCCTTACCAATCCACTCATTGACCTTCTCTTCGTTTAGCTTGATCTCGGGTGGGTTTGGGAACGGATCGTACGTGCCGATCTGTTCGATGAATGCACCATCGCGAGCCGCACGCTGGTCAGCGACAACTACTCGGTAGAAAGGGTGCTTCTTGCCACCAACGCGTTTAAGACGGATTCGAACCATTCGTGAAATCACTCCGTGCCGTAATTAAGGAGACGGCGGAAAAGATATTTGTCAGACTCCAGCCCATTGCGAGAGTTCAAACATAATCGACCTAAAATTGTATTGCCCATTACGTTGAAGGTCAAAGGGGTTCGAAAGCGGAATTTGAACTCGTTTTAGCGTTCGACTGCAATTAGCTTACAAATATTTGTCGTTTATCGGCGAGACGTTCATGGATTTTCGGGTATCTGACGGAACGTTCTGAGAGCCGATGGTAGGTCGGTGCCATCCGTGAAATCAGGCTCTGGAACCGGGTTGCTTAGCCCGCTGATTACAGAAAATACGCCTGCCCATATATCGAGATCGATATCTTCTTCGTCGTCTCCCGGAGCAGCAGTTATTATCTTTACTGAAGCCTCAGTGAGTTCAAGTCGGAATACTGTCGTTTGTCGAAGCTCGACGTCGTTAGGCTTGCGAGCTTCTTCTTATTGACCCGGTAAACAGTTCTCGGTGATTACTTCGAGCCCGTGCATAGCTTCTTCGGGATCTGTGTCCTTTTCTGCCTTTCCGATCGCCACAAAAGATCGGTAGTTCATCGAGTGATGGAACAGTGAGCGAGCGAGAATGAATCCATCAACATGAGTTACGGCAAAACTGATGTTCACGTCGGAATTTGCCCGACGAAACATCTCTGACGATGGGGAACCGTGGAAATAGACGAAAATTTCGTGTCGACCGTGAAGTGTCGGAAGAACGACGGGTCCGTGACCAGATTCGTAAGCTACGTGGCGTAAGTAGCCATCGTCGAAGGTCGAGTTAATCGATTCTGCGTTGTAAGAACCCCGCTCGGGAATACTTGTGATTTTGACCAATGGATCGACAGACTCGCTCATGTTTTTTCCTTATATTAATCCTTCATACTGATTCGAATCAGATACTCAAAATGCTAGGCCGCATATTTGAGTTGCGGCTAAACCTAACTACTTCTGGTGGCGCGGTTAGTACCCAGTAGGGCGTGTTCGGCAGTAACCTGAGATGCATCTACCGCCGATCAATAGGCAACGACTCTCTGGCGAACTTCTTTGACTAATTCCGACCAACAAATATCAGTTCTATTCTTCGCCGTACTGCGCGAACGAGCCGGAACTCGGATCGTTAGTATCCCGGTGACAGAGGGCATGACCGTCGACGACGCTGTGATTGCGGCCCGACAAGCGGCACCGAAAGATCCTCAACCGGGAACTAGTGTGATGCTGGCGCTCAATAGTGAGTACGTAAACGGCGATAAGCTTGTGAACGCCGGAGACGAGATCGCACTTATTCCGCCTGTAAGTGGTGGCACAGGCGATATCAAGACAGATTCAGACTGGGTGTTCATCACTCCCAACAATCTTGAAGAAAAGCCACTCACGGAGTTCGTTACAACCGGCATCGACGGTGCTGTTGTTACTTTCTTAGGAGTCACTCGCGACCATAACGAGGGTAGGAACGTCGAGTATCTCGACTACGAGGCTTACCAGCCGATGGCCGAAAATAAGATCGCCGAGATCATTGTCGAAATGCGCGCAAAGTGGGAATTGGGGAAAATCGCTATCGCCCACCGCACGGGCAGAGTCGATATTGGCGAAACGAGCATGGTCGTTGCCGTTGGATCGGCTCATAGGCGGCCAGCTTTCGAATCGGCTTTGTACTTCGTCGATCGTCTAAAAGAGATCGTTCCAGTATGGAAGAAAGAACTCTTTGTAGGCGGAGAAGTGTGGATTGGTGAGACACCGGGTGCTGGAAATCCTGCGGAGTCGGGCGACTAGCTCACTCTGGTAATGAACCGTGCGAATTTGATTGCATTACGCTGACTCGTGCTTGAAGAGGCAATTTGACCAACGAAACGCAACAGAATAGAGAGGCCACGCTAAATCCCGATGGTTCGGTGATTAAGGCTGATGAGATCCGTAAGCTCTATGGCGATGTTCCGGCAGTCGATGGCATTTCATTCGCGGTAGAACCCGGTGAAACTTACGGCCTTCTGGGTCCGAACGGAGCAGGTAAAACAACCACCATGCGCATGCTTGCCGGACTGTCTCCTGCGAACTCGGGAGCGATCATCGTGTCTGGCATCGATGTTGTGAAAGACAACAGAGCGGTTCGTGAGGTTATGGGCGTTGTGACTCAGCACGATGGACTCGATGGTGGTCTAACCGTATTTCAAAATCTTTTTCTTCACGGGTTCCTAGCTGGTCTTTCTAGAAAAGATTCAAAGAATCGAGCGCATGAAGTGCTTGAGTTTTTCGGACTACGAGATAGGTCTAAGGCAAACGTCTACGAACTTTCTGGTGGCATGAAACGTCGATTAGCGATTGCGCGTTCAATGATGACGAGTCCGAGCGTGATCGTGATGGACGAACCATCGACCGGACTCGATCCACAGAGTCGAAACCGGGTTTGGGAAGAGCTGGCTGTTCTCAAGGACGCCGGTGTGACTGTGCTTTTGTCGACTCACTACATGGAAGAGGCGACCATTCTGTGCGATCGGCTTTCGATCATGGACAACGGAAAAATCCTCGATGAGGGCACGCCTGATCAAATGATCGAACGCCATGCACCGAAAGAAGTAGCGCAGTTACGAGTATCCCCAGTTTCTATACGCACGGTTCGGGGATATCTGACGGAACAGAATATTACGTTCAGAGAAGTTGGAGCCTTGATCAGCGTGACGGGCGTAAACGGCCATCGTCCCGATCTTTCTGGTCTCAATGAAGTTGAAGGCGTACGAACTTCGTATCGTGCCGGCAATTTAGAAGATGTGTTCCTTGCGATAACAGGACGAGAACTGAGAGACGGATAGTGAGCCTCGCAATTCCAACCCCTGGTATTCGCCGTAGGAGCGTCACCGGACTTTGGCTTCGCCACGCCGTATCGTTTGTTCGATATTGGAAGTTCGTGATCACATGGGTTCTAATCGAACCGGTCATCATTCTCGTGGCCGTCGGGTTCGGTGTGGGCAAGCTTATCGACGAAGTCGATGGTGCTCCTTCTTACGCTGAGTTCGTAACTCCTGGGTTAATTATGGGAAACGCGATGTTTCATGCGCTCTTTGAGACGTCGTGGAACGCGTACAACCGAATCGACAACGACGTATATGAAACAGCGCTGACAACACCTATTACTATCACCGAAATCACTATGGGCGATATTTTGTGGGCGGTCACCAGATCGATCATGACCGTGGTAGGCACAGCGACAGTCGCGGCGTTGTTCGGTTGGCTGAATCATTGGGAAGCGATCGGAATAATTATTCCGGCGATAATGGTTGGAATTACGTTCGGCGCACTCGGATTCTTGTTCTCTGCGGTGGCACCACACACAACGTTCCTGACTCTTGTTTTCACGTTGGTCGCATCGCCAATGTTCTTCTTCTCAGGCTCATTCTTCCCAATATCGATACTTCCCGATTGGGTGGAGCCGGTCGCATGGTTCATGCCGCTTACCTCCGCAGTGCATATTGCACGAGGGTTCGCACTCGCAGATCTCAACATCACCCACCTTTGGGCAGCGCTGTACATGATTGCCCTTACGGCGGTTATTTGGCCGGTTGCGATCTACCTTTTAAGGCGTCGGCTGATCAAATAAGAAATCGGCTCGTCGAAACGCTTGATAATTTGGTTCGATATATCAAAAGATTCATGCATAACTCCTTTGCCGATCAAGGAGTGTGAAGATATATTGAATTAGTTCGCACTGGCACATCTTCCGCGGAGGGTTCGCATAGTGGCCTAGTGCGCCCGCCTGCTAAGCGGGTTGAGGGGTAAACCTTCTCGCGGGTTCGAATCCCGCACCCTCCGCCATTTTAACTTCGTTGTGCTTCGGGCGTCGTCGGACGACTTGGTCGCTCGTCGCAATCTCCCCCTCTAACTCCCCCTGTCCGGGGGAGGACCGGTAACTCCCTGCTAACTTCACATTTTGTCGCACATGTTTGCGATGTGACCCACAGTCCCTCCCGAGAGAGAAGCCACGCCTGTCATTGCGAGGTTTCCGACGCCGTGGCAATCACGTTTGGTGGCAAAATTGGGATGTCCCGTTAAAAACGTTAATCCAGGTTGCACGAGGTCCTGAACCAAGTTCAGGATGACGGCGGGGGAATTCGGACTGATGGTGTGCGTTTTCGGGATGAAGATGTGCGCGTTCAGGGGAACCCTAAGTTCCGATGCGTAGACCTGGTTCGCAGATCGAACGTAACGTTTCGATGGCTGACAGAACCGCCAAGAAGCTGGTTTTTGGATTCGTCTCATGCGGCATATTTTCGAAGCGGAACGAGAACTTACCTGCCTTGCTAACGGCGTTGATCTCGTGGACGTTGCCCGGCGAGTCAGGATCGGCGACTATACGAACCTTCGTTGCGTCAGGTCCGATTCCCGCCATGCTGACGGTTGCAGCGACGTTCACGTTCGCTGGGAACAGTCCAACCGCATCAGCCGCTGATCCTTCGAAAATTACTGTTGCCTCGGTGATTTTTTTCTCTTCCCAATCAGCGAAACCGGGCGCTCCGCTCAGCGAGATCGGCTTCTTTGTAGAAACGATTGTTACTTCTTCGAGTAATGACTTTGAAGCTCGAAGCGCGTCGATGCCTCCAACCGCACCAGAAGGAATGTAGATAGATGCACCTGACTTCGCGGCGTCGGCAGATACAGTTCGCATGAAGTCGGGCGAAATCATCGCTCCAGAGCTCATTACGAGCATCGAAGTACCAGAACTGAGCACGGTTTCGGCGTGAGCGACGACGGCAGCTTGCGACGCACATTCGATGACGAGATCGATATTCGGGAGATTTACGAGTTCTGCAACTGTTTCGACTTGAGCTGGCTTATGAGCATTTCCGGTGCTGAGTTCTTTGGCAAGCGCTTGTCTGCCGGGTTGATATTCGTCGAACAGACCGATGATTCGCGCCGAGCCTGCTTCACCCCGATGAACTGCTCTGGCTAGCTCGGATCCCATCGATCCGCACCCGATCAGTCCTACATTTACTTGTTCTGGCACTGGTTCAGCTACTCCTCTCGCTGCTCTGTTTGGAAGTTATTCGCTACGTTCGTGATATCTAGTAGAAACCGCTCGCGCTGCTAGGTCGATATCGCCAATAGATGATACCCTCCACCGGGTATTTTAACTTCGCGCTTTGTGTGTGGTCGGTAGTAGAGATATCCTTATCCGTCTACCGTTGAATTAATAAATCACAAAGTCGAACTCTTGCTGGTCGGGCACAAAAGCCAATAGTCAGAATATCGACCACCCTAACAGCCTAAATAATGCCTAGCTATCACGTATGGACCGTTGGTTGTCAGATGAATACATCTGATTCTGATCGTCTGTCCAGCGGATTCTCAAATATGGGATTCGATTCGACCGACGACATGGCGAACGCCGATGTGGTTGTGTTGAACACTTGTGTAGTTCGGCAGTCTGCCGAAGACTCTGCAACAGGCGTGTTGGGGCGCCTCGGTAAGCGAACAAAGGGCAACGACGATCGTATGATCGCTGTGATGGGTTGCATGGTTGGTCCAGAGCAAACAGAACTGAAGCGCCGCTTCCCGTATGTTGATGTTTGGGCACGACCTCAGGAATTCGAGCCAATCCTCGAAACTGCTGGCATGAAGCACGGGCTAGATCCTGAAGGATGCCTTGCTGGAGCAATTCCTGAAAATCCTAACGTAGCTTCCTTCATCCCTATTGTTCACGGCTGCGACAAATTCTGTACTTTCTGCATCATCCCTTATCGCCGAGGACGAGAAACCAGTCGATCGGCTGCCGATATCGTTCATGACGCCGAGATGATGGTTGACCGTGGCGTAAAAGACATCACTCTGCTCGGCCAGAACGTTGATTCGTATGGTCACGACATTCGGCCACGAATCGATCTAGCCGATTTGTTCGAGAAGGTTCATGAAATCAACGGTCTCGAACGAATCAGGTTTATGACTTCGCACCCGAACGATATGTCGTTGCGAATAATCGAAGCGATTCGAGATCTTCCAAAGGTTTGCGAGATGGTCAACCTGCCGTTCCAAGCAGGAGACGACACGATGCTGGCGAACATGCGGAGGGGATACACGATCGGACAGTTCCTCGACAAAATTGCCCAGATCAAAGACATTATCCCCAACGTCACATTAACCACCGATCTCATTGTTGGCTTCAGTGGCGAAACTGATGCTCAGTTTGAGGGTTCAATGGATGTTCTTCGATCCGTTGAATTTTCGAAGGTTCACACGTCTGAATACTCATATCGTGAAGGTACGTTCGCATCTCGTAAGATGAACGACGACGTTACGAGGTCAGTGAAGAAGGCGAGAAAAGTCGTTGTCGACGAGTTTCAACAGGTAGTTCAGGCCAGAAATAACGCTCTTTTAGTTGGAACTCAGTTCGATGTACTTATCGAAGGTCGCAAGCGGGGCAGGGTGCACGGTCGTAGCAGAGGCGATAAACTAATCTACTTAAACGCCCGAGTCGAAGGCAGCATGCCCGAGCCTCAGCCAGGGCAAACTGTTCAAGTTGAAATAACTGATAGTTCACCGTGGTCTCTAGAGTCGGAGTTGGTTTCATCTTCGGCCATCACCACGGCAAATAAGGAAAAGGTACCGGTCGTATGACGACTGCGTTCACAAGGCAGACAACGATTCCGATTACGGAATTGGAACAGTCGGCTTTTTGCCAGACTGATGGCAACCTGCGAACAAAGACCCTTGAAGAGGAATTTCAGGCTGGCGTGCGTTGGCAGAAAGTACCAACTCGCTACTTGAAACTAACTCCTGAGGAAATCGCCGAAGGTATCGAATTCGCTCGAAACGAAATCGGCACCAAAGCAGTTATTCTGGGTCATCACTATCAGCGCGATGATGTGATTAAGTACGCCGACTTCACTGGCGACTCCTACAAGCTGTCGAAAATGGCTGCCGAGACCAAAGACGCCAAGTGGATTATTTTCTGTGGCGTTCATTTCATGGCTGAGACCGCCGACATTCTGACGTCGCCTGACCAGAACGTTCTATTGCCGAACATGGCTGCGGGTTGCTCGATGGCCGACATGGCAAAGTCATCCGACGTCACCGATTGCTGGGATGACATCGAATCTGTTCTCGGTTCAACCGAGAGCGTAATCCCGATCACTTATATGAACTCTGCAGCAGCGATCAAAGCTCACTGCGGCAAGAACGGCGGACTCGTCTGCACATCTTCGAACGCCGATAAAGCATTCGACTGGGCGCTGGAACGAGGCGAAAAAATATTGTTCCTTCCTGATCAGCATCTTGGTCGGAACACCGCAATCGCAAAGGGCATTTCGGAAGACGAGATGGCTCTCTGGAATCCGTTCCTGCCGATGGGTGGTCTTTCAGATGACGAAATCAAGAACGCCAAAGTGCTGCTTTGGCAGGGTCACTGCTCAGTTCACACCCGCTTTACGGTCGACCAGATCAAGGCGGCTAAAGAACGAAATTCGGATACGACGATTATCGTTCACCCCGAGTGCACTCAGGAAGTCGTTGCGGCAGCCGATATGTACGGCTCAACTGAGCTAATTCTCGAAACCATCTCAAATGCACCTGCGGGTTCGTCTTGGGGAGTTGGAACCGAGATCAGCATGGTTCGCCGATTGGCTGCTGAGAATCCCGATAAGGATATTTTCTGTCTTGATCCGGTAGTTTGCCCATGTGCAACCATGTACCGAATCCACCCGGCATACGTGCTGTGGGTGCTCGAAGGCATCATGGCTGGTCTGGCAATCAACCGTATCGAGGTTGAACCTGAGACTCGGCGCAACGCTCTGGTGGCACTCGAGCGCATGCTCGAAGTCGCTGGGTAGTTTTCAATCAAATAATCACGGCTAATTTTCGAAGATCAGAATGCTCTTAACTCCACGTGAACTAGAAATTTTTATTGACCGTGCGCTGGAAGAGGATTCTGTTGGTGCCGACGTAACGACGTCTGCATTAATCCCTTCGCATCTCGAAGCTCGTGCTACGATCATTCCGAAAGAGCCGGGAATTCTCGCTGGACTCGATGTGGCTGCGGCTGCTTTCAAGCGAGTTAACCCCGACTTGGTTTTTACAAAAAAACGGCTCGACGGCGATCGTGTTGAAGATGGCGAAGTAGTAGCCACAATTTCCGGTTCGATGGCGTCGATCCTTACTGCCGAGCGGACCGCCCTGAACTTCTTACAGCGCATGAGCGGAATCGCAACGCTGACTGACCAGTACGTCCAAGCTGTCGATGGCACCACAGCGTCTATCGCCGACACTCGTAAGACCGCTCCGGGATTGCGATTGCTCGACAAGTACTCGGTCTCAATAGGTGGAGGCCGGAATCACCGAATGAACCTCACCGATGGTGTGCTGATAAAGGACAACCACCTCGCTGCTTTGTCGGGTGAGGGATTGAGCCTAAGCCAAGCGATTAAGCGAGCGAAGGCAAGAGCTCCACACACCGTGAAGATCGAGGTCGAAGTGGAAACGATCGAGGCAGCGCTCGCAGCTGCCGCAGCCGGTGCAGATATCGTCATGCTCGACAACATGTCACCAGCCGAAATGCGCAATGCAGTTGATCAAATCGCTGCAGAGTGCGTCGTTGAGGCGTCAGGGAATGTCACGCTTGAAAACGTTGCAGAAGTCGCACAGAGCGGTGTTGATATTATTTCGGTTGGCGCACTGACTCATTCGGTGAAAGCGTTAGATATTTCTCTCGATTACGAAACGAATAACGCCTAAAACTTGCTCGACGCAAGCGATCTAGAAGATCCTTTCGTCGGTGAAGGCACGATCGCTAGCTGGTCGCCCCAATAAGATCTAGCTGCGGCGCGACGTGTTGCGATCTTCAGAATCTAGGATGATCGTCACAGGACCCGCATTCTCAATTTCGACCTGCATAGAGGCTCCGAACACCCCTGTTTCCACTCGTAAGCCGCTGTTCAGCTTGAATGCTTCGACCAGATCGTTGAACATCGGCTCTGCTTGCTCGGGACGAGCTGCATCCATGAAACCGGGGCGTCGGCCTTTGCGGGTGCTTGCGTAAAGAGTAAACTGGCTGACCAAAAGAATCCCGCCAGCTACGTCCTGCACCGACTGATCGAATCCTGAATCCCCAGATTCTTCAGGGAAGATTCGCATGTTCAGCGTCTTGTCGACGATGTAATTGAGATCGTCTTGGGTGTCGTCGTGAGTGATACCTATCAGTAAACAAAGACCACGTTTAATCGAACCAGTTTTTTCGCCAGCGACGCTGACTGAAGCTCGGTTTACTCGTTGAATGACAGCGCGCATTTTGGCCGTACTGCCTAGTGGGTGTGGCTGCCAGCGCCATGGGAGTGACTAGATCCACCATCGCCGGATTTTGAACTGCTGTCCGAACTACTGCTGCTACTGTCGGATGATTTCGATTCCGAAGAGGTCGAACTCGAAGAGTCAGAGTCTGATGATGAGCTATCGCTGCTCGAAGAGCTGCCGTTGGACTTAGTGCCCGGCGAAGATCCTGAACCGTAGTCAGTGGTGTAAAAGCCAGAACCTTTATAGATAACCGTCGGCGCTGATATCTGTCGCTTCGACTCGCTACCACAGGTTGGGCAGTCGGCACCTGGCTCATCGCTGAACTTCTGGATTAATTCGAAAACATGCTTGTTTTCAACACACTTATAAACGTAAGTTGGCATCTTTTATTGGAGTAGGAACTACATGCAAACGCGAGCACCTAGGCACTCGCACAAAATTGTTTTGTAACCGATATATATTCTAATTTTATACGAGAGACGCAAGAATGTACCGTGGAGTTAGCTCATCCGGTACATCTTCGAACTCGTCTGGCGTTGATCGACGGTTGATTCCTGTCGTTACGACTGCCGAATCGATGCCTGCTGAGTTGGCTCCAGAAATGTCGGTTTCGAGTTGGTCGCCGATCATTACTGCGTTATTCGTACCGGCTTGATCGATCGCAGCTTTGAAAATAGGCGCGTACGGTTTTCCGAGTTTGGTAGCGATCAGCGAATCATGCGAACCATGAAGTCGTTCAAGCGCTTGCTCTAGCGCGTTCACGAATGCCGCTGCCCCAAAACCGAAGACGCCAGGTCCGTTTGGATAGATGAAATCTGGATTCGGCAGGACGAGACGAACTGGATTGTTCTGCTGGAATCGCCGACTGAATAGCGTCAATAATCCTTCCAGGGTTGATTCCCAGTCATACGGCTGGCTGTGCCCCATGACCACGATATCTGGCTCTTCTCCGCTATCAAGACTCACGAGTCTTGCGTCTGCATCAGTCGCGTAGTCTTTGGCGTCTTGTGTGCCGAGAACGAGAGTGGGAGCGCCCTGAAGTTCATGCTCCAATATGTAGCCAGCTATTAGCGAACCTGAGTTGATGATTCGTTCTTTCGGGATGCTGAATCCTTTTGAAGCGAAAGTTTTAACTCGAGAGTCGAGTGATGCCGATGCGTCGTTGGTGACCACGAAGTAATTTGTATGGTCGGCATTCATCCGATCGACTAATTCGACCGCATGCGGCAAACCGTCTACGCCGTCGATGAGCACCCCAAACGAGTCGAAGAACAGCGCTTCATAGCCTTCTGTAAGGGCTGGAATTGTCGTTTGAATTGGAGTCGTCAATGCTTAATTATCGGATCGTCTTTTAGTCGGATGTAGCCCGGCTGAAACCGTTCTTCCAAGCGTCATCGACATCGGCTAACGGTAACGAAATCAAGTCGCCAAACGAGAGCGTGTCGCCGCCTACAGAGCCGATCGTTATCGTTGGAACGTTGTTTGCAGCAGTGATTGCTTCAAGTGCAGCAAGATTCTCGGGCTTCACACTGACGAGAATCCTCGACT
The DNA here is from genome assembly GCA_963932695.1 of uncultured bacterium. Classification (GTDB taxonomy): domain Bacteria; phylum Chloroflexota; class Dehalococcoidia; order Lucifugimonadales; family Lucifugimonadaceae; genus Lucifugimonas. The sequence goes on along the minus strand of CAWVRY010000004.1, from coordinate 39,172 downwards.
GGGTTTCACCGAACATTGCAGCATCCCAACGTTCTCCGGGCGCTAAATCGATCGAAGCGCCAATCTCTCCGATTACCGCACTCTCAGCGATAGCGACGGCGACTCCGCCGTCCGATGCGTCATGAGCTGAAGCGATTAGTTCGTCGGTTATTGCTTCTCGGCAAGCTGCTTGAGTACGGATTTCAAGAGCAATATCGAGCTTTGGCTGACCCTCGACTTTGCCGTGAATATAGTCGAGATACTCACTACCTGCCAGACCGTCTATGTCGTCCCAAGTGGAATCGGTTCCCATTAGAACGATCACATCACCATCCGACTTGAATCCGGCAGTTGAGTGCTTTTCGACATCTTCGAGAAGTCCGAGCGAACCGATGATGGGAGTCGGGAATATGTCTATGCCTTGCGACTGGTTGTACATGCTGGCGTTGCCGCTAACAATCGGAATTTCGAATGCTTCGGCTGCACGGCTCATCCCTGCAATTGACTCGGTGAGCTGGAACTGAACGTCGGCGGTCTCCGGATTGCCGAAATTGAGGCCGTCTGTAAGAGCCACGGGCGTTGCGCCGGTGACGGAGAGGTTGCGGCAAGCTTCTGCGACGGCTATTGCCGTGCCGATCTCTGGGTCGAGGTAGCAAATTCTGCCGTTACAGTCTGTTGATACTGCGATTCCTCGCTTCGAGCCTTTGAGTCGCAATACAGCAGCGTCGCCACCCGGTTCCACGACCGTGTTCGTCTGTACGTGGTAGTCGTACTGACGGTAGATAGGGAATCGCGATGCGATATTTGGAGACGCAAGCATCTTCAGCAGCATATCGGCAGGGGACTCGGACGGAATCGGATTTGCAGAGAGATCAGCGTTCTGGAGCTTGGTTAGCCATTCAGGCTTCACGCCGGTGAACTTGTACTCGGGTGCGTCGGTGAGAGTAATTACGGGGGTAGAAGTTATTTCCACGCCCTCGTCATAAATTCGAACATTCTCACCTAGTTCAAAATTTCCGATGATCGTTGCATCGAGGTCCCATTTCTTGAACAGGTCAAATACAGGACCTTCTTGTCCTGGCGTTACGGCAAGAAGCATTCGCTCTTGGGATTCAGAAAGCATCACTTCATACGGAGTCATGCCTTCTTCACGCCGCGGTACTTCGTCGATGAGAAGCTTCAAGCCCATTCCGGATCGTTCGGCCATCTCGATAGCAGCCGACGTTATTCCAGCGGCTCCGCAGTCTTGTAGACCTACAACACCGGTTAATTCGAGAGCTTCGAGACAGGCTTCGATCAGCACCTTTTCAAGGAAGGGGTTTCCGACCTGAACAGCTGAACGCATTTCGGCTTGTTCTTCAAACGCTCGTGAAGCTAAGCCCGACGCTCCGTGAATGCCGTCTCGTCCAGTATCGGCGCCAACGAGAAGCAGCAGATCTCCGGGCTCTTTTGCCGATGCGCTTGCCATCTTGCCGTTTTCGATCAGTCCAATGCACATTGCGTTTACTAGCGGGTTGCCTTTGTAGGTGTCTGAGAAAAATATTTCGCCGCCCACGTCGGGAATGCCGATGCAGTTTCCGTAGGAGGAAATTCCGCCGATTACACCGTTGAGTAGGTAACGAGTGCGGGCGTTGTCGGGCTGCCCGAATCTCAGAGAGTTGAGCAATGCGATGGGGCGGGCACCCATGGCGAAGATGTCACGAATGATGCCGCCAACACCTGTGGCTGCACCTTCAAAGGGCTCCACTGCCGATGGGTGGTTGTGCGATTCGATCTTGAAGCAAACGGATAGTCCGTCGCCAAGGTCAACAACTCCTGCGTTTTCGGCACCGGGAGCTACCAATAACCGTTCGGAGGACGATGGGAGGGTGCGGAGCAGGGCTTTCGTGTGCTTGTAGCCGCAGTGCTCTGACCACAACGCCCCGAAAAGTCCTAGCTCAAGTGGCTCCGGCTCTCTGCCAAGTCGGTCGACAATCGCTTCGTATTCGTCTCGACTGAGAGCGATTTCGTCGAGTGTTTCCTGGCTAACCGGCATGTGGAGTTTTCGTTTCGTTTATTGAAGTGCTTGTAAAGATTGTGATCGGTTTGGACTAAGCCAGAGAAGCTGCGAAACTTTCGATCATCGAACTAAAAATTACATTACCGTCGTCGCCACCAATGAGCTTCTCGCTCGCCTTTTCGGGGTGCGGCATCATGCCCATCACGTTTCCGCGTTCGTTCACGATTCCGGCGATGTTGTTGATCGATCCGTTCGGGTTGATGTCTGGCGTTACGTTGCCCGAGGAATCGGCATAACGAAGAACGATCTGGCCGTTGCCTTCGAGTCGATCTATCGTCGCTTCGTCGGCCTGGTAGTTACCTTCGCCGTGCGACATCGGAATATGAAGAGTTTCGCCAGCTGTCGCTCTCGACGTAAACATCGTTGAGTCGTTTTCAACCTTGAGGTCGGTCCAGATACAGCGGAACTCAAGGTGATCGTTGCGCATTAGAACGCCGGGCAGTAATCCTGATTCACATAGAACTTGGAAGCCGTTACAGATGCCGAGAACTGGTCCGCCCTTGTCGGCGAATTGTTGGACAGCTTCCATCACCGGTGAGAAGCGGGCAATTGCGCCTGAGCGTAGGTAATCGCCGTAGGAGAACCCGCCGGGGATAATGATCGCATCGTACTGTCCGAGAGCTTCGTCACCGTGCCAGATGTACTCTGCATCCTGACCTAGAACACCGTTCACCGCGTGGTGCGTGTCTTTCTCACTCCAAGTACCGGGGAAAACGACAATCCCGAACTTCAATTTAGGTGCTCCCTTGCGGCGTTCGTTCCAACCAATACTCGCTCAGCGAGTCGAGTATCTATTGTCGCCTCTCCCGGCTAGAAAATCACGGAACAGAACCGGCTTTTTGTTAACCGGATGTGAAATGTCGTCGCTTGAAGATGGTTGAGTAGCGTCGACTATTTTTAGACAAACAAAAACACCTCGGAACAATTTACCGAGGTGTTATAGCAATCGAACCAAGATCTATTGAAAGATCTTGGAGGGTGATTACATGGCTTTCAGAGTTGCCTTGACGCTCTTGCGGCGTTTGGCAGCAGCAGTCTTCTTGCGAGTAATGCTAGGTGGCTCGAAGTGCTGACGACGTCGGGCTTCTGAAATAATCGATTCCTGCTGTACTCGCTTGGTGAAGCGTCGGAGGAAGCCTTCGAAGCTCTCGCCTTCGTTGATTCGTAGTTCTACCAACGGTAATCCTGATTCGTAGTTTGAGCCACGAGTAATCGTGACCGGTCGAAATTCATCTGAAAAGCAGATGCGCTACTTTCCAGTATAGGTAGTAGCCCAACGCAAGGTCAATCTAAGTTTTGCTCTTGAACTGCTACTCCGCGCTAGTTGACGCAGCGGAACGGATAATTGAGAGCGCATTTCCGATTCTCTCGATACAACGCGCTTGCCCAATCGCAGCCATAGTGTCGAACAACGGCGGAGCGAACGCTTTGCCTGTAGTTGCGACTCGTATCGGCGAGAACAACTGGCCTGGCTTCATCTTGATCTTCTCGGCTAGTGCTCGGTACCCAGCTTCAAGATGCTCAGGCTCGAACGACGTAACTGATTTGCACAGACTGAGTGCTGCTTCGAGAGCAGTCTCTGTCATCGCCATGTCCATCTTTCGACCCGGTAGGTCTTCGGCAGCAGGGTTGACGTTGTCGGCAAAGAAGAAATCTAGAGTTTCGGTTCCTTCGGTCAGCAGCTTTAGGCGCTCGTGGACGAGCGGGATAAGTTTCTTCAAATACACCCGGTCGATAGGCCGTTCTACGGTGTCGGGCAGGCCAGCATCAGCTTCAGATCGCTCCATGAATGGGAGCAAGTGCTCTATTAGTTCATCTTCAGACATGTTTCGTATGTAGACGCCGTTCATCCATTCGAGCTTTTCTACGTCGAAAGTTGCAGGGGAATCGTTGATCCGATCAATGCTGAATCGACGTACGATCTCCTCGCGTGTCATTACTTCGGTATCGTCGCCGGGCGACCAGCCAAGCAAGCACATAAAGTTGAATACCGCGTCGGCCAAGAACCCTTGGTCACGGTATTCGAGAGCGGAAGTAGCACCGTGGCGCTTACTGAGTTTCGATTTGTCCTTGCCGAGAATCAACGGCACGTGAACATATTCCGGCGGCTCGATTTCGAGCGCCTGATGAATCAGTAGGTGCCGCGGAGTGCTTGAAATCCACTCGTCACCACGGATGACGTGTGTGATTCCCATCGCTTTATCGTCGAGGATGTGGGCAAGGTGGTAAGTCGGCATTTCGTCAGACTTCAAGATTACGAAATCATCGAGTTCTTTTAGCTCGAACGTGATCTTGCCACGAACAGCGTCGTTAAACGAAACAGATCCGAACTCGGGAACCTTTAGTCGAATCGTAATTGGCAATCCTGCCTGTCGCGATTCTTCGATTTCCTCAGCGCTACGGTGCCGTCCACGACCGTCGTACCTTGGTGGCTGCTTTGCAGCGCGCTGACGTTCTCGTAAGGCGTGAAGCTGCTCAGGAGTGGTGTCGTCGAAGTAGGCGTGCCCTGACTCGACAAGACGGTGGGCCGCTTCGATATACGTCTGCTGACGCTCGGACTGCACATAAGGACCAACCGGGCCGCCCTTGCCGGGACCTTCGTCCCAAGTGAGTCCCAACCAATCTAAAGATTCAAATATCGCCTTCTCTGCGTCGGCATCGTAACGAGACCTGTCGGTGTCTTCGATTCGAACGATGAACTCACCTTTGGTCTGTTGAGCAAGCACCCAACAGAAAAGGGCGGTACGAATGTTTCCGATATGGGGAATGCCGGTGGGGCTGGGCGCGTATCTAACTCGGACGGGAGAAGTTGGGTTAGTCATTCAGAAAACTTTAGCAGCGCCTGAGGCTGGAAGGAACAAACGGTAATACGTAGAACGAGCGAAAGACGAGCTATTGCAGTGCTTCGAGAGCGCGTGTCAGATCAGCCGGAAGTTCGGACGTTACCGATAGTCGTTTACCAGTGACTGGATGATCGAACTCTAGCTTAGAAGCATGGAGGAATTGACGGTTTAGGTTTGGGAGATTTTTTTGTCGCCCGTAAGTTTGATCGCCGATAACCGGGTGACCAATAGCGTCCATGTGAACCCTGATCTGGTGCATTCGACCCGTTTCGAGTCGTATTTCGAGAAATGCGAAGTCGCCGAATACATAGTCGACTCTGTAATGGGTACGCGAAGGTCGACCATTTTCATCGATCGCCTGTCTTTTTCGGTAGTAAGGACTTCGTCCAATTGGTGCATCGACAACACCTTTTTGCGATTTCGGAATGCCGTGGACTAGTGCGGAGTAGATGCGCGTAATCTCATGATTACGGATCATCTCCGAAAGGCGGATGTACGCCGGTTCGGTGAGCGCAATGACCATCAGGCCACTTGTGTCTTTGTCGAGCCTGTGAACTATTCCGGGGCGATCAGGTTCACCGATGTCAACGATTTGAGGCCACTTGTACGCGGCTGCGTTAGCGACTGTGTCGTCGATATGCCCAGAACCAGGATGAGCGGTCATACCTACGACTTTGTTGATAACGGCGATGTGCTCGTCTTCGTAGGCAGTGTCTAGCGGGATATTGCTTTTGATGATCGAAGTTGGCGCTACGGTTCCATCGGGACTAGCGTTTACGATTTGTCCCTCGGTGAGTTTTGCCGAAACCCGTGAGACTGCTTTTCCATCGATCGAAACTTCGCCCGCTTTTATAGCGCGCTGAGCGACTGCTCGCGATTCAGCTTCATCCCAGTGCTCGCTCAGGAACACATCCAAACGTTTTCCCGATTGCTCTTCGGTAATTGCGAACTCAGTCAAAGTAAAACTACCGAAATCTAATCTGAAGAATCAAGGGTTGTGTTCGCTGTTGACTGCTCGGATGGCCCGACAGCGTCTGGGCTGGAATCTTCTTTTGTTTTTCCACTATCGTCGAGGAACCAAAAGTAGAAGATCATCAAACCGATACCGATAACAATCGAGGAATCGGCGATGTTGAAGATAGGCCACGGACCGACATCGAGGAAGTCTGTGACGTGCCCAAGTCGGATGCGGTCGATGATGTTCCCGATCGCTCCACCGAACTGCATCCCAAATGCGATTCTAAGAACCCAATGGGGATTGTCGATCGATCGGTAAATCCAGGTGAGTACGCCGACTGCGCCAAGTGAAACCCACGTAAGAATGTCGCCCTGTCCTTGGAATAGCGAGAATGCTGTGCCGGTGTTCCATGCGTGGGTGAAGCGGAAGAAACCTTCCGCTGGCCATGACTCGCCAACTGCCAAGTTTTCGATCGTCAGCCACTTCGTGAATTGGTCGAGAATGAGCGCGGCGAACATCATGATCCACGGCAGCGGATCAGCGAATTTCGAGCGGGAAGTCTCGTTGCGGTTGCTAGTTTGGTTGTTGGTCAAATTGATTGTTCGGGCTCTCGTTAGAGGATGATTGCGGCGTTGTGAGGACTGGATTTGAGCTACAACAACGCTGAAAGTCCCATTTGAGTATACGTTCAGACCGTATGCGTGGAGTCATTCGAGAGATAGAATCTGCGGTCGATATCGATTATCAAAACTCAGCTTTGGCCCAATACATAGCGGCGGAGAACCAACGACATGATCCGAGTCGACTTACGGAGTGATACCGTTACTCACCCAAGCCCCGAAATGCGTAAGGCAATGTACGAAGCTGAACTCGGCGACGACGTTTATGGCGACGACCCGACTGTAAACGAACTGCAGCAGCGCGCAGCCGACATGCTTGGCAAGGAAGCTGGACTATTCGTTTCCTCAGGCACGCAGGGAAACTTGGTAGCGGTTCTGGCTCAGGCGCAGCGTGGCGACGAAGTGCTAGTCGGAGATCAGTGTCACATCATGAACTCCGAAGCCGGCGGAACGATGGTTTTGGGCAGTGTTGTTCTTTATCCGATCAAAACCGACGATTTCGGATTTCTTGAGCCGGAGTTGATTCAGGCAGCTGTAAAGCCGCGTGACTATCACAAGCCACCGACTCGCTTGCTGACAATCGAGAACACTCATAACGGTTCAAGCGGTCGGGCACTGAGTCCTGAACAGATGAAGGCAATGGCCGACGCTGGGCACGAGAAAGGGCTGAACGTTCATGTCGATGGTGCACGCATTTTCAATGCAGCCGTTGCCCTTGGAGTTCCAGTGTCGAAGCTTACAGAGAACGTCGATACGGCTACGTTCTGCCTTTCTAAGGGGCTTTCCTGCCCGATTGGTTCAATTGTGGTTGGTTCGAAGGATTTCATCGAGGAAGCCGATCGATGGCGCAAGATGCTAGGTTCAGGTATGCGACAGGTTGGAATCGTCGCAGCAGCTGGGTTAGTAGCGCTAGACTCGATGATTGATCGTTTGCAGGAAGACCACGATTCCGCTCGACATATTGCTTCTCGAATGGCCGATATGAAGGGCATCTCGGTCGACCCTGAGCACATCCAAACGAACATAATCAGGTTTGGTGTTCCAGATCACACCGGCGATCAGATTGCCGCACGGATGAAAGAAGAGGGTGTGTACATCAACGGAGGGGATTCTGATCTTCGTATCGTCACTCACTACGGAGTTTCTGCAGCAGATTACGAATTTACTATTATCGCTCTCGACAAAGTGATGAAAGAAATCGCTTCATAGTTACTTCTTGCCTCTATAGCTCAGTTTGTTTCGCACTGCTTCTGAACGGACAGCGAATGAGCATTCGCTCCGTCTGGCGCGCTCTACGTCAGTCTGGGTAATTTACGGGTTTGAACGGACTAGTCGTCCGATGATTTTCCGTATCGTTCGCCCCACCAGCCGATGAGTCGCTCGCGTATACCGTGTTCGGTTCCAAGATTGCCCGGATCGTAGAACCGTTCATCCTTTATCGCGTCGGGTAAGTTGTCCGACTGCGAAAAATGACCTGGTTTGTCGTGTGGATATTCGTAACCCTCGCCGTAGCCAAGATCTTTCATGAGGCGGGTAGGGGCGTTCCGAAGATGCTGCGGCACGGGTTCATCACGCGAAGCCTTCACGAATTCCAGCGCTTTGTCGATCGCCTTGTACGCTGAGTTCGATTTTGGGGCGGTTGCCAGATAAATCGTCGCTTCAGCCAGCGGAATTCTACCTTCAGGCATGCCAACAAAGCTGACGGCCTGTTGCGCCGCCATTGCGACTGCAAGCCCGTTGGGATTGGCGAGTCCGATGTCTTCGGCAGCAGAAATAACCAATCTACGCGCAATGAAAACAGGATCTTCTCCGGCATCGATCATTCGGGCCAGATAGTACAATGCGGCGTCGGGATCAGAGGCGCGTATCGTCTTGATGAACGCCGAGATCGTGTCGTAGTGCATGTCGCCCAGACGGTCGTAACGCGACTGGCGCTGGACCGACTCTTCCATCGTTTCGACTTCAACAGAGATGCTTCCTGACTTATTCTTCTCGGTCGACTCGACAGCTAGTTCGAGTGTGTTCAGAGCCGAACGAGCGTCGCCGTTGGCAACTCTGAGCAGAAAGTGCATCGAGTCTTCGGAAAGTGAAACACCATCTCGACCAAGCCCGTGATCTTCGTCAGCAATTGCCCGTTCGACGATTTCTGTGATGTCTTCGTCATGTAGCGGTTCGAGCGTGTAGACCCGAGTTCTCGACAGAAGCGGAGATATGACTTCAAATGAAGGATTCTCGGTAGTCGCACCGATCAGCGTGACTATGCCATCTTCGACATGCGGTAGCAGGCCATCTTGCTGCGATTTAGAGAAGCGGTGAATTTCGTCGATGAAAAGGATGGTTTTTCGACCCGTTTGCCCCAGCCGTTCGCCCGCCAACGCCATCACTGCTCGAACGTCTTTTACGCCCGAGGTTACGGCGCTCAACTGCTCGAAATGGGAATTGGTCTCACCGGCAATCAAGCGGGCAAGTGTTGTTTTTCCACTTCCGGGTGGTCCCCAAAGAATCATCGAAGGTAGGCGGTCTTCGTCGATAGCTCTTCGCAGAACTTTGCCGGGGGTGAGGATGTGTTTTTGACCGACGTATTCGTCAAGAGTTTGCGGACGCATACGAGTCGCCAATGGAGCGATGCGATCTTGAATTTCTTGTTTACGATGGTCGAACAGAGTCATAGTCACAGGTTACGCCACGAATGTGCCGACGGGTCGAGATGAATGGCAATTGAGGGTCAGTCATCAAGTCGGTAACTGTGCCTTAAATTACTTTCGAGGTAACGCTTTTGGAACGATCTCATTGTTTGCACGGCGGTTGAATGCTTTGTGCCCACCATAGTTCAGTTCGGCAATCGTAACTCCGTCGCCGCCGTCGCCATATGGGGCTGCGTAATGGCGCACAACTAGGTCGCTTTTAGTCAAAATATCTCGGCTTAATTGCTTTAGTACGCCGGTGCCATGACCGTGATTAATCTTAGCGATATGTAAGCGGGAATTGTGGCAGTGTTGAAGGTGGACCAAAATCGCAGTTTCAGCTTCATGAGCCCTCATGCCGTGAAGATCGATCTCGATCTCTGCGGCATCGTAGCCATTTGAAGAAGCGTTGGAGTTCGATTCCCATGCTTGTTCTGAAGTTGGGTTTGGGCGTCTGCGTCTTTTAGGACTCATTGCGCCGACTGACTGACAGCGAATTTGATCGCTTTGACCACAGCGTGATCCTGAGTAGTAAGTACGGTGCGAGGATCCAATATGATTCGGTCGTTTTCGATTCTGGCAATGACGGCAACGGGAGCTTTGCGAAGATTTGCCGCAAAACCATCTGGGCTGCCGGTTGGGTCGATGGCCAATACCGTTGTTGGTAGGGTTTGCCCCGGTAGCGAACCGCCGCCAACTGCCGATTTGGCTCGCTGAACCTCTCCGATACCAGATTCCGATTTCCACTTTTCTGCTCGGCTAGCGATCAATGCTTCGCTCATGGAAATCATGTTCCAGATCGGAATATCTTCTTCGTGCGCACCTTTGAGATATGAAACTAGGGTGGCTGCGATTGCCGAAAGCGTCATCTTGTCGATTCGTACTGCACGTGCAAGTGGGTGCTTCGAAACCAGATTAACCCACTGCTTTTCACCGGCTATAAGACCAGCCTGCGGCCCACCCAACAGCTTGTCGCCCGAGAACAACGTTAGTGCAGCGCCATCTGACACCGAATCTTGCGCTTTAGGCTCTTGATCGAGTCCATATTTTCGAGTGTCGACCAGACAGCCCGATCCCAGATCATTGATTACAGGGATTCCGTGCTTCTTGCCGACGCCGACCATGTCAGCCAGTTCTGGAACATGAGTGAAGCCCTCAACGACAAAGTTGCTTGGGTGAACCTTGAGAATTGCTGCAGTATTTGGGGTGATAGCGGCTTCGTAGTCGGCTGCGTAAGTACGATTCGTCGTACCCACTTCAACGAGAGTTGCGCCTGACTGACGCATCACGTCTGGTATCCGAAACCCACCACCGATTTCCACAGCCTCCCCCCTAGACACGATGACCTCGTTTTTCTCATTGTTTGCACCCGCCACGGCTGCCAAAGTTAGTAGTACAGCGGAGGCGTTATTGTTTACGGCGATTCCAGATTCGGCCCCTGTCGTCTGTGAAATGAGATCGGAGATATGGGTATTTCTAGAGCCGCGTTTACCTGAGCCAAGATCAAACTCCAGATCAGAGTAGATCGATGCCGATTCGGCGGCCGAACGAGCCGCATCATTGCTCAGCGGCGAACGTCCAAGATTCGTGTGAAGGACGACCCCAGTAGCGTTGACGACCGGCTTAGGCCAAGTGCCCCATGCGCTGTCGGCGCGTTTCACGATTTGAGCAACCATCGAATTAAAGCCGGGAGCAGCCCCGGAACTCTTGATAATCGCACGTGCTTTTCCCAGTTCTTCACGGGCGATCGTAGTAACCGCATCGTGGGAAAAATTTCGAACAAGGTCTGCGACTTCTTCTGATTGAAGAAGCGCGTCCACCGAAGGAAGTGATCGGTATGCGGACTCTGTCAAATGGACACTCCCAGATCGTTTACGCAATTCGCCTGTACGTGGCAATAAGCGAGTCAGTCGAACAGTCAAAACGTAATTTAGCGATTACAAGTACAAAAGTTTACTACTCTTGAACTCGAATCTAGTCGAGAAAAACACAGCGATGGGGTTCGTGCGGGCGTAAGATTAGTCGGTTCGCCACTTATGTAACTGGCTCTACTTGGAGTTCGAGTGTTAGTCATCGGTCTCACCGGCGGTATTGGAACCGGAAAATCCGAGCTTTCTCACATTCTTCGTGATCTGGGAGCAGTGGTGATCGAGTCGGACAAGGTTGCGCACCAGTCTTACGAGCCGGGAACGACGGCTCATGGGTTGATCGTAAAACTGTTTGGCGAAGATGTTCTGGATGGTTCCGGTTTTATTGATCGGAAGTCTCTGGGCAAAATCGTTTTCGCCGATACCGCCCGGCGTTTGGAGCTTGAGAAGATTGTTTGGCCAGCCACGCGAAAGCTGACGTTGGCACTCTTGGAAAAAGAGACAGTACGCGGAACTAGAGTCGTTGTGGTTGAAGTCCCAAAATTATACGAATCAGGATGGGACAAAGTCGCCGATGTCGTGTGGACCGTTGAAGCGCCGCAAAGCGTGGTTATTCAGCGGGTTGAGCGACGATCGGGAATGAGTGAGTTAGACACGAAAGCCAGAATTGCTGCGCAGTTCACGAGGCAAGAGCGTGTCGATAGGGCTGACATAGTGATTGAAAACGACGCAACGCTTGAAGATTTGCGTAATCAAATATCGAAACTCTGGGAATCTATCCCTTAACGAATGTATCCGGGTGCGAATCCGAAATAGTCCACCGCTAATCGGTGAGGAAATGCCTTCAGGGCGTGAGTACTAATGGCCACAGAACAGAAATACCACGAGCAGAACATCGAAGATCATTACGTAACGGAAGAGCCGTTTTACGTACCAACATCTGATGAAATCAACATTTTTGAATCAGCCTACCGACAGCGAGTACCGATCCTATTAAAGGGGCCGACCGGAACTGGTAAAACCCGTTTCGTGGAGCACATGGCATGGCGCCTGAGTGAAGGTATTACGGCACGAAACCCGGGTACTTCTGCTACGAACGGTGCTGGGGAAAAGCTCCCACTAATAACAGTTGCTTGTCACGAAGACCTGACCGCCAGCGACCTCGTCGGTCGATACCTGCTTGATGCCGATGGCACACGTTGGATCGATGGACCGCTGACCCGTGCTGTAAAAGCCGGTGGAATTTGCTACCTCGATGAAATAGTCGAAGCACGAAAAGACACCACCGTCATCATTCACCCGCTAACCGACCACCGTCGTTCACTAACCATCGACAAGCTCGGGTCGACGATCGAAGCCGCTGATGGCTTCTTGTTGGTTGTTTCTTACAACCCTGGATATCAGAACGCTCTCAAGGACTTGAAGCACAGCACACGTCAGCGTTTCGTTGCGCTTGAGTTCGACTTCCCAGAAGAAGAGCGAGAAGCACAGATTATCGCCCACGAATCGGGTTGTGATTCCGACACTGCTGAACGATTGGCACGACTCGGTCTCAAAATTCGAAACCTCCGTGAGCACGGCCTTGAAGAAGGTGCTAGCACTCGAATGCTTATCTACGCAGGTCGCCTAATCAAAGAAGGCGTATCGCAGCGACGAGCATGCCAAGTGTCTGTAACTTGGGGTATCACTGACGATCCTCAGGTACAACGCAGCATCGATGAGGTTGTAACTTCGATCTTCGCGTGAACACTACCAATCTAACCATTAACCGGCTCGAAACTACCCTGAAGCAGTATTCGGGCAAGAAGCATGAAGCACTGGGTAGTGGTCCTCCCGCGGCTGTAAGCGTGCTGTTCAACGTTACAAACGGTGAGCCGTGCGTGTTGATGATTAGACGAGCGGAAACTCTCAGAAACCACAGCGGTCAATGGGCGTTCCCGGGTGGAATGATCGACCAGTGTGACGATTCGCCAATGCACGCGGCGCTGCGAGAGACAGATGAAGAACTTGGAATCAAGTCGAGTGATATCGATATCTGGTGTCAGATGCCACCAATCGATACCTCGACAGGTTACGAAGTTTGGCCATACGCAGGCAGAGTGACGGACGGCGTGAAAATCACGCCCGAAGTAACCGAAGTTGCGGATGTCGTAAACGTACCTGTGCGGGTATTTGTGGACGCAGGTTCTCGACGATCGATCACAGTCGTCAGGAAAAGCGGAGTGCGCAAGCTAACCGCATACGCCTATGAGGATCGCATCATCTGGGGAGCATCTGCTCAGATTATTGCGAACACCATAAATATTGTGATGAATGCAGCATGAAACAGTCAGACAAAGGGCAAGACCAGAGTTGACCAGTTCCGACGACGCAAAGCAAAACGCAATCGAGATCACCCGTAAGGAACTGGATCAGTTCCCGGCTCCGGTTCTCGAACGATACGAAGTTGCCCTCGAAAAGCTAAACGGACGATTAGCTGACGAAACCTGCCAGCTATGGGCGCAAGAGGGACTCGAAATCGCCAGCAAGACCGTGAGGTCGTGGGAAGCAGCTGCCGAATTCTTTGATGCTTCAGTAGCGGTTCAACGACAGCTTCCTTCAGGTCAATTCCTGAAGTGGGCAAAGACTGGCACGTCGCTGTGTGAAGACTCGCCATCATTGGCAGTTGCATATTTCAAATCGTCACCTAAAGCGATGCTTCGCCTACGCCCTCGCTACATCGACGATTGGGCCAACGTGTGCCGAGCCCTCTACCGTGGCACTTGGAAATCCTCAGCTCTTGCTTGCCGACTGTTCGAGGCGACTCCCGATCTGCTGGAAACGCTATCTTTCGAAGAGTTCTGTCATTTCGGTGAGTTCCTCGAAATTCTCTCGCGCCGATCCTACGATCAGGCGGGTGATGCTCTAGCTGCCGGTATCGACTTGTTTCCGAAAATTACCGGAGATGTCGATCGATTTATCAACCTTGCGCAAATCGTTGCAGAGAAATCTTGGCGAGAAACCGCTGTGCTGTTCGACTCTGCGACCGCCTCGCTCGTTGAGCTCGGTACACCTCACCGAGCACCATTGATTTCACTTGCTCGTCGACTCGCTATCACTGGTGTCAGCGACGCCGCTGGAGTGCTGAGAGACGGTGCAAATACGGTTAACAGGATCCCAGCCGACAATCGAGATCGATTACTCGAAATGACCGACGGCATCGCAGCCGTGTCGGCTCCTGCTGCCCCTGCGTTTCTTAAGATAGTTCCAGAAGTGCTCGAACGAGTGACGTTCGAGCAGATGGGGCAATGGCAGGCCGAAGGTCTACGCACGGCTCGAGAGAGCGATGAAGCTGCTATTGCCTACTTTAAGCTTGAATCGCCAGCGTCGCAGGAGATGCTTGATTCACTTTCATCTTCTATCGAACTTTCCCGCGTCCGAGACGTCATCCAGATGTACTGTCTCGCACTCACAGGCCGCTCGATTGACGTTCAGGCAGCAGCTGCGTTGGCAGAAAAGAATATCGGCTGGTTCCAGGGTGAACTGCCGACGACCGAAGGCACAACGATCTACATGCCGTCGGTAATAAACCGATACAAAACCAAAGACAAAAACTTTGGCTTCTTCAAAGTAATATCAACGCATCAAATCGGGCACATCGAATTTGGTTCGTTCGCATTCGATTTCAATATTCCGTCGACTTTGTTTGATGATCTTCGTCCGCGCCTCCCGGGAGCATCTGAACTCAAAGCCGCCAAAGCCGCCGACGAAGTTGCAAAGAAGGCTGCGGCAACACCGCCAGAGGTGGTCGTGTTTGATCATGAGCCGCCTGCCGAACCGGCACAGGCTGCGGCCGAACCAGTTGAGGTCGAGACCCGAGAATTTCTAACAGACATGAGTCGATTCTTCGATCTTTTCCAGGAACGCCGATTGGCTCTTGATGCATTCACTGTGCTTGAAAGCTCACGTATCGACGGATATGTCGAAGAGCTTTATCCGGGTGTAATGACGATGTACGACATGGTTCGCACTGCTTCGCTCGAAGCACGACCTGATGTAACGGAACTACCTGCACGTGAAGCACTCGTTGAATTCATGATTCGAGTCAGTCTTGGTCAGGTCGACGAAATGCTTGTGCCATCGGAGCACCTTGACGTTGCTCGTAAGTTGCGCAAGTTGATCCGACAAGTCACTTCCGTAGAAGCAATGGTAGAAGACGCCGCTGAAGCAGCGATTCGTGCCTACTCGATCTTAATAGACGTGAAGAACGAAGAAGTCGACGATGACGACTTTGAACAGCTCGAACCTGAGGAAGAAGACGAGTCCGCTGAAGATGAGGACGATGTAGTCGACCCAGAAGAAGTGATTCAGCAATTTATGGGTCATTCTTCTCCAGATGGCGAGGGTGAAGGCGAGCCCGAAGAAGGCGATTCATCCGAACCAGATATGGATAGTGAGGGTGAGGGCGAAGAGGACTACTCTTCTCCTCAAGAAGTCGACTACCGAGGCGAGTTCAAACCTGAGCTTTCACAGCTGCTTTCCCAAATGCAGATGATGGAAAACGGCGAAATGTCGGAGTCAGGTGAGATGGAGCCAATCACTCAGGAACAGCTCGAAGAGATGATGAAGAACGCTCCAGAAATGGAAATGGAGCAGACCGAGGGCGAAGAGGGTGGCGATCAAGAGGTTTCCGAGATGATCGAAAACCTGATGAAAGAGCTGCAGAAACGCGATCCGGAGAACCAGCAGTTCCAGCCGGGACCTTCGCAGCATGTCGATGAAGATGGTGGTCCGCTTACAGCCACTGAACCCGATACCTTCACGTATCCCGAGTGGGATTTCAGGGCGAACGAATACAAGCCAAACTGGTGCATGGTTCACGAGAAGATCATGGCCGACGGCGAACCTAATTTCTTCCGCGAGACTCTCGCAGAGAACTCAGGATTGGTCGCTCAGATCAAGCGACAGTTTGAGTTGGTCATCCCTGAGATGTACCGCAAACAGAAGCGACTCGAAGATGGCGAAGAATATGATCTCGATTCCGTTTTGGAAGCACTGATCGATCTTAAAATCGGTGTTTCGCCAGAAGAGAAGCTCTACTGGCGTCGGAACAAGAACGAACGGTCCGTTGCCGTTGCATTCTTGTTGGACCTCTCTGCGTCTACAGCAGAGGCGATTGACGAAGCTAAGAAGCCGTCCGATGACTGGGGTGCGCCTGACGATCCTGTTGAGTACATGGTCTGGCTGCGTTCACGCCGATCTGAAGGTCTTCGTCGCACTTATAAGCGAATCGTCGATGTTGAAAAAGAGGGAATTACTCTTTTGGTCAATTCGCTCGAAGCGATTGGTGATATGTACGGAATTTACGGATTCTCCGGCTACGGCCGAGAGAACGTGGAGTTCTACACGATCAAGGATATGGACGAGAAATTCTCTGACATGGTTCCTCGACGTATCGACCGGATCGCACCTCTTCACGCAACGCGTATGGGGCCTGCGATTCGCCACACAGTCGCTAAACTCGCAGAAGCAGAGGCACGGTCGAAATTCTTGTTCCTCATCTCTGATGGGCGACCACAGGACCGTGGATACTCTCGTGAAGGCGTCGAGAAGGAATACGCGGTGCACGACACCCGTCAATCACTTATCGAAGCGCGCAACATGGGAATTACACCGTTCTGTCTAACCGTCGATAAGGCTGGGCACGATTACATGAAGACTATGATGGAAGACTTCAGCTATGAAGTTCTACCGGATATCAGCCTTCTTCCGAAACGCCTGCCGCAGCTATACCGCAACCTGACTACGTAATTCGCTCTCATCGCCCTGTCTGAGGGCGGGTGAGCTGTGCGCTGTTACTTGATGCAGTGAGTCCACATATGTAGATGCATCTGCGCCACCAATTAACGATCGACGTTCGATCTTGCGGCTATAACGCATCCGAGTTTACGGATGTTGTCTTAGGAACGAGCGGGTGAAGCGAGCTGGTGTCCTAGCCGTTATCGACTAGAAGGTCGCCGTAGAACAGTTCGAGAATTCGATCTGCCCATTCTGCATCGACCTTGATCACGTCCGACGTTTCGTTTGCCACAGCGAAACGGTTTGCCCCATTATCTGTGAGGTCACCGATGGTCATTGTCAGGCGTCGCACTTCGATAACATTGGTTTCCGGGTTTCGATTTTCGATACGAACTGCAATGTACGGTGATTCAAGAATTGTTCCGTAGGGGATGTAGTCGACATCGTTTTCGAGGTTCAATGCCACGGCTCCGCCAATCTGCGGGTTGCCGAAGAACTCTAATTCAGTCATCAGGGCATCGCCATCAGCCAAAACTGAGCCAGAGCATGGATCGGTCGTCAACGGAACATCGCAAATCGTCCATGTATCGGTATCACGCTCGTAGCCGTACGCACGCAGAACTTCGTTATTGTCGAACAGGATTAGTTCGCGTGGATCGCCCGTTAGAGAGAAGAACCACTCTGGGTATGGCGGATCGTTTACCAAGCGCTCAAGAACCTGGCCCCAAGACGAGTCGACAAGTACGAGCTGCGGGAACCCTTCGACTCTAGCGTAATTATTTTCTCCGTCTGGCGTTAGGTTCCCAAGAACGAGTTTCACAATAGAACCGTCACGCAAGGTGACAGCGAACTCGGCAGATGGATCGTCTAAACCATAAAGCGAAATATCGTCGATCGATTGAGCCAAGACACGCTGAGTTCGTGGTCCACCGAGCAGTTGGGTAATACCACCCCAGCGAAAGAGATCGGCGGGGATGTTTTCGAGGCCGTCAAAGTACCACCTGCGAACGTCTTCACGTAGCGACCAGCTGGAGACTTTTTCGCCAGTGTCGATACTGATGTTTCGAAGATCATCAGGTGCGAGTGTGTAGAAGAACGGTGGGTCTGGCTCTTTTATCACTACGGACGGATTCGTAATGAACCAAGTGACACCAATTGACACAAACGAGAGAACGGTTACTAGGACGAGCAGAAAACGCAGATTCATATTTTTAGCGCCTTCTCCACCATGTCCAGAACCCAAACAAACTGATCAAGGATGGCATGAGAAGCCACCCAGACCATCGAACGAAGTCACGTTCATTCTTGGTTAAGAACAGCTGTCGGTTCGCGTCAGTCTTCGCCCTAATCGAAATTAGCTCGTAGTCCTTCGCAAGATAGTTGACTGCATTTACAAATAGATCGGAGTTGTTCGCTGAACCAAAGTAGTTGTTGGTAGCGAAATCGGTGTCACCAATTACGATCATGTTCATCGTAACTAGCTGTTCTCCATCTGAATAAACACCACCAGAAACTTCACCAACTGCCTCGATGACTACCGCCAATGGCAGTGGTCCGGCAATTTCAGTGCCAATATCGTATGCGAGTGTGTCTGGATCCGTTTCCGACCAACTGCTGAGAGTAGTGGAAGCCAGAATTCCCTGCTTCACAAGTGGGGTGTTTTCGTCGACTAGAGGAATCGAAGCTGGGTCAATCGCCCAGCCGAAGTGGGTTGTTCCAGGCATGTAAAGAACTTCAAATCCAATAGTTACTGGGTGCGCTGGAATCTGGCCGTTGCTCTTCTTCACCTGAATGAACGTAGGGCTTGGAGCGACGAAGCTTGCGGTATCTGCAGCTTCACCATCGCCAACTGCCACTGCGTAGCGAGAGAGGAACTGTTTGAAGGTTTCTGGAGTTGAGTTAGGCTCAAACAAGAACAGGATGCTTCCGCCGTACCGCGCATAGTTCAATAGAGCCTGCTGGTCTATCGCAAGTAAGTCTTGTGTTGGGTTTGCGAACACGATGGCAGCAGGAATTTCCTGCGGGTCGCTTGATGACATCCGTGTACCAAGTTCCTGAAGAGTTTCGTTCAGGATGACGTAGTTCTCACGGTTCAACGCACGACCTGCGAGCCCGATGGCTGTCGTGGTCGATACGTCGGTTAGATCACGCTCGGAGTGCCCTGTGATGAAGACAACCTTCTTTTGGGCTATCTGGTTGATTACCAGTAGTCCGGTCACGACCTGTTGCTCAGTAAATACGTTAGGGCCATCCGTTGGATTGGTACCTACGATAATTTCGGTTCGACGACTCTCAACACCTTCGATGGCAAGAGCCGGGAACTGGCTCACGCCTAGAGCAGTCGCAACGTTCGGGTTCAATTCAGGGTCGACTCGCTCATACGTCAGGTCGAAGTCACCAGATCGACGACGGAACTCGCTGAGCATGTCGTCGGTGTCCCGCCATGCAGCCGCTTCAGCCGCAGTGTCGGTTGTAAAGAACGCTGTGATCTTTACTGGCTCTTTCAGATTTTCTAGAGTGTTTATTACCTGTTCTTCAAGTAAGAACTGCTTGGTAGCTGTAGTGTCGACACGTAGCCAACCTTCGGGGTTCGGTCGGTCAGTTGCCCAGAGAAGAGTGAAGTTGACCACCACGGCGATTGCCACAAAGACGATGAACACGATTGCGGTGTTGAGACCGTATCGGCCACGTCGACCGAATACCGTCTGACGAACCGTCGCTAGCGAAATAATCGCATCGATTAGGAGAAGGATAAAACCTACCCCAGCGACGATGAAGGCTGGACCTTCAAGACCGCGCAGGAATATCCAAATGAGTACTCCGAAAACGACGGCACCGACACCGACTAGCGCGAGCGCCTGCCTGATCGATTTCGTGTTGTTTTTGAGACTCTGGAAAATCGAAGTCTTTTCACGAAGGGAATCGGCGGTGGGCCGACTTTCGGGATTGTTCTGCTGATCTGTAGACATCTAAGGAATACTGGCCTAGCGCCATCGCCTTGCTTCCAACACAAGAACTGTGAGGAGCAAGAACACTGCTGTTATTGATGAGTAGTAGGCAATATCCGTTAGCGAGATAATGCCTCGTGCGAAATCTGCGAAGTGGCCGCCTTCGGCAACTCCGAAGCTATCAAGGTCGAACACTGAGAACGAAGCACCAAGCTGGAATGCATCCAGAACTTGAGCTGCCGTTCCTGAAAGTCTTGCGCTCACAAAATCGATAATCGTGAGAGCCGTGAGAATTCCAGATCCAACGACGAGACCCACGATTTGGTTACTGCTCAATGCCGAGGCGAACAGTCCAACCGCAAGAGTTGCCGATGCGTACAAGGTAAGTCCGAGTAATCCGCTGAGCATCGGGCCGATGTCTGGATCGCCATAGACGAACAGCACAACCACGAAGTAGAGCGAAAGCCCGACCATCACCATTGTAGTAACTAAGGCTGCGATGAATTTTCCGAAAACAATCTCGAATTCACGCAGGGGTGAGGTCAACAACAATTCGAGCGTTCCCAGTTTTTGCTCTTCAGCAAGTAGACGCATCGTGAGGGCTGGTGACATGAAAATCAGGAAGAAGATTGCACCGGCCAAGTAACCACGGATACTCGCTTCAGCGAACGCATCGGAAACCGATGCGACGAAGAAGAAGCCTGTGATGGCAAGGAACGCCGCCGAGACCACGTAGGCCATCGGCGAGGCGAAGTATGTGCGAATCTCTTTGATCGCTATGACGGATATGAAACGCAATTCCTACTCGCCTAAATTCTCTTCGGTTGTCAATTCGAGGAAGATCTCTTCAAGGGTCATCGGCAGAGGAGTCAAATTAGTCAGTCCCCAGCCGTTGTTGATGATGGTCTTCGCAATAGTTTCAGTTGCCTGAGCGTTAGGTCGGGCATCCACGATGAACGGAAGAAAGTCTTCTCGTTCAGCACGTTGTACGATCGACACTCGCTTGTCAGAGCGGGCATCGATTACATCGGAGATGTCTCGCATAGCATTGATGAATGCTGGTACTTCTGCTCCCCTCACGCTGATTTCAATTCGTTCAGCGTGCTGGAGCTTCTCAGAAAGATCGTCTGGCTTGTCGTCAGCAACGATACGACCGTCGTTGATCACAAGCACTCGTTTACATATGGCGCTTACTTCAGGAAGTATGTGAGAACTGAGAAGCATGGTGTGTTCTTCACCCAAATTACTGATTAGTTCTCGAGTTTCGACTACCTGAATTGGGTCGATACCAATAGTTGGTTCGTCCATGACAAGCACATCAGGCTCGTGCAATATCGCTTGTGAGATACCTACACGCTGTCGGTAGCCCTTAGAGAGCCTGCCTACTAGCGTGTTCCTATATTCACCAAGTTTCACCATGTCGATGACCTTAGGCAAACGTTCTTTCACCCAGGATTTGTTCATGCCACGGATTTCACCCATGTAGGTGAGGTAGTCCGTAACAGTCATATCTAAGTAGAGCGGAACAGTCTCCGGGAGGTATCCGATGTGTCGGCGAACGTCTAGCGAGTGGGATACGACGTCATAACCGCCAACGGTTACATCGCCCTCGGTTGGAGGCGTGAAGCCGGTGACAACACGCATGGTTGTCGTCTTACCTGCGCCGTTCGGGCCTAGGAATCCGACGATCTCGCCCTTGAGCACTTCGAACGAAATGTCGATAACGGCCGGGTAGGGTCCGTAACTTTTCGACATGTGCTCAATTTTGATCAACTACTCACTCCGATTTTCGGTTGAATTACGACTGTTCGCGCCACAACGTGACTATTCTGCCAAAATTAAATGCGCCGTGGGGCTTACGGCAAATAGATACGGCACATATTATCCCGCATATTTCAAACCGGGCTAAGCTTATCCAAGCAAAATAGCGGCGGCTACACGGTTTCGTTGCTTCAAACGACTCATTAGCAAATACTTGAACGATGACATCTAGTGACGAACGAATAAATTACCTCGATCACGCGGCGACCACTCCGGTTCGTCCTGAGGTGCTCGAAAAAATGCTTCCATACTTCACAGAGAAGTTCGGTAACCCTTCGAGTCTGTACTCGTTGGCAGGCGAAGCACGATATGGACTGGATGAAGCGCGGGAGCAAGTAGCTTTAGTCTTGGGATGCCGTTCCGGGGAAATAGTCTTCACAGGTGGCGGATCTGAATCGAACAACCTCGCTATCAAGGGGACTGCAGCGATGCGCTCGCCAGGCGGGGGCCACATCGTCACCACGGCTATCGAGCATCACGCCATCATTCACCCCGTTGAACAACTCGAAAAACTGGGATATGAGGTTACCTATGTAGGTGTCGACAGGACAGGCAAGGTCGACCCGGATGAATTTGCAGCCGCGATCAGATCTGACACGTTCCTTGCGAGCGTGATCATGGTGAATAATGAAGTCGGCACGATTCAAGATGTAGCAACGATTGCAGAGAAAACCCGAGAGGCATCAGAGTTGCTAGGCGGGGATGTGCTTATTCACACCGATGCGGTGCAAGGTGCAGGGAAACTTTCGTTAAATGTGAAAGATCTTGGAGTCGACCTGCTAAGCCTGTCGGCGCACAAGATTTACGGACCCAAGGGCGTAGGCGCTCTATACGTGAAGCGAGGAGTGGAACTAGAACCGCTTGTTGCTGGCGGCGGTCAAGAACGTCAGCGTCGGTCTGGAACTGAGAACGTCGCCAATATCGTCGGGTTCGGAGAGGCGATAACGCTGGCTGAGTCTGAGCGAATCGAATCTCAAGTGCGAATGACGCGACTTGCGAACAAGCTAATCGAGGGTGTCGCCGAGCGAATTCCGGGATCATCGTTCAACGGCAGCAAGACGGATCGAGTTCCAGAAATATTGAATTTTTCTTTCCCCGGAGTTGAAGGGGAACCAGTACTTCTGGGGTTGGATTTCAAAGGAATTGCAGCTTCGAGCGGTAGTGCCTGCAGCAGTGCATCGCTTGAACCGTCTCACGTGCTTATCGCTATGGAAGTTGAACCTGATCTGGCAGTCGGCAGCGTCCGAATCTCTTTTGGTCGAGACACAACCGAAACCGATGTAGATGAGGTACTTCAAGCATTGAAAGACGTTTTAGACCAACTGGCGACGTTTCCGTCGGCGCGAAGCTAGGCATCCAATATTTGACGAATATCGGTCTAGAATTCGCTCATTCGCCTAGTCTTGGCAATAATTAGTTACTCTAATGTGAAAATACTGTGCGGTACCGTCCGTAGATCGTGTACTCTCGCTTGTCGGTTCGGCGTAGTCCCGGACAGTGGAGCAATGGATGACTGAAGAGAATCGAACAGAACAGAACGTGGCTGAAGAACCTCAGGCAACTAGTGAAGACGCATCCGTATCAGCGACCGCAGAGCCGGCCGCTGAATCGGCTAGTTTTGAGTTTGGCGAAGCAGCAACAAAGAGCTTTCCAAGCCAGGTTTCTGCTGCCCTCGAGTACGCTCGAGCTAACAAGTACGAGTACGGTCCTCGTCTAAGAAACGCAGATCTGACTTGGAACGTTGTTTCGGCGGAACGAATGGCCGGCGATATCGTTAGAGTCCGACTCGAATTCATGCAAATTTCCGGTTTCCGGGGCGATCCTGGGTCGGAATACATGGATATCGACGCGGGTGGAGCAGTTCTGGCCCGACGACAACTCAGTATTCCAAAAGAGAACAAACCGTTCGTGCTCATGGGCATCACGGCGTTCTCTGTCATTTTGGCAGTAGTCGTCATCAGCTTGATGACGGTGGTCAAGAGCGAAGTCGGAGATCCGCTCTACGTTGCCGGTCGAACGCTTTATATTCGAGCAGAAGAGCCGAAGCAACAGCAATTCATCAGTTACCAGGGTGTCGATACCATGGGGACTGTTTACAACTGGGCAATGAAGCCTAAAGACGAGGCGAATAACGAACTCGTTTACGTGAAAGTAACTCTGAACAACGAGACTTCCGGAACGGTCAATCTAATTGTGGACGAAACCTCATCTACGTTGATGGACGGCAATCGGATAACGTACGACCCGGTCGATACGATCAGCCGTGCTTACACATCAGAGCCAGCTCCTAGATACGCAGTGCCGGGGTTTGTTCCCATCTGGGGCACAGTGAAACTGAACTCTGGCGAGCAAGTTACCGGAATGATGGTTTTCGATATGCCAAGAGGTAGCTCGTTCTCAGAATTTCGATGGGCTGCGTCCGATTCTGTAACTATTCGGTACCAGTAAGCTCGGTACAGTCGAAAACCTGTCTCGAATTCACGCTAGAATCGCTACACGATGTCAGCATATTCCGACACTGCCAGTTCAGAAGAAAAAACAGTCCCGTCCGAAGTTACGGTAGAACCCACTAGTGAAGTCGGGTCTCGTGTAACGGTGCCTAAAAAGAAGGTAGCGGCTGGAAAGAAACTGTCGCCGGGGCGACGCCAGTTTCTTGAATTCAAAACGGCTTATCCTGATTCACTATTGCTGATTAGGATGGGCGATTTTTACGAAGCCTTTGATGAAGACGCCCGCACGCTGTCTAAAGTCCTTGGCATCACGCTCACAGCACGGGAATCTGGCGCTGGCGGCAAAGCTCCACTCGCTGGAATTCCGCATCACTCGCTCGATAACCATCTTGGAACACTCGTTGCCGCTGGTCTCAAGATCGCGATTGCCGAGCAGACAAGCGACCCCGCGAAATCAAAAGGATTAGTCGAACGTGCCGTAGTACGGGTCGTCACTCCTGGAACCGTGATCGAACCGGCACTTTTAGATCAATCGACGAATAACTATCTTGCAGCTGCCGTGTCCGATGGCGAACGAGCGGGACTGGCGTACGTCGATATCTCGACAAGCGAATTTGTCACTGGGGAATTTCCCGTTGCCGATCTTAAAGATGAACTATTTCGCCTTTCACCAGCGGAATTGATCGCTGATTCGCAATCGCTCGAACTAATAAATTCCGATCAAGAATCCAGCATGGTGTTTCGTCCACTAGATGAAACGCTACTCGATACCGATCTATCTGCGGCTCGCTTGCTCGAACATTTCAAAGTAAAAACGTTGGAAGCGTTCGGGTGCGAGAACATGCCCCTGGCGATTATCGCAGCCTCATCGGTCCTCGATTTCGTAGCTGACACGCAATTCGGGGCGATTCCGCAACTGACTTCTCTGCGCACAGAGTCGACCAATTCGTATATGAAGCTCGACCAGAAGGCGCTGAGAGACCTTGAAGTCTTCACCTCGTCGATCGGCAAGACCTCTGCGCCTACTCTCTACCGAACATTAAATTTCTCGAAAACAGCCATGGGAGCCCGAACTCTGCGGGCTTGGTTGACTCGCCCGCTGCTCAAACCTGATGACGTACAGCGGCGGCAAGAAGTTATTGCTGCTTTTGTTGGCGACCAGAGCGCCCGTTCGCGAGTTCAGGGTCTACTGGGTCAGGTGTCTGATCTCGAACGTCTAACAAACCGTGTGAGAACCAACACGGCCACACCTCGTGATCTAGCTTCTCTACGAGCAGGGCTAGTTGTGATTCCTCAACTGATCGCATCATTGCCAGATGGTGTTGTTCCTGGCGGATCGGTAATAGGGCGGCTTCACTCGTCATCTGAAGCCGTTGAGCTGCTCAATGCTGCGATCCCAGACGATCCTTCGGTCACGGTTGGGGAAGGATCGGCAATCCGTGAAGGATTTCATTCCGATCTAGACGAGGTCAGGTCGCTTTCGGGCGACGCCCGGTCGAGTATTGCCGCTCTCGAAGCCGATCATCGAGAAACCACCGGAATCAAAAGCCTGAAAATCGGCTACAACCGCGTGTTCGGTTACTACCTCGAAGTCACAAAGAACAATGTTCATCTGGTTCCAGAATCGTTCGAACGGCGTCAGACCCTTGTGAACGGAGAACGGTTCATCACTCCACAGCTCAAAGAGCTTGAGTCAAAGATTCTTAACGCCCGTGATCGGATCAGCGAGTTAGAACGTGAAATATTCCGACGCGTTTGCGGAGAAGTCGCAGCTCATGGCGGCAGAATCATGGAGACCGCCAGTTCGCTTGGCGTTCTCGATGCGTTGGTCTCAATGTCGCAGGCTGCCGCCGAGAACGGTTGGGTTCGGCCACTCGTCGACGATGATACGGCTCTCGAAATCGAGGGCGGACGTCATCCAGTTGTTGAATCATCGCTAGGTCCTGGTCGGTTTGTGTCGAACGATCTCGATCTTTCGAACAATGAACGGCAAGTGATGATCATTACCGGGCCCAACATGTCGGGTAAGTCGACTTACATTCGACAAGCCGCGGTGCTGGTGCTCATGGCACAGGTTGGAAGCTACATACCAGCCACGAAGGCAAGAATCGGTGTTGTGGACCGCATATTCACTCGTGCTGGCCTCTCCGACGATATTTCCGGTGGTCAATCGACTTTCATGGTCGAGATGGTCGAAACTGCTTCGATATTGAATCAGGCTACGAGTCGTTCTTTAGCTGTACTCGACGAAATCGGTCGTGGAACGTCTACCTACGACGGATTGGCAATAGCTCGCTCTGTCGCCGAGCATATTCACAATTCGCCTAAATTGGGCTGTAAAACCCTATTTGCTACTCATTATCACGAGATGACGGAGTTAGCCGATCAACTGCCACGAGCGCACAACTTACGAGTTGCAGTCGCCGAAGAGGCGGGCGAAGTTGTATTCCTGCACCAGATAGTTCCGGGGGGAGCCGACCGTTCGTACGGAGTCCACGTTGCGAGATTGGCCGGAATGCCGGGGGCAGTAGTCAGTCGTGCATGGGATCTTCTCGACGAATTGGAAAACGGTGCCAAAGCTATCCAAAGACCAGCAGGGTTCCAGCTACAGATGCCACTCGGGGATCAACAGGTGAGTAGTGAACTTGTCGATGAACTGAAAGAGCTTGATGTAGCCAATATGACGCCAATCGAGGCGATCAATACGTTGTTCAGGCTTCAAGCGCAGATCAAAGGAGAAGACGAATAGTAGTCACGTATCATTTATCACTCGTTTTATCGCATAGGGCTTCGACTTAGGTCGAGATGGCAGCGCAGGTAACAGCGATTTCGTTGTAGGATGCCCCGAATACGCACGCGTCCCAATATTTTTGGGCACTACGCCAACTCAGCTCGGAGGCTGGAATGGAACTTGGTTTCTTCACGATGCCACTGCACCCGCCTGGTGCGAATATTGCAGACACGCTCGAGGCCGATCTAAAGCAACTTATCTATCTCGATCAGCTGGAGTACTCCGAAGCGTGGATCGGAGAACACTACACAGCTGAGTGGGAGAATATTCCAGCACCTGATCTACTGATCGCACAGGCTCTCGGTGTCACATCGCAGATTCGGCTTGGAACTGGCGTTACGTGTATGCCTAATCACAATCCGTTCTACATCGCTCACCGAATCGCTCAACTCGACCAAATGTCGAAAGGGCGTTTGAACTGGGGCGTCGGCTCAGGTGGCTTCCCTGGCGATCTGCACGTAAACGGCTTCGATCCGCGTTCTGGTGATAATCGAGAGATGACCCGACTGGCGGTCGATTTGGTTCTGCAGTTATGGAAGGATCCAAAACCGGGGAACTACAAGAGCAAATGGTGGGAATTCAATATCCCTGAGCCAGAAGAAGATATCGCTCTCAGAGTTCATTTACGTCCCTATCAAGACCCCCATCCTCCAATTGGTGTGGCTGGTGTATCTCCGAACTCCGAGACGCTGACACTGGCAGGGGAGCGCGGTTGGCTTCCAATGAGTATCAACTTCGTTCCTGAGCAGATGCTACGTTCTCACTGGACTGCAGTTGAAGCTGGAGCAGCTAAGGCCGGGAAAACAGCGGATCGTTCTAACTGGAGAATCGCCCGAGAGGTGATGGTTGCAGATTCGAGTGCCGAAGCACGTAAGCAGGCTCTGACAGGGACGTTGGCAAGAGATATGGAGGGCTACTTCCTCAAGTTGCTTCCACGATCTAAGATGATGGGCCTCCTCAAGATCGATCCAAACATGCCTGATTCCGACGTTACTGTCGAATATTTAGTGGACAACATATTCATAGTGGGATCGCCCGAAGAGGTGACTGAGAAGCTGTCTTCACTCGAAGAATCAGTTGGTGGATTTGGAACACTGATGGCTATGGGACACGAGTGGGAACCTGAGGGATTCTGGAAGACCTCTATGGGCTTACTCAAGCAAGAGGTGCTACCGAAGGTTGGTGCTTGAGTAGGGACAGGGTCATGAGTGGCTTCGATATCCGATAGTTGAACTGGTCGCTGCCGGACTGTTCGGTCTCGCCTGGCCACCCCTCATGGTTCCTAGCTAGCTCGCTGTGATGATCGCGGTGCTCATAGCTCTTGCATTTATCGACTTTGAAACCACGTACCTGCCGAACAATCTGGTAGTTCCACTTTTTGTAGTAGGAATTGCCACCTCATTCTTCATCTCAGATCGAGAGTGGTGGCAAGGCCTCACCGGAGCGGCAGCTGGATATGCGGTGTTCTATCCGTTCGTCTGGATTTCCGACCGCCTCAATCGCCCCGTGAAGGGCTGGGGTGACGTGAAACTCAGTGCGGCACTTGGAGCGATCTTAGGATTGGCGCCGCTTTTGCTAGGTCTTTACTTGGGAGTATTGATCGGCGGATTCATTGCAATCATCGTGTACGCGGCTAGATGGTTTGGATTCAATCGGGTATTGATACCCTATCGACCGTATTTAGTCGCCGGCGGAATAGTCTCAATGCTTTATTTCCATAAGATTGCCGACTGGATCGAGACTCAACTCTAGGAGCTCAAGTAGATCATGGTTCAGGTTCATGTAGTGCAGGTCGGCGTATTAGCAACTAACTGCTATGTGATACACGCTGATGATGAGTCCGATTGCATCGTGATCGACCCCGGCGGTGAGTCGGAGAAGATCATCAAATTCCTCGAAGAAAACAAACTCACGCCAAGTGGAATTGTTTCGACGCACGCACATGCGGATCACACAGGAGGCGTGGCACCGTTAGTTGAACGGTATGGCTGCAAATTCCTGATCGGCCATGAAGATGTCGTTGCAGCCGCTGATCAGATTGATTGGCTGAAGAGTATGCTCGGCGACTTCGTGGAGCCTCCTGCGCCGTCTGAGACGCTCAAGCATGGTGATTTAGTGTCATCGACCGGAGTTAAGATCAATGTACTGGCCACTCCGGGTCATACAGAAGGCAGTAGCTCGTTGTACATGTCTGGGCATGTATTTACTGGTGACACGTTATTTCGAGAGTCGATCGGCCGATTTGATCTATCTGGCGGTGACGAACAGCAGGAACTTGCCAGTATTAAGAACGTTCTGTTCGAGCTACCTGATGAAACAATCGTATGGCCCGGTCATGGACCTTCGACGTCGATTGGTCACGAAAAAGTCGCCAACCGGTTTGTTCGCTAGAGATCTGAAATACACAAGCTCGTAAGCCTTTATGCCAATCTAAATCAGAGCGCAAAAACGCCCGGGTCAGCTACGACCCGGGCGTTTTATTTAGCGAATTTAGGTTCGTCTACTTCTCAGAAGATTCCTATTCGTCAGTGATTAGACGAACAGAGGTCCGAAGATCAGCGAAACGATTGCCATGAGCTTCAACAGAATGTTGATAGCAGGACCCGATGTGTCCTTGAAGGGATCACCAACGGTGTCACCGGTAACTGCAGCAGAGTGGGCATCTGAACCCTTGCCGCCAAAGTTTCCGAGTTCAACAAACTTCTTAGCGTTGTCCCATGCTCCACCTGCGTTAGCCATGAAGATGGCGAGGAGGAAACCAGAAACAATCGAACCGGCCAGCATGCCACCGAGAGCGTGAGCTCCCATCAGCGTGCCAATGGCGATTGGAGCTATGATGGCGATCAAGCCAGGAACGATCATTGCCTTCAATGAACCTTCTGTGCTGATCGCAACTGCTCGAGCGGCATCAGGCTTTACGCCCGGTAGGCCTTCACGAAGACCAGGGATCTCTCGGAACTGACGTCTAACTTCTTCGATCATCTCAGCAGCAGCTGTTCCAACCGCCTGCATCGTAAGACCTGAGAATACGAACGGAAGCAGACCACCGATGATCGTTCCCATCAGAACCTTAGGGTTCAATAGGTCTAGTTCGGTGATTCCCGTAGCGAATGCGTAGGCCACTAGAAGAGCTAGAGCTGTAAGCACGGCCGAACCGATGGCGAAACCCTTACCTGTAGCGGCAGTGGTGTTACCAAGGGCGTCGAGGGCGTCTGTTCGCTCTCGTACTTCAGGATCGAGGTGAGCCTGCTCGGCGATGCCACCAGCGTTGTCGGCAACAGGGCCGTAAGCGTCAGTAGCAAGAGTAATACCAAGAGTCGAAAGCATTCCAACCGCAGCGAGACCGATTCCGTAAAGACCGGCGAGCTCGTTTGCGAAGTAGATACCAACGACGATTGCGATTGCGGGGATAACCGTGCTGTACAGACCAACCGACAGACCAGCAATGATCGTCGATGAGTGGCCTGTTTCAGACTGCTGAGCAATCCACTTCACTGGGTTGAATTCCTTGCCGAAGAGCTTCAGGCCTTCGTAGGAAGTAAACCATTCAGTCGAAGTTCCGATTACCTGACCAACGACGATACCCGTGACCACGACCCAGAACAGGTCGAAAGAGAGCGAGTCGTTCATGTTGATGTAAACGGCAGTACCAATTAGCGATAGAGCGCCTGCGCTGAAGATTCCGTAGCGGAGAGTCCAGAGCAGCTTGCCCATGTCAGCATTGTCACCAGTTCGAACTAGGAACATTCCTAAGATCGAAGCGATGATGCCGATGCCAGCGATAACGAGTGGTAAAAGTGCCCTTGAGGCGTCGACCTCGAATGGAATTGCGGATACAACACCGGTCGAGCTGACTGCGAAGAAGGCGAGTGAGATGGTTGCGATTATCGAACCAACGTACGATTCGAACAGGTCGGCACCCATTCCTGCAACGTCACCTACGTTGTCACCAACGTTGTCCGCGATAACAGCAGGGTTACGAGGATCGTCTTCATCAAGTCCGGCCTCAACCTTACCTACGAGGTCGGCTCCAACGTCGGCAGCCTTCGTGAAGATGCCGCCACCGACTCGTGCGAACAGCGCTATTGACGATGCTCCGAATCCGAAGCCGGCAATCACGTTCGGGTTCTCAAAGATAAGCCAGAGTGCCGATACGCCGATGATGCCGATTCCGACTACCGAGAGTCCCATAACTGCACCAGTGCTGAATGCAACCTGAAGTGCTTTGTTGAGTCCCGTTTGAGCTGCAGTTGCGGTTCGAGTGTTACCTCTAACAGCGATGCTCATGCCGACGAATCCGGCTAGAGCCGAGCCGATAGCACCAAAAATGTACGCGATGGCCGTCCACGGACCTTCGGACGTCATAGCGCCGCCTTCACTTAGTGAGGCGATTTTGTCGTTGTCCAGAATGTTGTAGTCGATGAACACTGCCAGGATTACAAAAATCACTGCGACGAATACTGCAAGGATTGAATATTCCTTACGAAGAAACGCTGATGATCCTTCCTGAATTAGATCACCAATAGCTCGAACTTCATCATTGCCCTGAGGCTGCTTGAGCACTCGCATGGCGAGTAGGCCAGCGGCCACAAGACCAACAGCTCCTGCTGCAATTGCAAGCAAGATCGATTCCATTTAATTTTCTCCGCAAAATAAACCTTCCGTTTCTCACTGCTTTGTGCAGCTGATACGGAAGGTACGTATTAAAGGTGGGACTACGGACAGCCGATCATTTCCGTGTTTCGAACCCGATTCGACTTCACCCATCCTTAAGTTGACCAATGAACGCTAGCATCGGCGTAATTTGCCGTCAACGAATTGAGCGGCGGATTGTAACGATTGAAACAATTTAGAAATCAGACTACTAGTACCTGTCGAGTGTAGTCGAGGGTTATTTTCATGTTCGTAACAGTATGAATTAAGTGATGCTCAGCCAGGTTGCCGCTTCGAAGGATCGTCGGGGAAAGAGAGATCGATACAGGTGATAAGTGTCGAAAATAATTCCCGACCAAGATAATTCGAGTAGGGCGCCTTGTCTCTCATATTTCAGGCCTAGGTTTGGCAAACTCATGAAGACTTTGGAAAAGATCTGAATCTTACACATCGGGCGATCTTTTGAGACAACGCGACATTTGTTGATGAAGACTAGGTCGTCGTGTCATTTTTGGGATTCACTGCCAAAAATCGGCAATAGATTGGCAGTACTGTGTTATCTGATAACTAGATATTCAGAGCTTTACAAGATCACGTTTGAGTTATATCAGTTGCCTCCACCGTAGTGAAAAGTCGAATATATGATCGGGCTGCGTGAGCTGATCTACTTCGCTATTCAAAGCGGTTTTACTGGACGGGTAGGCCTCTGAGTGATCGTATTCATATAACCTTCGCCGAAGTTCGTAACTACTTTGAAATTGGCCATGTGCCTAGAGAGTGATTTATCAATGACCGTCAATTGGCCTTCTCAGGATGATTTACTCAGCTGGTTGAAGTCTGATCTCAATAATTGGGGGAGATGGGGAGCAAGTGATCAAAAAGGGACATTGAATCATCTTTCGAAAGAAAAAACTCTCCAAGCACTAAGTTTGGTCGAAGAAGGCGTGACGGTCAGCTGCGCGCGCCCGATAGATTTTGTATCGTCGGTCGACGTACCGAAGCCGCCTCAGCACTTCATGGTGACTGCGGGAGATCGATACCGACCTGGTGAAGGAGTCGATCGCCAAGTCGCGATGGACTACTTTGGGTTGATCTTCCATGGGCACACTGTGACGCATATCGATAGCCTCGCTCACTTTTTCTGGGATGGCCAGACCTACAACGGGCGTCCTTCGAGTGTCGTTTCAGTTCAAGACGGTGCTACGGAGTTCGACGTGATGGCCGCCACTGGGGGAATCGTCACGAAGGGCGTTCTTGTTGATGCGCCATTACTACGCGGGGTTGACTTCATCGAGCGAGGAGATGGGGTTGGCGTAGCTGATATCGAAGCTTCAGAGCGTGAACATGGCGCAAAAGTTGAACAAGGCGACGTTTTGCTGCTTCGAACCGGTCAATTGGGGCAACGAGAGATAACAGGACCAGTCGATGTGAACGTTGGCGGCTCGTCTGGGCCATCCCCTGAAATATTGCCCCTGCTTCACGAACGAGGAGTAGCGGTGATGGGGTCAGACACTGGTAACGATATTGGTCCGAACCCCTATGAACGGTTCTCGAATCCAGTTCACCAGGTTGGAATCGTTGGTCTCGGCCTCTGGATCCTTGATAACGCATGGCTTGATGATCTCGCTGAAGAGTGCAAGAAGCGCGACAAGTGGGAGTTCATGATTTCGATCCTGCCTTTAAAAATGCCAACTGTAACGGGATCACCTGTGAACCCAGTGGTGATTTTCTAGCACTCCGAATAGCGAGAACTGATAGGGCTGTGAGTACACTCAAGTTTAGAGTCGTGAGCTTATTCCTCTATAGATTGTTGGATGTAATCAACACGTAAAGCTTGTCCTGAATTGGTCATTTGGATACTCAACAAGTCGATGCGCCAATCGACGTCAAAGTCTCCTGTTTTCTCTAAATATCGAAGCACCGTCGTCTGTAGTCGCTGAGCTTTGCTGGTAGAAATCTGTTCAATACCCAAACCGAACATTTGGTTAGTCCGAGTTTTTACTTCGATAAATACGAACTCGGAGTTAGAGTTGGCAACGATGTCGATTTTTCCCTAGCGGGTGCGAAAGTTAGTTTCGACTATCTTGTAGCCAAGTCATGTCGTCACATACTCCAGCGCGGCGGCTTCACCGGATCGACAGATTTCGGGCGGTAAGTTCAGTTTTCCGCTGGTAGAGCCCAAATTTATCCAAATCCAATAAAAGTACGTGGCAAGAAATTCAAACGTAAATCAAACAGAGAGAGAGTCGGCACTATAGAACGTCCTTCACAGGCTTGAAGCTGCGCCTGTGAATCGGAGAAGCCCCTAATTTTTGTAATGCAGACATGTGAATTGCCGTGCCGTAACCCTTGTGGGCAGCGAATCCGTAACCGGGATA
Source organism: uncultured bacterium (assembly GCA_963932695.1). GTDB lineage: Bacteria > Chloroflexota > Dehalococcoidia > Lucifugimonadales > Lucifugimonadaceae > Lucifugimonas. Next base: position 5,342 of record CAWVRY010000004.1, on the reverse strand, counting down.
TTCAGAATCGAACACGTTAGCCATCAACCGATCGCGTGTTACTTTCGCAATAATCGAAGCTGCGGCGACACTTTGACTCCGAGAATCGGCCTTGATGATCGACGTTTGGGGAATGGTGATTGAATCGAGATCCACAGCATCGATAATTAGGTGATCCGGTTGTGGCTCAAGTATCGTAATAGCGCGAGACATCGCCTGTTTCGTTGCTGGGACGATCCCAATAGCATCGATCTCATCAGCAGTAGATGCCCCGACGCCGTAGCTAACGCACCAGTTCACAAGCCATGCGAAGGCCCGCTCGCGCTGGGACGCCGACAGGGCCTTGCTGTCATTGATGATGGGTCGGTATTCCTCAGGAACAGGGCCAGGAAGAATTGCAGCAGCAGCCACGACCGGTCCAGCCAAAGTTCCACGACCGACCTCATCCACGCCGGCAATCAACAGCTTCGAGCTGTTTGTAATACCGGTCTCAATAGAAAAATCTGGAAGAGTGCGCGTAGTTTTTGGCAATTGAGGGTTTTCGGAAAGGGTCGGCAAAAAAAGAAGAAGGTTCACTGTATGAACCAGCCGGCCTGATAGAGGCAGAACCCGAAGCATAACGTTTACGTGGGAAAACTCAGACCGTTATGGCAGATGGCTCAGCAGAATCACCGGATTCGTTCGAAGCATGCTGAGTTAGCTCAGGAAGAGAAGTTTCAATCAAACCGCCACCGAGTACGACATCGTCCTTATAGAAGACAACAGCCTGACCGGGCGTGATCGCTCGCACTGGCTCATCGAACTCGATCTCGGCACCACCGTCGACCGATCGTACCTTCGCAGGGGTGTTGCGTCCGTTGTAGCGGATTCGAGCTTCAGCCGTAATCGGTTCGACCGGAGCTGACCCGGAAATCCAGTTCACCCCAGAAGCGTACAAACGCGTTTTCATCAGATTTTCAGCGGGACCGACAGTGACTTGACCAGATTCTGCGTTGATGTCCGTTACATACATAGGACGCGGAGTGCTGTTAAAGATCGGAATACGCTTGCGCTGTCCGATAGTGAATCCGTGGATCCCTTCGTGCTCACCGAGAACCTTGCCTTCGGCATCGACAATATCCCCTGGGGCTTTTCGCTTTAGGCGGGGTTCGATGAATCTGTTGTAGTCGCCGTCGGGAATAAAGCAGATGTCCTGGGAGTCGGGCTTGTCGGCGATCGACAGTCCAAGATCGCGAGCAACCTCTCGAATTTCGTCCTTAGAGTAGTCGCCAATCGGCAATGCCAGCTTCGAGAGCTGTTCCTGACTCAAGGTGTACAGAACGTACGACTGATCCTTCATCGAGTCGATCCCGGCAAGCAGCTTGTACTCACCGTTATCTTCCCGAATTCGAGCGTAGTGTCCGGTAGCTACAACATCGGCATCCATGAGCTCCGCACGTCGAACGAGGAATTCGAATTTCAGGCGATCGTTGCAAGCAAGGCACGGATGTGGGGTACGCCCGCGCTCATATTCGCCAACAAAATAGTCGACTACGTGCTTCTGAAACTCTTCTTCGAAGTTGAGGAAGTAGTGTTTGGCCCCAATTTTGCGGCAGACGGCTCGAGCATCCTCGACATCTTCGAGCGAGCAGCACGACTTGTTTAGACGCGCAACATTCTCGTTCGGGGCGTTGAAAAGTCGCATAGTTACGCCAACGACTTCATAGCCGTCGCGGGCGAGCAGGGCGGCGGCGACTGACGAGTCGACTCCACCGCTCATTGCGACAACTGCACGTTTTTTCTTGTTCTGAACTTGTGCCATATATTCAGATTACCAAATCTTTATACAGAAACTGCTAAATCACAGTTAAACGAAATGTCTAAAAATAGTGAGTGGGATTCTGGCCGATTGCGTCTATAATTTAAAGCAATGGAAGACACGACTAAAACAAAGACAATAGCTACTAACGAAGAAATCGCCCGAGCGGCGGTCGATGAGGCATCCGAAAAACTCGGATCTGACATCGTTATGCTCGATACTGAGGGTGTCAGCAGTTTCGCTGACTTTTTCGTAATTATCAGTGGTGAAACCGACCGTCACCTTGAATCGATGGCTGAGGACATTAGCCGTCGATCACGAAAGATGGGCGTTCACGTGACTCACCGTGAGGGTACGGGCGGCGGTGGCTGGGTGCTGATCGACTTTACTGGAGTCGTCGTTCACCTGTTCACCAAGGATCAACGTGAGCATTACGGACTCGAACAGCTCTGGGCACGTGCTACCGAAATCGTTCGGGTTCAATAGCAACACAAATGTTAAACAAAAAATGCCGGTGCGGAGTTCTTCCGCACCGGCATTTTTTATTTAATCGAGAAACTTACTCCACGATCCAAGGCTGAGTCGCCCGGTCGTATGAAGTTAGCTCAGAATCGTTGAAGAATAGAGCCACTTCTCGAGCTGCATCATCTTCATTTGCTGATCCGTGTATTAAGTTACGTCCCATGTCGACGCCGAAGTCGCCACGAATTGTTCCTGGTGCTGAGTCGGCTGGGTTTGTTGCACCCATCAATTTTCGGGTGGTCGAAATGGCACTTGGGCCTTCAAGGCAGAGCGCAACCACTGGAGAAGAAGTGATGAATCCTACGAGCCCATCGTAGAAAGGCTTGCCTTTGTGCTCACCGTAGTGAGTACCAGCTAGTTCGTCGGATATCTGCATTAACTTCATGCCGACGATCTGTAAGCCTGTTCGCTCAAGTCGCCCGATAATCTCACCGGCAAGTCCGCGTTGTACGCCATCAGGCTTTACCAGTACGAGTGTTCGCTCCATTGTCATTTCTTCTCCATCTAAAAGGATTTACAAGATTTGTGTCTAATCATTGTGCCGTGAAAATTCTGTTGTTGGCGGCAGATTAGGTTAACTTCTACTACTTGGCAGGTTTCGGTTTCGTGATCGAAGGCGGTCGGGCGTAGATTGGTCGAAGTTCTTCGTAATGAGTCGATAGACCTGAATCGAATTTGGCCAGTGCGATATCGATAATCGAATTCGGGTCTCGGGTCGGCGCCGCTTGACCCCGGAAGCGAGTTTGCTCAACGTGACCAGCCATTAGATCGCACGCTTCACCACACAGGAGCGCGTTAGGTTCAAGTGTTAGCGCTAGTTCCTCCGGAGAGTGGATACCGGTTTTCGGACCTGAATCTGTCGCATGGCGAGTCCACGAAACCTCGTTTCGACCCGCGGGAATCAACGTATAGACGGGCGTCTCATGGTTGACCAATTTGCGATGTGGCTCAAGCTCCAAGTCGTGAGTTGCTATGCCCAAAACCGGAAGCTGCTTGGCAACAGCAAGCCCAAGAACCAAACTTATACCGACTCGAACAGCGCTGAATCCGCCTGGCCCGAGTGCGACTGCTATGTGAGTTACGTCTTTGGGTGCTATAGAAAGTTCTGCCAACGATTCAACGACGGCAGGCATCAGTTCTCTACCGTGGTTTTGGCTCGATCGCCAAGTTCGTATTGCTCGTTTGCCTTCATCGTCTGCAACACCGACTCCTGCGAAGCGGGTCGAAGTATCGATTGCTAATAAGATCAATTTTCCGCTTGGCCCGTCTGGTCAGGTGCTGATGAGTGAGTCAATCCGACAGTGCCGTCGAGTGATTCGAATACGGCAGCCGAACGACTAAGCAAGTCGGCTGAGCGAGGGCCAGTTGCCGTGAAGGTGATGATCCGCTGGTCGTCGTGTTCGCCGTTAACTAGCTTCAAAAATAGAAAGTCATATGGCAATGCTGCCCCGCCGACTTCGGGCCATTCGATTACCAGAGCCCCATTTACAAGTCGCTCTTCCAACGCGAGCTCTTCTACTTCGTCGATTGAGCCAAGGCGATAAAGATCACAGTGACTGAGGTGTATTTTGCCAGGGTATTCATTGACGATAACAAATGTTGGACTGCGAGCCGAAATAGGACTTCCGATAGCCTCTGCCATGCCGTGGACCATTCGAGTTTTACCTGCGCCGAGGTCGCCTGAAAGTAAGACCGTATCGCCCGTTCGAAGAGCGTATCCGATCGACTTACCAATTCGCATAGTATCGTCTTCCGAATCGGAAACGAGCATTAGTGCAGGGTTCAGAGGACCTGGCTGTGATGTCTCAACCATTCAGGTGATCCCATCCCTTTCGAATCGGTTCATACATCTCTCCGTTCTCGTCAATTACGTCCACTTGACCGTCCGGTGATTCACTGGAAGTTACGCTGCCGATAACTGTGAGACCGATGTTATTGGCTACAAGATCGTCTACCAAGGGTTTCGGTGCAGTGAACGCTAGTTCATAGTCTTCGCCACCGCTAAGAGCTAGCTCAATGGCACTAGAGCCAAACATGAATATTAGCTCTGTGGCGAGCGGGATATTCGCCATTTCAACAGTGATATTGACAGTACTTAGTTTCGCAATCTTCTGAAGATCGCCAACTAACCCGTCGCTTATATCCATCGCACAGCGAACTCCAGATGCGACAAGTTTTTTACCAATTTCGATTTGTGGGGTTGGGCGGTAGTGACGGTCTATAAGAATTGTGCTGCTTGGGTTAGTATCACCATTCAATAGTGCTTCGAGTCCGCCAGCAGAACTACCCAACGGGCCTGTGACACAAACGAGGTCGCCAGCCCGCGCTTCGGTCCGTCGCATCGTTCTCAGCTCGCCAAAGGAGTCTGACGATGGATGACCGGTTAGCGCAAGGTTTACGAACATTGTTGAAGATGAAACAACATCGCCCCCGACAATCGATCCGCCGAATTCAGAAAATGCTGCGTTCATACCGTTGTATAAGTCAGCGTATGTCTCGACTGAAGCTTCAGGCGGAACACCTAAGGTGACTAAGGCGTGGTCGGGAACGCCACCCATGGCAGCTATATCGCTGAGATTTGAAACCGCACACTTCCAACCAACGTCGAACCAGCGTTCGTCCACAGATCGGAAATGAACACCATCGACAATAGCGTCGGTTGTAAGCAGCATTTGGTTCGCTGGCGTTGAGACCACTGCAGCATCGTCGCCGATACCGGTTAGGACTGTGTTATTCTCTTCGAGAATTTTTGCAGAGTCGAGTTCAGAAAGTCGAGCAATAAGCTCGAATTCGTTCAGAATCTCACCGTTATTATTTGTCGAAGACTGCATGTATGAAGCCAATTATATTGGCAAAGAGTGGATTCTTTCAGAAATCAAGTCGCCAAGACCCATAAATCGCTACGCTCGCCGCCTATAATTCGACCGGATTTTTAATATGAGCATTGTCATTTCAAAACTTAGGAAAAAAACTTGCCAGTAGTAAACGTAGCTCTTTACGCCGGTCGAACCGACCAACAAAAAGCCGATCTCGCCAAGGCAAT
>CAWVRY010000003.1:0-102936 GCA_963932695.1 uncultured bacterium | reverse complement strand
CGATCAAGTAACGCTATTACCCGATGCTCGGTTTCGCTAAATTCGAATCAGCGAGTAATGAGCATGTTCCAACGGAAGTTCGACGGAAGATCTTTATCGAAAGATGATCGATTCTATTGACCGAGCTGTCAGCTTAAATACAAAGGGTGATCATATATTTAGGTCGACTCGATTTTGTGCTGAGCGCTGAGATCTGACAGAATCGACTGATTTTACAGCCGGATCTAACCCGCAATTAGTGTCGCCACGGGGACCGCAAGCGCGTCTGAGATTCCTTTGAGGGTTGCAAAACTCACGTTCTGTTTGCCGTGTTCGACTGCACTGATGTAACTACGATCAAGGCCGGCATTTCGAGCGAGGTCCTGTTGGCTCAATCCTCTGTCTTTCCTCAACGTTTGAATCCGATCTCCTAGTTCGTGGAGCATCACTTCGAGAGTCACAGACGATTCGTCAAGATTGAAGTGACTTTGAGTCCACTTCACGGTTGCGACTGCATCGGCACTACAGAAGTCTGCTTCTGGAATGTCGGTAATGGTTGCAGCCGCACCGCCGATCACGACGACGGGTGGGTTTGGAATCTTCTTAATAGCTGTGACCGTTTGCACGGCGTTGGGAATGAAATCTTCGATTGTCACTGATAAACCTACTAGATTAGGCCGCTCTTGAGTGACCAGATCCACCAACGATTCAACCGGTGTGTCCGCTCCAAGGAAGTCGACGTCCCAACCTTCGAATCGTAGTAGATCTGCATAAGTCAGACCACCAATGATGTGATTGTCGCCCTGAACTGAAGCAATTATCACCTTACGCCCGATTCTTCGGCCGTCTGCGTACGATGCCTGGGACCTTGAGAGCAATCTGAGCGCAATCTGGGTTGCTCTGTGTTCTGTCGCTATCGACAACTTACCGGAGTGCCACATGGCTCCAATTTCGGCGAGACAGTGACCGATCATATTCACGTAAACGATTGATGGTTCCCAACGCAACGCAATCGCATCTTCGACTATCCGTATCGCACTCAGTTGATCACCATCTATCAGCGCCGGTAGTAGTGCATTATGACTTTTCGCAAGTTCAGCTTTTTTGGGCTTAACAGAAAATCGTTGACTCATGTCCATACCTTTTCACATTTGTGTATTTTACACAACAATGGTTATTGCGTAGAATATATACAGCAATAAGTAAGTTACGTGGAATATTTACTCAAGCCGATTGGTTACTCCACAACTTATTGAACTCGAGGGGGAAATACAAATGATCAACTTCAGATCCTGCCCTAAATGCATCACTGGTGCGATTTACGAACACACCGGACTCGACGGCCCAGAAAAGAAATGCATTAGCTGTGCATACATCCAATATGAAACCGTGCTTGAACTATCTTCATCGAAAACTGAGCGTGAGTCGTTAAAACTCGCTCCCTCGGCCTAATAATGCGAACCTAAACACTCAATATGACTCAGTATTTATTCAGCTCGACGACTAAAAGAGGAGCCATCCTAGGAATCATTGGCTGGTTCCTGCTGATCGGTGGCATATCGACGATTTCGCCGAGTTTGTCCGAAGTTACTACCAACGAACTAGACGAGTTCCTTCCATCAGGAGCGGAATCAGTCGCTGCCCTAGAGCTGCGCACCGAAAAATTCGCCTTGGCCGACGGGGTTCCGGCAATCGTTGTGTTCAGCGCAGCTTCAGCATCGGGCAATTTGGAGTCAGCAGTCAGTCAATTCACGTCTCAACTAAGATCAGCTGACGCACCTGGTTCTATAATCTCAATCCTTTCACCGTCTGATTCGCCCGCACTTGCGTCAACGCTCATCTCAGAAGACGACTCAACGGCAATGATTGTTGTCACGATTGCGGGTGTGCCGTCCGAACCAGAATTCGGGCAAGCCGTCGACTGGCTTGCCGAAGAGGCAAGTGCAGTGGGCGCTGAAGTGCGAGTAGACACTGCGGTGACAGGCCCCGCTGGAATCATCAATGACGCAGTAAAGGTGTTTGACTCCATAGACATTAGAGTGACGTTAGTAACGGTAGTCCTTGTCCTCGTTCTGTTGCTAATCATCTACAGATCTCCGGTTCTGGCAATAGTTCCGCTCGTAGTGATCGGCTCTGCACTTACGCTGTCCCAGTCTGCTGCAGCCCTTCTATCTCAGCAGTTCGGCCTTCCGTTAAATGGTCAGGTCACGTCAATAATGTCTGTTCTAGTCTTCGGGGCAGGAACGAACTACGCGCTGTTCATAGTTTCTCGGTACAGAGAAGAACTTGTGCTAAACGAAAACAAATGGGCTGCGATGCGTACGACTATGTCGAATGTCGGGCCTTCGATCGCCGGATCAGCCGGAACGACAATTGTTGCGATGTCAGCGCTTACGTTCGCATCGTACGGGTCGTTCAGGTCTCTGGGCCCCATGCTAGCTGTCGCAATATTTATTGTTCTGCTATCGGGTTTATTCGTTATGCCGGCAGTCATCGCCTTGTTTGGAAAATGGGCGTTCTGGCCACGTCCATTGGTGCAGCAGAGTTCCGTCAGCACATCAGGAATATGGTACAAGGTTGGGAGACTCGTAGTTAGCCGGCCTAAAGTTGTGTTCGCTCTTACAATGACCGGAATTGTGATCGCCACGCTGCCTTCGTGGACCATCGTTCCAAGCTTCAACTTTATCGATGGATTCCCGAATGATGCGGAATCAAAGCGAGGTTACGAATTACTTTCGAAGTCGTTCCCTGAAGGGCAACTCGCTCCGACAGAGATTCTCGTCGAATCTCGTTCTACACCTGTTGCCGATCTGACCGATTCAGTCGAAAGTCTGTCCCTAGCGCTTGCGACCACACCGGGAGTATTGATAGTTTCGGGCCCCACCCGCCCTACGGGAATCCCTGTTGATACGGCAATGGCGGCGGCTCAAGGCTCTAATCGATATATCTCGGTCGATGGAACGACTGCGCGTCTGGAAGTGATCTTGGATGGCGATCCATACTCGGCTAAGTCGTTAGAAACTATCGAAAATCTGCGCTTTGTCACGAGATCTTCAGATTTAGCGGCATTGGCTGGTATTCGAGTGCTAGTGGGTGGAGAATCGGCTGTCCAGGCGGACACCAAAGCGTCGATCGATGCAGACATTCGTTGGCTTGCGCCAGTTTCATTGCTCGCAATATTCGTAGTCCTGGTATTGCTTCTGCGTTCGATCGTCGCCCCTTTATATCTCGTCTTTAGTGTGATCGTAAGTTTCGGTGCAACATTTGGGTTGTCGGTGTTTGCATTCCAGCAGATTTTCAACCACTCCGGAGTAGCGTACTCAAACGGAGTTTGGATGTTTATATTCCTTGTCGCTTTGGGTGCCGATTACAACATATTTGTAATGTCACGAATCAGGGAAGCCGTACAAAAGGAAGGATTCCGAGATGGAGTAGCGACTGCGGTTGGCCGTACAGGAGGTGTGGTCACTTCAGCAGGAATCATCCTCGCGGGGACGTTTGCCGTTCTCACAACGCTTCCTCTTCGGGACATCTTCCAACTCGGGTTTGCTGTAATGCTCGGAGTCTTGATCGATACATTTGTGGTTCGAGCCTTATTAGTACCGAGCATGGCTACGATCTTGCGTGAGTGGAGCTGGTGGCCCAGGAAATCGTAACCCAACAGAACCGCAAGTTACGAGTTTTGTAGAATGATGGCGATTAGCACCATTCCATCCATGTACTTCGTGGTGGAATGCGATACTACGATGTGATCGAATTGTGGCATTTCAGTCAGGCAACAGATGCGAAAAATCTAATCGTCTGAGACGGTCTCTTTACGACCTTCGCCACTCAGTTCGAAGGCGTTGGCTAGGAGCTCATATGAACGATTTCGCTCGGTGTAGTCGTGCGTGATTGTCAGGACGATCACGTCATCTGTTTCGTATTGTTCAGCGAGATTCTCAATCTTCGTCTTCACTGTTTCTGGGTCGCCCTCAATAGATTGTGCACGCTGCTGCTCGATGAATTCGTTGTCAGGTCCACTGAAGCTCATAGCCTTTATGTCGTCCACCGACGGCACCCCCTTCATTTCTTGGCTTTTATTGCGCATCAAACGCATGACGTGTCTGCACGTTGCTAAGTCGTGGGCGCGTTCTGAGGAGTCGGCCGTTATGGCAGAGATACCAATATTCACTCGCGGTTTATCGAACCACTCCGATGGTTCGAAATTGTCTCGATACCACTTCACGTGTTCCGGTCCGCCGTCTTGAGCTATGAAATGAGCGAATGACAGCGGCATGCCAAGTCTTGCTGCGATGGCCGTGCTTCCCATTGATGAACTTAGTAGCCATGGGACAGCCCAGGTTGGCGACGCCGGCATCGCTCGAAGTTTGCCGAACGGATGGTCATCGGGGAACGATTCACTGAGGTAGCGCATCAGATCAAATACTTGTTTCGGGTACTTCTCAATCGGATAAGTGTTTGGTCCAGGCTGGAGCGCGAAGCTGGCAACTTGATCAGAACCAGGCGCACGACCAATACCCATATCGACGCGCCCGGGAGCCAGTGCTTCAAGCATTCGAAATACCTCGGCGACTTTAAATGAGCTGTAGTGCGACAGCATCACTCCACCGGAACCTATACGGATGTTTTTTGTACGCATGCTCATCGCAGCTAACAGAATTTCAGGGCTGGCGTCTGCAAGTGTGTTTGAGCTGTGATGTTCGGCAAGCCAGTATCGGGTGTATCCCCACTTATCGGCTGCTTCAGCGAGATCGAGCGTCGCTTGAACGGCCTGATGAGCTGTTTTACCGACGCTAATAGGGGATTGATCAAGAATCGAGAGTTTCAAACATTTATTCCGATGGTGACGTAGTCGGGGAAGTGTTGTCAGCAGTTACGAGTGCCGAGCTTTGCCCGCGAGGCGAATATACCGGAGGTACAAGCCTACCGGGCGTCGACTGATCGTACTTCTGGTCTAATAACTGGGTGGCGCTCTGAACCAACTAGCCCGACCACCGTTGTGAATACCCTTCAGCTTCTCCGGTCCGAACCAAATTTCAGCGTGGTCGGTTTTCACGACAACCCAACGTCTGGCGACGCGTCGGGCAGAACGGATCCAGTCAGAGTCCAGGCTTGCGTGGTCAGCGAATCCCCGTAGGGCCTTGAAGCTTCCATCTGATCGCTTGGCTGCCGCAAACATGGGGTCAATTACGACCACATCGAAACTGGATTTCTCGGCTTCGGCAAGGAAAGTTCGAGAGTCGGCAAACAGTGGTTGAATAATCGCGCTTTCGTCACCTGGTATGTGTGATGCAAGGCCTTCGCTAACCAGCGTAAACAACGGCCAGCTCGACTCTATACCGACGACACCGCCTGTGGAACCGACCGCGCGAGCGGCCACGAGAGCGTCGCGTCCCAAGCCCAATGTTGCGTCCAACACTTGGTCGCCTGCCCTTAATTCCCCGGCTCTGACGAGTGTGTCAGGGTCTCCACGAGCTATCGATTGGAGGCGTAAAGCAGCGGTACCTAGAGTGAACCGCAACTGTGATTCGTTAGTAGACAGACTGAATCCGTCGTGGTCTAAAACAAATGCTGCCTCGGCGTCACCTGACGTATCTGCAAGCGAAATGTGGAGACGATCGATGTATCGGACGCCCCATTCGTTTGCCTTCTGTCGTGCTTGAGAACGAATAGTGGAATTGGCGTTTCTGCTTGTCGTGACGATGTACTTGAGATTGCTATTCATTTCCGCTCTAACGGTCTTCGAGTGAAGCTATCGAGCACATTCAGATAATCGGATTCGAACATGTCGTTACCAGCTTTCTGAATCATACTCTCGCTTCAACCTCGGTAAGATCTTGCTCATATCGGATTGTTCGCTCGCGATCGACGCTTGGTTTGATCGAAGCAGCTTCTCAGACGCCGCATGACACCGGTCGACTGCCCCGAACCGCTCCTATGAAGAACACTGCTGAGCATTGATGTGTGTGGACTCGACAGAGTTGTTTTGTATGTTATTTAACAGCAGGTAATCGACGTACGGTGCTATTCTGCCCGGTACTTGAACTCGGGCAAATAGTGGTTAGCGAAACTGAAACTTGAGAATATTTTTGTTCCAAGTGCTGCGGAGAGTCTTACATGTCCTTAGATAGCACGACAGGCTCTGCCCAGTTCGACGAGCTCGGGATAAAAAGGGTTATCAACGGCAGAAGCTGGGTGACGATACTCGGCGGAAGCCGTATGCCAGCCGAAGTTCAACAGGCAATGGCCGACGCATCGAACACGTTCATCGATTTTCACGAGTTGAATAAACGTGCAGGTGAGATGATCGCGCAATATACCGGGGCGGAGGCAGGCCTCGTAGTTGCTGGTGCATCGGCGGGTCTTTTGGTTCAGGCTGCAGCGTGTATGGCAGGTTCTGATCCTGAACAGATACTGAAGTTGCCTGATACGACCGGGATGAAAGACGAAATCTTGATTTTCGAAAATCATCGTTTCGGGTTCGAAATTTGTTACCGAACTGCCGGAGCAACATTGAAGGAATGGGGCAAAGGCGAAGGAACTCTGGCGGAGCAACTCAGTGCATCGATCGACGAAAAAACGGCAGCGGTCTCGTACGTATTTGGACCTTGGATGTCCTGCGGTTTATCGCTTCGGGAGGTTGTGGAGATTGCCCATGAAAAGAATGTACCGGTGATTGTGGATGCTGCTGCCATGCTACCTCCTGCCGATAATTTGACCCATTACATTGCCGAGGGAGCAGACCTCGTGACGTTCTCGGGTGGCAAAGGTCTTCGTGGTCCGCAATCGACCGGAATATTGGCTGGAAGAGCTGACTTGGTCGAAGCAGCACGACTCAACATGTCGCCCCACGCTTCAGTTGGTCGAGGATCGAAAGTTGCCAAAGAAGAAATCGCTGCAGTATTGGCTGCGCTTAAGCGATTCGTATCGATTGACCACGAGGCTGAATGGGCTACGTGGAGAACGTGGTCTGAGACGATTGCAGCGGTTGGCAGTGGGCGAGACGGCCTGCGTACCGTTATTGAGGATGGCGATCCGAATCGCCAAGGCCCTACAGCTGTTTTCTACTTCGAGGAAAATTGGGACGGTCCTTCTTCGGTCGTAATACAAGAGCTTCTTGCGGCCCTTGATCCAGCAATTCACGTTGGAGTCGGAAATTATGGCGATGAGCTCTATGTCAGTCCCGTGGCACTCGAACCCGGAGAAGCTGAATTCGTGGCTGAAGCTCTTGGTTCGGAAATGGGATAGTCGTGAATAGTGCGCTCTGACTCGAATTGCCGCTTTCTGTGAAAACAGAAATATTTATTTGGGGACGAGTCAGTGGTAGATAGAATTCACCGACAGTTCCTGCCTATCGAATATTCCAGTTTCAATTACAATCCATCTCATGCCGAATACACCTCTGATACTGCTCCCTCCTTCCGAAGGCAAAGCTTTGGGAGGAGATGGTTCGCCGATCGATCTAAAATCTCTGTCGTTCGAACAGCTCACTACGACCCGCAATATGATGATGAGTGCACTTGGTCAACTCAGCGGCAAGCCGAGGGTTGCTCAGAGGTTGTTGGGAGTTAAAGGGGCCGCACTCGAAAAAGCGCGAGCGGATAATTCCGACATCGCAAATGCACCGACTCTTCCGGCAATCGAACGCTACACCGGCGTGATGTACGACTCGATTGATCACATTTCCCTCGATGATGCAGCAAAGCAAGTATTCGGTGAAAACACGATCATTATGTCTGGACTGTTTGGGGTAGTTCGACCGTTCGACATGATCCCAAGTTACAAGCTGAAGATGGGTGCGAAGCTTCGACGCAACAAGGCATGTTCAGCGATTTGGAAACCACTTATTACCAAGGCACTGACCGAGATCATAGAAGATCGAGTGATTTGGGATCTACTGCCCAACGAACACAGCGCAGCATGGGAGCCTTCAAAATTAGCGGTGCAAAGTAGGTTTACAGTGAAATTCCTCGAGATGAATGCTGATGGACAATTGAAGACAGTGAACCACTGGTCTAAGTCGCTTAAAGGCGCACTCGTTCGTCATCTGGTTTCGAATCCTGAAGCTGCGGGTTCATCTGATTCGGCGTTGGAGTTGCTGACAAAATTTTCGCACCCGGAAGGGTATGAATATCGTGCCGATTTGACGAACGAGATCGAGGACGGCTCGGAGATCATCTTCGTAAAAGAACGCTCGTAGTTCGATTCGTAGCAAACCCCACCATTAATGGCTGCCAAATATTCAAGTCGTTTAATCACCCATCACGACATTCGCCAAAATGGCCCGGTTCGCCGAGCCGATTTGCGTCCCGGTGCTGCGTTAAGCAGTGCATCGATAGCATCTTGTGATAGGACTGCGCCGTTGTCCAAATGAATCCCGTCCGTTAAACCGATCGCACCGATTACCAGAGTCGGTTCGCTTGTTTCGGTCCTGTAACTATAGTTTCACGCGTGAGGAGCGATCGTCACAGTCAGTAGCCCCCAAGAGCGGGCTGTGTGGATTCCGCTAGAAAGGCACGCCGAAAATGCGAACGAGGGTACGTTCGCATTAGAAGGAGTTCGGAGAAAGAGGTGTTAGAGAGCACCGTCGATGATCATGTCGATCACCGCTGGCTTGCCAGAGTCTATTGCTGAATTCACAGCTGAGTCGATATCGGCGGGGTCTTCTACTCGGATGCCTTGCATTCCATATGCTTGAGCCTGAGCAGCGAAATCGATTGGATTCGGGAAGTCCATCGCAAAGTACGAATCGGGTTGTTCCAGAGCGTTTAGGCGGTGATAGTGATTCATATTCACCTTCAACACCCGGTACGAAGCGTTGTTGCAAATAACGAATACGGCAGGAATTTCGGAATTCACCGCTGTCCACAACGCCTGAATAGTCATGATCGCACTACCATCGCCAATCACGCCGACTGCAGGTCGGTCTGGGCTTCCTAGTTTTACACCCATCACTGCGCCCATGCCCCAACCGATTGCCTGCCCACGACAGCCGTAGTAGGTGCCTTGGGACGATGGCGACAGTGCATCGAAAATATGACCACCGGTGCTTACTGAATCGTTGAACACTGCTGAATTATCGGGCAGTGCCTTAGCAAGGTGGTCGGCCATCATGGCTGGCGACATTGGTCGACCCTTAGCTGTTATACCCGCTAACTGCCTGAACGCTTCGATTCGTGCCGCGCTTTCTGCTGTGGCTTCTTGCTTTCGGCCCTCTGCAGCTTCCGACTGTGAGCCGTTCAGGCTATCTTGAAGCGCTTCTGCGAGCTGACCAAGAGCCTTGCTAGGTGAGGCGAGAATACCGAGATCAGTCGGTTCGGACTTTCCGATAGCGCCTGAGTTGATATCGATATGAACCAATTTCGAATTAGCTGCAACGAACTGGCCTGGCTGGTAAAAGAAATCCTCGAAGACAGGGCAACCGACAGCCACAATGACGTCGGCGGATCGAACCGCAGCGACAGCTTCGGCGGTTCGCATGTTCAAGTTACCCTGCCACAGCGGATGATCCGCAGGGAAGTTGATCTCATTCGACCCGTGCCCGTAAGCCCGCATCCCGCCTGATTCAGCAACTGCGACTGCCGCCGCTGTGCCATTGGTATCCGAAACACGATCTCCAACGATAAGGATCGGGCGATCTGCGCCAGCTACCAGACCACAGATCTGGTCAATTAGCTCAGGGTCGGCGGAGGGTGAAATATCAACGGGAGCGGAAGGAATCAGTTCCATTTCAGCAACGTCATCGAATGCGTTTGCCGACATCGCAACGAAGGTAGGTCCAGTCGGGGCAGTTCGTGCTTCCTGAAAAGCGCGGCGTATTACTGAAGGAACTTGCTCGGCATGGGTAATCTCTGTACTCCACTTGGAATACGGACGCGCCATATCGGCAAGATCAGACCGACCCGGAGCGAGCTTCCTAATGTCCTTGTTCCCGGCGGTCATAACCATTGGGGTCCCGCCGTAGAGCTGGTCGATCATTAGCGACAAACCGTTCGACATTCCATTGTCGATATGAAGGCTTACAAGCGGTACTTTTCCGGTTGAACGGGCGTAACCCTCTGCTAATCCAACAGCTACCCCTTCTTGTAGCACCAATACATATTCAATCGACGGATATTGATCCATCACTGCCATCATCGGTGCTTCGCTCGTGCCGGGGTTGCCGAACATGTATTCGACACCTTCTGCTTCGAACATTTTGAGAAGTGCGTGCTTACCTGCGATACGTGCCAAAACCTGAATACCTCATCGTTTCACTAGTATTTTCTGTTTGCGCTTTAATTCTATTTGCTTGAAGCGCCGTCGATCAATATTTTCCTGAACTGCTCGGCAACAATTTCGACCTCGCCATCCTGTTTTGTCATTGCGGCAGCGGCCTGAACCACCAGACCGCCCGACGCACCAGAGGTAATTGTTGCGGCTTCATTGCCGGTAATTTCGGCGATCCGTTCTCCGGCCGCGAGCAAAACTCGTCCATATCGACGAACACTTCGCTCATAGCTTCCATAGCTTCGGTGGCTTCTGGGCGAGGCCGTGAGCCAGAGTTCTTAGTGTTGGGTCCGCCTGCGTTGATGAGCGGAACGACTCCTAGGTCGTCGACTATCGACCGACCATTAAGTTTTCTGGATTAACCGTGTTCACGTGAGGATGCCAATGAATTAGTCCCCACCTTAAATGCCTGGTTCGGCAATACCTGTTGTTACGGACGGGATTTCGCTACCAACGGGCTTTGATTCCATCTCTGGCCAGTTAGGGATCAACTGCCTTCTTGTGTTCTCAAGAAGGAGAATAGCGACCGATCCAGCAAGGCTGAACACCGCCGACAGAATGATCGCCCATGTGTAAGTCCCTGTGATATCGAACACCATACCGGGGATCACGCCACCGAGAGCCATGCCGAGTCCGGCACCGAGCAGTTGCCATCCGTAAGTTGTACCCATTGGCGTATGACCAAAGTATTTTCGAATCAGCACTGGGAACGCTGTGCCTTCACCGCCGTAGGGAATCGCCCAAACGACAGCAAAGATATAGAAGTCGAGCGTCGTGTTGGCCGTGAGCAAAAGGAATACGCCGACGCCCTGACCGAAGAATGAAACGAACATCACCATTTTCGGGCTTATGCGTTCGGCAAGAACAGGAGCACCGAATCGTGTAGCGACACTCACTATTGAAATAGTGGTGAGAACGCCCGCAGCCGTCAGTGGACTCAGCCCCTTTGAAATGCCGAGTGGGATGATTCCGACCAGTATTACGGCATGTCCGACGCACCCTAGGAAGTGGATGTTGATCAAATTCCAGAAGGCGTTGGTCTTGTACACAAACCCCTGAAATTCCTTCTGAGTTGAAATGAATACGTTGCCACTGGTGATTAACGGATTATCGGTTTCGAGCGTTCCGTAAGCCACTTTGCCTGCATCTTCTGGGGTGTTCTTAAAGAACAGCAATATGACTAGCAGAGTGCCGGTGCCGACCACTCCAACGATCACGAATGCCTGACTCCAGCCGACGTTTTCGAAAAGCACCGCCAACACTTGAATCACAAGCGCTGGACCCAAGCTCCACGACACCATCATGATTCCTGTACCCAGACCGAGATGTCGCCTGAACCACGCTGCAACGGCAGGCACTACTGGTACTAGAAGGAGTGCTTGAGAAATACCAAAAACGATTCCGTAGGCAACGTATAACTCCCAGATTTGTTGAGTCTGAGAAGTCCACATCATTCCAATGAAGAAAAGAACTGTTCCTGCGATCATAGTGCGGCGCGCACCGAATCGATTTCCAAGATAGCCAGCCATTGGAGATGCCAAAGCGGTGACTATTGACATCAAAGCGTAGGCGAGACCGATCGAACCAGGCGTCCAGCCAAACGCTTCAACCAGCGGGTCAACAAGCACCCCGAACGCCATCCGAATCGCAGCGCCGACCATCTGCACAACACCCGCGATCGCAACGATCACCCACGCGTAATGAGCGATTGTGTGTTCTTCAAGTCCAAAGCGTCTATCGAACCAGAGTGCAGCGTTTCGCATAGTTAATTGCTAGTGAAGAGGACAGGCTAAGACTAGTCCGTCTTCCCACCATTCGCTCTCCACTTGAATTTCGGAAATTCCGGCCGCGAGCGCACGATTTTCGATGCGGTCGGACGAGGCCCAAGCACCGAAAAAAATCAACACGGCAAGGGTGCCTATGACTGACGAAATAAGTAAGCCAAAACCGATTAATGGACGTCGTGTTATCTCGAATCCGTCCAAGTTCGGGGTTGTAGTCTCGATGACTTGATTGGGCACTGCTGATTTCATTGCGAAATCATACGCTGTGCTCGCACGTTTTGTTTCAAGAAAGAGTCGCTACTTTGTGTGCAGCGATCCACTCCTCATCTAGCTCGATCCCGAGACCCGGACCCGTCGGAGCGTCGAGATTCCCGTTGTCGTTGATCTTTAGTTGTTCTTTTACACCCCACTGATGAACTTCCTTGGGCAGCCAGTACTCGAAGTATGTGCAGTTAATCGACGACATGATTACGTGCAGGTTCGCGGCGTTAAGCGCCGAATTTCCAGCGAGTCCAACTTCGCAAATCTTGTGAAATCCTTCTACAAGAGACATCTGTTTTTTGAGGCCGGTGATTCCGATTTTGCGAACCGTTCCACGTATTAGTCGAGTTGTGCTGTTCTGAAGGAAGCTTGCTGCTTCATGGAATAAGAAGCCCTTTGTGTCGCTCATGTTCAACGGAGTATCGAGCCGATTAGATAGTTCAGTGATCGACTCTATGTCGTTTGCTGGAATCGGATCTTCGTACCAAAAGTAGTCGTTCTCATCGAGCGCTTGCCCCACGTACAGAGCTTCTCTGAAGGTATAACCGTGGTTGCGGTCGAGCATTAGCGTCATTTCATCACCTACGGCTTCTCTCACCTTCGCCGCAGCAATTGCGGCATGTTTGTAGTGCAGAGGCCCGGGGTGAATCTTGTACGCTCTAAATCCTTCATCCTTCAACTGAAGAGCCTCATCGACAAAACCTTTGACCGTTCCATGCCGGGGCGGGTAGGTTGCGTAAATAGGAACTTCGTTACGGGCAGTCCCGAGCAGTTTGTGAATTGGCTGACCCGCCGACTTGCCCTCGATATCCCACAATGCGACGTCGAGAGGAGCCCATACCGGCTCGATTGCCGAACCGTGCCCAGCTATCACCGACAGTTGGTTCCACAGCCACTCTCTATCCGACGGTTCGCGCCCCATCATCGCCGGTTTTAGGATTCTGATGATCGATGCCATACGCTGCGACGAATCTGCGCCTTGATCACCTACAAACGCATGACCTTCGATACCAGCATCGGTTTTAACCCTGAGTACACCTTGGGTAGTCGTACCGCCGAGATCACTTCTCTCGTCTTGAACCCGTACTGATATGGTGTTTCGTTCGATCACATCGATCGTGATGTCAGTGATTTTCATGTTCTTGCCAATGTTCCCGAAATTATTTGTAGGAGTGATCGTAAAAGAAGATCAGATCTACAACGCGCTAGTTCATTTCACGTGTCGTGAGATAGCCCTCAGTCGATGTTACATGTGACATTCCTCTAGTCAAATTGGAACCTACAGAGTGACGGCGAGCACGTTTGTTAGCGAAAATTGAGATATCAATTTCTCCTTGTCTGTTGATAGCAGTTACGTAAGTTGCGGCTAATCCTGCGGGAGCACCACACAAACCAATGCGCACTGGACAGACGACCGAAGAATCCACTCTCTCATGATCCACCTCGGTAAAACCGGGAAGACTGGTAAGCCGACTCGAAGCGCATTCGTAGCGGAACAAGTCAGCGGCATCATGATTAAGATCGAGCCACGTGTTGCTGAGTTGCGAAATGTCAGCAAAGAGAAAAAGGGACTTCTTGCGAAGCTCGACAAGTTTCAGGACTTGATCGATAACAAAAAGCGGCACGCCG
The DNA here is from genome assembly GCA_963932695.1 of uncultured bacterium. GTDB lineage: Bacteria > Chloroflexota > Dehalococcoidia > Lucifugimonadales > Lucifugimonadaceae > Lucifugimonas. The sequence goes on along the minus strand of CAWVRY010000003.1, from coordinate 89,011 downwards.
ACGGAATCAAAATTGAGTTCGAAGATGCGAAACAAGACATGCTCAATCAGAACCCGTACGCTGATGTCACTGCCTTCAATAAGGATCTTAAAATCGCATTAAGTGATCTCGAAGATGACTATCAGACTGTCCTTAAGAGCGTAGATGGAATTAAGCAGACGATCCGTGTAAAACGCACGACGGAGCGGGGTATCGAAGACCGTATGAAGATGTAGGAGAAGCGAGTGTTCAAGCTTATTGAGCAACTCGTGAAGGCCGCACAGGCAAAAGCAGCACCGAAATCAGCCTAACGGTAATGGTTCTGAGAGCTCAAAACGCTCCCATATCGCTTGCTGTGGAAGTAATCTAGCGACACCTATTATTAGGTGTCGTTTTATTTAAGCTTGGTTTGGGGGGCTCTGTTGGCTAGCGGTAACGATCTATCTGCACTGGAATCAAAAATCGCTGACCTGGCTTCAGCGTCAATGACTCAAGATCGTGTCCCCGGACTCTCGATCGGAGTCGTTCGCGGCGATTCTCTCGTCGGCTACTACTCGTTTGGTACGCAGGCAGTAGGCACAGACAAGCCGCCAACCGCGCAAACAATCTCTCGGGTCGCTTCGATCACTAAGACGTTCACCGGCACAGCGATATTGCAATTGCGAGATCTGGGTCAGCTTGAACTTGATGATCCATTGCTCGTTCACATGCCTGATTTCACTATCGCTAATGCACTTCGAGGAACACTAGAAGGTGTGACTCTACGTAGGCTGATGACCCACTACTCTGGGTTGCGTACCGAACATCCGCTTACCGACTGGAACGCACCATCGTTCCCAACAGGTGAAGAGCTACTCGGTAACCTCTCCGATGTCGACGTCGTTATTCCGCAGGATAGCCAGTGGAAGTACTCGAACTTGGCGGTGGGACTTCTTGGGCATGTCATAGAGGGGATCAGCAGGATGCCATACGAGCGGTACATTTATGAAGAGATCACAGGTCCGCTCGGACTCGCCAATACTCGATTCGATTTGGATGCTGATCAGGCTGAATTGAAAGCCAACGGGTACAGCCATCCTCTTCCGGGTGAATCTGATCTTCGTGACGCCCCTTATGCGTCGCTTCAAGGCATATCTGCAGCAGGACAGCTTCACTCAAATGTTGAAGACCTCGCCAAATGGATGTCGTTCCAGTTCTCGTCGGGTCGTCAAACCCATCCGTCCAAAGTGCTATCGGCTTCAACGCTCGCCGAAATGCATCGTGCGGTCTATCTCTCGAACGACTGGTCGAACGGTCAAGCGATTTCGTGGCGTATGAATCGACGTGACGATCTGGTGCTTCACAATCATGGCGGCGGTATTCAGGGCTACGCATCAAACATGGTGTTCAGCGTTCCTGCGCAGACAGGCGTAGTTGTATTGGCGAATATCTGGCCAGCACCAACTCCATACGTTCTTGCCGAAGACATTGCTGAACTCGTGATTCGAGAATTGGGCCCATTGCCCGAACTCAACGAACCGCCGTTCACCGACGTTTCCGAAAGTGATGCGGCAAAGTACACCGGAAGGTACTGGGCAGAACCCGGTGCGTACGTCGATGTCGCTTACGGCGAATCTGGCTTCGTGCTTGGTGATCCTCGCACGGGCGACTACACACTTCATGGCCCAGCAGGATTAGCTTCCGATCCTACAGTGAGCGACGCAAATTCATTCCGAACGGTTGGTGGTCGAGGCGCTGGCGAACTCGCTGAGTTCGCACTTGGTTCCAATGGCAAAGCAGGGTCATTCAGACTCGGTGGATTTCTATACAAACGGGTCGACTAATCTCTATTAGTTGGTAGCAGCGAGCACGGAGAAAAATACGATCATGGCTGGAGTTTTCGAGATCGCCGACGGGTTTATCGACACCGTGGCGAAACATCACCCGACGTCGGCAACCTACATGGGTGTCAGCGGGCACGATCACCTGATGAACGACTATTCGCCCGAAGCGGCTGAGGCGTTTCACGCGGAAAGTCTGGTAGCGCTCAAAGCGATGGAAGCCGCCGAGCCAGCGAACGACCGCGAGCGGATTTGCAAAGACACATTCATCGACGAAGCTTCGCTTTCGCACGAGCAGTTCGAGTCACGCGAACATCTTCGCGATATGAACGTTCTATTCTCGCCTGTACAGAGCATTCGATCGGTGTTCGACCTGATGCCGCAGGATTCTGTCGAAGCTTGGGAGAACATTGCTTCTCGAATGGAGAAAATTGACGGCGCGCTTGCCGGATACCGAGAAACCCTCGATATAGGTCGTGCCGAGGGATTGGTCACGTCGGAACGACAGGTCAACGGAACTGCCGAGCAGTGCGAAGCGTGGGCAGGGAATGGCGACAATTCGCCTTTCTTCGACTCGCTAGTCAACGCTCTCGCCGCTTCTGATATCAACAACGATTCGCTCAGCACACGAATCGAAAATGCCTCGGCGTCCGCTACCGAGGCGTACGACAAAATGGGCGAGTATCTCCGTGAGTCGTACCTGCCAGATGCTACTTCCGTCGATGGGGTAGGGCGCGACCGATACGTGCTTTCTGCAAAGGGTTATCTTGGAGCCGAGATCGATCCTCGCGAGACCTACGAATGGGGTTGGGAACAGCTCGAATGGGTGCGGTCGGAAATGACCAAAACAGCCGAACGTATCAAACCGGGTGCTTCGATAGGTGAGGCGGTTGAACTGCTCGAAACTGACCCTACAAAAATGATTCAAGGCGAAGATAATTTTCGCCAGTGGATGCAGGATCTTCAGGATAAGACAATAGAAGAGATGGACGGCGTTCACTTCGATATTCTCGATCCAGTCCGCAAGATCGAAGCGCTGATTTCGCCTCCCGGCGGTGCGCTCGCCATGTACTACACCGGGCCTTCAGAAGATTTCTCTCGACCCGGTCGGACGTGGTATCCCACAGGAGGCAAAACCGAATTTCCAATATGGCGCGAAGTGTCGATTGCGTATCACGAGGGCGTCCCCGGTCATCATTTTCAGATCGCTACAAATGTAGCGATGACCGATGATCTATCGAGATTCCAACGGCTGCTCGCTGGGACCTCGGGTCACGCTGAAGGATGGGCACTATATGCCGAGCGACTTATGGGTGAACTCGGATATCTCGAAAACCCCGACTACTACATGGGCATGCTCGACGCTCAAGCGCTTCGGAGCGTCCGTGTGATTGTCGATATCGGTATGCACCTTGGCTTTAAGATTCCTCGGCATTCAGAGTTTCATCCCGGTGAAGTCTGGACCGGTGATCTTGCTTTGGAGTTCATGAAACAGCGAGTTCACTTCCCGGCCGATTTCGTAGCTTCAGAAGTCGACCGATACTTGGGGATTCCCGGCCAGGCGATCAGCTACAAAGTAGGCGAGCGCGTTTGGCTGGAAGCCCGTGAATCGGCAAAGCAAAAAGCTGGTGCAGACTTCGATCTAAAGGATTGGCACAACAGGGCGTTGAAGCTAGGTCCCATGGGACTCGCTCAGATGAAACGAGAGCTCACATAATCGCTGGACAACTGGTGATGATGAATCGATTGGGAAGCCGTTAGCATCGAACCACAGATTCTAATTTGTGGAACCGTATGTTGGCACTGCTGACTAAATCTGGCCGAGTATTGGCTCGACGAGGAATAATTTGCAACTTCTGATTACAGATGCAGCCCGAGAGTACCTAGATAGCCGGGAACGGCCGATTGCTCTCGACTATCTCGCTGGACTTGGCTGAGGCGGTCACGCCTCGGTATCGGTCGATACCTACGCTAAGAAATCCAACAAAACGGCTTACCAAACGGTGAAAGATAAGGGCGTCGAGATTCTTATTTCGAAGAACCTCGCCTCGAAAGCCGCTGCCGTCCTAATCGAACAAAAGAAGTTCCTCTTCTTCAAATGGTTGTCCGTCAGAGCACAGCTCTACGGCCACGGTACCTGAAGCCACAGCTAATCCCCGGCCGTGCGCCGACCTAAAAACTACTTTAACAGCAAAAAGTTTCGATTCCATATTTGGAGTCGAGGCTTTTGTTTTGTCATCCTCTGATTTGCGACGAGCCTACGAGAATGATTCGTAGAGTCCGCCGACTACCAGTCCCGAAAATGATGTGCACTAGCGCACCCATTGCGTTCGCTCCACCAAGCTTTAAGGCGAAGAATCTGGGGGCTTCGACTGCACCGTCACGAATGCCTCGGTGGAGGGAAGAATTTAGCATTCCTAAGAACATACCTGTGCCTATGAAGTGAACGAGTCCGAAGACGATTCCAATAGCGAAGCTCCTATCGATATCGAGCCACAGATAGAACGCTGCGTGAGCCGAAGCAAATACGATGCTCATCACTGCATGGATCATCAAACCTATTCCGTATGTCATGCCGCCAACAGGCATCATCATCGTGCCGAGCATCTTCATCTGCTCTGGCATCATCATTCGCCTAAGGTAAATCGGGATCAGCATTATTTCGCCGGCGATCAACCCTGAATAAATCGCTGCGGGTGAGTTGTATTCCATGACCAAATTCCTCCACTGGGGTTTTCCGCGCGGAGATCATGACCGATCTCGCTCCAGCCTAAGTGATTAATGTGATGCGAGGATTAATGAGAACGATTCTGCGTCGATTCGGGCGAACCCGGCATCCAACAGAAATAAGCTTTCGCTTATGATCGGCAGATATCGCCGAAAAATTGGTGTATGAGGAGAAGTGCTGAGTGGCTATAGATCAAGGCACCAGACATCAAATGCTCTCCAAGAGCAGCAAGTTGCCCGACGGAAAACGAGCCATCGGCTCTTAGATGTCGATGGCCATTAGCTCTTCTGAGTAGATCACCTGTCCGCTGTAGACCTCTCGAATGTCCCCAATGCCCTTTTCTAGCGCACCATGTTGCGATATGTTCGCACCCATGTGAACCAGAATCAGCTTCTTCACGCCGGCCTCTTCTGCCATGCGCGCCGCCCCCAAAGTACCGCACTGACCCGGCGATTCGCCATCGTGATCCATGCACTCCTGATCGTCCCAGCACATGCACAACATAACGTCAGCGTCTTTCGCCAAATCGATCACCGACTGACACGGCTGAGTATCGCCAGTGAATACGACCGACTTACCCGATTTCGTTTCAATTCGATAAGCGAGTGAGTCCAAGTAAGGCTGAACGTGCTCGGCGTTCGCCGAAGTGACTTCGAAATTGTTGCCAGTGTAGACCGTTCCAACCCCAACATCACGTGCCAGAATTTTTGGAGCTTTACGCGGAAGGACTCCGCCACGGTTGATATAGACCTTCTGAGAAAGTGGGTGGTAAATCCGAGCCTTCCAGTCGTGAGAGAAGATTCCGTTCTCGCCGATAACGCCCTCGGTGATTTTCTCGGTGAGGGTCGGTCCGAATACCTGCAGCTGGTTCTCTTTTCCGATCGACTGATCGAATCGGGTTAGCAGGAAGCACGGATAGTCTATGTCGTGATCGAAGTGATGATGCGTGAAAAAGATGTAGTCGATATCCAGTGGCCAGAGTCCAGCTTGCACGAGCTTGTGCGTCGTGGCTGGACCGCAATCGATCATGATCTTCTCGCCCTCGATTTCAAGAACGTACGCTGAACCGAATCGGGTAGGAGTTGGAGTCGGTGTGCCCGCTCCGAGAATGTAGAGCTTTGCCATTCGATTTTGCCTCCGAATTCTGTGACCGATTTGCAGGCGCGCAGATTGCGTGTTGGATACGCAGATTGTGATGATTCTGAAGTGAAGCATATTCCTGTCCCGCTTCGATGCCTTCTCACTTCACGAACCAAATCTGTAAGTTTTTGAAATTCGTCGAATCAGCGGTTATCCGGAGTTTTACAAAACTCTTTGAAACTCGTATAAGAAGCACGTACGACGAAATAACCGTTACCGGATAAGATGCCGCCCGTTAGTTGTGTGCTTGTTCCGCAAGTCGCAACGAATTGGCCACGGTGTCCGCCGTGTCCACTGTGATAAATGGAGGCGTAACGGTGCTGTATTTCAAATCTTGCCTACGATGCAAAGATGGAACTGTCGAATTAGGTTCCGATAACTTCGGATCGTTCCTTAGCTGCCTTACGTGCGGCTACACGATCAACTCTCGATCGATCAGGTCTAACGGCTCTATCGAACAGCCAATAGGTCTTGAAGATGACGTGGTGATGGCTCCTCAACTTGAGCCTGTAGCGATTGTGGACGATATCGACGAACCTGAGTTCGGAGACGCAAGCGACGACGAATTCGAGCCAATCGAAGCCGAAGCAGTCGATCTAGAACGAGCGGCCAGTTAGGTAGCGAAGGCGTGTCGGCGATAACGTCGGCGCGTTGCTGTTGTCGTTCTGAACTAGATTCGCCCTATGGAATCCAGTCCAAGCCGATTGGTTTCTGAGTCGAACCACTCGATAACCTCACGGTGCAGAGGGATGCCATCCCTTTCACGTATCTCAGTTTCCTCGTGCTCAGGAAGCCCCGCGTAGTAGACCCGATCGTGGCCCTTAGCTGGCGGCGTGTCGACCAAGTAGGTCAAGAACTCGTCCATCGAGCCTTTGAACTCGGCGACATCTCGGAAAGCGTCAATGCTGAACGCCGCCACGAACTGTGAACCGTTACCCGGTGGAATGCTTATTCCAAAGAGACCCGCAGACAAAATTCCTGAGAAAACTTGACCGATAACGGCCATCCCGTAGCCTTTGTGAGAACCGAGCTCTCGGGTCGAACCCCACGGAAGCAGTCGTACTCCGTCCGGTACTTCCTGTTCCTCCATGATCGGAGTACCTTCTTCGTCAGCCATCAATCCCGGCAGCAAATTAGCGCCCGTGCGCCTGAGCAGTTGGATTTTGTTTGCGGCAACTGATGAAGAGGAAATATCCAAAACAAACGGCGGCATCTTGTCGGCAGGAACCGCCCATGCATGCGGCACCGCTCCAACCCTTGGTTCAGCTCCGTAGGTAGGAACCATTACGGCACCGCCACCAGTGATCGCGTAACCGATCATGTCGTGCGGCATCGCCCTCATTGCGTGATACGCCATCATCCCCGCGTGATTGCTGTTGTGGATGGTCACAGCACCGATGCCGACCTTCTTAGCCTTCTCGATTGCTATGTCCATCGCCTTTGGGCAAATAACAAGTCCGTGCGCTCTGTCAGCATCAATAGTTGCCACAGCAGAAGTCTCTTTAGTGATCTTCCAATCTGGAGTCGGGTTGATCTTCCCGTCGGTGAGCGCCTGCACGTATGCCCGCAGCATGTTCGAAACGCCGTGAGTCTCGCAACCTCGAATATCGGCAGTTACCAGAGCGTCAGACGCCAGCTCGGCGTCTTCGCGTGATATGCCCATCGCTTCAAAAATATCGGCGGTGGTCTTGAAAAGATCCTCCCGGCGAATCATCACTCGGTCTGCTTCAGGAACGTGAAAGTGTTCAAGCATTGTTCTTCTTCTTCCTATCGTTCCAGTGATGAAATATCGAATTCGTTGGTTGCGGAATCGAACCATTCGACCACTTCCTGGTGAAGTGGGATGCCACGTTCGTGGCGATCGATCGATTCTTCGTGCTCGGGCAGACCTGCGTAGTAAACCCGATCGTGATCTGGTGCCGGGGGAGTCTCACGCAAATACTTCATGAAATCGTCCATTGATTCCTTAAATCGCTGGACATCTGTGAATGCCTCGATCGAATAAGCGGCGACGAAGTGCGACATATGCCCGCCCTCGTAAGGGCCGAACGATCCATCGGAAAGAATGCCACCGAAAATCTGCGCAACTGCACTTAGACCGTAACCCTTGTGCGAGCCGAGCTCGCGGGTTGCGCCGTTCGGCAGCACGATGTTGTCGGGCGGAATCTCTCGTTCGTCCATGATCGGATTGCCATCAGCGTCAGCCATGATTCCTGGGATCGTCATCGAGTTCATTCGACGTAGAAGTTCTATCTTATTGGCAGCCACAGATGAGGAAGAAATATCGAGAACAAACGGCGGCTCTTTGTCGCCTGGAACAGCCCAAGCGTGCGGATTGGGAGCGAGGCGGGGTTCTGCCCCAAACGTAGGTGGCATGCTCTGTCCGCCAGCCGTGATTGCGTAGCCGATCATGTCGTGAGGGAGCGCCATCATTGCGTGGTAAGCGATCATCCCGGCGTGCCGACCGTTGCTCATAGTGATCGCACCAATGCCTGTGTCTCGGGCCTTTTCGATCGCCAGCTTCATGACCTGTGGAATCACAGCAATGCCGAGTCCGCGGTCGCAATCGACGTTCGCCGTTGTTGGAGTTTCTCGGGTGATCGTCCAGTTTGGAGTCGGGTTCATGAGCCCTTCAGCCACGCCGGAAATGTAGCGACGCATCATGTTCGAAACGCCGTGAGTGTCGACGCCCCGAGTATCGGACAACAGCAACACGTCGGTCGCTTGCCATGCGTCCTGCTTGGAGAAACCGATCTTCAGAAACAGTTCGTTGACGGTCTTACGAAGAGCGTCGGGCATGATCCGAACTTCGTCTTCTTCAGCAACATGAAAATGTTCAAGCATGGGTTGGGGGTTTCCCTCGGTTGGTGTGACTCAAGCGATTGCAGCACCTGTGGGCGTATGTGCCCGTCAGCATGTCGTACAAGATACACCTCAAACATTAGTGCGGAAATGAGATGTGGATATTTAAGTTCGACTCGCCATTGATTCTTATTGGTGTCATATCTGATGTACGATTCACCCTAATTTCCATTGGAATGTGAACACCGGAGTGGTTACTTGCAGGACGTGACGATAGCGGCGATACAAATGACGTCGGTTGTGGGCGACATCGAGAGCAATCTTGCTTCGATAGATCGATTGCTTGGCGATGCGGTCGTGCCGGCCGCTGATATTACGTGCTTTCCCGAAATTTACGATGCTTGGGAGAGTAAATAGTGAACTCTCAAGAAATGGCAAAAAAGCTTCATAGCGTGGCGGGTCGAGGCTGTATCGCTGTCACCGGATCTGGAATTCAGGCAATCGACGATCTTTTCTCAGAGCCGGGAGCTTCTCGAACGATTCTCGATGCGCAAGTGCCTTACTCCCGACTTGCCCTTGAAGAGTTCGTGGGAGCACCGACCGATCAGCACGTCTCAGTTGATGAAGCCAAGCTCATTGCTAAAGCCGCGCTAAAACGAGCGCAGCATCTGGCACAGGGCGATGAAGGCGACGAGCCGCTGTTCGGAGTTGGGTGCACTGCCGCAGTAGCAACGGACAGAGTTCGTAGAGGTGAAGATAGAGCGCACATCGCTTGGACGAATGGAACCCACTCCGGTGGAGCGTCGATATGGTTCGACAAGCAGGTTCGATCACGTGCTGACGAAGACGCTGTCGTATCGGCTATAGTGCTGAACTCGATTGCTATGGCTTTGGAAATCGATGAGCGGCTGGATTTGTACGTTCTTGAAACGGAGCGATTTGATGAATTCGATTGAACGGATCTATGCTGATCAAATTGGTGCTCTCGTAATTTCACCAAATGGCGAAGTAAGCGAGTCACTGCCGGACCATCCATTGGTGCTCGCCGGATCGTTCAACCCGCTCCACGACGGCCATCGTCGAATGCTCGAAGCCTCCGCCATGGCCGTCGACCGACCCGCCTACTACGAGATTTCAATTACGAACGTCGACAAACCAGTTCTTCCGCAAGAAGAACTCGAACGCCGTACCGCACGGGTGATTTCCATCGGAAACTCGATAATCGTGACGAAGGCACCTCGCTTCACCGAGAAATCATCGATTCTCCCGGGCTCAATGTTCGTCATAGGGTTCGATACCTACACTCGCTTGATGGACGAACGCTATTATCCCGATCATGTCGCAGGCGAGCGCTCGCCTGTCGAGAACTCACTCGACCTTATCTTCGAGAACCGTTGCGGATTCGTGGTGGCTGGCAGGGTCGACGATCAAAACCAGTTTCGTGGGTTGCACGATGTTGAGTTCGAGGTTCCGGTTCGATACCGAAGCATGTTCACAGAACTGACAGAAGAGCAATTTAGATCTGATCTTTCTTCGACGGAAATTCGTAACCAAACCCGGTAACCCCGGCAAGAATTACCCGTAGTATCGATTTACTAGCAATGTGCATCCAACCGGCATTAGCGACACACAAAATAACTTTTAAATGCAGCACACCTGACTGCATCAAGTCTGGGGTTCAATTTACATATGACCGTTTCTGATTCAAAGAACTCACGAGTCGCATCCTCATCGGTCGAGCCGATGTTCACTGAACGATGGTCGTCGAAAGCCTTTAGCGATAAAGCTCTATCCGATGATCAAATTGCCTCGTTGTTTGAAGCCGCTCGCTGGGCTCCTTCAGCCAGCAATCGTCAGCCTTGGTTGTTCGCATACGCAACCGATGGTCCTGATCGTGAAAAGTTCAACACTCTCCTGAATGAAGGCAATGCTCGGTACGCTCCAAGTGCAGGAATGATGGTGTTGGTTTTTGCTCGAATTGTTGACGACGAAGGTAACAAGATTCGCACCGCACAATTCGACACCGGTGCGGCATGGATGTCGTTGGCATTACAGGCGAATCGAATGGGACTTAATACGAGGGCAATGGGTGGTATCAACCTCGATGGAGCCTACGAAGTGGCCGGAATATCAAGCGACAAGTTCGAGACGATCTGCGCGATCTCTGTCGGATACCGTGGCACAGACGACGACATTCACGAACGAATGGTCAAGCAAAACTTCGCCAACGAACGCAAAGACGTTAGCGAAATAGCTTTCAAAGGCACGTACTCGGGATAGCGACGAGAACTACGGAAGGCGGGTATCGGGGTTCGCCCGGATGTATTCCGCCTGTCGAGTTCCAAACCGTTCCTGAAGTTGAATTGATAGACCGCCGTCGATTGTCAGCGTGTGACCTGTGATGAACGATGCATCGTCTGAGCACAGGAACGCGATGCCATTGGCGATGTCGTCAGGCAAACCGGTGCGTCGAAGCGGGTACTGATCGGCGAAAAATGCGTGACCAGTCGGATTTTCTTCCCACATCTTCGCAAGACCTTCTCCGACGATGTGCCCAGGGGCGATAGCGTTCACCCTGATGCCATCGGGTCCGAAGTCGGTTGCCATCTGGCGGGTCATGCCTACAACACCGGCCTTTGCTGCCTCGTATACGAGCATTCCCGGCTCCTGAAGTATGCTGTGGACTGATGCGAGGTTGATGATGTTGCCGCCGCCGTTAACTCGCATGTGAGGAATGGCGTTCTTCGGCCCAAGATAGAGGGCTTTGAGCAGTACGTCGATTCCGTAGTTCCAGCCATCTTCTTCCACAGTCAAAGCAGTGCCGTTAATCTTAGATTCACCAGCCATTACTCCGAATGCATTCTGCACCAGAATGTCGAGACGGCCGTATAGATCGACCGCTTCGTTGACCATTCGGGCGATGTCTTCGCTAATTGAGACATCGACATGGCTTGCAGCTGCAGTGTGACCAGCCTGATTTATGCGCTCGACGTTCTCAGCTGCCGCAGCATCATTGAAATCGGCGATGAATACCTTGGCACCCTCGGAGGCGAGCTTGCGTGCCGTTGCTCCACCGATTCCCAACGCTCCACCGGTGATGATTGCTACTTGACCTTCAAACCTGCTCATGTTTCCTCTTTGTCTTTGTGAGATTGTTGCGAAACAACTCGATGGGCGAAATAGTACCGGAACGTAGTGCATGGAATGCGTTCGCTGTGGACGTGAAACGCATCCGGTGTGAAACTGCTGGTATGTCCACAATCCCAATTCGTCGTGAGCAGATAACGCACGAATGGCTGACCTCAATGCTATTGAGCGTCGGCGATTGCCAGATTGCCGCTCTCGACTTTCAAGAGATGACAGGGCATAATCCCGACCTTTCTCAGCTTTTCCGAGTGCGTATCGATTACTCGAAAAGGGAAGCTACGCATCCCGATTTTGTGATCGTGAAGATTCCGCCGGTCGACGATATTGTTCGCCTTCGCGAGGCTGCATATGGTCCGTACGCCAGCGAGCTGGGCAGTTATCGTCTGCTAGAAGATTTTCAAGGAGCTTCGATCGCTAGGATGTACGGTGCTGATGAAGATCCAAGCGAAAATACCGCTTGCTTCGTTTTCGAAGATCTAGGAGCGCTGCCAGCAGGGCAGCAGTATGCCAAGGTCGATCTTGAAGTCGCCAAGGTAACGCTTGATCTGATGGCGTCGTTTCATGGTCGATTCTGGGAAGACGAATCGCTCGGCTCGGCCGATTGGATTCGCAGTGCTGACTGGTCTTTTATATTTAACCAAGATCCACTCGACTCGGCTGTCGGCTGGAAGGTCATACGCGACGACGATCGATTCGATAAATCGGGAGGACTGATGATCGCTGGCGAGTATCTTGGTGCACGTCTGAACGATCTTCAAACAGCCATGGCGACCCGCCCGAACACGTTCACCCACAACGATTTTCACCAGGGCAACGTTCTATTGCGTCAGGCACCTGGCGGTGTGCGACCCGTACTCGTCGACTGGCAAATGTCGGCTTTTGCAGGTGCGACCAACGATCTGGCGAAATTTATGATGACCACTGTTCCGTTCGAAATTCTCGTTGATCAAGAGAATGCCTTGGTCTCGCACTACTTTGAGCAATTGAAAGCTAACGGTGGTCGCAACTACTCGTTTGACGAATGTTGGCGAGACTATCGTCGGGCACAAGTTTCGACGTTCGCTAATTACGCCAATAGTTGCTACGAAACGTCACCAGACGGCGGTTTGATCGAATCGTCAGGAGATTCAACTCACGCAGTGATCAAGGCGCTCACACTGACTGATCCTGCCGAGATGCGCGAAATCCTGCCTTTGCGGTGATCCGACTCGAAAACGTCGTACGTTTCACAATCGAGGACATCGTATTTCCCGACGAAGGAGGGATCTGGTGGGGTGTTGCGTGACGACTTACTAATTCCACCAGTGATCAATTCAGCCAAGCGCACCTCTATCCCAGATTCCTCGGCCACACTAGGGAAATCAGTGAATGCCACATGGAAGTACGGTCTGTAACGAAGCACCACAAAACGTCTGGATTAGCTAGATAGCGAAGTCAAAATAAACGCCGCTTTACTGGACTAAAGTTAGCCCTTTGACGCCTGCTTGAATAACGCGAAACTCGCAGAGTAGCCGTGCAAGAACGTCTGGTCGCCAAGTGGCCCAATCTCACCGTTCGAGAAGAACCCGGCAATCGGAATATCCGCCACTATGTCGGTAAAAACCGAGGTGTCGTGATCCGGCGATCCGTAAAGATATTGCCCGCGTCCGATACAGCTGAACAATAGCGCCGACGCCGGAATATCGCCTTCGTCAAGGTTGTCGATGTACTCTTCAAGCATCAAGCGCAGGTCTTCGTCAGCGGCTTGAGCGTCACGAACGAAGAACTGTACAACCTGTCCTTCTTGGACAAGCTCACCGACCGCAAGTGTGCCGTCTTCTTCGTCTGCGCCAAGAACGTTCCTAATAAGGAACTCGCCTTCGCTGCTGTTCTGCGCCAATCGATCCATGATGATTCCGATTTGGAGCGAACGACGAATTAAGCGCTTCTCGCGAGTTTCCGCAGTCTCGAATAAATCTCTTAGCACTTCTAATGGAGTCTGATCACCAAGTTTTGAAATTACGTTGATTTCAGATTCGGTTACAACGAGTGGTTCACCGATAGGTCGGCATCCCTGTGCCACAATCGTTTCAACCTCCAGATCGCCAGAAAACGCGACGCCTACGGCTCCTGATCTAACTGAACGATCATTGATGAATAGTGCGTTCGCACCGGGCTGACCGCCACCACTGGCAAGTCCTCCGATTTTTACCGTTGACGGATATGCGAAATCCAGACCTGCAAGTAGATGGTCGCTTCGGAGCGTGAACGGATCGGGCAGTAACATAATTGCTGGGCAATCTTCTGCTCGAATGCCCAACAGCGCTTGCCACTCTTCGGGACCGGCATCTGGGCTGGGAAGTTCGTCTTGATTCAGATGAAATGGTGAAAGTTCAACCCCGGGAAGAATGGCTGCTGAAATCGCAATGCCAGGTCTTCGTTCAACTTCTTGACCGCCACCGATAACGCCAGCGGCAGAACACCCGATAAGAACTTTGGCGCCGAGTGTTTCGGCGAGTAGTTCGGGTGCCACGACATACGAAGGCATGTGGTGGGACGAGATGAATACCACTGCTAAATCGGGATGTTTACCATCCAGATTCGCAAGTATTTGTTCAGATGCCTGTGTGACCGCCTCTGTGAAAGAAGGCGAGTCCGATACGGCAGAACTCCACTGCAAATTTTGCTACTCCTGTCCCGGTTCGAGCCACTCGCCCTACCGGAAAGTATCCAGTCACTCTGCGTCGAAACCGCTTGTATCGCCGACGCAGAGTTTGGATTTCTCTACAGGGTCGGCAGTACGGCGGCGGCCGCAGCGACAGTCTTGTCTATATCTTCGTCTGTATGAGCTGAAGAAAGGTGAATCCGACCATTTGAAGATAATCGAATGCCTTGCTTTAGCATCTCCTTGGCGAACCGAGAATACTTAGCGTCGTCGCAGTTTCTCGCGTGGTCTCGCCAATTCGTTATTTCTTGTTTCGTGGTGAACGATATAGCGAATACTGAGCCAACGCCTTGTACATGTAAGTCGGACTCTAGCGATTTTGCGAGATCGCTAAGTTCTTTCATTAAGCGTAGACCTTTGCCATTTAAATCGTCGTAGAACGCGTCACCCTGATCGTTGATGTACTTCAACGAAGCGTAGGTCGCTGAGATCGACATTACGTTCGAATTGAAGCTGCCACCGTGGTAAACGGTGCCGTCCCCAATAAGTGCCATTATGTCCCTGCGACCAACGATCATGGCTACGGGAAATCCGCCAGCCATAGACTTCGCGTAGGTTGCCAAATCTGGGATAACGCCTAAGTACTCTTGGGCTCCGCCCCGGGCGACGCGGAAGCCAGTAATGACTTCGTCGAACGCCAGCAGAGAACCATTTTCCTTGCAAAGTCTCTGAAGACCTTCCAAAAATTCAGCGTTAGGTACGATGCAGTTGGTGTTGGCGAGGATTGGCTCCATGATGACGCCAGCGATTTCATGCCCGTGTTTCTTGAAGATAATCTCGAGTTTTTCGATATCGTTCCACTGAGATATGACCAGACTGTCGGCTGTTGCCTGATCCATTCCCTCAGATTCACCAACCGCTACTGGTGCATCTTCCGGCCCGGCTTGGTCTAGCGGCGGGTGGACGCTCCAGTTAACGGAGTCCATCCAGCCGTGGTAGTGGCCTTCGAACTTGAGAATCTTTGGGCGCCCAGTGAATCCGCGCATGGTGCGGAACAGCAACTGATCGATCTCAGTTCCCGACGACGCAAAGCGAACTGTCGCGTCAGGCATCGGGATCATATCCAGAACCATTTCGGCGACTTCCAACTCTTGCTCGAACTGAGCGGAGAAGACGTAGCCCTTCTCCATATCTTTTTTGACTTGCTCGTTAATGAAGTCGGGGGAGTGCCCAAATAGGTTTGGTCCCATTCCCTGAATGTAGTCGATGTACTCATTGCCATCGACATCCCACATTTTTGACCCCTTGGCGTGGGTAAAGAACAGTGGTGTATCTGCCGGTTCATTAACCCTTATCTGACTAGATACGCCACCAGCGACTAGTTCTTTCGCCTTTTCGAAAAGACGTGTAGAACGTTCGTGATTCATCGAAATTTCACCTTTGAAAATTACCTTACTCGAACCGAGTGATAAAATTGTATCTCCGCAGCTAAAAGCCTGCGAGCCAATGCACCAGTGAATTTGCAGTCAGTGATCTGGTGAACCCGTCGAATATTTATCGGTTAAAAGGGAGTATCCGGAGGCGTTCAGATCACCTGTGGCCAAAGATCTTCGTCCTCGAAGCCTTCTGCATCGGTACGACCATTCGTAGTGTCGTCGTCGAGCATGTCTAAGCTTGAGGCAGGAAGCCTAAGTACAAACGTGCTTCCGCTGTCTTCAGTATCCGTGTCGACTGCTAGGGTGCCTTCGTGAAGTTCGCTGAGATAACGTGCGATCGAAAACCCAAGCCCCGACCGTTGTACAGAAGATGTTTAAGCGAGCTTTCCACGAAAGTAAGGCGAGAATACGTATTCTACTTCTTCTTCGTTGATGCCAGGACTTTCATATATAACCTGAAGCACTTGGTCTTCCTATTCCCGCTTTATTTCGATTCGGATTAGACCTCTTTTTGGCGATTATCGTGTCCGGTGCCGACTGCCAGAATCGGTCTATTCGGGGCCATCGTCTCCAGAAACGTTTGGCGGTTTGGTAACGAAGCTTCGGATAGCGACTCCTAGCTCGTTAACGCTGTAAACATCGGCATGAGGCACTTCGTTCCACGAACGAGGCTGCTGTTCTGAGTGTCGACCGCTTACGAAGCGTATTGCCGCCATGCCAAGCATTCGGGCAGGAACGATGTCGTTGTCGATCCTATCGCCAACCATGATCGCCTCTTGTGGTTCGACCCCGAGACCTTCGCATGAATGTAGCAGCAGCCGTGGATCGGGCTTTCGCAAATTGATCGAACCTGAGACTTCCTTGTAAGTGAAGTACTGTGCGATTCCGAAACGCTCCATTTTCGTGACCGTATCTGCCGGCTGATTCGCTGCCAGACCAAGCAATAACCCCTCTGCCGAAAGTTCGGCAAGCAGTTCTGGAATTCCTTCACGAAGCTCGAAATCGCCCCGCGACACGTTACGTTGATGAACCGTATTCATGAGCTCCGACTCGACTCGTTCAATCAGCGCCATATCATCTTGAGCGATCTTCCACATGATCGAGTGATAAGTCTTGGCGGCGAAAACGTCGACCGCCCATCGATTTACAGCCTCATATTCGTCGTCAGATATAGTGACGCCGTTCGCCCTGAACGACGCCATGATCTGTTCATCGATCTCTCGATCCATGATTGTTTCAGTGTCGAGGGGACCTCCGACATCGAACAAAACAGCTTTGATCTGTTGAGGCAATCTAAATCAGGTACTTCTTAGCGACCTTCGCAATGTAGGTGTAGCTGGGGTTTACGAATTGGGTAACCCGAGCTTCTAAACACTGTGAAAGGAATATGTACGCCTCGCCCTGACTCATGCCATAGCTTGCTTCTAGCCAAAGAATCATTTCGGATAGAGCGATTCGGAAAGCGTCCTCAGCTGGCTTTTCGCAAGCGGTGGTCATGATGTATTCATCATTCTCGATCCGAGGCCAAGTCATTTCCGCTGGCTTCTCGCTGAGCGATACCCGGAGCGTTACGTTGCCACCGGTTTCAATACCACCGCCGCCGCAAATTTCACCATCGCCTTGGCGTGCATGCATGTCTCCAACGTGGAGCAAGGCGCCTTCGTGGTTAACAGGAATACTGAGCTTCGCGCCGTTGGTAACTTCCTGAATATCGAAGTTGCCGCCCCATTCGCCTGCCCAACCGTTGTGACGTGCCTCTCGTTCAGGAGCCACACCAATAACGCCCATCATCGGCTCAACCGGGAAGCGCA
This sequence comes from uncultured bacterium, assembly GCA_963932695.1. GTDB lineage: Bacteria > Chloroflexota > Dehalococcoidia > Lucifugimonadales > Lucifugimonadaceae > Lucifugimonas. Next base: position 71,504 of record CAWVRY010000003.1, on the reverse strand, counting down.
ACTTGTCGCTCCAGATAACCTCGTCGTTTTCGATTCGACAGATGCGGAATTGTTCCCCGATGTTTGAAGGTCCAAGGTAGCCGGGCATGGCTCCCGTCGACCCTCGGTATCGAGTCCAGCCGACGGGATGAACCTTGATTTCACCGATCTCGACGGTCAATAGGTCGCCGGGCTTTGCACCTTCGACATAGATGGACCCTGAGGCAGGGTTGCCACGATCGTTCGGTTGGCTGTCGGATCTATATTGGTTGTATAGCTCCCGAATATCGTCGGGAACTCGATCTGCGTCTGGCCCGCGGTTCATCTGAGTTTCGACTTCGAACCACTCGTTCGGCTTCACCGTCATGGTGACTGGATTACTGGCAGAGTGTTCGTAGTATAGAGTTTCGGTTGTAGCTTTCAGCATCGAGTTATCACCGTGTTCGCTTTTGGAAAATTCGCTGAACGGCAGTGTAGCTGCGGCAACGGTCGCTGCAACCAGTGAAATACGCTCAATATTCGTGACTCAAAAACCCCCGAGGGAAATTCCTCGGGTATAAAAGTTCTATTTATTAGTTAGAGACTACGCAGATTTACGACCTGATGTCGATCGAGAAGTTCGCTTCTTGGCTTACGCACGTTTCTTCGCCGGTGCAGCAGTGAACTCAAAAGGCTTTTCCTGAGGGAGTTCAGTGTTCAAGCTCGATGAGAATGCACGAATTCGTGCGGTCTCGGTAAGCGATCGCTGTGCTTCGAGTTCATCTTCAGCAGAAGCGCGAGCTACTTCGATGTCGTCAAGAATCTTACGAATATCTTCGGCTGAATCCGTTCGCATCCGAATTGCCAATTCCTCGACACCTGATCTGGTCTGATCCATCAAAGCATCCGAAGCGCCAAGAGCTGTTGCTTCGAGTTTCGCTGCATATGTCCGAGCGTTCTCTCGCTTGAGTTAAGCATCTGAAAGCCAGAACTGAATTTCTTCTTCCATCGACGCTGCCCATTCAAGCACATATGCTCGGATTTCCTCCGCTTTAGTCAGGGTTAAGTCTGCCTGTTGAAGTCGTTCGTCGGCTTCGACCCGAGTATTCGTACAGTAATCTTTTGTCGCTGTAATAGCTTCAGATTCTGCTTGGTCTCGAGTTACATGAGCTTGCGCTAGACGCTTTTGCGAAGCGGCCCGTGGATTTGATCCGAGGTCTCTAAAGGAAAGAGCCTCTCGGCACGCTGCCTCAGCCGACGCATTGTCGGTAGGTAGCGAGCTTAAGCTTGCGAGTAAAGAGCCTTTTTTAGATCGCTGGGCCATGATTCTCCTCATTTATCTTTTATATAACCCTGGTGGCACGTTCGTGATGCCTTGGCCTGTCGGCATCATGTTGAAGAGCTTTACATGCTCATTTCGTTATTCACACCTGACGCTTATTACCGTAGCCTTGCGCCCAGTAGCGATACATGTTGCTAACAACGAGTAGGCGTGTGTGTGCACACTCAATTGCAACCTGCCACTAATAAGATTCCAGCTCGATTTCCTCGTGGGGCATCCAACTAAGAATGAACGAGAACTTCGAAAATTTTGCTAATTCACTTTCGGTCATCGGGAGTAGGGTTTCTCACCTCGAAACAACAACGTCGACAATGGACGTTGCATGGGCGCTGGCCACTGAAGGTGAACCGGATGGCACGGTTGTAATCTCCGATCACCAATCGGCAGGTCGCGGCCGTTATGATCGCTCTTGGGTATCGAGCCAGGCAGAAGACATTCTTTGCTCCGTACTGCTACGTCCCCGTGTTGCGCTGGCAGGGGAGTTGTTGATGCTGGCGGCGTTGGCGGTCGCAAATGTTGCTGAGGATCTTGACGTCGACATCGGCATCAAATGGCCCAACGATGTCCAGGTCGCAGGCAAGAAACTCGCGGGAGTGATCGCCGAATCTAAGACAGGTCCAGAGCTTAGTGTTAAAGATGATGCGGTTGGATTCGATTCAACTGACACCGGTGTAGATCGAATCACCGCTGTGATTGGAATAGGGCTGAATGTAAATTTCGACGCTAGATCATCGACTGAGGTAGCGCCGAATTCGACGAGCCTCGCAGGCGAACTTGGTCATAAGCTTGATCGGCGTGAAGTGTTCGAGATGCTGATGATATCTCTCGATAATCACTACAGAGCCATCACTGCGGGTGGCACGATACTCCCGGCATGGCGAGAGCGACTAACGACACTTGGCAAGGAAGTAACGGTTGTTGGCGGGAAGTCGGGCAGTTCGCCAGAAGAACTGATAGGAATCGCACATGATGTCGATTCAGCCGGACGTTTGATCGTACGAGATGATACTGGTCGTGACTGGCCAGTGTCTGCCAGTGAAGTAACAGTGAAGGATATTCAGTAGCGATATGACTTCGATCACATAGCGAATCACCGTGCTACTTCAGCCTGGTGCTTCTCGTGACGAAATTCTGGGACTAAACGAAGAGGGGTCTCTGCGCGTGCGCGTGAAGGCTCCACCTGTTGATGGTGGTGCTAACGAGGCGTTGGTACAACTACTGGCAAAGACGCTAGGCATACGCAAAGGTAGTGTCACGCTGGTCTCGGGCGCGACAGCACGAAACAAGATCATTGAAGTTGAAGGACTAACGGCTGGTGAGCTTAGAACCCGCTTGATTGACCCGTAAGCCGACTGGAAATTGTGAACAGAATGAGAATGACGATCATTGGGCTAATGTCGATCATACCGATTCGAGGAATGATCCGAGAAGCCGGAACCATTACCGGATCAGTGATCTGATACAGCAGTTGAACAATCGGATGGTGTCGAGCGTCAGGGAACCAAGATGAGAGGGAGCGGGCGACGATCAGGTACCCGAAGATACGCAGAAGCCAACCGATGTAGCCTAAAAAATCCTCGCTCATTTGCCACTCGCCAGTTCTTCACCACGTTCGTGCGCAGAACGAACAGCATCGGCGATAGTCGCCCTAAATCCACCGTTTTCTAGAGCAGCCAGACCCGCAGCGGTTGTGCCGCCCGGTGAGGTAACCATATTGCGGAGTTCAGCCGGATGCTTGCCCGACTCGCGTTGAAGCGCAGCACTACCAAGCACTGTTTGCGAAGCCAAGTGGCGTGCCACGTGAACCGGAAGTCCAAGCTCGACACCAGCATCGGCAAGAGCTTCGATCATTACGAAAACGTAGGCAGGTCCGCTTCCACTTAGCGCAGTAGCGATATCAATATTTTTCTCATCACTGAACTTCAGCTCGTCGCCGATAGCTTTGAGCATGCTGGAAACAAAGTCGAGAGTTGTCTGATCTACTTCGTCAGAAGCGTGCCATGCCGAGATGCCTTTACGAATCTGAGCAGGTGTGTTCGGCATGACACGAATCAGCTTGGTGTGGCCTAGCTTCAAGCCGATCGAATGCATCTTCACTCCTGCCATGATCGACAGGACAGTCTGGTGCGAATTCAGCACGCCTTTTATCTCTGTCGCAACCGAATCGAGCAGCTGAGGTTTCACCGCAAGAACGATGATGTCGGCGCCAGAAACGGCTTCCTTGTTTCTCACAGTTGCTTCTACGCCGAGGTCGTCGACCAACGACGTGCGTCGAGCCTCAGATGGCTCACCGACGATGATGCTGGCATCAAGACCCGCATCTTTAACTCCGGCGATGATGGCCTGTGCCATTACTCCGCCACCTATGAATGCAATTCGCATATTCGAAATTTTTCTCTTGCTCTCAGATCGTTTCCCGAAAGGCTGGGATTCTCCGACCTAAGTTCCGATTATACGTAGGAATTGCTAACGAGTTCCCAGTGATCGGATGCTTAGTTTTGGTGTCTCGTAGATCGTGCGGTTATACCGCGAGTCCTTTTTTCGACGCAAGTGAAGCACCCAGCTTCAGTGCCTCGATCATGCTGATCTCACTGGCGATGCCTGTTCCAGCAATGTCGAACGCAGTGCCATGGTCGACTGAAGTCCGGAGGAACGGAAGCCCAAGATTCACGGTAACCGACTCTTCAACGCCGTACACCTTGATAGGGATGTGCCCTTGATCGTGGTACATCACTACAACAACGTCGTACTTGCCCGCTGAAGCGTTATTGAACACCGTATCAGCAGGGTGGGGACCGCTGGCATCGATACCTTCGGCGATAGCCTGAGCTACCGCTGGAGCGATTTCGTCAGCTTCCTCGCTACCGATAAGTCCGTTGTCCGAAGCGTGCGGATTTAAAGCAGCGATGGCGATTCGAGGATTATCGAATCCCCACTCTTTAAACATCTTTTGGGTTAGACGGGTCGCCGTCATGATGTTCTCGGTGGTTACGTACTTCACCGCTTCGCCGACTGACATGTGGGTAGATAGGTGCATGCATCGCATCGCACCACTAACGAGCATCGTCGCAACGTAGCTTGATCCCGACAGCCGCCTGAACACTTCCATGTGTCCGGTGTCCTTACTGCCCCCCATGAACCACGACTCTTTGTTGACCGGAGCGGTGACCATGCCCTCAACGTCGCCGGCCATGCACATCTTTGCGGCTTCCTCCACCCAAAGGTGGCTTGCAGTTCCGGATCCGGCATCGTGCTTGCCTACAGGGAACGCAGTGCCTTCCCAGTCAGCAGGGGAGATGACTTCGATTGTTCCGGGTTCGCACTTGGCGTCGGCTGGTGCATCGACTCCGATAACAGTGTCGGACGAGTTGATTGCATTGAGTGCCTTTTGCACTACGCCAACAGTTCCGACCAGCACGGGGCGCATGATCTCGTACATCGATCGATCCTGGAGTGCTTTCACTACGACTTCGGGTCCGATCCCTGAAGGATCGCCAATGGTCACTGCGAGAAGAGGTTTGTCTGTCATAGGAGGCGAGGATTTCGATTCTGTGGATGAGTTACAAGATTCAGCCGAACAAGGTTACCGTAGCGCAAGCCCACATTCGATTTCCCGACGAAGGAAGGATCTGGTTAAGGGTAGTGGGTTTTGTCGGTAGTTAAAGAATATAGCGCGATACGCGCGACCCTTCACTAGGTCCCTCCTTCGTCGGCACTCGGGAATCCCAATTGTTCTCTCAGGTGCATTACCGGTTTGGTTGAATTGCAAACAATAAAAAAGGGTCGACCAGACTGCTCCGGTCGACCCTTTCTAAGATTCTTACTAAGCGCCTAGCACTTGCTGTAGCCGCACGAGAAGCACTTCAAGCAGCCTTCTACGTGAGCGACCGTCGATGAGCACTCAGGGCAAAGCTCGCCCGTCATTGCACCGACTGGAACGGCAACCTTTTGCTCCTGTCCCATCATCGGAACTGCCTGAGCCGTAGGTAAGCCAATCTCAACTGGTGAAAGACGGCTGAACATACCAGCTTGGCTGGACTCGGCTTCACCGAGCTGATCCTGAGAAGGCAAAGCAGCGGCTTCGTTGTTGATACGGTCGAGCACAGATGCGATGGCATCCGGAACTGATCGAATCATTTCACCTTCGTCCCACGCAGGAACATCGGTGATACCACGAAGCTGCTCAGAAACATCGACAGGGTCGATACCTGATCGAAGTGAAAGCGATGCCATTCGAGAAACGGCTTCTGCCATCGCAGCATCGTTACCACCGGCCTTGCCGTGGGTAGCGAATACTTCGAACGGGCGGTTGTCGCTAGACATGTTGACTGTAACGAACAGGTTTCCACGACCTGTGCGTACCCGACGTGTTATTCCGTTGAGCGTTGCAGGACGCTCGGCAGGAGTGATGTATTGCGGAATACCCTCGGCTTCGAACACCGAACCAGCTGATTCTGACAGTTTGCTGTCGGTTGTACCGGCAGTGAGAACTTCCTTCTCACGTGAACCAGCTCGGTAGACAGTGATTCCCTTGCAGGCAGTCTCCCAAGCGAGTAAGTACGCATCTTCAACATCTTCAACAGTCGCTTCGTTAGGGAAGTTGACTGTCTTTGAAATTCCAGCGTCGGTAGCTTCCTGGAAAGCAGCCTGCATCAACACGTGGTCACGAGGTGAAATGTCGGAAGCAACGTGGAATAGTCGCTTGATGTCCTTCGGCACATCGTCACGCTCCTGCAATGAGCCACCATCGGATAAGAACTCCAACAGGTCTTTGCTGTAGAACCCGCGTTCCTTTGAAATTCGTTCGAAGTTCTTGTCGACATAGAACAGAGTCTTGCCTTCAAGGATGTTCTGCTTGCGGAATGCTAGTGCGAATATCGGCTCGATACCGCTGGATGCGTTAGCAATCATCGAGATTGTTCCAGTAGGAGCAACCGTTAGTCGGCAGGCGTTGCGGTAAGGCTTGTCGCCACGCTTCGCTGCTTCTGAATCGTGCCAAGCTGGGAACGCACCGCGCTCTTCAGCCATTGCCATCGACTCTTGGTCTGCGTTGTCACGAATGAACGCCATTAGCTTGCGACCAAGCTCAACAGCTTCTTCGGTGTCGTAAGGAATGCCGAGCTGGACAAGCATGTCGGCGAAGCCCATTAGACCAAGACCGAGCTTACGAGTCGACTGGGTCATCGTCTCGATTGCCTCGACTGCGTACTTGTTGGCGTCGATAACGTTGTCGAGCATGCGGGTTGCAGTTTGGACCGTCTGACCAAGTCGATCCCAGTTGAGGTCGGTCATGCCGGCTTCGTCAGATTCTAGGAACTTCGCAACGTCGATCGAACCGAGGTTGCAAGATTCGTTCGGAAGAAGCGGCTGCTCACCACATGGGTTCGTAGCCGTGATTCGTCCGAGGTGAAGAACCGGGCTGTTCCGGTTTACTTCGTCTAAGAAGATCATTCCCGGCTCACCGTTTCTCCAAGCACCGTAGACGATCTTACTGAAGACGTCACGAGCCTTGATACGTTCAACCTCAACCATTCCACTATCAACATCGGAAGGGTCTCGCAGCGCACGCAATGCGTACGTTGTGTCGTCCTTTACAGCCTGCATGAACTCGTCGGATGCGCCGACAGAGATGTTGAAGTTGTGGATTTCACCTTCAACCTGCTTGCAGTCGATGAATTCGAGAATATCTGGGTGGTGAACATCCATTACCGCCATGTTCGCACCGTCACGTTTGCCGCCCTGAGTAACCAGAGTTGAAACCGATGAAAGGTGGCGTAATACCTGAATTGGTCCACACGCTCTACCGTGGGTGGTCGCAATGCCTGCGCCAGTCGGGCGAAGTTCTGAGAGGGCGAAACCAGTTCCGCCACCGAATTTCTGAACCATTGCAGCGTCGTGGGCTGCGCCCATGATGCCTTCCATGCTGTCGGTAAGCGGAAGCACGAAACAAGCTGAAAGAGTTCCTGCACCTGTGCCAGCGTTCATCATAGTTGGCGAGTTAGGCAGGTATTCAAGGCTTGCCATCATCTGGAAGAAGCTCTCTTCAATCGCAGCGACTTCGTCTGGAGTCTTCTCGTATTTGAACTCAGGAGCAGAAAGAGCCTTGGCGACACGGCGGAACATGCCTTGTGGGTCTTCGATAATGTCGCCAACATCGTTCTTTTGCAAATAGCGTTTGTCCAGAACCACACGTGCATTGTCTGAAATCACCGCTGGTGTGAATTCGTCTGTTGGGGTCGTGCCATTCGTGCTCATATGTGTGTCCTGCGTAGTTGTCATTTATCTTCTTTTCGTGCGCTTTGTGTGGTTATGTCGTAGTTGCCAACCCGGCAGTTCTGCTGTAACTGCCGCCGATCAAGCCGGAGTACTTAAGCAGCGGGATTAGCTCTGCTTTGCCCTCCTGCGGCGGCCTCTTTGAGCCAGCCGGGGGACATCATCATCTATCAGCCGTAACTGGCTTTTTGACCCAGTACCTTCTGGTTCAGGATCGGTCAGTGCCTCTACCTCTTTCGTAAAGGAATCGACGTCTTGGAAATCTCGATATACCGAGGCGAACCTTATATATGCGACTCGATCAATAACTTTCAGACGCTCCACGCACATTTCTCCGAGAACTCTCGCTTCCACTTCAGCTTTCGAGAGTTTGTGCAACTCGTTTTCTATATCAACAACCATCTTCGAAATGGCGCCGACCTCCAAGGGCCTCTTGGCACAAGCTGTCTGTAACGACCGCTCCAGCTTGTCGGGCGAAAACGCTTCACGGCGGCCATCCCGCTTGGCGATCATCAACGGCAATGAATGCACACGTTCGTAAGTGGTGAACCGTAGTTCGCACCTTATGCACTCACGCCTGCGTCGCACGCCATCGGGCGCTTCACGCGAGTCGATTACGCGTGATTCGTTGTTTCCGCAGAAGGGACACTGCATTGCCTGAAACGTGCCTTACTTAGTCAATCCAGACTGTCGCGAGGTACCTGATCCGTATGGCTGGAATATTGCGAGCAAATCCCAGTTGACGGAGCAGGGTGTAAAACAAATTGTTGAACACGCCACCTTGCGGCTGCGGACACAGCCAAACCCCACATTTAGTGGTGTGTAATGTACCCTACCACTAGGCATAGAGGTGCTGTCAATCCTCGGTGTCAACAGGATTTGTTCACTTCTACTCAAGAATTGGATGCTTCAACTGCCAAAATTGATTCGATAGGATTGTGATAAATCGCACGAAGTTAGCGACGTTTTTCGTAGATACGGCAGGGCGGCAGTTCAAGAAATCCGTTTCCCTGTTTGTTGGGAATTGAGCCACTTGTCCAGTCTCGACTAAAAATAACGACGTAATATTTGATGCAGATCCGCGATTGATCATTGTTTTACCGTTAGTGAACGACGATCGCACGTTCAACACGATCAACCTAATAGAAGCAGTGGGGCATGACGGGATGAAGAATTCTTGGGCAATTAGATACGCCACCGACGAAGTATTAGAAACATCTGTACAGCTTGGCGTGAAAAATATCATTTTCTACGGCGGTCCAGGCGTCGACGTGCTTCCGGCAAGCGACCTACCGCATGGCAAAGAACGAAACACTTACGAAGATTACGTGGCGTTCCGGGAACGAATCGAATCGTACGGACTCACAGTCGCTGGTTGCGAAAACGGTTTCATTTCAAGCCCTAAGTTCTACGACATCGCCTTTGGCGGTCCGAAACGTGATGAACTCATCGAACTGCTCGCTGCTGAAATAACCGATATGGGTCGAGCCGGAATTCCGATTCTCGCTTACAACTGGATGCCCAATTCAGTTTGGCGTTCTGGTGGAAGCCAGATTCGCGGTGATACCGATGTTACGGCGTGGGATAGCGCTGCTGGCGATCAGAGTTCGATCATGGATATCTCGGACGAAACTCAAGCGCTATTCGCTGAGTACGACACTTCAGCGGAAAACATGTGGGAGTGTCTCGAATACTGGATCAAGGCGATTACGCCGGTTGCCGAAGCAGCTGGGATTCGACTTGGTATTCACCCTGATGACCCGCCTGTACCCGAGCTGGGCGGTGTATCTCGTCTTCTTGGCAGCTTCGATGCATACAAGCGTCTTACTTCGATCGTTGATAGTCCGCACAACGGAATCGAGTTCTGCCAGGGAACGTTCTCCGAAATGGAAGATGCCAAGGATGGTGGTATCTACGACATGATCAAGTACTTCGCCGAACGCGACAAAGTGCTTTACGTCCACTTCCGCAATGTGTCTTCGACGTTGCCATCTTTCAATGAAGAGTTCATCAACACCGGCTATGTCGATATGAAACGGGCGATGGAAACCTACGCTGCAGCCGGATACAAAGGGGTGTTTATGGACGACCACTGCCCAGAGATTGTTGGCGATTCGCCGTTCCCCGGAAACTGGGGTGGATACCGCTCAAGGATTTTCGCTCAGGGTTACATTCAGGCAATGCTGGAAGCTGTGACAGGCAAGCGACCTGAGTAGATCGGGTAGGGCAACGTCATCTAAATAAAAAGACCCCGAGAGAAGGTCGATTCTCTCGGGGTCATATTTTGACTCGTACTTGATTACCTTCCGAAGAACACTATCGAGCAGAGCTATTTGAAGAGTGGTGTTCTTACAAAAGTTCTAATCGCTTGCAGCCAACTCACGAGTTGAGCGGCGGCGAGCGGAACGGTGATGTCGTAGGAACGGAGGAAGATCAAGCGCTTCTTCGTCGCCAAGCACATCGCTGAGAGCAGCTGTTACGGCCGCCTCTTTTTCTGCCGATGCCTCTGCTCCTGGGAAGCCAGTTGCGATGATCGTCATCTTCACTTCGTTTTCCATCTTTGGGTCGGTGACCATACCGAAGATGATATTGCAATCAGGGTCGACCATGTTTGATACGACTTCCGATGCCTGCTGTACTTCCTGAAGAGTCAGATCAGTACCGCCGGTAACATTGAAGATCACACCACGTGCGCCAGCGATCGATACTTCCAACAGCGGACTGTCAATAGCAGCTTCTGCAGCCATGATTGCTCGGTCTTCGCCATGGCCCTGACCGATAGCCATCCAAGCAGGACCAGCGTTTGACATGATCGCCTTTACGTCGGCGAAGTCGAGGTTGATTTCACCCGGCATAAGAATTAGTTCTGCGATCGACTGCACGCCCTGACGAAGAACATCGTCGGCCATTCGGAATGCCATATCCATCGAGAGATTCTCGGTCGACATGATCAGAAGTCGGTCGTTTGGAATAACGATAAGCGTGTCGACTACTTCAGAAAGAGCCTTGATGCCTTCTTCAGCCTGACGTCGTCGTCGTGCGCCTTCGAAGTTGAACGGCTTGGTTACTACACCAACTGTCAGTGCTCCGAGTTCTTGGGCTACTTCAGCAACAACTGGCGATCCACCTGTTCCTGTTCCGCCACCCATGCCTGCTGCGATGAACACAAGGTCGGCACCTTCGAGCGCTCGCTTGATTTCATCACGATCTTCTTCGTGACATTCTCGACCCTTCGAAGGGTCTCCACCAACGCCAAGTCCACGGGCTGTGCGGTCACCGACTCGAATACGAATCGGGACATCAGAGCGGGTGAGTGCCTGAGCGTCGGTGTTTACTGTGATGTACTCAACTTCAGGGATACGGTCTCGGTACATGCGTGAGACGGCGTTTGATCCGCCACCACCCACACCAACGACTTTAATCGTTGCTGATCCGATGTTTCCTTCGATTGAGGTTGTCGCCTGGTCGACCATTGTTTTTGTTCTCCTGGGGATTACATGTTCACTTTTCGGGTGAAATTAGCAACCGCGGATGTTGGGGTTTGGGGCGCCGCTCTTGTGAGCGGCGTTGTAAGTTTTGTTAACGCGCGATTAGAGGATCTGTTCGCATGATTTCTACGTGCCAGCAGTCTCCTTCTCCCGTTTTGGCAACCAGCCACGGATCATCGACAGTGGACCCGTCGCTTCCTTACTCGCTAAAGTTTCAGTTCCCGAATCTTCAGATGTGCGAGATATCTTTCGCTCTCCCACGTGGTTTTCGGCAGGAAGGTTGCGCATCCCCCAAAGAGCAATTCCCGCAGCCGCTGAGTAGGCAGGATCGTTGGTCCCTTCTGGCATTCCGTCGAGACCCCGAGGTGATGCGAGTCGAACTTTTCGCTGGAAAATGTATTTAGCGATGTTCAAGAAGCCGTCGAGCTTAGCTCCACCACCCGTGAACACGATTCGATCGGTTGGGATGTCGGCAAGGTGTGGCTCTTCAAGCTTGAGCTGGATCATGCGGAACAGTTCAGATGTACGTTCTTTAAGAACTTGGCCAATCTCACGCTTAGAAATGGTGAGTGGCTGCTTCATCGTCGTTGGGTGAAGAATGATCTCCTCTTTCATTCCAGCGAGTTCAGGAGCTGCCGTGCCATGTTCGATCTTCAACTGTTCAGCTGACTTGAAATCAATTGCAAATGCGATGCTGAGGTCGTTTGAGAACTGGAATCCACCAACGGGGATAACTGCCGTGTGAACGACCGATCCATCGTAGTAAACAGCGATGTCGGAAGTTCCGCCACCAACGTCGACCAATACTGCGCCTTCTTCGCGTTCGTCGGCAGTCAGTACCGCATCGGCGCTGGCCAGAGGCTCAACCACCATTGAAGAAACTCGAACTCCGGCGTCGGATACGGCGTTGTGAAGTTCAGTGATTTTTGAAATGGAACCGGTAATTACGTGGCTTTCGACGTGAAGTTCACCGGTGTGCATTCCAAGAGGGTTGCGAACGCCGTGAAGTCCATCGAGTGCGTAGCTACGTGGAATAACGTGAAGAAGTCGACGGTCGTCGGAAAGATCGATCGCACCGGCTGCCTGCTTTGCGGCAGAAATATCAAGATCTGTCACAGCACGCATGCCTTCAGATCGTGGAACGTTTGCCCAGCGATTCTTCGACTCGACGTGACTGCCGGTGAGTCCAGCGTAAACGGCGTTTACTTCGACACCTGCATCAGCTGCGGCAGCTTCGACAGACTCTTTGATTGCGGCGGTAACGGAAGCCGATTCGGCGACCATTCCTTTGCTCATGCCGTTACAAGGCACGGTGCTAATTCCGCAAACTTCTACGCGGTGATCGGCGCGTTTTCTAACGATGATCGTGCATACCTTAGTGGTGCCGATATCTATGGCTACTCTGAAATTGTCTTGCGACATGATTGTCTCCTGTGCGGGATATTTGTTAGGTTCGGGGCGGAATGGAGAGTTCTGATTATTTAACGGAGCGGGCGCGTCGTATCTGGTGGTTCGGCTATGGCTGCCGTTCCTTGTGAAATCGCCGAGCGTGCTCGCCGGTAGAGGCCTTGTTTTCTGAAAATCAAGATGTTGCTCATATCCGCTCAGCCACCCGTAACTTGGCACTACGTGCGCGTGGGTTTGAAGCGGTCTCAGCATCGGTCGGTATCAAGGGGCGACGGGTAATTACCTTCAATGTCGCCAAATGGTCGCAGCGGCAGACCGGAGTTCCGGGAGGGCATATGCAATCAGATGCTTGCTTGCGAACGAAATTCTTGACGATGCGATCTTCGAGTGAGTGATAAGAAATGACCGCCATTCGACCACCCTGGCCGAGTAGCGAAACTGCCTGTTCGAGCGCCGTCTCCAAAGCTGAGAGTTCGTCGTTTACAGCGATACGAATTGCCTGGAACGTTTGGGTTGCAGGGTGAGTGCGCTTGCCACGACGTGGGTTAACTTTCTCGATAACCTCGGCAAGTTCGAGTGACGTTAAGATCGGGCGACTTCGCACGATCGCACGAGCGATTCGTCGAGCGGCTCGATCTTCACCTAAATGAAAAATAATGTCGGCGAGTTCCGATTCGGCGTAACGGTTCACGATGTCGGCAGCAGTGATCTGTTGATCGAAACTGAATCTCATGTCGAGCGGGTCTGCACGTCGGAAGCTGAAACCGCGTGATTCACGGTCGAGTTGTAGCGAGGACACACCCAAATCGAAAAGCACACCGTGAACTGGAACAAATTCATACTGAAGGGCGGTCGCTCGAACGTCTCGGAAGTTGACGTTTACTGCCCTGAACGATTCGCCGTACTCGGCGAGACGTTCGGTTGCGACCGTGATTGCCTCGGCGTCAGCGTCGAGCCCTAGGACCTGTCCTCCGGGATCAGCTGCACGAAGGATTTCACGCGAGTGCCCACCTTCACCGAGAGTTCCGTCGATATAGCGACCACCAGGCTGGACGTTTAGTGCCTGCATGATCTCCGGCATCATTACCGGTTCGTGGTGAAGTTCTAATCCCATGAGAATCACTCTTCCGTCCCCGCTTCAAACTGTCGAACGACGATCTGAGTTTGTTCAGGTCGTGGCTGAACAGCGGGAGCAGCTTCTGCAATATCAGTGGCTTCGGTATCTAGCACTCGGCGTTCTTCCGCCCATGCTGCTGCTGACCAAATCTCGATAAATCTGCCGGTACCGACAATGACTACGTCTTCACGCAAACCGGCATACTCACGAAGCTGAACTGGGACCAAGACTCGACCACTACGATCTAGCGTTCCAGTGAATGCACCAGAGAATGTGAGCCGTGCTAGCTTGCGGGCGCTTGCCGAAGTGGAAGGCTGCTGAGAAATATCGCTGGCGGCTCGTTCCCACTCTTCCGGTGTGTAGACGACAACGCAATTGTCGTAAGCCCGGCCGAGGACGATGCCGTCGACAAACGCCATTTTGAAGCGAGAAGGAACCGCGACCCTGCCTTGAGGGTCGATTCGGTGCTCATATTCGCCGGCGAAAATCATGTTGTTACGAAATTTCTCTGAGTAACGGGCAGGTGGAGGTCAAATCAATTTTGCCCCTTCTTGCCCCAATACACGCCAAATTGTGCCAGATAACCACTTTCTACGACAATACGTTCAGCGCGCAGTTTTTGCGAAAAAATGATGTGACGAACGTACTCTTTGACGTGCTAGCATCCGATTTGACCCGCTAGTACGTTGGTACTCTAAGTTCAAAGCTGAGTTCATTGGTACTTTCGTACTTAGCCCACTTGTGGTCATCGAAAAAGACGTGCGCCGAGATGGAGAAACCGAAATAGTCACCTACGCAGTGCTAACAAGTAGCGACACTGGTTCCGCAGGGAAACGGGTCGATACCAGTGGCGACGCCATAGTAGAGATCATGGGTGGCGCAGGTCACAAAATGGTAAATAGGGTCATGCTGCCCGACGATATCGACCAGCTTTCGACCCAAATAAAGGAGTGGTGCGACTCAGTAAAAGTCGACGTTATTTTGACGACCGGAGGCACCGGGTTGTCCTCACGTGATGTGATGCCAGAAGTGACGCGTGGATTGATCGATCTTGAAATTCCCGGTATGTCAGAAGCTATGCGGGCAGAGTCCCTAAAGGTCACAAAGATGGCGATGATCTCACGTGCCGTCGCTGGAGCACGAGGCTCGACGTTAATCATTAATCTGCCTGGAAGCACCGGCGGCGTTCGAGATAATTTAAGCGTTGTGCTGCCAGTAATCGATCATGCAGTCGAGGTGATTCAGGATCGTCAAGCGGGCTATCATCCGATTTAGGCAGTTCGCAAATGCTGCAATGCCAATCGATCACCGTCGATAACAGCGAGCCCGATCATCGTCGTCCCCCTCCTTCGAACTATGACTAAGTGTGAGCAATCGCTGCTCTCGTGCGCACACACGCAGTTGCGGCGTTAGTCTTAGGTGATACATCCATCGAGCACGATCAACTTTCATGAAAATATCGATAGTAACTCTGTTCCCCGAAATGTTCGACGGCCCCTTAGGGACGAGCATTATTGGACGCGCAGTTGAAAACGGAAAAGTTGATCTCAATATCGTTCAGATACGCGATTTCGCACGCGATGAACGAGGCACCGTCGATGAACCTCCGTTCGGCGGCGGTGCAGGCATGGTGCTTCAGGCAGGTCCGCTAGTCGATGCCGTGGATTCGATAGCCGCACAATCTGTGGAAGCTGGCTTGCCCAAACCTCACGTCGTTCTGATGTCGGCCCAAGGCGCTCAGCTCGTACATCGACGGGTGCAGGAACTCTCGGAGCTTGATGCCATAACTATCGTCTGCGGGCACTACGAGGGAGTCGACGAACGCTTCATCGAACTACGAGTCGATGAAGAGATATCTATTGGAGATTTTGTTCTAACTGGAGGCGAAATACCGGCGATGGCAGTGACCGACGCCATAACCCGCCTTATTCCGGGTGTTCTTGGCGACGATGATTCGTCGAAGCACGATTCGTTCGCTCCCGGCTCCGACTCGCTGTTGGAAGGTCCGGTCTACACTCGACCCGCCAAGTTTGAGGGGCTAGAAGTGCCGGAAATTCTTCTAAGTGGCGACCACGCCAAAGTCGAAGCATGGCGTAGGACACAGGCGTTGCGCCGTACGGAAGAGCGCCGCCCCGACTTGCTGAACGACTGGCCAACAAACGAATGATCAACTCAACAGTCGATGTTCTCGGACACTGACGGGCGAAAAGTAGCGATTAACGGTATTGCTGGAACACGGTTTTCGGTTGTAGACTTAACGTTCTGAACTGAAACACATCGACGCCTCTGGGCGTCTTTTCGCGACGAAAGAATTTTGACATGGACGCCGCATCACTGATCGAGCGAAAAACGCTTGACCATATCGAAGACTTCCAACCTGGTGACACTGTCACGGTTAACCTCCGCATTGTGGAAGGCGACCGACAACGTGTCCAGGCTTTCCAGGGCGCTGTTATTTCTGGCAAGCACCGAGTTGAACGGAATCCTCTCCCGGGTGACACGTTCATGGTTCGCCGAGTTTCGTACGGCGTGGGCGTAGAACGAATCATTCCGTTCCACTCACCAAACGTTGACTCGGTCAAAGTGGATCGACGAGGAAAGGTACGACGCTCACGCCTCTACTACCTCCGTGGTCTCACTGGCAAGAAGGCCAGAATCAAGGAACGTCGATAGCCTCATTTCGACATCAAGTCTCGATATTGAATTTGAAAACCCTCTCCCCGAAACGGGAGAGGGTTTTTTATTGCTGTGTGTCAGCGTAGTTTGATCTAGGTACGCCTGAGCAGTAAATTGCCAGAAGCGTTCGTTCGATTCAGCCGATCAAAGATCCCGGAGCAGGTAGTAAATGCAGTTCGCCGAAGTAGCCGTCGATTTTCCCGACGAGCACTCGCGCACGTTTACCTACTCGATTCCTGAAAACATGACTGCTGTGGTTGGCGATTTGGTGTGGGTTCCGTTCGGACCTAGAACAGTTCAAGGGGTGGTTTTCGAAATCACCGGTACAGCTGAAACAGAACTCGACAAGATTCGATTCATCACCGCCCGTACCGTCGACGGTCCTTTCGTAGCTGAACATCTCATTCGGGTAGCCAGATGGGTAGCCGAGTACTACCGAACCACATTGTTCACAGCATGTTCGCTATTACTTCCGCCCGGTGTATCGTCTCGACTGCGAACTTGGCTTTCGTACGGAGTAATCGATCGAGAGCTTTCGAATCGCGAACAAGCGGCAGTCGGCTTCGTCATGGAAAACGACCGAGCACCTAAGTCGCGAGTTGCCAGAAGATTGGGTTTAGGCGGCAGCCAAATAGTCGACCGGCTAGTTCGACAGGGAATCTTTCACGCTGAATCTGAATGGGAGAGACCGCGGGTATCTGCGGTCTACTCAAATCGAATCGAACTCGTTGTGTCCGAAACTGAGGCCCAAAGTCTCGTGTCCGAGCATGCCGAAACACGGTCTCACAAGCGTGCTGAACTGCTCGAATGGTTTCTAACTGGGAAAGTTGCCCAGACCAAATCAGCGCTTAACGAGCAATTCGGCACTACTGCCGTTAAATGGGCGTTCGGCGAAAAATTGCTCAGTACACGGAAAATTAGGCGTGACCGTGACCCGCTCGCCGACTACTTCTTTCAGCAAGAATTTTCCCATTCGCCGACCGAACTGCAAAAAGACGCAATCGACCAGATCGTTGCGCAGATCCTCGCCACTCAGCCCTCATCGAATCCGGGTGACCGTCAATTCCTCCTTCACGGAGTCACCGGCTCCGGTAAGACCGAGGTCTATCTACAAGCAATCGAAGCGTGCATTGCGGCCGGCAAAAAGGCTCTATTCCTTGTGCCTGAAATCGCCCTCACACCGCAAACGCTTAGGCGAATCGCATCACGTTTTCCCGGCAAGGTTGGGATACTTCATTCCGGCCTGACGATAGGACAGCGCTACGACCAATGGTGGCGCGTCAAAAACGGTGATTTTCCGATTGTTCTTGGATCTCGAGGCGCCATATTTGCACCTATCGAGAACCCGGGTCTTATCGTCATTGATGAAGAGCATGAGTGGACCTATAAACAGGGCGATCAAACACCTCGATACCACGCTCGGGCAGTCGCTGAACGAATATCCGAAGAGACCGGCGCAACACTCCTCCTCGGAAGTGCAACACCTGACGTTGCCAGCTACCGAGCTGCTAAAGCTGGTCGCTATCAATTACTGACACTTCCCGATCGTGTTGGCTCTGCTCGGAGCGCCGAAAATAGCGCTGGAAATACACCACCTACGAGCACTACTCCTTCGATGGCGAAAGTCGATATCGTCGACATGAGAGACGAGCGATCCGACGGGCATTTCGAGATGCTCAGTCGCAAGCTAATCGATTCAATGCGAGACGCCCTCCACGTCGGTGGGAAAGTGATTCTTTTTCTGAATCGACGTGGTTCCGCATCGTTCATTCAGTGCAAGGACTGCGGGCAGGTTCGTCAATGCAAACGATGCGACACGGCCTTAACTTTCCATCGTAATTCTGACGATTCACGGGCACAAAACGGCAAGCTTGTTTGCCACTACTGCAGCGACACAGTTAGCGCAGGAACGAAGTGTCCGACATGCGGTGGGAAACAGATGCATCGGTCGTCACCTGGAACGCAAATGGCAGTCGAGGTTGTTAGCCAGTACTTTCCTAAAGTGGAAGTGGTTCGCTGGGATTCAGACAGTGCCAAAACAGCCGCAGATCACCAGCGGATTATGGACGAATTCCTCGATAGCAAAGCGGGTGTTCTGGTCGGTACCCAGATGGTCGCAAAAGGGCTCGATATTCCTAGCGTCACGCTGGTTGGGGTTATCTCTGCCGACACTGGTCTTGCTGTTCCTGATTTCAGGGCAGGAGAGCGCGCATTTCAGGTTCTAGCTCAGGTTGTTGGCAGAAGTGGCAGGGGAGCGTGGGACGGTCGAGCCGTAATTCAGACGTTCAATCCTGATCATTACGCGATTCTCGCTGCTGCCGATCAAGACTACGAAATGTTCTATGACACTGAGATACGCCTACGATCAGCCCAGGCGAATCCACCGTTCACCCATCTAGTTAAATTGATGCACTCAGCAGGTAACGCCGAAGTCGCTCAAGCCGAAGCCAATCGAATGGCGACTGCTCTATCGGATGCCAGAGAGGCGCACGGTGAAACTGGTATTGAAGTCATTGGCCCTACGCCCGGGTACCCAGTAAAAATGCGGAATATGTACCGGTGGCAAATCTTGCTCAAGGGGTCGCATCCTGAGAGACTTCTAGAGTTGGTTCCGAGTGGGTCGCTCTGGGCAGTCGATATCGATCCTGCTTAGTCAGGCGTTAATAAAAGCGACTCAACGAACTCTCAGAACGAAATTACTACGAACGCATCGAATAAGGATTAAAAGTGTCAATTAGGCGAATCAGGGTATTTCCCGATCCGATTCTGCGCAAGAAGTGCAGAGTAGTTCGCCGCGTCGACAACAAAGTAAAAGAACTTGCCGCCGACATGATTGAAACCATGGATTCGGCTGGAGGTGTAGGTCTAGCAGCCAACCAAGTTGGCGCACTTCAACGAGTGGTCACACTTCATCTCCCCGGCGACGAAGATGCGTTAGTTCTTGTAAACCCTGAGATTCGGGAGACCGAAGGTGAACGAGAAGTCATCGAAGGATGCCTTTCGTTCCCCGGGTACGAAGGAATGGTCACTCGATCGGTTACCGTCAAAGCACGGTGGCTTGACGAGAACGGATCGAAAATGAAGATCACGACCGAAGACCTCTTTGCTCAGGCAATTGAACACGAAATCGACCACCTTAATGGCATTCTCTACGTCGACCACCTTCTCGCTCACGAAAAACTCGCAGCCGCTGGTAGTCACATGGAAGAAGACGAACCGCACATGCACGACGTTGAGGTCGAAGTACACGCCGACCACAGCGACGAGGATGCTGAACCTGAAGAATCCGACATCGAAGTAGTTCACGCCACTATTAAATTCAGCGATCTGTACTCGGAGTCGTCAGTCGATCAGATGCAGTACGACTTACGGCAAGCCGGGCTCGTCATCGATGCACCAAAAAGCACTGATCACACGCACGATCACGTTGAATCGGACGATATCCACTTAGACGGTGGCGTAATTCTCGATTCCGACCATTCGCATTAATTGGCTTATTCGGGAATCCTAAAACAGCAAAATAAGCCTAAAACGTGGCCCGAATCCCGAAGCGAATTTACGTTGAGCCGGTGCTATACTTTTTCCTTGCTTGAATTCATCCGAGGTTATGCCACGGATTGAACTAGCAAATTTAAGTTTTGAACGACGCTGCAGTTTGAGTCAATTTTGATTCGGCGGTATCGTGAGATCGTGCTAGCAAGATGCTGACGGCACCAGATCGGTGAATCAACGTCAGGAAAAATCACATAGACACGCCGCCTGTGCGGCGCGTTTCGCGTAAGAGTCTGAAACTATTGAGTAGATTCAGAGGCCTAGTCCTCATTGCAATATTGGTTGTCACCTCGGTTGTTGTATTGGCAATTTCCGAAGTTAGTGTCCTCGGTTTCAACCGCGGCGGAGACGGCCTACTGGGCCTGACTCTCGGGCTCGATCTGGAGGGTGGAACGCATCTCGTTTACGAAGTCGTTCCCGAAGATGGCAGAGAGCCGACTCGTGAGGATATGGAAGGTGTGCGAAACATCATCGACAAGCGTGTCAACGAGTTTGGTGTGAGTGAAGCTAGCGTTCAGCTTCTCGGTGGCGGTGTCGATTCTGTAGCCAATAAAGTATTGGTTCAGATTCCAGGACAATCCGGCGCATCTATTACTTTGATCTTCGGTGCTGACACTGTTAGCCCCGAGACACTTGAAGCGTTCTTCCAGAACGAACTTGGTCGACCAGACGCATCGGTGAAACAGAACGACAACGGTTCACTGACGGTTCAACTCGACGACATCCAGTCGGAAATTCTCGACGCTGCCGGTAACGTTGTAAGCCCGGACGAAGCCGACGCATGGCGTGATGCAGTTATTGCCCAGTACCCAGTCGCACTTCAGATTGGATATATCCTCCCTCAAGTCGATCCTCCAGTAATTGGCGACGACACGGCAATAGACCCTGTTTCTACAGAGGACGTCGAAACTCTTCCTACACTTGCAGATGTTGAAGGCGCCTTCGCTTCAGTCGGTCGTTCAGACGTTGACGTAGACGAGGTTGATGGTGCTGAAGGTCTTTTCTCAGTGCTAATGTACGGTCTCGATATAACTTCTACTGACGAAGATGGCAATCCAATCCTTGGTGAAGACCAACGGATTCGTAATGCTCTTCGTGAAATTGGAACCATTCAGTTCACCTCAAGCCAGGGCACACTGACTCAGTGGATCAAGGGCGGTGGAGTTCAAGGAGCTAAGGCCGTTATCGGTTCGACAGCCCAACTTGAGTTTCGATACAGGGAGTGTGGAGACGCCCTTGCTCCTTCCAGTGATATTCCTTGGCCACCAGATGGTTTGAGTGCCGCTGAGTGGGATTCGGAGCGATGCACTAATCCTGCCTACTTCACTGAGACGGCAACGGAAATCGACCCGGCCGATCTCGATGATGCATTCCCGGAAATTTCTGGGGGAGTTATCCCGCGACCAATCGTTACGCTCGTGTTCAACGACAAAGGTGCGGACGCATTCTTCGAAGTAACCGACCGAGTTTCCCGACAGGGCGACCGTCTGGCGATCTATCTCGACAATGAGGAACTCGTTGCTCCTGGTGTGAGCGATGGCGGTATCTCAGGTGGTCGAGCGATTATCGAGGGTGGTAGCTTCACAACGGAGCGTGTGCGCACAATCGCAATTCAGCTCCGATCGGGTGCACTGCCTGTCGAACTTGAACTCATTCAGGAACGAAACGTCGACGCCGTACTCGGTAAAGACTCTCTACAGAAGAGCCTTATCGCCGGTGGTGTTGGACTTGCCCTGATCCTTATCTTCATGATCGCTTACTACAAGGTTCCCGGCCTCGTGGCTGCGATCGCCCTTGTCGCATACACAATCATGCTGCTTGGCATATTCAAGATGATTCCTGTAACCCTGACACTTTCAGGTGCTGCGGCGGTCATCCTATCGCTAGGTTTCGCAGTGGATGCGAACGTTCTGATCGCAGAGCGTACTAAGGAAGAACTACGATCTGGCAGGAGCCTTTTGGCTGCCATCACCGCCGGATTTGATCGCGCATGGCCATCGATTCGAGATGGAAATATGTCGACGATCATCGTAGCTATTGTTCTCTTCTGGTTCGGTGACCGTTTCAGCACTAGCGTTATGCAGGGTTTTGCTCTGACACTCGCAATAGGTGTGCTGTTGAGCATGTTCACCGCATTCTTCGCCAGTCGCTTGCTGCTTCGATTGCTCGCAACGACGGGACTGGGTAACAACCCGAACCTGTTCGTACCTGTGCATGATCAAAGCGATACCAGCGACACAGTGGCCGGAGGTAACTCCTAATGGACATCGTAGGAAAAGGCCGAATCTTCCTCACTATTTCGATGGTGCTTGTTGCACTTTCGGTTGTAGTGCTCGGAACATCTGGCCTGAATTTGGGTATCGATTTCACGTCGGGTAGTACTGTCACATACCAGTTCACTGATGGAAACACCAGTGCATCAGAAGTCACCGATGCTCTGTCTGATTCTGGCCACCCAGATTCAATTGTTCAGGCACTTGGAGACAATCAGTTCTTCATTCGTACTGACGATCTCGGCGTAACTGGCCTAGACGACGTGAACACTGAAGTCCTGAAACTTGATCAAGGCGCTCGTGTTCTCGACACTTCAACTGTCGGAGCTTCAGTTGCTGAAGACACAGTTCAAAACGCGATTACGGCCGTTGTTATTGCCGCAATCTTCGTAATGATCTACATCATGTACGCATTCCGATCGGTGCCCAGTTCATACAAGTACGCCTTCGCAGCGGTTGTTGCTCTTGTACACGACGTTGTTATCGTGCTCGGTGTCTTCGCTGTGCTCGGACTGGCAATCAGCGCTGAAGTCAATGCGATCTTCATCGTGGGTATTCTTACCGTGATCGGTTACTCCGTGAATGACACGATCGTGATCTTTGATCGAATTCGTGAGAACGTAACTCTGGCTCCCGGTAGGGAATTCAGGAACACCGTGAACCTATCGATCAACGAATCGATTACTCGTTCGTTGGGCACCAGCATTACCACGGTCACTGTGATCCTAGCGATGCTTTTGTTCGGAGGTGCATCGTTGCGAGACTTCCTCATCGTGCTACTTCTAGGAGTTCTCGTAGGAACTTACAGTTCGATATTCGTAGCTGCTCAGGTTCTCGTACTTTGGGAACGTCGATCGTTCCTTCCGTGGCGCAAAGCCGCTGCTACAAACTCTTAACTCTTAGTTAGAAGTCGCACCCACAAGATTATTCGACTACCATGCCCCGGGCGGGGGTGGTAGTCGAACGCCTTTGTGTTCAAAAAAGGAACGGTTTCGAATGCTGATAGGCGCGCACGTATCCGCTGCTGGCGGGGCAAATAAAGCCATAAAGAGAGCCGAAGAAATTGGAGCAGAATGCTTTCAGATCTTCGCTTCGTCACCACGAATGTGGTCGGCGAAACCTGTTGCCGACGAAATAGTAGAGAAGTACACCGCCGAGATGAAACGGACCATGATGGGTCCAACCGTTCTTCACGGAAAATATCTCGTTGCTCTCGGGTCAGCCGATCCTGAACTTTTAGCAAAATCAGAAACAGCGCTTCGAGCAGATATTGCAGCCGCAAATAGGCTCAGTGCGCTCGGAGTTATTTTTCACCCTGCAAGTCACCGGGGTCAGGGATTTGAATCGATCATCGACCAGTTCGCAGCCTCAGTTCGCAAAGTCCTCGACAGTGAACCTGGCGACTCACTTCTGATGCTTGAAACCAGCGCTGGCGCTGGTGACCACATTGGTTCTTCATTCGCCGAACTCGGCACGTTGATAAAGGCAATCGGAAACGACCGGGTTGCTGTTTGCCTCGACACCCAGCACGTGTTCGCTGCTGGATACAACATCGCCGTCGCCGACACCCTTGACGCCGCAATCGCGGAATTCGATAAAGAGATCGGTATCGGGCTGCTCAAAGCAGTGCACGCCAACGATTCGATGCGAGAACTAGGATCTTCGGTCGACCGTCACGAGAACATCGGAGACGGCCTAATCGGAACTGCAGGCTTCACAACAATCATGTCTCATGAAGCATTCAAACGTGTGCCGTTCTACTTAGAAGTGCCAGGCACCGGTAAGAGCGGTCCCGACAAGCCGAACCTCGATCGATTGAAAGCTATTCGGTCTCAGGTGGGCGCCGGGTAGTATGCCGATTCACGTGAGCACTGAAATTTTCGAAGATCTTGTGCGGGACGCGATCATGTCGCTGCCGGGCAAGTTCCTTATGAAAATGGAAAACGTTAATATTATCGTTGGTGGCAGTGCTACTCCTGCTCAAATGGCTGAAAACGGCCTGCAATCCACCGACATTCTCTACGGTCTTTACGAAGGTGTGCCGCTCACCGAGCGAGGTAGCTATGTGCCGCCTCTGCCAGACATTATTACGATCTTCCAAAATCCGATCGAGCACATGTCACAGACTCAGGAAGAGCTAGAGCACCAAATTACAAATACTGTCAAGCACGAGGTTGCGCACTACTTCGGTTTTAGTGACTCGCAACTCGACGAAATGGGACTCGGCTGATGCCGAAAATTGTTATCGCCGCGTTCGACGGACTTCAGCGGTCGCAGATTTCTAACGAACTGATGCCGGTTGTCAGCGAACTAGCCGATAAAGGTGTGCGATTCGAGCACAATCACGCAGTATTTCCTACTGTTACTCGCGCTAATTCTGCGAGTTTGGTAACCGGGGTAACACCCGGCAAGCACGGTCTCACCGCAAACAAATCGGTCTACCTTGATTACTCGTCAACTGAAGTGGTTGACGCCCTTATTCCCAAACTCCCAGAGATCAATAATCTCACCAACGGCGGGTTACTGTTCGTCCCAACTCTGGGCGAGCTTATTAGTCAAAAGAATCTGAAGTGGGTCTCAGTGGTCGGTGGTACGAGCGGCAATGCATTCGTTCAACACCCAAACGCTGCTAAATATGGCGACGTGATAATTCATCCGGAATTCACGAACCCACCTGAGCACTACTCGATAATCACCGAAAAGTTTGGTGAATGGCCAAAAAAGGAAGCGCCGGCAGCCGCGCTAGTTGAACGCACGGCCGAAGTGGCGATCGAATACGCACTTGGCGAACTCAATCCGGACGTACTGCTCGTGTGGTTTCCTGAGCCCGATACATCACAACATGCCTACGGTGTCGATAGCCCTGAAGCTCAACAGATGTACTCGCTCGCCGATGCGAACCTCGGGAGATTGCTCGAATCAATCTCAGATAGTGGCGAAGAACCCGACGTATTTGTTGTTTCAGACCACGGTTATTCGACGATCGATTCAGTCGTCGACGTGCACGAAGCGCTTGTGATGGCGGGTTTTGGTCCCGATCAAGGTGATCGATCAGTAGTTGTCGCCGAAAATGGCGGTTCGGTTTTGCTATATCTGCCAACTAAGAACAATAAATTGGCAAATGACCTTATCGACTGGTTAGACGCTCAAAAGTGGGTTGGTGCAATTGCCACTGACATCGTTGCAGTGGCGAAACCTAAATTTGCCAGTATCAGCGATATCGGACTCGAAGGTCCCAGATCGCCCGATGTGGTTGTATCGATGCTGTCTATCGAAACGGGTCAACCGGCTCCGTTGGAACGTTCAGGTGCCGCTACTGGTGGTGTCGTCGGAGTCGGGTCGCACGGTGGTGGTAGCCCTGCTGAACTGCACAACACGCTAATTGCCAGTGGGCCATCTTTTCTCTCTCGGGTCCAGTCTCAAATTCCTAGTGGAAATATAGACGTAGCTCCGACAGTGCTGGATTTGCTTGGCATCTCGGTACCGAGTCACATGGACGGGCGAATTCTCACGGAATCCCTTGTCGATGGAACTGCGCCGGTTGAGTCAGCGTCAACGAACATGTTTGAAACATCTTCAGTGGTCCGCACTGCGACTACCTGTGAAACGACATACCTGTGCGAGTTCGGGTAACTTAAGCTTTACACGGTAAGGTTGTCGATGGAACTGTCAAAACGTGGTTCGGCGCGAAGCCCATGCCTACAAAGAAAATCAGTGAAATTTTCAGTGATTGTCGACTTACCGTCGAAGCATTTGTCCCGTCAACCAGCCCACGGAACATAGTAGTAATCGGGCGTAAATCCTAATTCCATCAGAGTTCATCGATGAGCACGGGTAAGTTAATTAAGCACTTTACTGCTCTGACATTTCGCAGTCACCTCACTTGATTCTTAACTCGTTATCGAACGAACCGAGAATCCCCGGTTCGACGAGTTAAGCCCTTGGAATCCATGTGCTCCAAAACGGCTAGCGTGTACTTGCGGCTAGTACCGAATAGTTCACGCACACCCGTGATAGTAATTTCACTGCCGTCAGATCCGGCATCTAAGATTTTCGCCTCCATTTCGACGTAGGCATCCGACGGATAA
Source organism: uncultured bacterium (assembly GCA_963932695.1). GTDB lineage: Bacteria > Chloroflexota > Dehalococcoidia > Lucifugimonadales > Lucifugimonadaceae > Lucifugimonas. The sequence continues at coordinate 45,330 of CAWVRY010000003.1, read as the reverse complement.
ACAATATCGCCGTTGATTCTAACTACGTCACCTCGTTCTGATAGAAACTGGAGAAGTTGGACATCGATAGGGCGTTCGGTCGACGGACTGTACCGGTCGGTCGATATAAGGCTGAGATATTCCTTGGCTTCGGCTTCAGCCGCGGTCGAAAGCGATGGTGTGTGGGACGGGATGCCAACGGACGCCTCGTTGGTCGAACACAAACCGTCCGCGATCATCGAATATAAGACCGCACCGAACGGAGCCGTTTTCAGCTTGAGTTGTCCTCGGAAGTCCTGGAGAGGCATTCCCTGTCGAAGCGGATACGAAATATGGAACTGGGCCAACGTGTTAGAAGCAGCATCGATGATTCTTTGCCAACCGCTTGTCGAAATAACGTAGTCGAGATCGGCACCGAGTCGTATCACGCGTCCTTCAGATTCGAGCATGTCAACGGCGGACCCGCTCTCAGTAATGTTGATTCCAGTGGCGCCAGCCAACTGAGCGGAAGTAGCTGGTTCTATGCCGATAAGCGCATTGAACGCAACGTCCTCGCTCGATCCACTAGCAATCGTTTCAAGGAATGAAATCGTGTCTGTGTCGTTCCGTTTCCGACGCGGTGCGTTCGGCTCCAAAACCTGCCCGCCGCCAAGAGTGTTCTCTGTATCTCTTACGACAAACGAATCGCCTCGCACCACGGGAATTCTCTCTTGAGTTCGTAGTTGAACCCAACCGGTCGAACCCGGTGCTATCTCGCTTCCTTCCAGCACCCGAATAGTCGCCGGTACCTCTCGGGTACCAGCGAACAGCATCACTTTGTGATTGTGCCTAACGGACCTAGGTGCATCTGGGATAACCCTGAATGTTGCGTCGAACGCAGTCGAAGACTCAAGCCAATTAGTGCTGGTTACGAGATCACCACGCTGAATATCTGCGTGATCTATCCCGCTAAGATTTACTGCGAGTCGAGTACCCGGACCAACTTGGCCCAGAGATTCTTCATGTACTTGAAGACTGCGTATTCGAGCCTTGTGACCTGAAGGGAGAATCTCGACTTCTTGCCCCGTCTTGAGCGAACCATCAGTGAGTGTGCCGGTCACAACCGCACCGAATCCTGTGATCGTGAACGACCGGTCGACAGGTAATCGTGGATTACCTGTGTTTTCATGAGCGGGCAGTTCAGATATCAGCTTGTCGAGGGCAGCCTTAAGTTCATCGAGACCTTCGCCATTTTCTGCCGAAACCGCTACGACCTCAGCGTTGGTAAGCGAAGTTCCTTCAAGCGATTCCTGAACATCGAGCGTGATTAGATCAAGCCAATCCTGATCGACCAAATCTTTCTTCGTCATCACGACAATACCGGTATCGATTCCCAGCAGATCGAGAATGGCCACGTGCTCGCGGGTTTGCGGCATCACTCCTTCGTCGGCAGCGACGATCAGCAGAGCCACATCGACGCCACCTGCACCCATCAGCATGTTTTTGATGAAACGCTCGTGTCCGGGCACGTCAACGATGCTTATCTCGTTTCCGGAAGGTAATTCAAGCCAAGCGAATCCAAGCTCGATAGTCATACCGCGATTTTTCTCTTCGCTCAGTCGATCCGGGTCGATACCGGTCAACGCTTGAATCAGCGTCGACTTGCCGTGATCGACGTGTCCTGCTGTACCAACAACAAACAACCTTAGAGACCTTCGTTTCGCTGTGACCGTAGCTCTGTGAATCCAAAGCAGGTCGATTAATATTTTCTGGAATCGATGCGTGTCGAATATTAGATGCACCCGACGCCAGATGCGACCAATCGGCAGCGATTACTCGGGCAAAGTTGTAATCGCCAAGCTCAGTCTTCGTCGTCGCTATCGCCGATGAATTCAGCGAAGACTTCGTTGCCTAATAATCGTCCACGCTCGCTCAGCATCAGGGCATCGTCGGTTGCTTCGACCAAACCTAAATTCAAGAGACGTTTCACTTCATCAGGGAAGACAATATTTACCCCAACGCCAAATCGCTTCTCGAACCGCTTGTGAGTCACACCCTGATTCAGGCGCATGCCCATCATCATCGTTTCTGCCACGTCGATCGCTGGCGTTGTGATGTCGACGTCTTCAACAGCCCCAGCCGGGCTTCGCATTGATGCAACTGGATCAGGTCCAACCACTTCGTAGTTTTTGCCGACGACTGTCACATAGCGGCGAGGTGATTTCAGGTTTGCGAATCGCTGACCCGCAATCCAAGAATGCGCGCCAGGGCCTACTCCTAAATACGGTTCGTTGAGCCAGTACAGGAGATTGTGCTGCGACTCTAATTTGGGTTTCGACCAGTTTGATATTTCGTACTGAGTGAAGCCGTTTCCAGCTAATCGACGCTGAGCTTCTTCGTACATATCGGCTGCAAGATCATCGTCAGGAATCGGCGTTTTTCCGATGGCGACGTCTACAGCGAGCGGTGTGCCCTTTTCGATTTGCAGTGAGTAAAGAGATATGTGGTCAGGCTCAAGCCCAATAGCTTCGTTGAGCGTGTGTGACCATTGATCGGTCGACTGATACGGCAATCCGTAAATCAAATCGATTGATTGATTTCGGAAACCTGCCTCACGTAACGTGCGAAACGCTTTCTTCGCTTCGAGCGCAGTATGCCTGCGGCCTAGCAGCGACAATAATCCGTTGTCGAAGCTCTGGACACCCATTGAGATGCGATTCACGCCCGACGCCAGCCAGTTGGCAGCTTTCTCCGAAGTTACATCGCCAGGATTGCACTCCATGGTGATTTCAGCAGTTGGAGAAACTTTGAACGAAGACCGAATCGTTTTCTGTACGTCTTCGAGATCACTGATTGGCAGATACGAAGGGGTTCCGCCTCCAAGGAAGATCGTTTTTACGGGAGGTTGAGAAAGTAGGTTTCCCCAACCTCTCAACTCGTCCTGGAGCGACACCACATAACCGGAGATCTGATCTTCGATCCCGGAGTATGTGTTGAAGTCACAATACGAGCACTTGGTCTGGCAGAACGGCACATGGAGATACAGCCCGATTCCGGATGTGTAGTTCGGTGGATTGTGTTGAATCTGCGCCAGATTTGGCATTCATTCTCCGGTGGAGCGGTAGTATTCAGACCGCTCTGGCTAAGCTACGATCCTGGAGTCCAGAGTCCTGAACCGCTGTCAGCCTTATCTGTAGGCCCCGGAGCGCTTGGTGGCTCGCCTGCAGCAGCACGAGCCTGCTCTTCAGCCATCTGCTGTTGAATAGCCTTGTTTGCCTCCTCTACCCATCGACTCAGTTCATCGAGTTCTGGGGGCGAAACGATGAATCGTTCAACACCGTCAGGCAATGCAATGTTCTGATCGCCAGTTAGCAGAACGGCTGCTTCTGATTCTAGAATGCCTTCCGAGAGTCGCTGCTCCATATGAGCGATTCGCTTGTCGGCTGCTTCTGTGTAATGAGCCTGAATCGTGTCGGCAACGTTTCGGTTGATTAGGCCGCTCTGTAAGCATCGACCCCAGTCGATTACTTGACCGAACAAATCGGTGTCTTCGAGTTCTTCAAACTCCGCTCCGGCGGAAATACGACGCTGAGCGAAGCTATGTGCGGCGGGGTTCGACTGCTGAACCATAAGCATGGCGTCGTCACCTCTGCCAATGACTCCTTCGGCGAAGATTCGCATAACAACTCCGGCTTTCGCCTCGAGCTGCGAAACTTGCTGTTCAACTGCCGCCCAGTAGGCGTTGTAACGCTCTTCAAAACCTGCGGGCGCACCCGGCGAGGGTTGAACTAGTGTCACTATGTACACCTTGCGGCTTGTCAAAATATCGCCTGCAGGCGCTTTACCAACGTTGCCTAATTCTTCAGCAGCCATGATCTTCCTTTTACTAGTACTTCAGATTCGTGAGAGTGAATTTATACCGAGAACAAGAAATTTAGAATATCGCCGTCTTGCACGACATATTCTCGACCTTCTTGGCGGAACTGCCCGCGATTGCGTGCTTCGGCCATAGTTCCGGCTGCAATGAAATCTTTGTATGCGACAGTTTCGGCGCGGATGAATCCACGCTCGATGTCTGAATGAATAACGGCTGCCGCCTTTGGAGCCAGCGCACCGATCTTGACAGTCCATGCTCGGGTTTCGTCTTCACCTACAGTTAGGAACGAGTTTAGACCAAGAACTTTGTAAGACACCTTGATCATTCGAGAAAGTCCAGGCTCACCGGCATCCAGACCAGCTCGCATCTCGGTTTCTTCCTCTTCTGACATGCCGACAAGCTCGGCTTCGAGGCTTCCGCAGATAGCAGCTCCTCCGGTCAAACGGCCGTCCAACAGACCGTCAAGTTCTTGCTCAAGCGCTTCGGTGTTGGCGACATCGTCTTCACCGATGTTGAGTGCGACCAATAACGGTAGGCTGCTCAGGGTGAAGGTATCGGACATTGCTTTGATTTCTGAAGCTTCAAGATCACGATCTCGAATGGCGATTCCGTTTTCCAGATCACCTTGTATTCGCTTGAGAATGTCGATGTTCTTGTTCGCTTCATCGCGATCAGAAACCTTCATAGTCTTGAGACTTCCGGTGAGACGCTCAACTCGACGTTCCAGCAGGGCGATGTCGGCAAACAAAATGTCGAACGCCACTTTTTCGATATCACGCTTGTAGTCGACCATACCTTCTAGGTGCGGAACCGATCCATCCTCGAACGCTCGAGCCACGTGCAATATAGCGTCGACCTGCTGAAGTTGAGCCATCGCTTCGCCTTCGAACAGTTCACCCGAACTGCTACCTGGAAGGTCGACGTATTGAACTTCGGCGTAGATCGTCTTCTTAGACTTGAACATCTTGGTGAGGATGTCGACGCGTTCATCAGGAACGTGGGCAACGCCGATGTTCGCTGAACGCGTAGCGCCGAAGCCACCAACGTCAGCTTTACCGCGGGTCAGTGAGTTAAATATCGTGGTCTTGCCGCTAGCGGGCAGACCGAGGATGCCGATCTTCATAAGTCGTTAGTACTGGCCAGTCTTGTGTGTCGAGAAAGGGCGTGGTTGCTGTTTCAACCGCACCGACTGTTAATCGTAACGCCGGAACAGAGTAATTTCTCGGCTATTTTTCTTCTTCACCGTCTTCAATTTCTTCATCGTCAACATATCTGAATTCAGCATCGACGGTTTTCCCGTCTTCCGATTCTTTCTGATTCGGGTTCTGGGGATTACCGAAATCGAACGGGTTTTGGCCGTCTAATCCCTGCTCGTCTTGCATTTTTCGTAGTTTTCGCCCAATAGTCTGGTCGAGTACAACGTGTCTCGGTGATGCCGCAATAAACAAGAGAAACAGAATAACCGTGACTATCAAATCGTCGAACTGTCCGAGTACGGGTCGCCAATCGGCGATGAAGTCGTAGGGTGAAATTATGTAGATAATCGCCAAGAACGGGATAGTTTTCGTGAAAACAGGTACGCGCCTGTCGAGCAGCAGTCTCCACACCAATTTTAGGAATGGAAGGACAACCGAGCGTATCGCCAAGAGTCTGAACATGTTAGAAAGTGTATCTACTGATTCGTCTATCGCGTCAGCCAATCATCTCATTTTCAGGAAATCGCAAATCTCATGATCAGAGTGCTGCACGGAGAAGACGAATACGCAAGGTCGGAAGCCCTTCTGAAAATTCGTGAATCGGCCGGACCTGCGGAAGTACGTGACCCGAACACCACCGTGTTTGAAGGCCGTGGATTCAAGCTGAACGACGTTATTGGAGCCGCACAGTTCGTTCCGTTCATGGCCGATCGTCGAGTCGTGATCGTCTACGGCTTGTTGGGTCGAATGCAGAAACGTGACAAATCTCTGGGCAACGAATGGCGTGAACTCACTGCCAAACTCAGCGAAATTCCTGCCACTACCGAACTAGTTTTTGTTGAAGAAGTAAGCCTTCGTGACAATGGGCTGGCTCTTAAGTCGGTTGGTCCGAGTGCCCGGATTCAGCAATATCGAACGATGCGCCGACCTGAACTTGAAATCTGGGTTCGAGATCGTTTCGCGTTCTACGGCGCCGAAACCAATCGAGATGCAGTCGCCCGTATCGCTTGGCTTGCCGGTTCGGATACTCGTTTACTCGATCAAGAAATCAAGAAATTAGCCCTCTACGCTGGAGACCGAGAAGTCACGCCTGAAGACATCGACCTCATGGTTCCTGACGCTCGGGAAGCCAATATCTTCGCAGCCGTCGACGCGGTGCTGGAACGCCGACCCGCTGTGGCTATGAATCTGCTTTACTCGCTGCTATCTGGTGGGTCGAGCGTTCAAAGCATCCTGTCGATGCTGGCACGGCAAGTGCGGTTATTGATTCTCACGATAGAGCTTCAGCAGCAGGGCGTTCAATCTGAGGAACTAGGCAAGCGAATTGGTCTGACGAATCGATACGCGCTCGATAAAACGATGCGACAGTCACACAGCTTCGGCACCGATCATCTCGCAAATATCCTACGGCGCTTACTTGCGGCCGATCTCGCAATCAAACAAGGCGAAATTGACGAACGTCTTGCCGTGGAAATTATTGTTGGCGAGCTTTCTGCCGCTTAATAGGGAAACCTCACAGCGCAGTTTCGACGTATCTGCGGCAGAGATGCCAAAGCATCACAACCAATAAGTACCGATAATTGAACGCATGTTGAACCGTCGCCCTATATCTCTCCTCTTGATCAGCCTAATAGCTCTGCTAGCAATCGCTTGCTCAGCTGCAGACGCCGATTTGGTAGATGCGCTCGAAGCTTCGCCCGTCACAGAAGTCATTGAGTCGACATCCGAACCCTTAGCAACCAACGTGCCACTCGCGACCGCTCGTGCTCGAGCAACCGTCATGCCAACTCCTGAACCGAAAGGAACGGAAGTTCCCGAATCAGAGAGCGTAATTTTCTACCTTCAGGGTTACAACTCGTTAGGCCGAGGCGAATACGTAGATGCCGAACGCACGTTCACAACCGTTGTTGAGCTAGAGCCGGTATTCGCTCGTGGCTGGGACGGCCGAGGTCAGGCGTTTATGCTTCAAGGCAAGTACGAAGAGGCGATGCTCGACTTCGACCGTGCCATTGAGCTCAAACCAAATCTTTCGGTCGCCTATGCTAATCGCAGTCTCACTCGTATGGCGACAGACGACATCGATGGTGCTGAGCGTGATGCTCGAAGAGCGTACGAACTCGACAACGAATCAGTTGCTGCCCATCTGGTTCTGGGTCGCGTAGAAGCTGATAGAGGTGACCACGAAACAGCACTCGCTTGGTTCGATCTAGCGGTTGTGACCGATCCTGATGATGCCTCGACTTGGTGGTGGCGCGGAAGGTTTTACCGAGATGTTCTTGCCGCAGGGAACCCTGCACTGGAAGATTTCAACAAGGCAATCGAACTGGCACCTGCTCAGGCGGCTTTATATCTCGATAGGGCGCAGCTATATATCCAAGCTGAAATTGAACTTAAACTAGCGCGAGCAGATCTTGAAGAGGCGATTTCGTTGTCTCAGGATCCCAAATTGCCTACGATCATCGCACGCGCTGAAGTATTAATTGCCGAACTCGATGCGAACACCGCTATCGTTCAATAGTTACCTCGTACCCACCAGCCAACTGGCTCGATGACTAACCGACAAGCTCAGATGGCGCGCCGACTGGCCTTTTTGCGACCAATAGCGTGAAATCAGACAGATTTGAGCGGAACTAAACGGGCCTAGTCGAACGTCAGCATTCGAGTCGGGTTGTCGACGAGGATAAGTCGAACAACCTCTTCGCTCATGCCACGAGCCCGCATTCGCGGGACGACCCGAGTGAGAATGTGATCGTAGCCGTGTCCGCCGTATGTCTTCAGACGGTGCTTCGAGCAAACGTCGTGAGCGACCAATATTTTGCCGCGCTTACCTTCCGACACCATGTGCTCGATCATCTCTATGCGCTCGTGATCAGCAGGCATGTGCGATTCAGGAGCAAGTGGGTAGAAAGATGAGTCGTGACCGAACAGATCGAAGTTGAGATACGCACCAGTCGCTATAAGTTCGTTCAATATTCCTCGGTCGTAAACCGTGCGTTCGACGTGACCCATCACCGTACGGCTTACGTTCCCGCCCCACTTATCGACTGCTTCCAGTATTTCAAGCGGCGCACGTTCGCTGCGGCCCGGGTGAATGAGTAGCGGAGCGCCTGTTTCTCGCTGTGCGATCACAGCTGCTTCGAGAACTTTCTTCTCGGATTCGTGCCACGGGTTTGAACAGCCGATTTCGCCAATGATTCCCGATCGAATACCGGTGTCGCCGACACCCTGGTCGATATCGTGGATTATTTGACCTGCGATCTGTTCAACAGTTAAATCATTCAGCTCGGGAGCGTGCGTCATGTGGACGTAGTTTCCCGCGCCCATAACAACGTTCAGACCTGTTGCACGCGAAATGCGAGCCAGCGCCTTTGGGTCACGGGCAAGCCCAACCGACGTCACATCGACAATCGTGCTGCCGCCTGCATTGAAATATTGCTGTGCTTCCCAAGTCGCAACATCCTCATCGAGTAGCTGAAGGTTGTCGCGGTTGCTCGTCCAGTTGTAGCGAACCCAGCCGAGGTTTTCTAGCGATACTTTCTCGTCCATCAACTTGCGATCAGAAGCCTCTTTTGGCTCGGTGAAAACAACACTGAAGTCGATCAATAGGTGTTCATGAGTGGTCGTAATCCCGACTTTTGCGGGTTCGATCGGACCCAATACGGTCAGAACTTTGCGAGCGGCTCGGTGCTTCGGGACTGGATGGGAAGGTGAGGTCAACTAATTAGACTCTGTTTGTTTTCTTGGTGTCGCAATTCATGCGACCGTATTTCTATTTTATGATCGCCGAAAAGTTTATCGTAGTAATGGAGATTACTTAGCTCGATTAAGCGTCACGCCACGTGGCTTTTGGCTGCCAACCTAGAAGCCTTTTTGCCTTTTCGACCGAAATTGCCGACGTGTTGCCGGGCATTGGCGATCGAATTTCGGCTTCCGGGTAGACCTTCTTGATCAATTCTTCTGTTGGCTCGTCGGCAGAAGTATCTTCACTATTTATGAAGAATGCCTCGTGTCCACCGAAGTCCACCTCGATGGCCAACACACAAGCTCGTGCTGCCTCGGCGAAATCTGTCCAACCCCAGAAGTGCATAGCGTTGGTGCCATAGGCTCCGTGACGCACGTCTGCAGCATTGAGAGCAGCCTGACGTTCTCTGTCCATCAAACCATGGAACCTCATTGATGCGATCTGAACTTCACCGGGACGACGACGCACAAACGCATCACCCATCTGCTCGCCAATCCACTTGCCTTGTGAGTAAGCATCTTCCGCAAACGTCGGGTGTTCTTCATCCATCGGGAAATACGGTCTAGGAGTAATCCCTTTCGAGAAGACCCCACCGACTGCATTCACCGAAGAAGCTAGAACAACCTTGCTGATGCCATGAACCTCGGCTGCTTCAAGAACGTTCCAGTTGCCAGTCATATTGACTCGGAAAACTTCGTGTTCAGGAGCGATGATAGGGTTCGTAATCGCAGCCATGTGAATCACGGCGTCGCAATTTTTCATTGCTGAAAGAACCTGACCGAAATCAGTTACATCCACAAACTTGAACGTGTGACCCGGAACTCGCTGTTGCCTTGTGTCTGTGGGCGAATTTTGATCGACCCCGACCACGTTATAGCCGTTTTCTAATAGATCGCTGACGATGAATTGGCCTGAGCGACCGGTTGCTCCGGTTACGAAAACAGTGGACATGGTTCGGTTGCGACTTTCTCGATAAGAGGGGTGCGGTTAGTTAGAAAATAACGCCCGTATCCGGAAGTTCTAAATACGGGCGCTCTCTTGTTCAAGTTATAGCCAGTTAAGGATAGCTGGTGATGATCGTTGACCCAACAGGCAAGATTAGAACGTTGGCTCCATGCCTACATCTAGGAAGCCGATAGGACCTCGGTCGTCTGCATACCAAAGACGGTTGTCTTTGATGGTCATGCCGTGCACTTGAATCGGGTCGAGAACCCTGAACGCATCGAAACAACGGCCGTCTTCGAGTCGATGTCGACTAACTACGCCAAATGCGGTATCGGCGATCCAAACGTGGCCTTCCTCTTCAGCCCAAGCAAGGCCGTGCACACGAAATCCAGGAGCTTTCATTCGGTGAATTTCTTGGAAGTTCGAAGTATCGATTACGTGGACGAACTGTGAAGGAGGTGAAGCGACGTACAGATTACCGTCTTTCCACTCAAGACCGTGATCGCCGGTGGGCTCGGACTTTCGCCCAGCCTGCTCGTCAAGATGCTCACGAGTTGCGTTGATTCCAGTTCCGGGAGAAGGGTAGACCTCAATGGTCTTGCCTGTGTCCATATCAAGCTGGTAGATCTCGCAGCTGTAGGTCGAAGCGACCCAAATGTAGCCGCCACCAATTGTTATTCCGCTCGCCGATACGGTGTCGGTTGGCAAATCGACCAACACGGCACCGGTCGCCCAATCAACCTTGTAAATATGGTCGTCGCCCTGATCGATGATCCACAGACCGTCGTCGGCAGCCTGAAGTCCGTTCGGCTTAGGACCGGGAGCGTTGAACTGGAAGATTGTATCGGCGACTTTGTGCGGCATGAGGTATCTCGTTTACTAGAACTGGGGCGAGAGTTGGTTTGTTACTTGCGGCGGTAGTGTACGCGAGCATAGGACGCCCGGGCAGTCCTATCCTCTAACAATCCGACTCCTGCGGATGTATCTTCGGCGGATGGGAGGAGGGGTGCGCAGAGCGAGTGCAACACCACCCCATATCCCTCGGCTGAAATCGGGAAACCGGATGTTAGATAATTGTCGGTGGAGTAGGTTGGGACGATGATCATCACCCGCTGTAGGTGAAACTATTCCGGTTTGTGTGCTTTGATCGACTGCATAAGAGAGAGATAATCTTCTTTGCCATCGGGCATTTCCCAAAGCCCTTTGCCCGCTGTAACCATCGTCGGTAAAGCTTGCCAGTGAACAACCTTGTGCTCATGAACAAAATCAATCACGAGTCCAGCTTGAATCAGCGTATCAATCGTCTCGCCGAGTCCGTGCGTGAAGTTGTACATCTTGGTGTGTTCGATTGTGCCAGTACCGGCGTATGACGTACTTTCCTCGTAGGGTTGCGGTCCCGCCGATTAAAAATATGGCCAATCGAGAACGATATCGTCGCCGTGGTCTTCATCGGAAACCGTCCACACCATTGGGTGACCATCAATAATGTAGAACGTCCCGCCCGGTTTTAGGAATCCGGCAATGACTTCTGCCTAGCGCCCAATATCGGGTTACCAGCAAATGGCAACGACGCCGGTGAACACAATATCGAACTGTCTGTCTGGCAAGACATGCGGCGAATCGTTTACATCTGCGACGACGAACTCACCCGGCATACCCGACTTCGCACTAAAGTTTTTACAAGCTTCGATCGCTGGCTCCGAGAAATCGATACCCGTAACCTCGGCTCCTCGCCGAGCCCAACTTAGCGTGTCGTGGCCAAAGTGACACTGCAAGTGCATCAACGATTTACCAGCTACATCGCCCAATTCATTACGGTCGAGATCGAACCGAACCACTTCGCTGATGTGCTTCGAATCGTCGATGAACTTCTGGACTACGTACTCGTCAGAATTCAAATGAATCGGAACTCGGTCGTCCTAGTTATCTCGATTTACTGATTGATATTCGTCTAGTGCCATTCGGGATACTCCAGTCTTACACGCCTAGTTCTGCGGTCAGATCATATACGGATAGTGCCGGCTGATCTTTGGCGATAATTAACCAAAAAGTGCTGACCCATAGTGGTCAGCACTTTGAATAAAGATATTCCCAAATGATTTATAGATCACTGCCGATCGTTGTGGTCTTCGGGTCTTCCAAGAACGAATCCAACAGGTTCGTTCCGGCGCCATCGCCCACAGGCGGGTACGCATAACCGTTTTCGATCCTTGGTAGCTGGTCAACAATCTCTTTGTACCAGGTGTTGTTGTACGCACGAACGGTTTCTTGAATCAGAGCATTCGGTGCGTTCAAAGAGAGGTGGACGCTGAACATAAGAGTCACTGGACCCACACAGTCATGAGGTGCTACCGGCATGTGGTAGGCATGCGCCATTGATGCGATTCGCTTCGCCTCAGAGATTCCGCCAACCCACGAAATATCGAGCATGCAGATGGTCATCGCCTGCTTTTCGAACATCTCTCGGAACGCCCATCGGGTCGCTACAGTTTCACTGGCTGTCGTTGCAATGTCAGTCGACTTGCGGAACTCGGCGAGGGTGTCGATGTTGTCCATCGGTACGGGGTCTTCAAACCAGAACGGACTGTGCGGCTCAACCGACTTTGCGATCCTCTTTGCCGAGGAAAGATTCCACAGGCTGTGCATCTCAACCATGACGTCCATCTTGTTGCCGACTGCCTCTCGAATCTTCCTGAACGGCTCGGTCCCTTCTTCAAGATCGGTGGCGTGGATGAACTGTCCATTTGATTCGAGTGAATATTTGTCGAATGGCCAGATCTTCATAGCCGTGAAGCCTTCCGACATCAAACTATCGGCAAGCTCACCAGCATCGGTCATGAAGGCGTGGTAATCCTCATAGGGCTGATCAGGTCGGTAGTCGATTTGACCCGGTGACCAGCCGCCGCTGACCTTCACTCCGTACGAGTATCCAGCGCAAGTGTTGTAGACCCGGATCTTATCTCGGGCTAGTCCACCTAGCACTTGATACAGAGGTTGATTATTACGTCTGGCGTACAAATCCCAAAGTGCCATATCGATTGCCGAAACCGACGATGCATCAACGCTGCGCCCACGATTTACCTTCATCCGTCGACCGAGAGTGTCCCAGTGCAGATCGAGTTGGTCTGGGTCTTTACCGAGCAAGTATGGTGCGATATCGCCGTGAATATATGCTTCGATCGCGTCAGGAGAGAACGAAGTTTCTCCAAGCCCAACATAGCCATCTGAGCTGTAAATCTTTGCCCACACGATCATCGGGTACTCGGGGTTTCGTAACGTTTCGATTCGGGTTATTACGACCGCTGATGCCATTTTTAGTCTCGTTGTTATGGAGTGCAAAATATTTTGATGTTTTCCATTATCGAATCCGATTGATGGAAAGACGACCAAAGGTTAACAAGCCATATAGTGGTTGTGTGAATGTGTGGCATGAAATTTGCGAAACGTTCAAACTTCAAGAAGCCATGTCATTCATACAGATAATCGTCCTCGCAATTGTGCAGGGCATCACAGAATTTCTGCCGATAAGCAGCAGTGGACACTTGATCCTCGGATCATGGCTGTTCAACTGGCCCGATCAGGGCTTGTTCTTTGACGCTGCCGTTCACGTCGGCACGCTGGTGGCAGTATTGGTGTACTTCCGGCGCGAGTGGATTCAGATGGTGACTGGGCTGACAGGTAATGGGCCGGTCGAAATCGACGACTCAGGCGGGATAGTTAGATCTAGGACATTAGCAGTGTTGATCGTTGCTGGAACTGTTCCATTGGTCGTAATTGCTCCGTTCATCAAAGATTCGCTAGAGAATGATTTTCGTGATCCGATAGCGGTCGGCTGGCTGCTGATTGCGACCGCATTTGCTCTTATTGTCGGAGAACTATTCGGTAAATATGTCCACAAGAGGACAATCGGAATCGACTCGCTCAAAGTTCAGCAGAGCTTCACTATTGGTCTGATTCAGGTTCTTGCTGCTTTCCCTGGTATTTCACGCTCTGGCGTGACGATGGTTACTGGGATGGCGGTGGGATTATCCAGAGAGTCAGCTGCAAGATTTTCAATGTTGCTGGCGACTCCCGCAATCGCTGGTGCGGGTGTTATTGTTGCCAAGGATGCTCTCGATTCCGCCGCCGACATCAATCTTGGTGCAGCCGCTTTAGGAGCGGGAATCTCGGCTATCACAGCTTATTTAGTGATAGCCGGATTCATCAAGTTGCTAAAGAACGGATCGCTCCGACCCTTCATCGCCTACTGCCTGATAGCCGGCATTGGCGTGGTCATCGCTCGGGTAATGGGTGCCTAGCCCAAGCCTACGACTCTCGTGATTCCCACGTTACATCGCAGTTCTCGCACTCTTCCTGCCAAACGTGGACTGCAGGCGGCATAGCGACTGCGAATCGCAAACTCATCTCGTCGCCCTCAGTGACGATGTGGTGAACAGTGCCCCGGGGAATCCAGACGATATCGCCTTTCTGTGCATGAATAATCTTGCCGCCCGTTAGTTCCCACTTGAGCTTGCCCGCCATAACGCACCACCACTCGTCGAAATTGCTGTGCCAATGAGCGTGATTGCCTTGACCCGGCATGGAAGCGATAAGCGTCCCTAAGTTTCGTTCATCTTCGATAAGAAGCTTTGACCAAGGCGCAGGACCCATCTCAGCGACTACTTTATCCACTTCGATGTGCATCATTCCCGGTCCCATCGATGCGTCGACCCGAGGTGGAATCGGTCCTTCGACTACATCGTCGATAGCGGATACTACGCCTTCGTAATATGTTCCCATTGTTAGTTTCTCCAAATCAGAAGCCGAATGCCGTCTTCTGGGCTTGTTGCTGAATATTAGCGTTGCGGCTAACGTAGCACGATCACGAATCGACGAAGGCTCAAAAAGCATCCTAAGCACGAGAACTAAAGTCGCTGCCGTCGATTACTTCGAGTCCGACAAGGAACATCATGCCCAAGATCACAGGCGAAATCAGAGACGCCGCAACAGGTGAAATCGTTCAGGCGCGAGTACAAGTGCTCGATCCGAACGGCGAAAACGTTGCACCCGTCGACGCCATGTGGAAAGTCGGCTCGGGCGAACCGTTCTTTTACAGCGACGGTCAATTCTCCCTCGATACGACTCGGGGCTACCATCGAGTCCTTGTGGAGCGTGGAACGGAGTTCACGCCATGGGAAAGGACTATCGAAGTCGATGGTTCTTCCGATTCGTCGGTCGATATCCAACTGGAACGATGGTCCGATCTTCCAGATCGAGGCTGGCACCCCGGCAACACCCATATTCACTACGACGAAAAGGAAACCGATCCCGACCGTCGGCTCGCATACGACTCGCGGGTTGAAGATCTTCGAATGACCGCTGTATCGATTCTCAAACGTTGGGATCTCGACTACGCAACTAACAAGTACCCGCCGGGGGTGCTGACTGAGTACACCGACACGCATCACCACGTTCAAAGCGGTGAAGAAACCCGCCATAATCACGATCCCTCTGACCCGTTCAAAATCGGCTACGGACATGTGATGCTGCTCAACATTCGCAACCAGGTCGATCCGATTAGTCGCGGGCTCATCATCGACCAGTTCGATCCCGATTATCCGCCGCTCAGCTATGCCTGCGATCAGGCGAACGACCAAGATGGACTCGTTATCTGGTGCCACAACGGACAAGGTATGGAAGCTCCGGTCGCGGCAGCGCTCGGCAAGGTGCATGCCATGAATCTGTTCGATCCGTTCTGGACCGATATTGAATATCTCTACTGGTATCACATACTCAATACCGGAATCAAAATGCCAGTGTCGACTGGTTCCGATTGGTTCGTTAGTTCTGCCAATCGCGTTTATTCGCAGACCAACGGCGGATTCGCCTACGAATCATGGCTCGACGGGATTCGTACCGGTAAAACGTTCATTACGAACGGACCTGCATTGTTCTTATCGGTCGCCGCACAAGAGCCGGGTGCAACGATTCAAGTCGATAAAGGCGCACGTATTCCTGTTCACGCGAATTGGAACTCGCATCACGCCGTCGAGCGGGTAGAAATCGTTCTCAACGGAAAAGTGGTTGCGAGGCGAGACTTCCCTGGAGGCGTGAATACCGGTCACGTCGAAGTCGATATAATTGCCGAATCTGACGGCTGGATCGGTGCTCGACTGGGTTCAGGTTCTCGCGATTCGTTCAATCAGCCGATCTGGGCTCACACAAGCCCGGTTTACATAAGAGGCACCGGCGCACAATCCGAAGCCAGCGTCGAATCGGCGAAGTTCTACGCCGATCAAATTGGCGAGGGAATCAACTGGGTGAAGACCAAAGGTCGCTTCTATACCGATGCACAGCGCAACGAAGTGGTCGACCTGTTCAAGCAAGGCCAGAATTGGTACCGCAATCTGATTTAACCCTAACGACCGTGCAACCGTGCGACCGAGCTTGCGGGTAAACTCGCTCGGGTCGTTTTGTTCTCGACCAACCAGTTATCCACCGTAGATAAATCCGAGTCTGTGAAAAATATGTCCGTCGAAGCTCTGTTAGATACCTACTACGATCGCGCAACTATTCCGCTTCGGAACACGAAATTTGGAAGAGATATAACAGGATCTCTCGATATTCGTCACGTTACCGAAGATGACGAATTTCGATTCCTGCATCACAAGATAATCCTCAAGGACGGTGTTGCATCTAGTGTTTGGCGAGAGCAGGAGTGGGGGCTCGGTGAGAATTCAATCGACGTAACCCATTTCGAAGATGGAATCGTAAAGCAACTCAGCCTTCGACATACCGGAGACTCTGTGACCGGTATGAAAGTCAGCCTAAGCCGATATGAATGGCTAATTCCTGATCCCGATCATCGCTTGCCGTACATATTCGGTCGTGCCGATATGGAGACCTGGTACAAAGCCAGCGATTTTCAGATGGGACTTAACCGATGTCGACTCGCATGGGATCAGGAAACGAAACACACGTTTTCGGTTCGCGAACTCGGTGTCGATAGAGATAAAGCCGAGCACCTGTATAAAGGTGTTGAGTACCGTATCGAGATTGATGAATCTATTCGGTTGACTATCGAGGAAAAAGAAATGCGCCGAGTTGATTGGCGAATAAGCATGTCGGCTGACGAAGTTCGAACGCTCTTCGAATATGCCAGTAACGAGCCGTGGCTGAACGGCTGGGGACCTGTCGCTGCGATCGTCGAAAACGGTAAGTAGTTTCAGTTCTTGGTAGCGATTCTGCCAGGCGTCTCGACCGAAGCGAAGCGACTTCGGCGGATGGGTGGAGATGGAATCTGCGATCCCTACAACTCGCTAATCGCTGTGTGTGTACGTAGCTTCCATATCTAGCGGATATAACGATTTGCGAACTCGTTTGTAGTCGAAGGTCAACATATCGGCTGAAGTAGCTCCGGGAGTATTTACAGTGATCATTTCACTCGCTATTGGTTGATACGCAGGTCGAGGAGAAACTACTCCCTTGGCGACCACAATGTCGAAGCCTTCGGGTCGGTACCCGAGCGAGTAAAATTGCTCTCGACTCATATTGCCGACTCGAGTTGTCACGAGTGCTACAGTCGGGCCTTCTTTCGTTTCGATCACCACCGTCGTGCCACCGTCGAAAAATCTCCAACCAGCGTGAACCGTACCGCTGTCTTCAAATCGACCATCTGAGATGCGGGTAACTCGTCCAGTAAGACGAACCGGCGTTCCATGTAGTGAATCGGCTTTGGCGCCTACTTCGACCGTCACATTTTCGCCAATTCCAGCGACTAAACAGGCTGTAATAGCTTCCGTGTCACGCACTGTTTGAAGCCAAGAAGATGCCCCCTGCTTTACCGCTTCAGCAAGTAGAAAAGTGCTATCCCCTGAACTTCCCGCTCCGATGTTGTCTCCAACGTCAAGTAACACGATGGGCCCTGAATCTTCAGATTTCGCCGCTGCCCGTTGCAACGCATATTCAACTGCTTCTGAAGCTGTAGGTCCAACCGGTTCATATAGCTCTTTTCGATTTGCCCATGCGCGATCAGTGATCCAACGTGCAGCCTTCTTCGCTTCGTCAATCGAACTTTCGTGAAGCACGTAGCAGGCAAGTCCGTTCTCGTAGACGTCCGACCATGGGTATCCTTCACCAATGGAGCCGCCAACGATTCCCGGCTGAGCAAGCACAGTTTCTAGATCGTCAATAACCGCCTTCATCGGCATGTAGCGCGTGTCATGCTGGAAAATTCCAACGACCATGGGAGGCATTTCGAGCCACTTTGCAGGTCGCCAATTCTCAGTAGCCATACGCACGACAAGATCGCAAGCGTCGTGCGCTCGTGGCACGGCGTCGGTGTGCGGGTTCGTCTTGTAGATGACTAACGCATCGGTCTCATCAGCCATCTGCTGCGAAACGTTGGCGTGGAGATCTAGGGTCATGGCGACCGGCACATCTGGCCCAATAATTTCGCGCACGCGTCGAGCCAGTTCGCCGTCCATGTCGGGATACTCCTCAGAGACGGCCGCACCCATCTGATTCAGTAAAACCCCATCGAATGGACCCTGCTCACGAAGCATGTCCAACGCTTCTCCGCCGAGCGTGTCGAACACCTCTTTACTGATCGTTCCACCAGGGTCAGTGGCTGCAAATATCAGCGGGGTAAGCTCGAAATCGAGTCGTTTCGAAGCCTGAATGAACCCGGCCATAGATGTCTGCGATAGCTCGTGCATATCGTAGTAGTGCTGACCTCGCTGCACTGCGTAGGTCTGCATCCCCGAAACCTTGAAGCTGTCCATGGTCGTGGGGTTACTGGCGAACGTGTTTGTCTCGTGGTGAATACCGAGGGTTGCGATACGGAGTTTGTTGCTCATATTTCTTCTTAAACAAAGTCGGCGGAGCCAAAACCCCGCCGGCTCAAAATTTCGTTTGTTCCTGAAGCCTAGTCGCCGTGACCGTTGATGTGTCCTGCCGTTCCTGGCATTCGCTTCTGCTCATCTAGCTTCGAAGTAACTTCAGGGTTCTGACCAGCGCTCGGCCATTCGCCCCTAAGAACCGCTGCGACCTGCTGCGAGGCACGCTGTCGCGATAGCCATGCCGAACGAGTTGATTGGCCCGCTGAGTGCGGTGCGGTGATTACGTTCTCCATTTGGAGTAGAGGATTGTTCGGATCTACCGGCTCTTGTTCGAACACATCTAGCCCGGCGCCACGCATCTTGCCCTGTTGTAGGGCTTCGATCAATGCTGGCTCATCGTTTACCGAACCACGGCAAACGTTGATGTAGTACGCAGATTCCTTCATCACATCAAACTGCTCTTTGCCGATCATGTGGAACGTTTCTGCATTCAATGGAACCACTACAACGACATAGTCAGATCGTTCGAATAGGTCGTTGAGTTCGAAGACCTGCTCCACACCATATTCGTTGATGATCCACGGCTGTACGTATGGATCGTAGACGACAGTTTCCATGCGCCATCCCTGACCAAGCTTCCGTGCGACCTGTCGTCCGATATTTCCGAAGCCGACGATTCCAAGAGTCTGTTCATCGATTGGCTCAATAGGTGAAAATTCTGCGGCGTCCCATCGGCCTTCTCGCAATTGGAGAGTCGATTGCACCGTGTGACGGTTGAGGGCCAGCGTCATCGTTACGGCCTGGTTGGAAACCTCTTCAGCACACATACCTGCGCCGTTTGTAACGATGATGCCCATGTCGGTCGCAGCGTCCACATCGATGTGGTTGAAACCGTGCGAGTAGACAGCCAAAACCTTGGCCGTGTCTGCCGCTCGAATCACTTGCTCAGTACCCCAGCCACCTCGCATCATTATTGCGTCTGCGCCTCGAACTGCTTCGATCGCTTCGCCCTCAGACTGCGGGGCTTCCTGAACGAATTCCACATCTAGATCGGCCATCTCGGCGCGCTCGTGGTGCAGTGGGTCGTCAGTAACCGGCCCGAGCACAACAACTCTATGCTTTGACATTTTTATTACTCCAAAAAATATTAAATCAGTGGGTCCAAAACTTCGAGTTCCAGCCCCCCAAAGAAGAACGTTTGAAAAACGCTCATTACTTGCCTTGCTCGGCTAGCATGACCTCCCAGCTAACTGCCCAGTTGCGTGGCTCTACAGTGCTTCGGACGTCTGGGTTGATTAGCGACATTGGCCAGTAGCCTAGTGCGATTCGCATCGCCTCTTCGCCGAGCTGTGTGTTCGCCCGACCCCACGCTACTTCACTGTAGGAGGCGTAGTGGTTCGTGACAGATACGTTGTCCATCTTGAGCAATTCGTTGTTCGGATCTACAGGTTCCTTCTCGAACACGTCGAGTCCAGCGCCAGCGATCTTGCCCTGCTGGAGTGCCTCGATCAGCGCTTTCTCATCGACCACAGGTCCACGTGAGCAGTTGATCAGGTAAGCAGTTGGTTTCATAAGGTCAAAGAACTCAGCGCCAACCATGTGGTGAGTCGCTGGAGTCAGGTAGGTGTGCGGCGAAACATAGTCAGATCGCTTGGCAATTTCCTGAGGACTGCCAACCATCTCTACGCCGTATTCCTTGGCATCCCACGAGGAAACAAAAGGATCGTAACCAATTACTTTCATGCCGAAAGCCTGAGCCTTTCGAGCTACCGTTCGACCGATGTCACCAAGTCCGATAATCCCGAATGTTTGACCAGCGATGTGACCCATTGGAGCTAGGTGCTCTCGGGTCCACGTGCCGTTCTTGACCAGCTTGTCGTGAAGTACAAATTTTCGTGAGCAAACGAGAAAGTGCATCATCGTCTGGTTGCTGACTTCTTCAGTTCCGAACGAAGCAGTGTTGGCGAGAACTACACCGTTTTCAACTGCGGAACCAAGATCCATTCCGTCGTAGCCATGCCCGAAGGAAACGAGTCCCTTGCAGCGACCGTTGTTGCCCATGTGCACGAATAGATCGGGTGATACCCCGTGACCAGCGGCCATCGCTACATCGGCGTCTTTGAGAGCCTCAATCAACTCGCCATCGCTGTCACCGTCGTACACCACAAATTCCGCACCCATCTCTGCGGCTGCTGCGCTCTGATGTGGAAAGTCGGCTGCGGTGCCATTACGTAGGTTTTTAGGGCCTAGAAATAGAACTCGAATATCTTTAGCGTCTGGGCTCATAGGTCTGTGTAAGTTCTCGTTTTACTGGTTGGCTGAATTAGTTTGGATTTATTCGGGCTTGACGATGCTTTGCGCGGTACCGCCATCCCAAACTTGTTTCATATTGTCGAAGGCAAATCGTACTCTACGCGGATAACTTTCGTAACTCTTACCCGCAATATGCGGAGCGACTACAACCTTATCCATCGTGAGCAACGGATTGTCTGGATCGACGGGTTCTTGCTCGAATACATCCAATCCTGCACCCCATATTTCGCCGTCCTCAAGCGCGTGTTGTAACGCTATTTCGTCAACAACCGGTCCTCGGCACGTGTTGATTAGAACTGCGGTCTTCTTCATTAGTCTAAGCTCACGCTCACCGATCAACGCTTGGGTGCTGCTGTCGAGAGGGGTGTGAAGGGTAACGATATCCGATCGTTCTAATAGCTCGTCGAGTTCGACCCTCGTTGCTCCGTAGCCCTCTGCTTTTTCGCTTTGAACTTTGTCCGAATAGAGAGTCGTGGTCTCGAATCCTCGAAGCATTCCAGCAACGTTGCTACCGATACGACCGGCGCCGACGATTCCGACGGTTGCGCCGAATAGCTCGTGGGAGTCACGCCCATCCACTTCTGGTCGCATCCAGTCGCCATCCTTCGTATCTGCATTAGACACAGGAAGGTGACGAATCGTCGATAGAGCGAGTGTGATCGCAAACTCTGCAACCGGAATAGCATTCGCACCACCGTTATTGGCGACTGGGATGCCCATCTCACCGGCGAGTCCAAGATTCACCCCGTCGAAACCAGCAGAGCAAAGTTGTACTAGCTTCGTTTTCTTTGCGAGTCGAAGGGTTTCGTCAGATACTCCGTGACCGAACACCAGAATGAAATCTGCGATCTCAGCTGCTCTCGCAACCTCCTCATCGGTCGATTCGGTAGTGCAAACGTGTAGATTCCAGTCACCTGGTTTCATTTCATTCGCCATGTCTAACAAGGGGAGTGCGGGACCAGAAAATACGAGCACTTCAGGCATATTGATTCGATCTCAATTCAGGATATTCAAAATGTCGGTCATTACGAACTCGGGCATTGTAGAACGTGATAGACGGTTAGTGTGACGCTTGGGAACGTTTCAACGCGTATGCTTCTCGGAACAAAACTCTGATTCAACAACACTTCGTCGTTCTCTGGTTTATCTTTCATGACCACCAGTTCTGATTCTGGAAATAACACCTCTTCTGGTGGCTCCGGGCAGATCAAATCTGCCGCAATCGAAATTCTCTCCGAACTCGGCGAGTTCGCTGCTACTTCCTATTGGGAAGATGGGCCAGCCGACTACCTGGCAGAACATGCCAGAAATGGCGGTTTAGAGGTAGTGATCGATGAATGGGGCAATGTTCTCGCTACAAAACACGGCAAAGATCATGCAGCGCCCGGAATAGCGTTTGTCGCTCACACCGATCATCCCGGCTACGAAGTTGTCGTTCGAAACGGCTCAAAGCTAACGCTGAAAACCCTTGGTGGAGTAGGCATCGCCGCTGGTCGTGAAGGAACCAAGATTTTAGTTATCGGGGAGAATGGCGAGCGAATCGAAGCCAGGGTGACCGGAGCTGAACCGGCAGAAGGTGATTTTTCTAAATCTCGAGAAGTTGCCGGCTGGCTTGGTACCGACACCGTATATGCGGAACTGTCGGATGCAGAAATCAACCTCGGCGATCTCCCGCGGCCAGTCGTTCCTGATTTACCTGATTTCTCGATAGAGGATGGCCTAATCAAAATGCGCGCTGCCGACGATCTGGCTGGCTGCGCGGCAATCCTCGCCGCACTAGAATCGATCGTAAACACATCAACCGATGGCAACGTTTACGGCCTGTTTACTCGTGCCGAAGAAACCGGATTAGTTGGTGCACGCCTAGCTGCTGAAAACGAACTACTCCCCAAAAACACAATCATTGTCTCTGTCGAGACAAGCTCAGTGCTTCCCGGCGCAGAAATCGGCGAAGGTGTCGTGATACGCACTGGCGATCGAGCAGCGACGTTCGACTATGAAGCCGAGGCGTATCTGGGTCAGGCTGTTCACAAAATCAAATCTGCAAATCCCGATTTCAAGATTCAGCGTCAACTCATGAACGCTGGCGGCTGCGAGGCTTCGGCTTTCAAAGCATTTGGCTACAAGGTCACGGGCACGGCGTTCCCACTTGGCGCATGGCACAACCGGGGCGAAACCGGAGTTGAGCCAGAATTCATTTCGAAGGACGATTTTGTTGGTGGTGCGATCCTAATCGCAGAAGCAGCAAAACTGGCTGGGACTTCGCCAAAGGGAGTACTGGCCAGGCTGGTAGATTCACCGTCAGAAGAAAGCGATAGGCTAAAATCGACTCGCCTCAATCGCTAGAACCCCATAACGAAGTGCGTCTACGGGCGTATTCTGAATCCAAAATTAAATCCAACTTAGTTGGATCATGCGTACAAGCGGAGTTATCGAGAACAATATGGAAGTAGATGGCAGCTACCTACTGGCCCGCACGCTGAAGGAAGAAGGGGTTGAACACCTCTTCTATCTGATGGGTGGACCGAACTACGAGATCATCAATAATTCCGAAGATATGGGAATTAAGGCGATCGACTTCCGTCACGAGCAAGCCGCTTCGATGGCCGCCCACGCATACGCCCGTGTCACCGGCAAGCCAGGCGTCACTACTGCTGCATCCGGACCCGGCACGTTGAACCTACTGACGGGTCAGTACACGGCATGGGTAGATGGTGCACCGATGATTACTCTCGGCGGGGCTGGACCTATCGAAGATTTTGGTCGTGGTGGCTTTCAAGAAGTCGACCAGGTTGGCATCTTCGAGCCGATATCAAAAGCTGTGATGCGACCAACCGATCCCGCACGCTACCCCGAGCACATATCGACCGCTTTCCGTATCGCTACCACCGGCCGACCGGGCCCTGTTTACATCGACTGCAACGAAGATGTTCTCTACGGCAAGGTCGCAGAATCGGACGCTGTTGTGCCATCCCGCGCATCGGGACGAGCTCGACCCACAGGTGATCCCGAACTGATCAAGCAAGCCGTGAAAATGCTTTCCGAAGCAAGCAGCCCGATGGTGTTCGCTGGTGGAGGAGTCTGGTGGTCGCAGGCGTACGACGAACTTCGACTACTTGTCGAACGAATGGGTATTCCGTTCTACACATCACCTATGTCACGAGGCTTACTCCCCGACGACCATGAAATGTCGTTCCCGGCGGCGCGTTCAGGTGCGTTCAGAGGGGCAGATGTAGTTCTTGTTGTTGGAACCCGAATGAACTGGATGATGACTTTTGGGCAGCGCATTGCGTCCGAGTCTAAGATCATCCAAATCGATATTCACGGTGCTGAACTTGGACACAACCGCTCGGTTGATGTTGGAATCGAAGGCGACGCAAAGGCTGTTCTTCAGCAACTCGTCGACGAAGCCGACCGTATCGGATTTGAATCGAAGGCAAAATCCAAGTGGATCGATAAACTTCGTGAAGCTGATCTATCTCGCAGAGAGCGTGTTGCGCCTCTCGAAAACTCCGATCAACAGCCGATTCACCCATTACGACTCTGCAAAGAGCTTCGTGAAGTGATGGATCGAGACTCTATTCTGGCAGTCGATGGCAACGAAATTCTTCACTTCGGTCGCCAGTCGATGCCGACTTATGTTCCTGGTCACCGTCTAAATTCGGGGCCTTCAGGCTGCATGGGTGTTGGCCTTCCTTACGCACTCGGTGCCAAGATCGCTAAGCCAGACAAGCAGGTTGTTGCCCTTCACGGAGACGGATCGCTTGGAATGAATATTCAAGATTTCGATACCGCCGTTCGACACAACCTGCCGATCGTCATCGTTGTTTCGAACAACGAAGGTTGGACAGCTCGAGTCGAAGGTATTCGCAAGCCTGGTCGTGAGCTTGGATTCACTCGATTCGATAAAGTCGCCGAGGCACTTGGTGGCCATGGCGAGCTAGTTGAGAATCCTAAAGATCTCAAACCAGCGTTCGAACGTGCTTTCGCTTCGGGTGTTCCGGCTATCGTAAATGTACGAACCGACCCTACAGCTAGAGCTCTTTCGCGATTCGTCGGATCGAAAATGGAGTAGATCATCGTGTTCCAGCCGCTGTGAAAAGCGTAATCGCAGCGACCAGATTCGTGATTTAGAACCAGCAACTAACGGGGAGCCAAATTTGCCGTACTACCTAATGCTTTCAAAACTGCCCAACCGTGGACGTGATCGGATCAAGCATGATCCCGACCGAATCACTCAGGTAAATCTGAAAATTGAAGGGCAAGGCTGCAGCGTTTTGTCGCAATACGCCCTGTTAGGTCGATACGACTTCGCAACAATCGAAGCTCCCGACAATGCCCACATGAGCCGACTCGCAGTCGACCTAGGCGCACGAGGAACCATCGAAACCGAAACGCTGTCTGCCGAGCCAACCGAGCTGTTTATCGAAGCAATGAAGGGCCAATAGAACGTCATGACCTCAGATCGAGAACTCGGATTCACACCTACTTACAAGCTGCGAGAGATGATCGGATCGAAAGAGATTTCGCCGGTAGAACTCACTGAATCTCATTTGAGGCGAGCCGATGAACTCGATCCGAAACTCGGAATTTTCATCACTCGGATTTCCGACATGGCAATGAACGCCGCTCGGGAAGCTGAGGCCGCTGTAATGCGTGGCGACGAGCTTGGTCCACTTCACGGAATTCCAGTTCCTTACAAGGACACCGAGCCGATGAAGGGCGTCATATGGACCCACGGTTCGCTCACTTATAAAGACAATATCGCCGAGTTCGATTCGATTCCGCTGTCTCGAGTTAAAGCGGCAGGCGGAATCATTACAGGCAAGACGAATACTCCCGAAAACGGTTTCGCAGGGACAACAGAAAATCGATTAGGCCCTCCGGCTAGAAATCCGTGGAACCCCGACAAGACTCCCGGTGGGTCTTCGGGGGGAGCATCAGCGGCCGTGGCTTCCGGTCTCACGAGCTTTGCGCCCGGCGGCGATGGCGGAGGGTCGGTACGAATTCCAGCTGCCTTTGCGGGTGTTTACGGAATTAAAGCGACACAGGGCAGGGTGGCACGCGCGGCGAGTTCGACCCGCAACGCTGGTCACAACATAATGAACAACGCCACCTCGGGGCCGCTCACTCGCACAGTGCGAGACGCCGCTGAAACGCTGGTGATCTTCTCAGGCTACGATCCTCGCGGCGAGTACGACATGATTACTGACGACGTTCCCGACTATGTTGGTGCCCTAACCAAAGGTGTAAAAGGAATGAAGATCGGCTGGACACCCGACATGGGCGGTAATCCGGTCGACCCTGAAGTAGTGAAGGTTGCTGAAAGCGCGTCGAAGATGTTTGAAGAAGCGGGCGCTA
Source organism: uncultured bacterium (assembly GCA_963932695.1). Lineage (GTDB taxonomy): Bacteria > Chloroflexota > Dehalococcoidia > Lucifugimonadales > Lucifugimonadaceae > Lucifugimonas. Next base: position 19,119 of record CAWVRY010000003.1, on the reverse strand, counting down.
TCGTCGAAACCGTCGACTTCAATCCAGCTGATTATGAAGACGTGTTTTGGACATTCTTCGACTACTTCACGATCAAGGGTCTCGACGCAGCGCGGGAAGATTTCGACAATCACCGTGAAGACATGACCGACTACTTCGGTGAGTACATGGATCGTGCCGACACGCTTTCGGCCGAACGCATGTGGAACATTTTCAGCAACATCGGCGCGTACCGAAAATACGTCAACGACTACTTCGGTAAGTACGATCTACTGCTTTCTCCGTCGTTGGCAGTCCCTGCCTTTGACATTGGCAACGAGCCCGACGTTATTGGCGGCAAGCAAGTTCCGCACCGGCTGTGGGGTTTCACGCCGTTTACCTATCTTTTCAACCTGACTGGAAATCCTGGCGCTTCGGCTCCCGCTGGCTTCTCGTCAGAAGGCCTGCCAATCGGACTTCAAATCGTCGGCGATATGAAGGATGAAGTGAGTGTTTTGGCCGCTTCAGCCGCCTTAGAGGAAGCTCGACCGTGGGCCGACAAGCGACCACCGGTTAGTTAGGTCTAGGCTGCTGGATTTTCCCGAGTACGAACAATATCGATGTCGCCCCTCATAGTGCGAACCTGAATCGTTAAATCCGCTGATTCCGATTGGTCTCCCGAAGAATCGAGATCAATTGAGACAGTTCCGGATTTCGAGTCTAAGTCGAGCCAAACTCCGGTAGTCGGAACGACTCCAACGCTGACCTCTCCGGAATCACTCTTGGCCGATATAACCCCGCGGTGGGCGCTACCTATCTTTAGATCACCAGATGCGGACTTCGACTGAACGTCTCCGTACGTATCTGCGATATCTATGTCACCGCTAGTAGTTCTGAGTCTCGCCGACCCTTTTATAACACCCGCTGAAAAGTCACCAGAAGCAGTTTTTAAGCGAAGTTCTCCACCAACATCAGCGACCCGGGCATATCCGCTGGCTGTCTGGATTCTCACATCGCCAGTCGCATCCTCGATTTCCATGTCGCCTGAAGCAGAGTAAACAACGGCTGAGCCATATCGTCCGGTGCATTTGACCGTCGCTGAGGCAACGCTAATACGAATGTCACTATCGATCGGCGTGTGCACTTCAATCTTGAGTTGAACGCTACTTCTCAGGTAGCTGTTGCCCTTTGGTGGCTCGATCTTCAGTTCGCCTCCATTGAGAGTCACTGCAGTCGCTTCCGCGGCTTCACGATCTTGCCGACTGCTACCGAGTGGGGTGACAGAAACGTTGACGGTGTCCCGTTTTTCAGCGATCACACTGATCGATCCGCTCGGTAGGGAAATTTTGATCGAAAGTGGAGTAGTGCGTGTAAATTTAGGCATTGGATGTTTTCCCTCGGTTCAGTCGATTTGCGAGCGACTGTACTTGCGAATGACATCCCAAATTTCGGGCCTCATCGAGTTGTAGATGAAGTAGCAGTATCTCGTCGCACCCTGAGATTGCATCTCCGCTAGCATTCTATCTAGCTCACTTGCCGTCAACCAATTCGATCCAAAATGTTCGAGTCCAACCCACGGCATATATTGCTCTTGTCCACCGCTATTGGCGATCATTTTCGCCGTTTGATCACGAACCGCTGTCGTGAACCACTCGTCGGTAGCTTCCGAGTTGTAATCGCTGATTGGATACGAAGCGGCCAGAGGATAGTCGAACATGGCACCGAATAACTCAGAAGCCAATTCGTGATCGAGACCGTCATTCCAATCCACGAGCGTATCGACCCAGTTCACGATGGTTCCTCGGAAACCGGCAACGCCTCCTGACCACCAATACTGCTTGGGCTGCTGGAAATCGATATATTTCTGCTTCCTGACCGTGTTGTGACCCGTCAGCGGTTCGGCAAATGGTAAGCGAGAAGAGTTGCCTACCTGTAAGTCAGGAAGGTACTCTTTCACTCCACGATACGAGCTGCTCACGCTCCATTCGATCGCAGCCTGCTTGAACGAATACCAGTCGTTGAACTTGGGGTGGTCTCGCCACCAATCGTGACTCGCCAGCGCACCTGGTGCCATTAATATGAACTTGCTAGCGTATTCCTGATTGAACCCGTGCAGGAATTCTTTGAAGTGTTCGCGACCGTCGAGGACTTTTTGAAATTCCATTCCGTTATTTGTCGCGAATACTCGATTTTCCGGCGTGTCGATCGGCTCCACCCACAGATCGTCGCGGTGACCCGGTTGAATCTCCCATTTAAAGTCAGGACCATCCAAAAGCAGGCCGGTGACCTGCGGAAAGTGCTTCGCCGTATCTCGTGCACGTGCAACGGTCATCGCGGGCATGCTCGGATCGGTGAAGCTGGGCGTGCGCTTGGTTAGATCGAGCTTTCCAGATCCGAATCCACCGTGGAGAAAATACCCCTTGTCGTCCACGGTGTAGATGGTGAAGCCTTTCGCACGCCCCATATCTAGAGCTGCCGACAATTTTTCAGATTGCCCTGCGAGATGATCTGGCATTGTGGGCGGTTGCCAAGAAAGTTCTTCGTAGTATTCAGGCGTTGGGTTGAACGCTGCTGTCGGTACTCGATTTACCCGTTCGCCACCCATCGCCGCCAAGCCACGGGGGTGACCGTCTTCGGGCTGGGGATAGACGTTGCCTTCGTCTTCGGGTGTCTGATCGTCGAGTAGGCACGGCCACTGAAGGGCAATCTCTTTTACGCCGGCGTCAGCTAGTTCGTCCCAGAACGATTCCTCGAACATGATGTCGTTGGGCGGCCTCAACGCCATGACGGGACGGAGGGGCTGTTTTTGTGCGTTGCCGGGTGCCATCGAATCATTCTCCACTTGTTGGTTGTCTTACGCCGAGAATGTACAGCTGCTGAGCGGAAAAGAAACTATCAACATCCCGACCGTAGCACAGCGAAGTGGAGGGGTCTTCGGTGATTGCGGTGATGAATCCCCGATGGTCAATGCGACCCCACCTGATCCCTCGGCTGCACTCGGGTAATTAACCGAGCATATGTGTACCGTATTACGAAAGCGAGGGAATTGCTGTGAACTGCTCTTCGTAGAGCTGACGGTAAAGCGACGATCGTTCCAGAAGTTCTTCGTTCGTGCCTCTGTCAGAGATTTTGCCTTGCTCCATCACCAAGATTTGGTCAGCAGCGATGACTGTAGATAAACGGTGAGCGATTGCCACGGTCGTGCGACCCTGCCGGAGCCGGGTTAGCGCCTGTTGAATCATTCGCTCAGAAAGCGTATCCAGCGAACTGGTGGCTTCATCAAGCAGAAGGATACGGGGGTTGGCCAGAATCACACGAGCAATTGCCAAACGCTGACGTTCGCCGCCCGACAACCGATAACCGCGTTCTCCAACCACAGTCTCGAAGCTTTCAGGCAGACCATCGATTAGTTCGTAAATCTGAGCAGCCTTCGTCGCGTCGATCATATCTGCTTCGGTGGCTTTCGACTTGCCGAACACTAGATTCTCTCGAATCGTAGCATGGAACATAAACGAATCTTGCGACACAACGCCGATCAGCTTCGAGAGATCGGCCTGCGCCATGTCCTTCACGTTGATCCCATCGATAGACACCGAGCCGCTATCGGCGTCGTATAGCCGCGCTAGCAGATAACCGACCGATGTTTTACCGGCGCCGCTGGGTCCGACTAAAGCGGTAAGTCCGCCACTAGGCACGGAGAAACTAATGTCGTTGAGCGTGAACGGCGCTGCTTCGCCCTTGGGTGACCTTTTCTTGTCGCCAATGGCAATCTCGGAGTACCTGAACCCAACACTGCTGTATACGATCTCGCCCTTGAAATTCGCAGGGTCGACAGGCACTGGCTTGGCAGGATCTTTGATCTTCGGATCGATATCGAGATACTCGAAAATTCGATCGAACAATGCGATCGAGCTAGATATCTGAATCCCTCGCATAAACAGACCCGCCATCGGGAACAATAAGCGCGCTTGAATAGCGGTGAACGCAACGATGTCACCCATTGAAATGGAACTCTCGGCTTTGATGATTAAGTGTCCACCAATGAGCCAGATTATTGCGGGAGTCATCGTGAAGAACGTCTGTATCACCACCGAAAAACGCTGACCTGCCATTGCTTGTCGCAGGCTCAGCATGGTCAGTTCAGTGTTGTTCTGTTTGAACGATTCGAACTGATCGGCTTCGCGTCCGAACGTCTTCGAAAGCATTACACCAGAAACAGAAAGCGTCTCGCCCGTTCGAGATGTCAGATCTGATAGCGATTTTTGCGTGCGACGTGTGAGCTCGCGACGTCGTTTCCCAACCTTGAACATAGCGAACGTAAATATCGGAAGAGTGACCAAGGCAACTATCGACAGTTGCCACGAGATCACGAGCATTGCAATTACAGCAGAAATTACAACAACCGAGTTCGATAACAGCACGCCGAGAGTATCTGTGAGCAGCATCTGTGTGCTGGATACGTCACTGGAAATGCGGGTCTGCAGATCACCTGTACGAGTCGAAGTGAAGAACGAAAGAGGCAACTTCTGGAGGTGGCCGTAAACGGTGAGTCGCAGGTCCTCCATCACTGTAAGACCCGTTCGCATATTGAGATAACTGGTGCCATACGAAATCGCACCAGTTGCAGCCGCTACCCCGATCATCCAACCCGTGAGCCTGTACAGGCTAGTGCGATCGGAGTTGGGTATCGTCACGTCGATGATCTGACGGATGAGTAGAGGTGTTGCGATCATCAACGTCGCCGATATAAAGATCAGGATCGCAACGGTTATGAGCGCAGAGCGATAAGGACGGTAAAGCTTCGCCACTCGAATCAGCGTTTTTCGTGCGATTGGGCGTTTAGGAGCATCATCGAATGCGCCACCCATTCGCCCGCCATGTCCACGAACCAAATCTCACTCCTTAGATGGAGAGGTGAATCTTTGTAGTCAACTCTTCAATCCTCTGACCTCTGGCATCTGAATGCAATTGTGCGCCGATTGTTAAGTTCTCAGATAACAAAAAGCGGCTAGCACATGTACTAGCCGCTTCATATTGCTACTTGATGGTAGCCCCAAGGGGATTTGAACCCCTGTTTCAGCCTTGAGAGGGCCGTGTCCTGGGCCACTAGACGATGGGGCCCCGTTTGGCTGCCGATCCAGGGATCGAACCTGGGTTACCAGATTCAGAGTCTGGTGTCTTACCGCTAGACGAATCGGCATCTGCGAACAGTATTTAATAGTAGCAAGGTGATTCTGTTGTGCGTAATAAAAGCAAGCCAAAATTCTGCGAATCTCTTTATCTTTCGTGAACTTCTTACAAATTCGAATAAAGCCAAGCTCGTTCGATCAGCATCTCAACCAGCAACAAGCCAACATCTTCGTAGTATTAAACGCTAGACTGACGACTTCACGTAATAGAGGTATATCCTCTGGAGGTTTCTGAATGGCGACGATCGCAACTGCTGCTGAACGAGCGAAAGCATCTGGCAAAGGTCTCGAATGGAAGGGCGTGTTCCCTGCGAACCCGACGCCAGTTCATGCCGATGGACGAATTAACGAAGAGGCACTTCGAGCAATTTTCGAAGACAATCTGGCTCACGGAGTGGGTGGATTCTGGGTTGCTGGTTCAACGGGCGAAGGTCCGGTGATGAGCGAGCAGCAACGAGCGACGACCGCACGCATTGCTGGTGAAACGATTTCTGGCAGAGGTCTTTCGATCATGCATGTGGGTGCAGTGAGCACCGAAAGTGCTGCCAAGGGCGCAAAGGCCGCCAAAGATTCTGGAAACGACGCTATTTGCTGCGTGCCACCGTTCTTTTTCAGGGGCAACGACCAGATGACGATCGACCACTACAAACGGGTCGCAGATGCAGCAGACGGATTGCCGTTTTTCGTCTACAACCTCCCGCAACTGACTCAAGTTGAGTTCACTCCAGAACTCATGGAAAAGGTAGTCGAGCAGGTCCCTTCAGTAATCGGTCTGAAACATTCAGCTTTAACGTTCGGCAACATCCGAGCTTTCGCCGATATGGGACTCAAATGTTTCTCTGGCAACGGAGCGATTCCGCTGCCGGCGCTGACTATGGGAGCGGTGGGAACTGTCGATGCTCCATTGTCGGTTGCACCTTGGCACTACACCGATTTACACGACGCATGGGAACGTGGCGATCTACCGACCGCTCAGAGATTGCAAGACGGCGCAAAGAAGATAGTTGACGTAGTGCGAATGTTTGGCGCTCCCGCCGGTGTGACCAAGATGATTCTCTCGGAGCGACTCGGAATCGACTGCGGTCGACCGATTCCGCCAGTGATGGATCTAACTGACGAACAGCGACCGATCGTCATGGCAGCAGCGAAAGAAGCAGGCTTACTTTCGAATCCGTAAGAAATCGTGGCTTTTCGAATTTGAACAACGGCTCCAAGAATCTTTCTTGGAGCCGTTTTGTTTTATCCCTACCTGCTGCAAGATTGCGATTCTCGACATCTCGACCGTAGCGGCAGCGGAGTGGAGGGATCCTCGGTAGGGGGGCGTGCTCGGTGATTGCTTTCTAAAGTACTACCTACGCGACCCGACCCCAGATTCATCGGCCGCACTCGGGAAGTCGATTATTTCGGATTCGTATGAACTTCGATCTATACCAAGCCTCGCGATATTGCCTCGCTGCCGAAGCGTTCACGAATCGTGTCGAGAGCTTCACTGGTGTCTGAATCGGCCATTGGATTCTGATCTAGGAGCGAAAGTTGTGCCGCCTGCTCGCCGAGACCAGTGACCGATACTCCGAGCAGGCGAATGGCGTCACCTCTAGCTCGCATAGCAGTTACCAATAGTGCATGAGCCGTGTCATAGATCAGTTGATCGCCATCGCCGGGTGCAGCGAAAGTCCGTTGCCGGGTGATCGTAGAAAAATCGCCGTACCGTAACTTGATGCTTGCACCCCTCGCTCGCAGACCCGATTTACGTAGCCTTGTACCAACTCGTTCACTCAGTTGTTTCAAAACCTTTTCAAGTTCAGAGCGACGTGAAACATCAGTCTCGAACGTAGTTTCTGCACTAATAGACTTCGCCTTCACTCGTTTTTTCAGCGGGTCGTTATCGATCGCTTTAGCCCGTCGTTGAACGAAGTCAGCGTGGTTCGTACCCAACGCACGCCGTAACGGCCCCACCGGTGCGACGGCGAGTTGTCCAAGGGTAGAAATATTGAGCTTCGCCAACGCTTCGCCGGCTTTGGGACCGATACCGGGGAGATTCCGAACTGGTTGGGGAGCGAAGAACGATTCGGCTTCTTTCTGGTGAACTTTAAATATGCCGTCTGGCTTGGCGTGCTCGGTCGAAACTTTCGCCACAAGTTTGCTGGGACCGATACCAATCGAAGCTGGAAGTCCAAGTTGATCTCGTACAGCTTTCCGAATCTGATCAGCAGCGTCTAGCGATTCGCCATAAAGCCGTTCTGTTCCGGTCATGTCGAGGTAAGCTTCGTCGACGCTTACTGGGACAACGTTAGGTGAAAATTCCCGAAGGATATTCATGAACTTTTTGGAAACAATGCTGTACAAATCGTAATTGCCACGCATGTATATGGCTTGTGGGCAGAGCCGACGCGCCACTGCGGTCGCCATCGCAGAATGAACTCCAAATTTGCGGGCCTCGTACGATGCTGTGGCTACAACTCCGCGCGGACCAATCCCACCAATTACGACAGGTTTGCCAACTAGTGAGGGGTCGTTTTGACACTCTGCCTCAACGTAGAACGCGTCGAGATCGACATGAAAGATTACTCGCTCTTTATCGGAAGTAATTGGCTCGGCAGACATGGCTGAAGATTAGCATATGAGCCGAGAAATCACGAAGCGATAGGTGGCGTTATCCCAGCTCGTGAATCTGACGCATCGTGTTTGCCATTTCGACCGCAGCGTCAGCATAGCCGCTAGCGTGACCGATCCGAACGACGGCATCTTCAGTGTTGTCAGTTGTTAGCACACCGAAAATTACTGGCTTGCCTGAATCATCACCTGCTCGGGCGATGCCCTCGGTCACTGCACGTGCAACGAACTCGTAGTGATCGGTATCACCACGGATCACCGCTCCTAGGCAGATCACTGCGTCGATATCGCCGCGCTCCGCGAGTCTTCGAGCGATCAGCGGTATTTCAAATGCTCCCGGTGCTCGTGCAACTACAGTCTCGTCTGATGCGACACCTAGCTCGGCAAGGCGGGTCAAAACTAAAGCTGTCATTTGGTCAGTGATGTAATCGTTGAAACGCGCCGAAACGACTGCGATTCCGAGCCCTTTTCCATCCAGAGATTTTTCGATTTTACGAGGTGACATTAATCGTTGGGCTCTTCGTTCGATTTGTTGGCAATTGACTCAGACGGATTTACTTCGAGATCATGTCCCATCTTGTCGACCTTTGTCTGCATGTAGAACCGATTCTCGTCGTTGATCGGTGCTTCCAATGGAAGCTGCTCTACCATCTCAAGTCCGAACCCTTCGAGTCCGATGACCTTTTTTGGATTGTTCGTAAGCAGCTTGAAGCGTCGAACTCCTAGATCGTTCAATATTTGAGCACCGACGCCGTAGCGACGCAGATCCATCGGAAAGCCGAGTCGCAAGTTCGCTTCGACTGTGTCTAGCCCTTGGTCTTGAAGCTCGTAAGCCTTGAGCTTGTTCAAGAGCCCAATTCCTCGACCTTCTTGCCGCATATAAACCAAAACACCACGACCCTCAGCCGCAATCAGTTTCAGTGCCATGTTCACCTGATCGCCGCAGTCGCAACGGGTGCTGCCAAAAACGTGTCCGGTGAGGCATTCCGACTCGACCCGAACCAAAACCGGCTTGGAATCGTCGATCTCACCCATGTAAACAGCGATGTGTTCCGAAGGGTCGACGAAGCTCTTGTAAGCAATCGCCTTGAACACGCCATGCGCAGTTGGTAGACGGGCTTCCGCTGCACGCTCAACGAGCTTCTCATGGCTCATGCGATATGCGATAACGTCAGCAATAGTCACGATAGGGAAGTCGTGCTTCTCAGCTGTTTCTTCCAGCTGAGGTCGGCGCGCCATAGTGCCGTCGTCATTCAAAATTTCGCAGATAACGGCCGCAGGGTGCTTGCCTGCCAATCGAACAAGATCAACTGATCCTTCAGTGTGACCAGCTCGCACCAGCACCCCACCGTCTTCATAACGAAGCGGGAACACGTGACCCGGTCGCACAAAGTTCGCCGCTGTCGATTCTTCATCGGAAAGCAACTGAATCGTATGCGCCCTATCGGCAGATGAAATACCGGTCGAAATCCCGAATTTCGAATCGACGGTTACCGTGAATGCAGTACCGTGTTCCGCTGTGTTTTTCTGCACTTGCATTGGAAGTCCGAGACGATCAAGATCCTCTCCGGTCATCGGAGTGCAAATGAGCCCTCGCGCTTCGTTCGCCATCAGAGTGATGTTCTGCGGTGTGGCGTCCTGAGCCGCCATCACCATGTCGCCTTCGTTCTCGCGGTCTTCGTCATCGACGAGGATCACGATCCCACCCTTTTTGATCTGTTCGAGCGCCCGTTCAACCGACTCGATGGCACGAGCGTCGACTGAATCGGGAATGTGCGGATTTATCGTCATATTTTGTGGAAGCTTATTCAATGATTATTACTACTTGGGAAGCTTATTCAGGTACGGCTCTACTAGATTCGCCACGTACTTAGCGGTGACATCCGCTTCGAGGTTCACTTTCGATCCCTCTGGGCGTTCGTTCCAAGTCGTGTGATCGAACGTGAACGGGATAATTGCAATGCTAAAGCAATCGACGTTGCGATCGACCACCGTGAGGCTGGTTCCATCAACGGTGATGAAGCCTTTCTCAACGACATTTTCAATTATATTCTCTGCAGCCTCGATGATGAAAATTCTCGAATTGCCGTCTTCGAGAACAGAACGAATCCTACCAACACCGTCGACGTGACCCTGCACCATGTGTCCGCCGACCCGGTCGCCGTATCGGAGCGATCGTTCGAGGTTAAGCTTGCTGTTTGTTTTGAGATCGTCAAAGTTGGTACGGACTAGCGTTTCAGGGACGGTCTCGACTGTGAACGTGGAGTTCGATTCTGAAAGCGCCGTGACGGTAAGACAGGCACCAGCGACCATGATCGACTCGGAAATTTTTAGATCGTCGAGCACTTGATTGGCTCGAACAACTAGGGTTTCACCGTCAAAAGATTCGACGGTTCCTACTTCTTCGATAATTCCTGAAAACATTGATAGATTTCGCCTGTCAGCGGTTTTTTATGAATCGAACACGACGAGTGCGTTAATTCGACTTTGAAACGAAGCCTTCGATAAGAATATCGCCGTCGATGACCGTATGGGTGATGTTTTCTAGTACAAGAGCATCGCTGATTGCTGATATTCCGAGTCCGGCGAGCGGTCCGGGTGCTTCGGTTCCACCGATGATCTTCGGTGCGATGAACATAGCGACCTTATCGACTAGGCCATTCTCGACGAACGCTCCGGCGAGTTCAGCCCCAGCTTCGATCATCACGTTGTGGAGTCCTCTAGATCCGAGCTCGTCCACGATAGCAGTCAGATCAATTTTCGATTTGATCTGAGCAGATTTAAAGATCAATACATTCGGAGCTGGCTGTGTCGCATCGACACCCTCACCAACGATCCAAAGGATTTCGCCCGGTTCGTTGATTAGTGGTACATCCGAAGGCATCCTGCCATGTGAATCGACAACTACCCGCAGCAAAGGTCGACCGGTTGGATTGCCATAGGAATCTCGTGCGGTCAGTCTTGGCTTATCAGCCAGTACCGTGCCAATACCTGTCACCAGCGCATCGGTTTGTCGTCGCATTTCGTGAACTCGGGCGCGTGAAGCGTCGCTCGTTATCCACTGCGATTCGCCGGTGCGAGTCGCGATCTTGCCATCGAGACTCATTGCGAGTTTTAGAGTGACAAGCGGACGTTGTGTTTTAAGATGGTGACGAAAGCCCTCTATTAGCAATTCGGCTCGCTTAATCTGTTCGTCGGTGGCTTCTCTTACGAGCTCGATTCCGGCAGCCTTTAGCTGTCGGAAGCCGTTTCCAGAAACACTTGGATTAGGATCTTCCAGCGGCGAAACAACCTTGGCAATGCCGGCTGCAATTATCGCTTCGGTGCAGGGCGGAGCCACGCCTTGAAACGCATGCGGCTCTAACGAGCAGTAGAGAGTTGCGCCTTTCGCGTGTTTGCCGGCTTCTGCAAGTGCGATCGGCTCGGCGTGCCGACCTGGTCGTAGTTCGGTTGTACCTTCGCCAATGATTCGGCCGTTTTGAACAACAACGGCGCCGACCGCGGGGCGGGGCGCAACGCCTCCCATAGCCTGTTCGGCGAGATTTAGCGCTCTATCGAGTGGAGTACCGATGACTAAGCCTCAGTGGTATCTAAGAACGCTTGATGTGGCTATCGAAATCGAGATGCGCTCGGCTGGCAGTCGGTGATTCTTGGCCTTGGTAACGACTACTGAGTTCCTTTGATCCGTATGGACGATCTACTTCGGTAGTCATCTGCTGGAACGAAATCTGTCCAATGCGCATTCCAAAGTACAGAGTGATTGGAAGTCGCGAGACGTTCGCAAGTTCGAGTGTGAGATTGCCAGACCACCCCGGATCGATAAAACCAGCGGTCGAGTGAATCATTAGGCCGAGTCGACCCAGTGAGCTTTTACCTTCGATCCGAGCAACTAAGTTATTTGGCAGGGTCAATTTTTCAAGTGTACTGCCCAGCACGAATTCGCCCGGGTGCAGCATGAACGGCTCGTCGTCTTTGATGATTACTTCATCGGTCAGATTCGGAACCTCCTTACGCAGATCGATGTAAGGGAGGGTCGAATTTCGGAATACTAATATCGTGTTCGCAAGATGAAAATCGACACTAGCGGGCTGGACGTCACGGTCGGAATATGGCTCTATGCCAATATGCCCAGCTTCGACTGCTTCCCTTATCGATCGGTCGCTCAGGACCATGCGAATTTCCTTCGTAAATGCTGCGATAAAACTTACCCACTGCGATTCGCCAGTAACCAATAAACACTGACGACAACGAGATTGTATGCGCTGGCGGAACTCTGCGGACACCACTCAACACAAGTTAAATAATAAAGGGCAGATCCCTTCAATGAGGAATCCGCACTTTATTGGTTTAGTCGAGCGCTTATCCGCCGATTGCAAATACTGCTTGAATAGTTACTGAAAGGTTCACGTCACCCGAAGAAATCGGAGTCGACTTGAATGCACCGTCCATCGCTGCCATTTCGGCCCTGGGTGCGCCGTATGCCATTGGCACTGAGCTGCTAATTTCTGTCAGGTAAACCAAAGGCCCGAGCGTAACACCCATTGCCCGAGCGTAGACGTCAGCTTTCGCAAGAGCGTCGGCAGCTGCGTGCTGGCGAATTACTTCGCCGTATGCCGAAGAGTCGTCGACCGTGAACTGAATCGAGTTGATTCGGATCAGATCGCCGCCAGCTGAAGCTGCGGTATCGACCACTGGGCTCAGGTTGTCGATGTCACGAACCGTCACCTGAACGGTATTACTAACGGTGTAACCCGTGATACGTGGCTCGCTGTGTCGACCTAGAGAGTCAGATACCTCAACCCAGATTGTTTGTGGGTAGATGTTGAAGTTCGTAGTCACAATATCGTCTTCGGACACGCCGTTGTCTTTGATGGCGTCCAGCACACTTTCCATAGCATCGGCAGCTTTCTGGCGTGCTGCGGAAACGGTGGTCTCACGAGACTCAACACCGATCGAAACCTGTGCGACGTCGGCTGGAATCTCGATTGTTCCCTGCCCGGTCACCCAGATACCTGAGTTAGTCGTACCGACTGACGAATTGAATACCGAAGATTGGCCGTATCCGGCTGGTACACCGATTGCGTATGGCTCGATCAAAGCTGAATCGTAGTCAGGGGCGATTACCTGACTGCTGCCAGTCGATGAGCCTTGGAAACCGCCTGAGCTAATGTTGCCAACAACACTGGAGGGAGCGCCGATTGCTAGCGTGTCATCGTTGCTTGCGGTCTTTTCGTCGACAGATGTATCGGCGCATGCGACTGATGCGAGTGAGAACACTGCGAGAGCAGCCACGAGCAACCATGTTGCGGGCTTTCTGATCTTTACATTACTCATAACAAAATCCTTCGAGTTATTTATATGTGGTTCAACTGCACGTTTGTGTGTCCTGAACCCTTTGAACTATTTGTTGACCAATCCATTGTTGAATTGTCGTTGTTATAAGTAGAGACGATGAATAGCCGAGATTTGTTCCATTGAGTTCTGCCGAATACGCGATGATCTCGTATTGGTGAGTGTTAAACAAGTGTCATAGATGTCGGGCGAAGTGGAGGGATCTTCGGTGAGGCAGTATGCTTGGCGATGGAGCATAACCAACGACTCCGGAAGCCAGACTCAGCCCAGATCCCTTGGCTGCACTCGGAATGTCGATCGTTGTCTCGCGTCAGTTCGAGGCAACGTCTGGTACCCCGATCCGAAGTCACTCGCCGCGGGTTCGGCGAAGGCCTGCCCATGCGCCGATAGCGGCCATTGCTAATGCGACGAGCGAGGCTTGCAGCTGCCACAGCGGAAGTGAAATTCCGTTGTTCGAAGGAACCAGTTCGAACGTAGTGTCTTGTGCGTGAGCTAACTCGGCTTCAGCTTCAATCGAACTCGAACCATCTCCAGCCAAAACATCCACATCGGTGTCGAATTCTCTCGATTCAAGTTGTGTCTGTGTAATTGACGAATCTTCGTCGTATGACCTGAAGACTGTCGAATCTGAATCATCGGTGTCCGGGCTCATGGCATTAGTGGGCGCTTCTAACATGATGCTGGGCGGCTCTGGTTCTTCCGAACCCGTGCTCGAATCTGCGAGTTCGGCGACAGGAGCATCTGCCGCTTCGGCTGCGACCGAGTCGTCGACACTGTCGAATTTAGGCACAACGGCAGCTATTGCTGTAGTTGCCGCAGGCGCAGCCGTGGCTGCTCCTGAAGAAGATGCTTTTTCGGTAGCAAACATGTCAGCACTCGAACCCGGGTCTCCGGGATTACCGGGTGCTCCAGCTACCCCAGTACTCGAAGCTTTACCACCAGCTGTTAAATTCGAAATCTCGGCAGTCGAGAATGATTCACTCCGACTCGAACTAGATTGATCGACAATGCCTGTTACATCACCAATTGTCAGCAATGCAACACCAACTGTAGTAATCACTGCGATTGCAGCGGGTGCAAGAGCCAGCCTTCGTTGTGGCGCAAATAGCTCAGCAACTCGTGACAACAGCGAGTCTTGAGCTGCGGCTGCTACAACCATTTCAGGTGTGACTGCGAATGAACGTGGGGCTTCGATCTTTTCGATTCTGCCAAGTACCGACCGCAACGCCTGTTGAGTGGAAAGGTCTTTTTCGAGCGAAGCATTGTCCTGCATCAGGTTTTCAACGAGCTGAAACTCGTCGGATGACGCGTTACCTTCGACGAACGCATTTACTGCGTCGAAGCTCAAATCTTTACGACCTGTAAGTCGATTTAGAAACTTGTGAACCACTCTTTTTTAGTTCTCCTTGTCTTATAGACGCATTGAGGCTGGTAAAAGTTCCCGATCTTGCTGAACACAGTCGCGCATTCGTGCTCTGGCTCGGTTTAACCGAGATTTCACGGTGCCTATCGAAACACCAATCGAGTCGGCTGCTTCCTCGTATTGGTAGCCCTCAACATCGATCATCACCATTGCGAATCGATGATCGTCGGAAAGGCCGCCCATGCAATGTTCGATAAGACGCGCCAGCTCGGCATTCAATGCATCAGCTACGGGATCTTGCGAGTCGTCTTTGACCGTTTCTGAAAAGTAGACGATGTCTTCGTCTATCGAGGTTTCACCCCGGCGTGCGATCTTCCTCAGGTAGTCCAGCGACGCGTTCTTCGCTATACGGAAAAGCCAAGCGCGGAATATCCCACCTCGATACGAAGAAATCTTGCGAAATGCAGAAATGAAAGTGTCCTGCGTAATATCTTCCGCAGCGGCACGATTTCTGACCATCCGAAGAACAACAGCGAACACCGCGTCTTGGTACTCGACTACTAAGCGATTGAACGCGTCGTAGTCGCCGTCACGGGTTAGTTGTATTAGTCGCTGTTCGTCGAAACTGGTCATTTTGAAATTAAGTCAGATGCCTGGTCGGCTCAATGCTACTCACCACCCAATAAATCGGCATTCAAGCTTCAAAATGTTACTGGGTGATTACGTGCAACTGGTAACCACCTTGCTATATTCATATCAGAGCGATTTATAGTTCTAGGATTCGATTTAGGGTGACCGTATTTTTGGTCACCCGACAAAGACGACAAATGAGATCAGCGCTTCGAGATACTGGCGAGACGATCATCACAGCTGTAGTGATTTTTCTTGTGCTGCAAGCAACGACTCAGAGCTTCTTAATAAAAGGTTCGTCGATGGAGCCTACGCTGGTTCAGGATGAGCGATTGCTGGTAAATCGATTCGTATACGCCCAATCGCCGTTCAGCCTGTTTGGTGATTACAGTTACTTGTTCGGCGGACCGAAACGCGGCGATATCGTTGTATTTCATCCGCCGACCGGCTCTGATACCGATTTCATTAAACGAATTATTGGTGTTCCGGGCGACTGGATCGATCTCGACGGCAGTTCTGTCTACGTAAACGGCGAAAAAACCGCTTGGGTCGATGTTACGACAGTTCGTCGACATGACGATTACCCAGTGCAGGTGCCAGACGGAGAGTATTTCGTGCTTGGCGACAACAGACGGGTGTCGGTTGATTCCCGAAACTGGGGTTTTGTTAATGGCGATGCGCTTGTGGGTCGCGCGTGGTCGGTTTACTGGCCGATGAACCAGTTTCAGCTTTACAGCTAGCGTTGGCTTTACGGAGCCTCAGCGAATCGTAATTCAATTCGACTCGCGACTCACTCCGCTTTTATAAAGTCAGCTATGCGCTCGCCAATCATCATCGCCGGCGAGTTGGTATTTGCTCTCGGACAGTCTGGCATGATCGAAAGATCAGCTATACGCAAGCCTTCGAAACCGTGAACTTGACCGTATTGATTCGTCACAGCCATCGGGTCGTCAGCCGTACCCATTCTTGCCGTGCACGAGATGTGATGCATAGTGCTCGCTCGGCTAAGCATCCACTGATTGAGCGAATTATCTGACTCAAGATCAGGAGGCAGCGGATCTTTCAGCTCTTTCAAAATTCCCTTGTAAGCATCGTGTTTGCCAAGCTCAATCTGCATTCTCACCCCGGCGCGCATTCGTTCAAGATCATAAGAGTGATCTAGTAGGTGATAGTCGAGTTCCGGTTGCACATGGGAATCGCTAGAAATTATCCGAATTTCTCCTGCCGCCCTCGCAAGATATAAACCTGCGCTCATCATGAACTCGCGTAAAGGCGAGTTCCAGCGCATCACAGTGATCATGTCGTTTCGCAATTCAGAACTCTGAGCGGTGTATCGCAGAGCCGTTTTCTGTGGACCTGTGTCAACGTCTGGCATTGGGAAATCGTCTTCTGCATGCCAGCGCACAGCAACCGATGGGTGATCACGTAGATTTTGACCAACGCCTCGCATATCGGCGATTACATCGATGCCGGCTGCTTGTAACTGCTCTTTGCGACCGATGCCAGAAAGCATCAATAGGTGTGGAGACCCGATCGGCCCGGCACTCAAAATTACTTCATCAGCGAATGCTTGTTTCAGTTTGCCGTGTTTTTCATATTCGATGCCGACAGCTTTTGTATTTTCTATGAGGACTCGCGTAGTGTGACTATCGGCGCTCAGAGTGAAATTCGCCCGATCACGAGCCATCGTCAAGTAGCCGAGCGCCGTGCTCCATCGGATCCCGTCGGGATTGTTCAGTGGCAGGGGACCAACACCGGTCGAAGCGGGATGATTGTGGTCGTGTGTTCTTGCAAAACCTGCGTCGGTAACCGCTGTGATGAAAGCTGCCTGATCATCAGCAAGCTCATCAGGCTGGTACCGTCGTACGACGATAGGGCCATCGTTGCCGTGGTATAGATCGGTAAAATCGAGATCATTCTCAAGTTTGTTCATATAGGGCAGTGACTTATCGTACGACCACTCATCATTTCCTGCATCTACCCACATATCGAAATCTTCTGGAATGGCGCGCAGGTAAACCTGCCCGTTGATGGCGCTTGTGCCACCAGTGATCTTCCCTCGAGGTACCGGCATATTCGTGTTCTGGGGAGTCGCCTTGCCCGTGAACGCCCAGTTGTGGATTCCCGAGGGATCGACCGCTAAGTCGGTTCCCGTGGCGTGCCCCTGCCGAATCTCATCAGGGAGCTCATCGAAATTGGCGTAGTCGGGGCCGGCTTCCACCAGAAGAACATTTCGAGATGGATCTTCTGATAAACGTGTTGCTAGAACCGCGCCCGCAGATCCAGCGCCAACCACGATCACATCGAACTTCGAGTTTGCCATTGATGGGCGATTCCTGATTTCGATTAAAGCGTCGGGTTAGTTGGAGGACTGGCTGACCAGTCATCCCGGGATAGACCGTTCTTGTCCCACACAACCTGTCCATTTTTTATGGTCATCTCGCATACGATCCGTTTATCAGCTTTGTAAACCCGATTGGAGGTTCCGTTGTCGACCAAACCAAACTCGCCTTCAGCAATGTTCAAAATAGCGATATCGGCTGGCTGTGTTTGGCCAAGATTTCCGAGTTCCGGATGCCCGATAGCAATTGCAGGATCCCAAGTTGAACGCTTCACGATGTCTGGTAGTTCCATTCCTAAGGCCATCAGTTTCGACATCGTCTCTGGCATCGTTGCTTGGTTTACGAGAATGCTAGAGCGATGCATATCGGTTGAAACCGTGTCTGGAATGAATCCCTGTTCGATTGCTGCCTTAGCGATACGGAACGAAAAACTGCCTGCTCCGTGTCCAACGTCGAACTGCACACCTCGTTCACGTGCATCAAAGAAATACTGCTTTACCTTGTCGTTAATATCTGTCATCGGCTTGCTGAGCGCGTAGCAGTGAGTAACCATATCGCCCGGTCGTAAGTGTTCCAGCATCATCTCGTCCATTGGGCGAGTCTGAATCGGCGACTGATCGACCATGAGGTAAACGCCGGTTTCTTCGGCAGCCTGAATGCCCCGGTCGAGCGGTTCCCAGCCTGGTCCCATGTAGTGGGCGACTTTCACGCCGACGATCAAATCGGGACGTTGAGCGATTTTGGCGGCCGTTAGTTCAGGGTCCATTCCGTCGAGGTCTTGCTCAGGCTCCCCGACCATTCCTTCTCCGGCAATGTTCAACAATGCGAATACGTTTGTGGTGGCAGGTGCGATTACTTGTTCGTTGAAATCGTCGAACGTTAGGTGACCAGATCCCCCAGCATCTACAGCTGTAGTCGTTCCTTCAGGCAAGCAGTGTGCATCGGGAAGAATCGCCCCGTCGTAGCCATAGAAATGTGCATGCAGATCGACCAAGCCTGGAGTGATTACTAGCCCCGTAACATCGGCCACAGTGCGAGCAAAGGCAGAGGCGATATCTTTACCCACCAAAGCAATGTGCCCTCCAGAAATCGCAACGTCGAAATTGCCATCGATGTTGTTGGCTGGGTCGATTACTCTTCCGCCTTTAAGTAGAAGATCGTACTTGCGAACTGTTGGGTCTGACTTCGTCATTGGGGTCTCAAAATCACGTCGATGTGTTGAAGGCATCAAGCTAGTCTTTTACGGTGTGCGCCATATTAGCGCGATTGAGAGACTTTGGTGCGGGCAGATGGCGATTAAGCTACGAACTTTGTAAACGAAAGAACAGTAGGCAGTTTTTACACTCCCTATTCTGCCAATCGTGTCGTAACCTTATTAGCCGAGTTTGAAGGGCCTTTAGCTCAGCGGTAGAGCATCGGACTTTTAATCCGCAGGTCGTGGGTTCGATCCCCACAGGGCCCACCAAACTCGTATTTGATGAAGATGAAAAGCCTCCGGCATGCCGGAGGCTTTTTTTGTTTCGGACATTGTGAACATATAACTATCGCGGACGGCGTAGACACCCGGTGGCTTCCCCATCAAACTGATTCGCAGATTCGAGGGTGTGCAGATCCTAGAATGCTTCATCAATTTAGTCGTTTAAGCGATCAGGAGAAACTATGCGAATCGCTG
>CAWVRY010000002.1:0-116067 GCA_963932695.1 uncultured bacterium | reverse complement strand
AGCCGTTGAAGACGGACGTTTTGAAACTCTTGTGGCTGCCCTTCAAGCAGCAGACCTGGTTTCTACGCTTTCAGGTGAAGGCCCGTTCACCGTGTTCGCCCCAACTGATGACGCTTTCGCAGCTTTACCAGAAGGCACCGTAGATAACCTACTTGCAGACATACCTGCTCTTACAAATGTACTCACGTATCACGTTGTAGCAGGATCCGTTCTTGCGGAGCAAGTGGCTGGTCTCAGTTCAGCAAAAACACTGCAAGGTTCTGACGTAGGTGTATCTGTGATGGGCGGGAATGTGATTATCGACAACGCAATGGTCGTCATTGCTGACATCATCGGTTCAAACGGTGTAATCCACGTAATCGACAAAGTTCTACTGCCTTAGTCTAAATTTGAGAGGGGTAAATGGGTTCATTTACCCCTCTCTTGGCCATGAAACATTTTTAGTAGGTCCGCCAATACCGTTAGGAGTTTTTGGATGCTAGCAAAAGAAACCAGAGTTGGATCGATTCAAACCGCAGTCTCATCGATACTCAGAGCGGTTGGTGAAAATCCCGATAGGGAGGGTCTTGTCGGAACACCGGACCGAGTTGCTCGAATGTATGACGAACTGCTAGGTGGTTACGACGTGGATCCGATTGCACTCCTCAACAACGCTCTGTTCGATGCTGAGTACGACGAGATGATTGTGGTCAGTGGAATCGAATTCCACAGCCTGTGCGAACATCACATGCTCCCATTTTCAGGCGTTGCCAATGTCGCTTACCTACCAGACCGTCAGGTTGTCGGGCTCTCAAAAATCCCAAGAATCGTTGATATGTATGCACGGCGTCTTCAGATTCAAGAAAAGATGACCAAGCAAATCGCCGAGACGTTATCGACTCTCGTCGAACCGGTAGGTGTTGGAGTTGTGCTTACGGCGTCGCACATGTGTTCATCGATTCGTGGTGTGCGCTCGCGGGGATCAAAGATGACGACTAGTTCAATGCTCGGCGAGTTCAGGACGAATCGCTCAACTCGCGAAGAATTCTTATCCCATATTCAATGCTAGCCGGTAGGACCGAGTTGCTTTGACCGAATCTTGCCGTTTCCACCGATATTATTGACCTACAGTTACGCTCTAGAGCGGGAATAGATAAATGATTGCAGCACATACTATAGCGCCGCGTGTAACCAACCGGCTTCGCACATACAACGCTGTGGCCGGATTAGTCCATCTCCTGCAGGCTGTTGCTGTTTTGTCGTTGACCAACGACTTCTCGATTCCTGTGACCGCACTATTCATGGAAGGCCCTCCCGGAACAGATTCAACGACAGTCACCACCCTTTTTGATTTTCGCATTGGTTGGGGAGTGGCGGCATTCTTGCTCATGTCTGCCACAGCTCATCTTCTCCTGATTACTCCTGGAACATTCCAGTGGTACCTCAGACAACTTGAATCTCGTCGGAATTACGCCAGGTGGATTGAATATTCCCTCAGCTCATCGCTGATGATAGTGCTGATAGCGCTATTGCCAGGTATTACAGACATTTCAGCATTAATAGCGCTGTTCGGTGTTAACGCTGCGATGATCTTGTTTGGCCTCCTCATGGAGAAGTACGAACAACCAGGAAATCCTTCATGGACTTCCTACTGGTTTGGCGTTCTGGCCGGGTCTGTGCCATGGATCGCGATAGCCTTCTACCTGTGGTCACCGGGGAGCATTGCAAACCCGCCTATTTTTGTCTATGTAATCTTCATCTCACTGTTCTTGTTCTTCAACAGCTTCTCTCTAAACATGGTTCTCCAGTACCGACAGACGTGGCGGTGGCGAAACTATCTTTTTGGTGAGTACGTCTACATTTTTCTTAGCCTGACGGCAAAATCATTGCTCGCATGGCAGATATTCTCTGGAACGCTGATAGCTAACTAGAACACTCTTCGCCAAGAAAATTAGCCATCCTGTAACGACGCTCTAGACGGGTGCGAGCAGGCCTCATCATTCCAGATGAGGCCTGCTGATTTATGTTCTTGGCGTAGACGGGGGAGGGGGTGAAGAGTTGGGTAGCCGGTGAACACGGAGTTCGCTTCCATCTAACGTCACTGCGGCGACAACAATATCGTCACGCGCTTATTGAGTAGATTAAGCTCAACTTCGGCAAAAAGTTCTTTGTATATAGTTTCGTTTGGATGCTCGGAAACCACTGACGGGTAAGTAGTCTCCCGTAGATAAAACGTTCTAACTAGCATAATGTCGCTGCCATATGGTCGACTAATAACTCCTTTACGATCGTAGGAAGAATTTGCCGCCTACAGAAAACGAAGTTCGCTTCCATGAGAATCACAAAAGTCACTCCACTGATGCTCGACCGATACCTTTTAGTACAAGTCGAAACCGACGCCGGAATTACGGGCCTGGGTGAATCGGGTGCATGGGGCTTTTTAGAGGCTTCGCAGTCGGCTATTGAGAAATTTGGTCGATACCTCGTTGGAGAAGACCCACTCCGCATCGAACACCACTGGCAATACATGTACCGCTTTTCGCACTTCCGAGGGGCAGCTATCATGGGTGCACTTAGTGCAATCGACATCGCACTTTGGGACATCATGGGCAAACACTTTGACACCCCGGTTCATCAGCTATTAGGCGGCAAGGTTCGTGATAAGGCGCGCGTTTACTATCACGTGTTCGGCGATACAACTCAGGTTCTGACTGATGGAATCGTCGATGCGAAGGAACAAGGCTTCACTGCTGTGGGTCATCTGACTCCGTTCTTGGACGAAGATCGCGACGTTCCTTATTTCAAAACTCACGCCGATAAAATTGGCGACGCGATCGAAACAGTACGCGGCTACCGCGAGGCAGTCGGAACTGGGGTCGACCTGTGTATCGAAATTCATCGACGAATGACCCCGACCGAAGCAGTTCAGCTCGGATTGGGTATCGAAGAGTTCCACCCGTACTTCTTTGAGGACCCTGTTACACCCGATAACTTCGACGAGATGGCTTACGTTGCCGACAAGATCAACATCCCTATTGCTACCGGCGAGAGATTCACCTCGATCTGGGAATTCGAAATGGCGCTCTCGCGAAACTCAGTGCAATACATCAGACCGGATGTCTGTTTGGTCGGCGGTATTTCAGGTGCGCGTAAGATTGCTGCTCTTGCTGAGGCTCGCCACGTTGGTGTTGTGCCGCATAATCCGCTTTCGCCAGTATCGACCGCCGCCTGCTTGCAAATAGCCGCAACAGCACCGAACTTCGCTCTTCAGGAATACCCAATCGGCGAAGACGTTGCGCCGAAGATCAACATGGTGACAGGAATGGCAGAGCACGACGGCAACGGCTACCTGACGATTTCGGATGCGCCGGGAATCGGACTCGAGCTGAAGCCGAACGCAGTTGAGATGTGCCCTGCGAAGCCTCGGGAAGTAATTACACGTCTTCATGCCGACGGAAGTGTGATCGATCAGTAAGAACCAAGGTTTCCTTTTCCTCGTGACGGCGATCTTACACAGCTCGATTGGTTGACCGCTATTCGGACTTTCTTCCGACCGGACGGTCTTATTCGCCAACTATCGAAATTTATCGTTACGAATCTAGTTCAGTATCTATCGTTCAATAGGGATATCGTTCAGCGGTCGACTTCGAGTTCGGACATACTTGAAATCTACCTCCCATCAATTTTCTAAAAAATCCAACCTCATGCCAATTCCAAGTTCCAATCCCATCGTTGTAGCACCAAGTCCTACGCCGTTCAAGGCGGACGATTCGGTCGATTACGCCGCCATCGAAAGAAACGTAGAAAAGTGGATTAAAACTCCGCTTTCGGGATTTGTGCTGAATTCAGAAAACGGCGAAGAGCAGTTTTTGTCGGAAGCAGAACGACTCGAAATTGTTCGCACTGTGAACAACGCTCGAAACGGTGAGAAGTTCATCGTTGGGGGCGTCGACAGCTCGTCCGTCACCGATTCGATTCGTTTGGCGGAAGATTTGGTCGAGGCCGGAGCAGAAATGATTCGGATCAGAATCCCACGACTAACTAACAACGTCACTGGCTACTTCGAACAGGTCGTGCCGCGCGTTCCAGCTCCCGTCGTGATCATTCACCAGATGGCTCCCGGCATGTTTGCTGGGGGAGCGGCACCCGTCGGTGCCGAGCCTGAAGTGATCGGCGAACTAGTGGATATCGATAACGTCTGGGGCTACATAGCTTCGGGCAACGTTCGGTTCGAGGCAAGAGTCCGCAACTTTGTAACGACTGACAAGCCGTTCTGGCTCGGAAACGGTCTATTGCTTCTCGCTATGAGCGCTATTGGCGCGAATGGTGCGTGCCTAATGTTCGGGAACGTTGCGCCAACCGAGTGTCTCCAGATCATCTCAAGCGTCATCAACGGCGATCTTGCAACAGCGAAGGAAATTCAGAGTCGAATCATCGAAGCCGACCAACAGATCCTCGATCGCGGAGCGGCTGGAATCAAAGCGGCAATGGATCTTCTCGGCTACGACGGTGGTGCACCTCGCCTGCCGAATCCATCGGTCACAGACGCCGACCGTGAGATCATCCGGGTTGCGATGAAGAGTGCTGGCCTGATCTAAGGATTAGTAGCCGCTTGCGATAGATACTGAAAAGAATTCAGTATGACCGTCGTTTGGATGAAGACTAAAAGGAAAGATTCCACGGGTTCACCTAGGCGTTAGAAACTCGACTAGTCACGCCGTCGTAATTCCAGCCAAATCGTCGTCAAGCAGAAAACTAGCCATCGGCTACCAGATCGACCAGCCGCCATCAACTCGGAATTCTTGGCCTGTGATCCATGCTCCGGCATCCGATGCCAGCAATGCTGCAGTGCCTTTTAGATCTTGCGACAAACCGGTTCGCTGGAGCGGGATCATTTTGCGAAAGGTCTCGACTTGGTCGGCATTGGAGTCTGTCCGAGGGATTTGTCCAGGGCTTATGCAGTTCACTGTAATTCCGTGTTCGCCAAACTCGGCAGCCATCGCTCGTGTCAGGCTCAGCACGCCACCTTTTGCAGCAATGTAAGGAGGACCAGAACGCTTGAACTCTGAGTTATAGATACGGGTGTCCATCGCCAGCGTTGAAGCAATCGAACCTAACGTAACGATCGATCCACGTTTTGCAGGAATCATCGCCCTACCCGCCGACTGCGCAGTGATGTACGTGCCTGTTAGGTTCACATCGAGTGTTCGCCTGAACTCCTCGATGTCGCCATTGGGCGGATAGTTCGTCGTGAACGAACCACCTGCGTTGCAAATGGCTATGTCGAGTCGGCCGTTATCGTTCATGACTCTGTCGACCAGCGCATCGACTTGAGATTCGTCAGTAACATCACAACCCATTGCCGTGACGTCCATGCCTCGACCACGAAGTCGTTCAGCGACCTCTTCGCAAAGTTCGAATCTCCGAGAAGCGATGTAGACCTTTGCACCGAGATCGCAAAGAGCTTCGGTAAACGCTGTCCCAAGATGCGTACCGCCGCCGGTTACGATGGCGGTTCGGCCTGTGAGATCTAAGAGTTGTTGAATTGATTTAGTCATTTGATTGGCGCTTCGAAATTGTGGCGTAGCTTGATAGTTCGCTCGGACGGCTCGTACCAGCCTTGATCTGCATATTGGTCGGTATGTAAATAGCACTGCACCCGAACTTCATCTGATCCTTCAGAGAACGTGAACAGCCGACTCATCGGAATCGAGTTCCGCTGGCCGTGATAGCGAGTAACCGCAGAAACGTTCACGAAGTTCGCACCCCACTTTTGCTCGACGTGAGATCGCCCACCGGTTGTATCGTCGGGATGGGTGTGGGTATGAGCGCCCAACCACAAATCGATTGCAGGGCTGTTCGCTTCCAAAAAAGACTCGATACGGCCTGAATCTTTTTGACCACCCACCCAGTAAATGAACGATGATCCGGGTGCGCCACCGTCTGGCATACGACCGTGATAGCCCTCGTCGCAACCTTCGTTTAGGCCTGAGGCTACCGTCGTCTCTTTAATCATGTGGTGATGAGCTGAAATAACGATCTTGTCTTTGTTTTCTGCGACCTTATGAGTCCACCACTGGAACGTCTCTTCCGAAATCGCCCCTGCCGGATACCCGCCGAACTCGCCTCGACCAATGGGAACCCCACCGTCATTTCGATCGGCCATCATGAGGAACACGACATTGCCTACTTCGAACGAGTAGTTCTCCCATGTACCAGTGGTTGGATACGGTCGAGCTGAATTGTCGATTCCCGAGTGTTCAGTGCTTTCGCCGGTCGGGTCGATCCACTTTTGGAACCACCATTGAGTCGGTTCGTCGGCACCCGAAGCATCGTGGTTTCCAATCACGTCGTAAAAATGCTCACGACCATGATTTTTTGCCGATGCGTATTGTGAAACGACCAGTTCGCCTTCTTCATCGCCGGGAGGCAATTGTGAGCCTGAGAAATCGCCGAGATTTACTGAGATATCGAAGCCACCGGATTGTCCATCGGCATTAGGCCACGCTTCGGCGTGCTGGATAACCTCTTCAAGCGAACGACGGCCGTATTTAATCTCGGTTCCAACATGCGTATCCGACAGTGCCCAGAGGCGAAAAGTTCGAGCCAACGTTTTTTATTCTCTCTGAAATAGTTTCTTCATTGGTGGGTATAACATCGTTGGCATTACGAATACTGCCAGCATCAACTGAGCAATCCGAAGCAACCCGCATCATAGCCGCAACAGAATCCGGTGTGTCGGCTGGTTCGAGCGAATCGACCGGCAACATCCGCTTCAAACCGGCGTATAATCCCGCCGCGCGTGTTGATTTTTAATTGCGGTTTGCAAGTAGCGTGCTCCCTGCATCGAGCATCGATCAAGAAAAGAGAAAGATATATGCCAGCAATTACCGGAGTCGAATTCCGAAGGTTCACAGCGAACCACCACAATGCACAGCGAAACTGGCTTCTGGTCAAGCTGAACACCGACGATCCGAGCGTGTACGGCATCGGCGATGCTTCGCCCATGGAAGACGACGTCCTGGTTATGGGCATGATCGAGCGAATGGTCGAGAAGCACCTGATCGGAAAGGACCCTCTCGAAACCGAAGTTCACTGGACGAACTTGTACCAAGACTTCCAAGCACGAGGAGGTCGAATAGCGTCCACCGCAATCTCGGGCATCGATATCGCACTCTGGGATCTCAAAGGTCGCATTCTCGACCAGCCGGTTTGGAAGTTGCTCGGCGGTGCGCACCGCAGGAGCATTCGGGTCTATGCCAACGGCTGGTATTCGAACCCTGGCACAGCAGAACAAAACGCGGAAGAGGCGAAGATCGTTGTCGGCATGGGCTACACCGCTCTCAAGTTCGATCCGTTCGGCCAGCACAACTACTACAAGCTGTCTCTTAAAGAAGCGCAATTAGCCGAAGACCGAGTCGCTGCTGTTCGACAAGCTGTTGGGCCGAATGTTGACATTCTTGTCGAAGCACACGCTAAGTTCGATGTTATGAACGCTATACAGATCGGCAAGCGACTCGAAGAATATCGACCATTGTTCTACGAAGAGCCCGTGTCGCAAGAGCGGGTTTCGGAACTACTAGAAGTTCGAAACAAGGTGAACATCCCGATTGCAACCGGCGAGCGGCTGTACACAAAATTCCCGTTCGCAGAAATTGTTGATCGACACGCCGCCGACGTGTTACAGCCCGATATCGCCAATGCCGGCGGAATCACTGAGCTAAAGAAAATAGCGATCATCGCCGAGGCCAAACACATCACAATGGCACCGCACAACGTCTGCTCGCCAGTTGGAGCAATGGCCGAAATGCACCTCGATGCTTCGATCATAAACTTCGAGATTCAGGAGTACCACGCCGAGTTCTACACAGAGCACTATTTCACTGTTCTCGATGGCTTCCCCCGGCAGAAAGACGGCTACGTCGAACTTTCCGATGCACCGGGTCTCGGACTCGAGCTCAACGAAGCCGAAATCGCTGCACATCCGCCGCTAGCGAAAACCACATCCGCAGGAGGAACCGTTCGAGGCATCTGAGTGGCTCAGGTGGGTAAGCCACGGTTTCTGCTCGACGACGCTCGGATCTCGATTGAATAATTTGGTTCTAGTCACATAGCGATATATTTTTTACAGTAAGTAAGCAATCAACTAATCCCCATCAGGGACAACACATCAAGTTAGGAACCGTTCGAAAATGATTAACAACACAATTTTGGAAGCTAACAAAGAAGGTCGAAAGGCGACCGTGTTCGCGCTGGCTCACCCTGCGCTGTACATGATCGAAATGGCATCTCATGTCGGCTTCGACGCGATCACTATCGATGGCGAGCACGGCGGTTTTCCTGAAGAAGCCATCGACGACATTTGTCGAACTGCAAACGGTTACGGCATGTCGGTTATCGCACGAGTGCCAGATAGCGCTGCGTACCAGATCAACCTGTATCTCGACCGCGGGATTCAGGGAGTGACAGGACCGCACATCAACTCAGGTGCTGAAGCACAGGCATTCGCCGACGCTTGCCTGTTCCCTACCGATGGCAAGCGATCTTGGGGCGGTGGCCGTGGAACCGAGTTCAATGACCAAACACTCCTAGACGATAAGTACGGCGGTAAGCTCGGATTCGCAAAATGGTCGAATGCAAACATGCTTGTTGTTGCACAAATCGAAGACAAGAAGGCGTGGGATAATCTCGACGCAATTCTCGCTGTACCCGGTCTAACGGGCGTAACTGGTGGGCCACACGATTTTGCGCAGTCGCTTGGGCACCCCGGCGAGCCGAATCACCCAGATCGAATCGCGGCAACGCTTGATGTCGAGACACGCGCACGAGCCGCAGGAAAGACGGCTGGCGGCGATCAGACTTCAGGTATTGGCATCGCCGAATTGATGCTCGGTGAGGCACGTGCGTTCGTTGCTGCTCACAAGAATGACAAGCTGGGCTCGTAGTTAGCGATAGCTTTGTCGTAACCTACCGCCAGCGGTGTTTTTCTTACGTAGGCGAGCGGGTTGCAACTTGGCGTACATAGTTTCGTTAAGCACAAATGTCGGCGGTCGCTTCAAGGCAACCGCCGACATTTGTGCTTAACGAAACAAACGGGCGTTTAGAGCGGTGGGCGGTCGAGTTGACTGGCAAATGGCATGAAGGTGTGAGACTGCTCGGGAGCTAGAGCAACTACTGCTTTACGCCTCGGGACTCCACACTGATGACAAAATTGTCCAGGGTCAAATAAGACGGATACCTATAAAAGGAAACGCGCCAGACTGGGTCAGACCATGGGGGCGACCTGCGAACGCGCCACATGGTTGCATCAAGGCGGAATCGCCTCCGCAGCTGAACTAGTTGTTAAAAACTCTGGTAAGCCAAAAGATCTGTCAAACATGCTCAGGCCGACCGGGTACGTCAAGAGCGAAAACATCACAGTGCTTGGAACTTAGCGCACTGCCGAAATCGTCGTAAACATCATATTGCGTGCTGTATTCGCAATGGTGACACATCCGAACGATCGTCGCCCAGAAGACACGCAATTAAGAAATCTTGCACTGTCGCACTACTCATCACACCCCAAGCTCGCCGCTAATTCAGTTAATAAAGAAGCGGTAATCGCTCTTTTTAGTGAAATGTTCCGTCATGGCATTCGTGATCGTCAGCCTAGGCTTCCCGGGGTATAAATCACTTTCATCCTGTGCCCAGAACACAGCAGTAAGAGAACACTGTGTAGAGAATATCCAGATCGCCCGCATCCAAAGGCGCCGCGAACACGTTACGATTAGACACATGGCAGTAGAAACCACTACAGATCGTCTCCGAAGTTCAGTGCAACCCGAAGTAATGAGTACAAGTCCTAAAAATGGACTGTTGCCCGGAGAGCGAGTTGTGTCCAAACTCGAGTCAAACGACGACGGAAATTTTACCCTCACGCATGCAAGGGTCATCTTCCGAGGTGGATCTGACTCTAACTCTGTGTACGCATCGGCTTATCTAAAAGACATTAGCTCTGTTGAAATCTCCCGACGACCACGAGCGCGAAGAAGTGCGGCTTGGGGAACGGTTGGTCTCTTTGCAGCTATTGGCGTCTGGCAAGTGATTCCTAGTTCAAATGTCGGTGTATTTGCTGCAATCGCCGTGGCAGTGGTCTCGATGATTCTGATGGGTGACTACTGGATTCGGCCCACCGGAGTGCACGTCGAATTTCATACAACGGGCGGCAGTAACATTGGTGGCGAAATCGGCGGAAAATCAGAACTCGGAATTCAGTTCACACGCGACGTTGAAGATGCTAAGCGTCGATTAGTTCCGATCAGAACCAAATCGCCATACCGCAACTATCCGTCGGGCTAAGTTGAAGAACGACGAAAAGTCTCGGCTCACGGCTACGGTCCACCCTAAACGAGTGAGCTTGTCCCAATTCGCAAACTTGGGATTACGTCTAGATCCCAGTGATCACGTCGACCGTTACGGAAGTTCACCAGACCGCTCATTGCGATCATTGCACCGTTATCGGTACATAGCTTGAACGGCGGTATTGCGACCGGCAGCGGCGATTTTCCCGTTAGTGTTTGACGAAGCGGACCGTTGGCAGCAACACCACCGACCAACACGATGCCGGCGCATTTCTCTCGTTTGGCCGCAGAAATCGTCTTCGTAACCAGCACATCGACAACGGAATCCTGAAACGCTTTCGCAAGTCCTGCAACAACATCGGGATCCGCTCCACCGTCAGCTCCATTTGGTGGGTATATTCCTAATTTGCGAGCTCGATTCAGAACAGCAGTTTTCAAGCCACTAAAAGAAAATTCGTCGGTTCCTCGCATCCACGCACGTGGAAGCGGCTCTGTTTCAGGAGCCCCCTCGGCGACGCGCTGAATCTCAGGTCCACCCGGGTATCGCAGCCCCAAAACTCGTGCGGCTTTATCGAATGCTTCGCCTGCCGCATCGTCTCGAGTCTCGCCAAGCAAACGAAATTTGCCGTGGCCTTCGAGCAGCACTAGTTCGGTGTGCCCGCCTGATACAACAAGACACATTATCGGCTGTTCGCCGACGAGTTCCTGGAATGGCTCGAGTTCATGATCTTCGGTTCGAGCCCACGCGCCGTAAACGTGACCATCCATGTGGTTCACACCAATCAGTGGAACATCTAAAGCAGCAGATAATCCCTTGGAAAAGTTCAGCCCAACGATAAGAGACCCGGCAAGCCCAGGACCATGCGTTGCAGCAACAGCGTCGATGTCTCCCCAGTCGAGACCGGCGTCTTCGACTGCCTGCTCGCACACGGGTCGAATGTCGAGCACGTGCTGCCTAGATGCAACCTCAGGAACAATTCCACCATAACGAGCATGGATATCTATCTGTGTCGCAATTACGTTGGCGCGAACACGACCGTCACCGTCGACAATGCCGACTGACGTTTCGTCACAACTGGTTTCGATTCCCAAAATATTCATATCAATACGTCCAATGTACCGCTGAATTCAGTGAAACGGCCTACTTTCAGTCACTACTATTCGTCACGATCGAGTTTAGACTGATGGAACAGGCATATATATTCATTATTTGACAACGTAATACTGCTCATATGCATTGCAGTTGCCAAATGAACCGAGGACGCAACAATGTCGGAAACCAACAACTGGCCGGAGTGCATGAATTGTGATGAAGGTCGATTGGTACCCCTGTCTGACTTCGGAGCTCAAGGTGCTGCAGTTCACTACAAGGCTTGGGTATGCACAAACCCAGAGTGTGAATACAACCTAAAGATTCGAAATGGCGAAATTCACATCAACGAGCCGATCATACGCGGTGCCCGAGTCCGATAGCATTTAGCCATAAAATTCGTAGCGACCCGAAAGTCGTATAGGAATAAACATGGCTGAACAAAACGGCGGTCCAATTGCAGAAAAGCAATCTGGCCCATCAAAACAACCTCGATTCACGATTACTTCGATCGCAGCATACTCGGTTGCGGTGCTAGGATTCGTATTAATCGCGGTGTCGGGTCTTTACATCTACTCCCAGTCACGATCAGGTTCAGATATTGCTGAGTTCGTTTACTCGATTCCCGATGAATCGCTCGAAAGCCATCTTGGCATAGAAGCTAAAGCTCCCCAGCCCCATCTGATTGCCGATGACGAACAGCCGGTACCACTCGAACTAAAATCGCCTAATGTAGCGCAGTTCGCCAGTCTCTACCCGGGCAATCTTCTCAATCCTAAGTACTGGTCAGAACCAGAGTGGGGCGGAACTGATCCCTTCGGCGGCCCGTCGATTCCCGACAATTTCGTACCGCTACTATCGACTGATCTCTTCCGAGATTTCGATCCTACGTCAAACGCTACTCACATCAGAATCCCAGCAATCAATGTAAATTCGACTGTGTCCGAGCTAAACATCATTGATCTTGACGACCAGCGATCGTATGAAACTCCAAACAACACAGTTGGACACATTCCTGAAACGTCGCGCCCCGGTCAGCAAGGTGACGGCTGGTTCTTCGCGCATCTAGAAAGTTTCGCCGCAGGTGAAGGAAACATATTCCGACACCTGCCTGAGATCACAGAACTTATCAAGGAAGACCCTGTCGACGTGTATCTAGAAACGCCGGACGCTGAATTCATATACAGAGTTACTAGTACAACCCAGATTCATCAAAACGACCTTCAATTGAGTAACACCGACGATGCACAGATTACCCTCGTAACCTGCTGGCCTCCACGGGTGTACGACCACCGAGTACTAGTCAATGCCACTCTCATCGCATACCGCCCTATTTAGACGTCACATCAGATTTATGAACTTGGTGACTCGAAATAGCACGCTCTAATTCACTGCCGATTTGTCGATTTCTGCGCGATAATTAACGTCGTTCAATGTCAGAGTCAAAATTTGGCTTTTAGCAACGGCTGCACGATTTCTCGCAATTCACGAACCTGAAACTGGGTAACAATGATTTCGTCTGATCGCTCCACCAAAGAAAACCCGGAAAAATCTCGCATCTGGCAAGATAAATTACTGCTTACTCTGATGGCAATTACGATCATTGGCGTAGTGCTACAGGTCACCCTGGGTGGAGTTGTTCGGGTTACCGGTTCAGGCGATGGCTGTCCTGACTGGCCAGCCTGTTTCGGACAGTTATTCCCACCACTAGACCAGGAAACCATCGACCGGCTCTACGACGGACCTCGCCAGACAACGCCAAGGGTTCACAACGTTATTCTCGAATACAGCCACAGAACTGTTGGCACGATTCTTGGTCTAGTAATCATCGCCGCTGTAATTCGAGTGTGGGTACGTCACAGGGCCAGCAAAGTAGTCGCATGGTTAGCAACAGCTGAACTTGGATTGATTTTCATCGTCGGAATGATTGGCGGTCGTGTGGTGTTAACTGACCTTGACCCTGCGATCCGCACTCTGCACCTGTTTCTCGCTGAGATCGTAGCACTGCTGGCAGTTCTCGCACTCGTTGCTGCTAGGTACGACAGACCTAAATCGATCACTGGCACGTCAAAATGGATGTGGGGTAGAGTCAGCGACGATCATCGAAGCGCCCTGATACTTTCCGCCACCGCCGGAATAGTTACTCTAATCGCCCTCCTTTCCGGCTCTTACGCAGTTTGGAAAGACGCTGGGGCGGTCTGCCCATCATGGCCTCTCTGTGGAGGAGAAATCATCCCGCAATCGACGTTCGAGTGGATCCACATGACTCACCGCGTGCTGTCGTTAGTTTCGATCATCTTGGTTCTGCTAGCAGGACACAAGGTTTGGAGACTACCTAACATTTCAGGCGCTCTTAAATTCGCTGCATTAGCATCGGCACTAATCATCTTCAGTCAAATGCTCATGGGCGCAGCTAATCCGTGGACCACATTCGCCGACTGGGCGCGAGCCGGCCACCTTACCCTTGCAACCCTCGTATGGGTAGACATGGTGTTTATCGTCGCACTACTGCTTCGCCCAGTACCGGGACGAGAACTCGCTGAACCATCAAGAAGTTCGGCGGAATAAAGCTACACCAGCTACCATTCTGTTATGGCTACTAACGAAACAATACAAAACGGATCTGTGATGACCCTGCTGGGCGATTTCATCGCACTGACGAAGCCGCGCGTCATGTCGCTTCTACTGGTGTCGGCTATTGCCGGTGCTTTCTTAGGTGCGGGATCGACCCCGACGCTTGAAGTAATCGTTGCAGTACTTATCGGTGGAGCACTCGCCTCTGGCGGAGCAGCATCGCTAAACATGGCATACGAAAGCGAACTTGACCAGCGGATGGGTCGTACGAAAAACCGACCTGTTGCTGAAGGTAGGATTTCAGTTCTCACCGCCGTAATATACGGAGTAGCCCTGAACATTATTTCGTTTGTTCTGTTGGCTTTAATGACGAACGTTCTTGCAGCTTCACTCGCAATAGCGGGTACGATTCTCTACTTCGGCCTGTACACGGTGATTCTCAAGCGCACGACCACCCAGAACATCGTTCTCGGTGGAGCCGCCGGAGCGGTCCCACCTCTCGTTGGATATGCAGCCGTGACCGGTTCGTTAGACCTTGCGGCTTGGTACATGTTCATCATCGTGTTCTTCTGGACTCCGCCGCATTTCTGGGCGCTGGCGATCATGATCAAAGATGACTACGCCAAAGCCGACATCCCCATGTTGCCGGTCGTTCGCGGAGTGGAGCACACGACGATTCAGATCATGCTCTACACCGTGATACTGTCGGCCATGACGATAATTTTTGGTGTCGTTTCAGATGCCCTGAGCTGGATATACATGATCGGTGCGTCTGGTCTTTGCTTAGCATTCTTGTGGTACGCCCTGAAGCTCACTAAAGCACCAGACCGCACAGCAGCGACCAGCCTGTATAAGTACTCACTACTGTTCCTGGCGCTATTCTTCGTATTGGTTATGGTCGATTCGATAGTCGCCTAGCACCAGCCGTTAGCGCCGATTGAGCGCAGTTGTCGGCGTGCTGACCATACGCTGACCTGACTCGCTCTCATTCCTCTCACTGAAAACCAATTCTTGACCGTATCTGCGCCACAAGGCTGATACTCGAACTCGTTCGGCGATAACATGTCGCCGTGGGATTCATCAAAACAACATTCGCACTCATCGGACTCCCGCAGCCGGCTACGCAGGCGCATCGTCGGCAATGGCAGCGAGCCTTACGAAGACCGCGCGTGTACGTCCTGAAGATACTCCCAAATCAGTCGGACTAGATTTTCAGGATGTAAGTTTCAAGAGCCGAAGGGGCGACGCCCGGCTCTCGGGTTGGATAATCCCAATGCACTCACCCAGCAACCAGTCGTGGGTCTTCATGATTCACGGCGACGCCACGAATCGTAGCGATGCCAAAACGGAAAATCTAGGCTTGGGTCGAGCACTTAGAGAGCGTGGCTTCGGAATATTTATGTTAGATATGAGAGGACAAGGCGATTCTCATGTAACGATGTCATCGTCGTGATTTTCCGAACGCCTCGATCTACAATGAGCATCCGACCTCCTTCTCAGCAAGGGCGCCGATCGAAGCCGCATTGGAGTTCTACGCTTCTCGCTAGGTGGTGCGGTTGCGCTCATGGCAGGATCGAACCCGAACAACTTCGGAGTAGGCGTCGTCGACAGCTAGTTCGCAGATTTATCGCTGGTCCTACGAAATTCCATGACCGGTATCAAACGACCGCTCAGACTCGGTCTACCCGGGATGGAGCTCATGGCGAGGTGGATCTACGGAATCGACATCAAAGAGATTTCACCTGTGCGCGGGATAACGCGATCCTATACTCCGGTTCTGATCATTCACGATAAAACGACGATGTCGTTCCAGTGGAGCATGCCCGGCTGCTTGGACGCGAGATAGGCGACAGCTTCGACCAGATCGAAGGTGGCGAGGAGTCTGTTTCGATAGTCCCCAGTGCAGGTCACACTGGGTTGTTCCGTACTGAACCTACGGCCTATATTTAGAGATTGGTTAAATTCTTTGGGGCGCACCTAAGTGCGCCCCAAAGTTCAAATCAGTCTTCGGTTTTAAGTGACGATGATTCCACTGAAGCATAATCGCCGACGGTCGAACCAGACTAAGCAGGAAGTGCTGCTTGAGCCAATTTTACGACTTGAGTGAAGTCTTCTGGCTCTCGGATCGCTAGTTCAGCGAGTGACTTGCGGTCAAGCTCGATGCCAGCTAACGCCATGCCATGAATCAAGCTTGCGTAGTTGATTCCAAGTGCACGTGCAGCAGCGTTGATTCGAACGATCTGCAAAGACCGGTTCGTACGCTTCTTCAAGCGGCGGTGAGCCGTTGAATATGCCTGTGCGTGAGTCAGTGACTCTCGAGCGACGCGGAAGCGATTGCTACGTGCTGCTCGATGTCCACGTGTCGCTTTTAGGACAGCTTTATGCCGTCGTCTTGTAGTTTTACCGGCTTTAACCCTGGCCAATGTAAGTCTCCTTGGCGATCAATTGCGGAGCATCCGATGTAGCCCCAACAATGAATTCAGATAATGGTTTGTGATTGTGCAGTTAGCTTCTAGTGAAGCGCGCTAATGGCCTGCTTGATTGTCTTTGAGAACGTCTTTGAGTCGAGCGCAACCTTGCCGCCGAACAACCGCTTAACTCGGTTTGCCTTGCGTCGGCGGAAGTGACTCTTCGGACCCTTTGACCGCAGCACCTTGCCAGTACCACTAATGTGGAACCGCTTCTTGGCGCCCTTATGGGTCTTCATCTTCGGCATATCAGGTAGTTTCCGTTCTCAATTCTTATGTTCAGGCGATTAATGCCTGAACCTATTCTTCTACTGCGGCGGCCCCATCTGTTGGGGTGCCATTTGCTGCTGGAGCAGCGGCCGTAACCGGTGTTGATTTTTCCTGTCGCTCTCGCTCTTTAGCCACAGCCGATGGAGCGAGCAGAATGCTAAGCACTCGACCTTCCATTCCAGGCGGTTTCTCCAGCTTCGCAACAGTCGCAACACCTTCAGCGACCTTACGTAACACCTTCATTGCGATTTCAGGGTGGGCGCGCTGCCTACCGCGGAATCGCACAAACACTCTGACCTTCGCACCTTCGCCAAGAAGGTTCTTGGTCATCTTGATTTTCGTTTCGATGTCGTTATCCGACATCACAGGGCTGAGTCTTACTTCTTTTTGCTTACTCGCGCTACGTGAGACTTTTCGAGCCTCTCGCTGCTTCTTACCTTGAATAAATTTGAAACGACCATAATCAAGTAATCGGCACACAGGCGGGCTTTGGTTAGGACCAACCTCAACCAGATCTAGACCTTCATCCTCTGCCATCTCTAGTGCGTCACGAATGGCCATCACTGTCGAGACCGAAGAATCCTCGCCACGAATTACTCGAACCTCATCGGCTCGAATTCGGCGATTCACTCTAAATTCTTTTGCTATGTTCGCGCTCCCTATGACATTGAACGGAATAATTCCATCAAAATACGCCCCTTAAAACACTTCGCCGGCGCGCACTTCTCCCCAATGTCGAATTGGTCGAACTTCCAATATACCAATCTTGCGCCCGATACTCAATTCAAAACGAGTAGAAATCTTTACGTGGTTACCACACGTATTACGGGACAACTCCAATGCGGCGCGAAACCGTCGCTATGTTACGATTAGAAACTGTTGGAATTGCAAGAAATTGAACTTCAAACATTGTCTTGAAAACGTAGCTTGTACCGTATCGGCTGGAATTACATCCAATCGATACGACCGATGAACAAACTTCACCCGAATACACCGACTTATTAGTTATCGATAGGACGCCAGGACAAATGAACAACCGCTGGATGAGGAATAGTCTCGTCTACCTCGTGATCATCGTCGCAGTGATCACCATCTTCTTCATGTTTGTCGATCAGCCCGCGAGTGGCTCACAAGAAATTGGCATTAACGAAGTAGTCGAGTTGGCGAAAAACAGTAGCGGGTCAGCCTCGCTAGATATCGAGGTAATCGGTGATTCGATAACGATTACAGATGGCCTGAACACCTTCACATCGGTTAAAGAAGAAGGATCGAGCCTAGCTCAACTGCTACTCGACGCCGAAGTACCGAGCGCCAATTATTCTCTCAAGGTCAACCAAGGTGGCGGCTTCGGCAGCATCTTCGGCCTCCTCATAGGCTTCTTACCGCTCATCCTGTTCGGTGGAATTTTGCTGTTCATGATGCGACAGGCGCAGGGCAGCAATAACCAGCAGATGGGCTTCGGTAAGAGCAAAGCCAAAATGTTCATCGGCACCAAAGCAACCGTCACATTCTTCGATGTTGCAGGTGTGCCCGAGGCCAAAGAAGAACTCGAAGAAGTTGTCGAATTCCTCAAATATCCAGAACGATTCCAAGCCCTCGGCGCGAAAATCCCAGCCGGCGTGCTCTTAGTAGGACCTCCCGGAACAGGTAAAACGCTTCTCGCTAGAGCAGTAGCCGGTGAAGCCGGAGTACCGTTCTTCTCGATCTCAGGTTCTGAGTTCGTTGAGATGTTCGTTGGTGTTGGTGCGTCTCGTGTGCGTGACTTATTCGAGCAGGCTCGAAGACACGCCCCTTGCATCATATTCGTAGACGAAATCGACGCAGTTGGCCGACACCGTGGCGCCGGTGTAGGTGGTGGTCATGATGAACGTGAGCAGACGCTGAACCAGATGC
Organism: uncultured bacterium; assembly: GCA_963932695.1. Classification (GTDB taxonomy): domain Bacteria; phylum Chloroflexota; class Dehalococcoidia; order Lucifugimonadales; family Lucifugimonadaceae; genus Lucifugimonas. Next base: position 97,453 of record CAWVRY010000002.1, on the reverse strand, counting down.
TTGTCGAAATGGACGGCTTCGATTCAACAACGAACGTTATCGTTATCGCTGCAACAAACCGCCCAGATATTCTCGATCCAGCACTACTTCGACCGGGCCGTTTCGACCGCCGAGTAATGCTCGATAATCCAGACATCCGTGGACGTACGGCAATTCTCGATGTGCACGCCAAAGGCAAGCCTTTTGAAAAGGGCGTTGATCTGGCTGACATCGCAAAGCAAACACCGGGATTCTCTGGTGCCGATCTTGCCAACCTGATTAACGAAGGCGCTCTACTTGCAGCCCGTGGCAATCAGAAGCTCATCAACTACGACAATCTGACAGAAGCGATCGACCGTGTTTCGATGGGACCAGCCCGAAAGAGCAAGGTCATAAGCGAAAAGGATCGCAAGATCACTGCTTACCATGAGGCTGGGCACGCTCTTGTAGCGCACCTTATGCCCGGTGGTTCACCAATTGGAAAAATCTCGATCATTGCTCGGGGTCAAGCCGGTGGATTCACACGTTGGCAGCAGGAAGATAAGTCATATGCCTCGCAAGAGCAGCTCGAAGCCCAAATCGCATCGGCGATGGGTGGCCGAGCAGCCGAAGTTCTCAAAGTTGGCGATGTAACAACTGGTGCGTCGAACGACTTCGAGCAGGCAACCACAATCGCTCGTGAGATGATTATGCGACTGGGTATGAGCAATAAACTGTCGAAACGATCGTTCGGTAAACGACAGGGTGGCGCAGTTTTCCTTGGCCGTGAGATGTCGGAAGAGCGAGACTACTCGCTGAAGACTGAAAGCATCATCGATGATGAGATCAACCGACTTCTACGTGAAGGTGAAGAGCGCGCTAATAGCCTTCTCAGCGAACACGACAAAGAACTTGAGGGCATCGCTCAATTCCTATTGGAAAACGAGACGATCGACTCTGAACAGTTCGTTGCGATCATTGATGGTAAAGACCCGCTATTGGCAAGCCCATTGGCGACTGATGACCCGGTGCAACCAAGCGAACCCACAGCCCCAACCGATCAGGTTGAGGACGAACTTGGCGGAGCTTCCGACCCACAGCCACAAGCTACCTAACACGTATCTTACGGAATTAAATAGAAACATTGAAACGGCGCTTAGTGCGCCGTTTCTTTTTAGGCAGACTCGTAAAAATATCTAACAAGGACATTGCGCAGTAAATGAGCAACGTATTCACCGGAAAATTCTGGTCGATAGACCGGTTCGTATCAGGATTCTCAAACAACGCATTCCTAATCACCTGTGCCCGCACGGGTAGCTCGGTGATTATCGACACCCCGGCAGACCCTAACGAATTAATATCGGCTGCGAGCGAAACAACAGTTGAAACGATCCTGATCACACACGGCCACCAGGACCACGTCGAAGGCTACGAAGAAGTAGTCGCAACAATCGCTGCCCCAACCGGTATCGGTTCTGGCGATCGAGAGTCACTTCCAGCGTCAGCACAGGTGACGATAGATGTGACTACTAACATGTCGATTCTCATAGGCGATATCGCCCTGCGGGCGCTCCACACGCCGGGTCATACATCAGGATCGACGTGCTTCGTGCTTGAATCAGAAGGATCGTTAGCATCTGGAGAACATTCTCACGTCTTCAGTGGCGACACGCTGTTCCCTGGTGGCCCCGGCAGGTCGAAATCTCATGAAGCTTTAGTGCAAATGATTTCTTCGCTCGAATCACACATCTTCGTACTTCCAGAAACCGCCGCTGTGCTTCCGGGTCACGGTGAGTTCACAACCATTGGCGATTCAAAACGTGAGTACGCTGTGTTCGCATCGAAGCCGCTGAATCCGACGCTATCTGGCGACGTAACATGGGCATAGCACCGCCCGCCTAATTGAACGAACGATCCTTACAGTCACCCCAACTTGATAGAACCACCAAGCCCAGCCCCGCCGTCTCCAACATCTAACGAACGGTGGCGAAGCATCACGATTCCTAACGTCAGCTGGGACGTATGGGATGTAGTCGTCGCCGCGACGGTAACGATGCTCGTGGTTGTTTCGATACTCAGTCTAAGCAGCGCATTTGGAACCGATGCTGGGTTCGACACCTCCGTCACATCGCCAACTGGTTACTACGTCGGTCTACTGTCTGCAGCGCTCGCGTTGATTTTGCTAAGGGTGTTCAAATCGCCCCTCTGGCCGATGATTGCTGTACTTGGAGCCGGAGTCGGCATCACAGCTCTCAGCTATCTACTAGCGACTGATGTTGGGGATGGATCGGCGATATTTGCAGGTGTTCCTGTTGGGATAATCGCCGCCACAGCGATGTCCGGGGTCTTTGCTGCAACTGGCATTGCCTTCTCTGTAGTTCGATTCCGTGACCCGTTCTCATCTCTTGGATTCGTCAAAACGTCAGGCTTCAAACCGTACCTATTCGCTGTTGCGATGTGGATCGTAGGACTCAGCGTGTTGATGTTTTGGGTACAGGCCCTCGTCTGGTTCGGTGTCGATTCACTTGTCCCGCCGGACACCGCTAAACAAGCTCTCGACGAAGCCGACGGCAATATTGTCGCCACGATCATCTTGGTAGGGATTCTTGGCCCGATGGCTGAGGAAATTTTCTTCAGGGGTTACGTATTGCCTGGCCTCACCAAAAAGTTCGGAATCATTTGGGCATTGGTGATCTCATCGGTAGTATTTGGACTTTTCCATATCGACCCCGGTGCCATTGTTCCGACTTTCGCATTGGGCTTAATGCTCGGCTGGGTGTACCTTAAAACCGGTTCGATTTGGCCAGCAATGTTTGCGCATGGACTGCACAATACTGTTGCGGTGCTCGTAGCAAAGTACGTCACGGTCGGCTAGTTGCAAACATGGTCGGGTAAGCAAACCATATATCGCTCTCGCAGACTCATACTGCGATCAAATCAAATAAGGAACTGCGCAGCCATATGACAACCGACAGAATTAGAGAAGCGTTCGATAAGGCAAAGGCCGAAGGTCGAATCGCGCTCGTTCCTTACGTCACCGTTGGATTCCCTGAACTGGGACAAACCACTGAGATCGTTCGGTCTCTGGTCGATGCCGGTGCAGATGTAGTTGAGCTAGGCGTACCTTTCAGTGACCCACTCGGCGACGGGCCAACCATTCAGGCCTCAGGACATCGAGCCCTGAAAAACGGGGTAACTCCTGATTTTTGTTTCAAAGCTGTCAAAGAAATTCGTGCTGCTGGAATTGATGTACCAATAGTCTTCATGGGCTACTACAACACGATCCTCAACATGGGGCTCGACGAGTACTGTACTGCAGGAGTCGAAGTAGGCCTTGACGGAATTATCGCTGCCGATCTTCCTGCGGCCGAAGCGGGACCGCTTCAGGATGCTTGCGACCAATCTGGCATCGCGTTGATCCCGCTCATCGCCATCACATCGACCGATCACGCAATCGAATACGCGTGCAAACGCGCCAAGGGCTTCGTTTACTGTATTTCTGTACTGGGAGTGACCGGAGCGCGGGCGAAAATGTCGTCACGTGTTGAAGGTCTCGCCCTGAATGTTCGAAAGTTCACGGATCTACCAATTGCGATTGGATTCGGGATTTCGAATGCAGATCACGTTGCAGAAGTGGCGAAAATATCCGATGGAGCAGTCATTGGCAGTCAGGTGATCAATGCCTTGGCAGATGGCGATACGGCAGGGGCAGCCGATCGAGTTGGTGCGTATATCAGGTCGCTCGTACCCGGCACGCCACGGAAAGTCGTGGCAAACTAGGTCGCCAGAATCACTGGTAATCTCAAAAACGAGATTGCCAGATTATTTGAACATAAATTCCTAATTCTCAGGACAGGAAATAGATTGGCTACGAAGGTTCGAGGCGTCAAAGGCGCAATAACCACCGACGGAACGTCGGCTGAACACGTTCTTACAGCAACTAAACAGCTGCTATCGGTTTTGATCGACGAAAACAAAATCGATCAAGACGATGTTGCCGCGGTTCAGTTCACCACAAGCCCCGATCTCGTCGCCGAGTTCCCGGCTGTTGCAGCACGCGAACAATTCGGATGGAATGACGTTCCGCTTATGTGTGGACACGAGATGGCTCGACCCGGCGCATTAACTCAGTGCATACGTATACTTATATTCTGGAATACCGACAAGGCTCAGAACGAAATACGGCACGCTTATTTAAACGATGCTGCTAAACTTCGCCCTGATCTTTCAACGGCGACCTCTTAAAAGACATGTCAGAACGCACTACACAGACAAACTCATTCTCACGCGCCAGCGGTTTCCGCTCGGCAGGTTTCGTCTTCGCGCGTGCAACTTCGTACAGTGCCGAGTATCTTAGCTATACCGGCGGGCTGTTTACGCACGGACGTTCATATAGCAGCTAGTTCTGCCCGACCGTCCGCAGTCCCCATGGATTCCCAAAGCTCCCCCTCCCTCAGCATGCAACTGAGCCGGTCTGACTAAGCGAATCACGAACACCGTTATTTTCTTTCACCTTGTAGTTCTATAGAAACCTAATTCGACAATGTCTACGTCAAACATCCGAGTCACCGAAGTTCAGCCGCTCAGTTCGCCACGATCATTCATCGACTCGCAGCCAATCACTCCTGAAATTGCAAAAATTGTTACCGAAGCACGTTCAGCTATCGAAGACATCGAACAAGGCAGAGACGGCCGCATGGTCATGCTCGTTGGACCTTGCTCGATTCACGATGAAAAATCAGGACTCGAATACGCCAAGAAACTCGCGGTCATCGCTGAAGAAGTAAAAGATAAGATTCTTGTCGTAATGCGGGTGTACTTCGAAAAGCCCCGCACCACCGTCGGTTGGAAAGGGCTCATCAACGACCCTAACCTCGACGGCACGTTCGACATGCAGGACGGTCTTACTCGTGCACGTGCGTTCCTTCTCGAAGTGCTGAAGCTCGGACTGCCAGCAGGAACCGAGTTCCTCGATCCGTTCACTCCTCAGTACCTCGCCGATCTCATTTCGTGGGGAGCCATCGGTGCTCGAACGACCGAAAGCCAGACTCACCGACAGATGGCGAGCGGACTCTCAATGCCAATCGGCTACAAGAACGGCACAGGCGGAAGCCTGCAGATCGCTGTCGATGCAATGATGGCTGCTCGTTCACCACACGCATTTCTCGGTATCGACCTCGACGGCCGAGCCTCGGTGATCAATACATCCGGAAACAAGGCACAGCACCTCATTCTTCGTGGTGGCTCAACAGGCCCTAACTATGACGATGAAACCGTGGCAAAGGCTTCGAGCCTGCTAGAAGGCGTAGGTCTTCGACCAAACGTTGTAATCGACTGCTCGCACGCGAACAGCAACAAGGATCACAATCGACAGCCGATCGTGTTCCGCGACGCTATTCGTCAGCGCACCGAAGGCAACAAGGGCGTAATCGGACTCATGCTGGAAAGCCACTTGAACGAAGGCAACCAGTCGCTGGGCGATCCTGACGATTTGAAGTACGGTGTCTCGATCACTGATGCATGCATCAACTGGGCGACTACCGAAAAGCTGCTTCACGAGGCACACGCAACCCTTAGCTAGAAAGTTGAGAATAGCGGGTCGGTTTCATCGAGCCGCTATTCTCTGCAACGGAAGATCATGTCGATTTCCGATCTGTTCGCTTCCATAGACGTTATTGAAGGTCCGACAGTTGCGACTATCGGTACCTTCGACGGAGTTCATCTTGGGCATCAAGCACTCTTAAACCGAGTTCAAGATGAAGCGGCTAAGCGCGGCGCAAAATCGGTTGCCTTTGTGTTCCGAGAGCAGCCTCGGACGTTTATCAAGCCGAGTAACCAGATCACTTACCTCAGCGATTTTGAAACTCGCCGAGATATTTTGAAAGCAATCGGTATCGACCATGTCGTCGAACTCAACTTCACAGCGGCGATTCAGCAGCTATCGTCCGACGATTTTGTTGGCGCATTGCAGGAACGAATCGGCCTCGTATCGCTGATTCTCGGTCCGGGCGCAATGATCGGTTCCGACCGCGCCGGTGTTGAGCAACTCTCTTCCGCCGACACTCACACCGATATCGAATTTCTCGGTGTTCCGACGATTGTCGTCGATGGCGAAGCAGTTTCAAGCTCGGTTATTAGAATCGCAATCCTTAGTGGCAACTGTGAGCTCGCCGCAAAAATGCTGGGTCGGAACTACTCAATTCCGGGAGTGGTTGCCGACGGTGAGAAGCGTGGACGAGAAATCGGCTTCCCTACGGCAAACATCGAACCTGAATTTGTCGTCACAGTTCCCGATAACGGAATATACGCAACGTTAGTCGATGTTGATGGCGAGACGCATCACGCCGCAACCAGTATCGGCGTGCGCCCCACGTTCGAAACTGACGGCGGTCGCACTATCGAAGCATTCCTTCTAGACTTCGACGGGGATCTCTATACAAAGCGCCTTCGCCTTGAGTTCGTTCAACGACTCAGAGCCGAGGTCGCATTTGAAACAGTCGAACTACTTATCGAACAAATGAATAAAGACGTTGAGCAGACCCGCGAAATACTCGGAAACCTCTAGCTCAACTTCGCACCAAGATCCTCGAACCTACCGATGGGTTCTAAAAGAACAATCCAATGACAAGCAACACAGAATTTGAAAACGTAGCTGAAGACCTCGAATGGCGAGGAGCGCTGTTCGACGCCACCCCTGGCGCAGCGCACACTCTCGCAGCTGAGAAGATCACTTGCTACAACGGCTTCGACCCCACTGCTAGTAGCCTCCATATCGGCAACCTTGTCCCCGTCATGGGGCTCGTCCGACTACAACAGTACGGTCACACGCCAGTGGCCCTAGTTGGCGGTGGTACCGGCATGATCGGCGACCCATCAGGTCGTGCCGACGAACGTACGCTTCTTTCGGTCGCTGATATCGACTACAACGTCGAGGCGATTCGTGCTCAACTAGAGCCCTTTTTGGATTTCAAAGCAAAATCTAATCCAGCCAAGGTCGTCAACAACGCCGACTGGCTTCGTACGACAGATCTTTTGTCGTTCCTTCGTGACGTTGGAAAACACTTCACGGTGAACACGATGATGAGTCGTGACTCCGTGAAAGATCGATTTAGTCGAGACAGCGGAATTTCGTTTACGGAGTTCAGCTACCAACTACTTCAGGCGTACGATTTCCTGACTCTTTACGATCGAGACCACGTCGGATTCCAAGCCGGCGGTAGCGACCAGTGGGGTAACATTCTGGGAGGAGTCGATCTGATTCGACGAGTACACGGAGCCGACTCCAAAGGACGCCCTCGTGCGCACGGAATCGCCTACCCACTGGTAGTGAATTCCAACGGTGAAAAGTTCGGCAAGTCGATAGGTGGAGCACCAACGCTCGATCCTAAGCAGACTTCTCCGTACAAGCTGTACCAGTTCTTCTTGAACGTAGCCGATGCTGACGCTGTTTCCTATGTGAAGCTGTTCACCATGCTGAACCAAGTCCAAATCGGAGGACTCGCAGAATCTGTAGTTGAAGAGCCCCAAAAGCGCGCTGCCCAAAAGGCGTTAGCTGAAGAAGTGACGCGAACGATTCACGGTCAGGGTGGACTCGATCAGGCTTTGAAGGTGACGCAAGCGTTCTTCGGTGGAGATATCTCTGTATTGTCAGCCGATCAAATGGAAGACGTTCTCGATGGTTCTTCGGTAACCGAAGTGAACCGAGATCAGCTTTCAGGCGAGGGCATACGCTTTTCTGAACTGGCTGTATCGGCGGGAGCCGGAAAATCAGGTGGTGACGTAAAGCGCACCATCGATCAAGGCGGCATGTACCTCAACGGCGAACAAATCACCGACGCAGGGCGGACGGTCGGAGTGAACGACCTAATAGAAGGCCGCCTTCTAGTCATCCGCCGAGGTCGCAAAAACTACTCGCTGGTGAAATTGGCTGAGTAGTGTCGGTATCACTCTTTCGGTTTGAAATGTGAGGATGGAGGTCTTCTCCAAAACCACCGCATCGACCTTCAACAACTCCTCGCTGGGAATTTACAGCCGTTTTACATGGTGAGAGTTAGAATTCTTCCGAGTCGTCCATTAATCGTTTGCAAAAACAATCAATGGACGACCGCAACTTAGAAACATTTCCAGTCATATTCCGTATGAAACGAGCACTCCGGTGAGCAGCCAGAACCAGCCAAATCTTCGAATCCCAGGCCCAGTACCTCTTCCCGACGACGTCCTAGCACTCGCCGGATCGCAGATGATCAATCACCGAGGCCCCGAGTACGCCGACATGCTCGATCGCATGACGAAGAACTTGAAGACGGTTTTCATGACCAAGAACGATGTGTACTTCATCACCTCGTCGGGAACCGGTGCGATGGAAACCGCCGTGGTGAACACAATTTCACCTGGCGACAAAGTTCTATCGATCATCATCGGTGTGTTTGGGGAACGATTTGCTGAAATCGCCGAGGCATACGGTGCCGACACAACACGCATTTCGTTCGATCTAGGCCAAGCTGCCGATCTCGACAAGGTTCGAGAGACCCTCAAAGACATGAACGATGTGAAGGCAGTTATCTTTACCCACAACGAAAGCTCAACGGGCGTCTCCAACCCGCTGGAAGACCTCTGTAAGGTCATTCACGAAGAATCCGACGCCCTCATCCTTGTCGACGCTGTATCGAGCGCTGGTGGCGTTCCAATCGCTGTGGACGCTTGGGGCATAGATGTTGTCGCTACCGCCTCACAGAAGAGCTGGATTTCACCTCCAGGAATCTCGATGGTTACTTTCTCGCAGAAGGCTTGGAAGGCTCACGCCGTATCGACCTCTCGAAAGTACTACCTCGATATTCAGCAGTACGAGGACTATCTCAAAATTGGCCAGCCGCCGTTTACTCCTTGCCTACCGGTGATGTTCACGCTTGAATTGGCGTTGCAGTCGATGGTCGACGAGGGGATCGAAAATGTATTCGGGCGTCATCACGAAATCGCGCAGTACACTCGCGACGGTGCGAAGGCACTCGGACTCGATCTACTTCCAGACCCTAAGTTCGCTTCGAACACCGTTACGGCAATCCGATTGCCTGAAGGTCTTGACGGGAAGGCGTTCTTGGCTCAGGTCAACCGCGATCACAATGTGATTCTCGGTGGTGGCCAGAAGTCGCTTGTTGGCAAGATTTTCCGAGTCGGTCACATGGGTTGGGTCGAGAAGGCTCACATCGATGAGGCTTTGAAGGCAGCAGAAGAAACCCTCAAGGCAATGACTTCGTAAGTTTGTGTGTGTGGATGAATCAGCCATAAAACTTTTTTGCAGCATTCGCACCTAACTGTGAGAAATCAGGAAAAGCGCAGTCGATTCGGCTGCGCTTTTCACTATAAGTAGCCATTCAGACGTGTTTTTGATGGGACGGACAAAACTGATGAGTTCGGATATTCTACGAACAAGTCGGTCGTTTATCGCAATCTTTATGATAGCGGTGCTGCCGCTTGTCCTCGCTTGCGGCTCCGAATCTCCTGCTGCTACATCGACAGCGCCTGAAACGACCGCCGAAACTGCCACATCGTCGCCTCCAGTTGCGAAGTCCGATCCCATAGAGCCACCACTCGTCAACACGCCCGGTCCTGTCACCATCAGCGCTCCCGATTTCACACTGCCATCGATTCAGGGTTCTGAATACACCCTTTCGCAGTTCCGAGGCGAAAAGCCAGTTGTCGTCGTTTTCTACCGAGCGTACTGGTGAACATTTTGCAGAAGTCAACTCGGGAAGTTGCAACGATCTCAGGCTGAACTCGATTCGAGTGGTGTACAAATACTCGCAATCAGCACCGACAATCTCGACGGACCAGCTGCGCTAGCCGCTGCCCAAGACTACGAGTTTCCGATCCTATTTACCGCGCTCGATCCGAGCATCCCCGAACAGTACGGCGTGTTCAACTTATTCGGCGACGGGCTCGCTTCAGCCTCGGTTTTCCTTATCGACACGAACGGTGAGATCGCATGGCAGAGCGTTGTATTGAACTACACTCATCAGGTTGAGGCAGAAGAAATCATCGAGCAGGTCGAAAAGCTCGGCTAGACTCATGAGCGTGAATATCCGAACACTCTCGATAATCGTTATCCTAACCGCGCTGTTCGCCACGGCCGCCTGTTCGACCACGGCCACACCAACCCCTACGACAGCACCAAGCCCGACTCCCACGGTTTCACCAACGACCGCACCATCGGACACAGAATCGCTCCCGATAGCGCCAGTGTTCTCGGTTTCGACGATTGCCGGCGAAAATATCCGACTCGAAGACCTTCTTGGCGTCACACCCGTTTACCTGCTGTTCGTTCCAACCACGACCGATGAACTCGACATCTCTCAGATGCGTCTCATTCAATCGCAAATTTCAAAATTCGATGAGATAGGCGCCGAGGTTGTTGTCGTAGTTTCCGATCAACCGACCAGAGTTATCGAGATGCGTGATGAGCTTGTGCTCGACTTCCCACTCATCGCCGACCCACTAAACGTTGTTGCGAGTGATTGGCAGGTATTTGATCTGGATAACGATGGGATCGCCAGTCCTGCCAGCTTTGTATTCGACGCCCACGGCGCACTGATAGCACGGCTCATCGCCACCGAACCGGGCAATCGTCCCACCGTCGCTGAAGTGCTTTCAGTGATTAAAGAATCGCTTAGCTCAGACGCAGCTTAGAGCTGATCCCCAAACTCTTGGATCACAGCACCGGCAGGTGGCTTCGGGTAGAAGTTCGTTGCCTTAGCGGGCAAACGCCACCCTCGTGTAACGATGGAGACAAACTCATCAAGCGGCACGGGTCGCATGATGAACGCCATTCTGGCGGCACCACTTTCGATCTGGCGGGCGATCAACCCAGCGTCGTGATGAGGACTAATTACGCTCTCTTCACGTTCCTCAGCGATTACAGGGCCGATGATGTGTGAATGCAAATGCGAGTACTCGGAATTCTCAAGAGCATTCTCAGCGGGAGGAGGTGATTTCATTCGAGCGATATGGAACTTGCCCGGCTCTTTCGAGAACAAACCGAAAGTAACTTCGCTATTTTCACGTTCGCCAAGCGCAACCGAAAATTCGTCGATCTGCTCAGCAGTCGAAAGACCCTCGCTAGGAGACCAATCTTCAAGATCACAAGTCTTTTCGACTGAACTAATGATCGCGGCGAACTCGTCGTCGGTCGCCGATTCAACAAGGCGATGGTAGCCACGGGTAATGAGTCCCGGCTCGTCGAAAGAAACCATCAGCATAATTCGGAAGTTGATCGATTCATCATGCTCAACCTCTCGTTCAGCACGAACACTGCCGCGATATCTCAGCGCCGCCTCATAGCGGTGATGACCGTCAGCAATAAATATTTCAGCATCTTTCAGAGCAGCCTGAAGTACTCCGATAGTTCCCGAATCAGAAACTCTCCACAGTCTCAACTGCGGCATATCGGGCGGGGTGAAAACTGCAGTAGGTACTCCACCAGCAATCGCACGAACGATATTCCCAACACTGGAACGAAGATCGTCTCTGAAAATCGACAGTAACGGGCTGTAGTTCGACTGAGCGGCCACCATCAGCTTCACACGGTCGGCAACCCACTCTGCGCGAGTTCCTTCATGGGGAAGCACGACCTTCTGATCGTAGTCTTCAAGCCGAACGGCTGCTACAAATCCTCGGCGAAGTAACGTTTGCCCTTGGTACTCGAACTCTTCTTCGGTCACATAAATCGAAGGTGCCTCTTCGTGCTTCAACACACCAGAGTCGGTCCAATCCTGAGCGGTTTCGGCCGCCTTCTCGTATGGATCCTCCGCTAGTCCACGGCGCGCCAGTTCGAGTCGCACAATGTTGTACGGCGAGCGAGCGTACAGCTCCTGTTGGAGCTGCGGGGTTATCACGTCGAACGGCGGACATACGTGAAGACTCACGTCGCCTGCGACTTCTGGGTTGTATCGAACTGCCCTGAAAGGTTGAATATCTGCCATAGCTGATTACGAAATGAGGCTGCGAATCCGTGATAATCGATGCGTTTAGACGAGAAAGTATAGACCTCGGCTCGATCTGACCAACCTGCTCTGCCCGAGTAATGCCGTAAATAGTTAGTAAATTCGAAGCAGAGTTGGCCGGGTGGGGCGTTGTTATACTCGGCACACCACTTTTCGAGTGAACTTCTCACCGAATCACTCAAAGCTTTAATTCAAGCCGTCGGCCCTAAACATTCTCCTGTGCCAAACAACGATTCTCCCCTACAAATGCAGTTCGGTTCCCATGCTTCGACGCCAGAAGAGGCGGCACAACGCGCCGAGCAGCTGCGTGCAGAAATAAATAGTGCTAGCCGCCTGTACTACATCGAAAACGCTCCCGAACTCGACGACGCAGAGTGGGATGCCCGAATGCAAGAATTACTTGCTCTCGAAGAAGCACATCCCGACCTAAAGACTCCTGATTCTCCGACTCAGCGTGTAGGCGCACCGCCCGCGCCCGGGTTCGATGAGGTCGTTCATCCGGTTCCAATGCTGAGTCTCGGAAACGTATTCGACGAAGAGGGTTTTAGGGCTTGGTATAAACGGGCGCTCGATTTCCTTGAACTCGAAAGTGCACCTATGGTGTGCGAGCTAAAGATCGACGGACTCGCCCTCGCTATTACTTATCGTGACGGCGTGATGGAACGAGCGGCTACTCGTGGCGACGGCGAACGAGGGGAGGATGTCACGGCGAACGTTCGCACGATTCGTAGCGTGCCATTGAAACTCGAAGGACCACCAGAAGAAATTCCTCCAGTAATCGAACTGCGGGGCGAGGTATTTCTACCAAACTCCAAATTCGCAACGCTGAATATCGAACGAGAAGAGTCAGGACTTACAGCCTACGTAAACCCTCGCAATTCGGCTTCTGGATCACTAAGACAGCTCGATTCGACCGAAACGGCTAAACGCCCGCTCGACATGTTCTTTTACGCCTTAGGCTATCTCGAAGGTGCTGAATCGCCTTCAAGTCACTGGGACACTCTTCAAGCGATAAACGAATGGGGCGGACGCAAGAACGAATGGACTCGTAAAGCGAATACCGTTGAAGAAGTTATGGCAGCGATCGCCGATGCCGGTGAAGTGCGCGAATCTCTCGATTACGGCATCGATGGCGTGGTAATCAAGATCGACTCGTTATCCCTCCAAAGTCGACTCGGCTTTGTAGGTCGTGATCCCAGATGGGCCATCGCCTATAAGTTCCCTGCTGAGCAAGCTGAAACGACCCTCAAAGCGATTCATGTGAACGTAGGCCGCACCGGTGCGCTGACCCCGTGGGCAGAACTCGAACCGGTCATCGTCGGTGGCGTCACGGTTGGACGTGCAACGCTCCACAACAAAGACGAAATCGCCAGAAAAGATTTCCGTGAAGGTGACCTAGTCGTTATTCAGCGAGCAGGAGATGTAATACCTCAGGTGGTGGAGGTTGCGTCAAAAAACCAACGACCTGATGACTCTCAGCCGTACGAATTTCCTGACACCTGCCCCTCATGTGGCACAGAAACGGTTAAGTCCGGAGACGAAGCCGTTACTCGCTGTGTAAACGGCGCCTGCCCTGCTCAATTCGAGAGACTCTTGGAGCATTTCGCCTCACGCGTGGCATTGGATATCGAAGGTCTTGGCGAGCGAGTTTCGCAAGATCTTCCTCGTCTTGGATTTGTGTCGAATATCGCCGATATTTACCGACTGCACGAGCGAAGAGAAGACCTGCTCGAACTCGAGAAGATGGGCGAAACGCGGGTCGACAATCTGCTCAAAGCGATCGAGGCCGCTCACTCGCCGTTACTTTCCAAGCTGCTGTTCGCACTTGGAATTCCCGGCATCGGATCCGAGAGCGCTGAATGGTTGTCACGCCGGTTCCATAGCCTTACAGGTGTGAAAGATGCAACCAAGGAAGAACTATTGGCGATCGACGGTATCGGACCGATTGTCGCCTCAACGTTAATCGACTATTTCTCGGTCGAACAAAACCGCCAGCTCATCGACGATCTCATCGAACTCGGCGTCAATCCAATTGACGACACTCCCGAGCCTTCAGTCGATCACCCCGCGAACGGAGTGACATTCGTAGTTACAGGTCGACTAGAGACTATGTCACGATCTGAAGCGCAAAACCGAATTAAGTCGCTGGGTGGAAAAGCCACAGGATCGGTAACCAAGAAAACGAACTATCTGGTTGCAGGTGCCGAAGCTGGCTCTAAACTCGAAAAGGCTCAACGTCTTGATGTACACGTGATCGATGAGTCAGAGTTCATCGCATTTATGGACTGTGGAGAAGTTCCGGTTGAACCGGAACTGGATTCCTGAACCATTTCTCTATCCTCCTGGCAATCAACAGCAATTGCGGGAGAAGTTATCCGTGGTCAAGTTCGCCATAATCTGACAAACTCATACGCCTGCTCCAGCTCAATTCCGATGGAGATTTGTCTCACCCTGCAAACGTTCTCGACGATAAGGTCATATCCTTTCTAAACGAATTGTTTGGTAAACCAAGTGGATCAAGCGGGAATATCGACGATTGGACGTCTCCTCACTCTTAGACAAGCTCTTTCCTAGCGGTAACGGCGGCGGCTCTGAAGGCCCTCCGTGGCTGGTTGTCGGCTTGGGGAATCCTGGCCCTGAGTACAAAAACACTCGGCACAACGTTGGATGGTGGTGCTTAGACGAACTCGTCAAACGCTCAAATGCCGAACTGAATCGAAAGCGCAAGGAAGTACGATTCGCCGAAGTCGAACTCGGTGGGTCGCCAGCTGTTCTCGCCTATCCGAGAACGTTCATGAACCGCTCAGGTACGGCTCTCGGCTACCTGACGAATCGGTTCGGAACTACTCCTGAAAAAATACTGATTGTCACCGACGACATAAACCTTAAACCCGGATCTGTGCGTATACGTAAGCAGGGTGGTCCGGGTGGTCACAACGGCCTGAAATCGATCATCACTACACTCGGAACGAACGAGTTTCCGAGAGTCCGAATAGGCGTAGGAAACCCAGAATCGTCGGCGGTACAGGTCGATCATGTTTTGGGCACATTCGACCCTGATACCAGAGACTTGGTCAAAACGGCAGCAGAGCGAGCTGCCGATGCTATTACGATGGTCGTCAGCGGTGATATCGACAACGCCATGAACAAATTCAACGTCACAAATAATGGCGACAATCCGGCATCAAAGTGATGCTGACAATTTCAGAATTCAACCGTCTGCGGATCACATTACTAAAGCCCCTACACGTGGTCGGCGTGATCGCATTGCTCGCTGTCGTAATTGGATGCAGCACTCCCGTAATTGATGTCAGTCCAACAGAGGAATCCATTACAACGTCACAATCGGCAACTGCCGCGTCGCTACCCACAGAGACGTCTGAAGTTACAACCATCACTCCAGAACCAATCTCGAACCCAAAACGCGTCGACCAATCTCACCCAACCCAAATCTCTCCGACAGCAACCTCGGTTATTGCACCAACAGCCACGGAACAGGCAACCCCTACCCTAACTCCGTTTCCAACCAGAGTCCCGACCGCCACACCTGAGTTCATTCCAGCGCACCCCGAACCGATCATTCCTGCCCCTCCCGATCGCGATCTACAAGAACTGGGTAAGCGACTCGTCCCCGGATACACCCATCCGAAAACAGTCGTTACAGCCGAACCTCTCTTAGTTGACGACAACGTAAATTTCTGGGTGTCGAGGGACGTCGGGAGCGTGATAGTAAACGGCACGGTTTCGTACATCTCAGAACACGCTTACTGGGTATTCGAAACCGGATATGAACCGGACCCAGCCGATATCGAAGAGGTCGCTAGCAATTTCGAAACCGACGTTTGGCCAGCCGTTACTCAAGTCTTTGGAACGCCTTTAACGCCCGGGATCGATGGCGATGATCGAATGGTCGTTTATACAGCGGTTTTACGATCAGGAGTTGCTGGATATTTCTCGGCTGCCGACTCCTACCCTAAAGAAATCCGTCCACACTCAAACCAGCGTGAAGCCCTCTACATGTCGGCCGACAGGGTCAATCTTTCCGGTACCGAATACCTAAGTGTGATCGCTCACGAGTTACAGCACGCTACTCACTTTGCGACGGACAACAGTGAAGACACGTGGGTCAACGAGGGTCTGTCGGAAGTGGCTGCGGAGATCGCAGGATTTACCAGATCGGCAGCATTGGCGTTCGTTCGAGCACCCTCGACTTCGCTCACTGCATGGGCACAAGATATTTCTGTTTCAGTTGCAAACTACGGAGCAGCAAATTTGTTCTTTGCATTCCTTTCAGCCCATTATGGTGGTAATGAAATACTCGCAGCAATCGCCCAGCATCAGGCTGATGGGATTGAGTCTGTGGATCTCACCCTCGCAGAACGCGGGTTCGATGCAACAGCCGACGATGTGTACGCCGATTGGCTCGTTGCCAACTATCTCAGTGCAAGTGAAGGACCTTACGCATATGAGGACCACTTCGTTCCACCCGTACGAAATGTTTACAAACGCGCTCCCGATTCACTCTCAGGATCGGTCAAGTCCTACGGTGCCAACTACGTTGTGACTTCGAGCGGTTCGGGCAGAATGACTATCGAATTTAATGGCGAGGCAACGACGTCACTACTGAGCGAAGCTCCGCACTCTGGCGACACATGCTGGTGGTCGAATCAAGGCGATTCTATCGACTCAACGTTGACTCGAAATGTCGATCTTAGGTCGGTCAATTCAGCATCCTTAACGTTTTGGGTCAATTACCACATCGAAGAGTTTTGGGACTATGCCTATGTGATGGTGTCGAGAGACGACGAAAGCACTTGGGATATTCTCGACACCGAGCGGGCCATCAATTTAAATCCGAACGGCAACAGTTATGGCGCTGGACTAACTGGAACAAGCCTCGGATGGGTTCAGGATTCTGTCGATCTATCTGATTACGCCGGTGAACAGGTATTACTCAGGTTTGAATACATCACCGATGACGCCGTATTCTCTCAAGGCGCTTGCTTCGACGATTTTGAAATTCCTGAACTCGGTTGGGCTGATAACACATCGACATCTGCCGACTGGAGCGCCAACGGATTCGTCAGAATCGAAGAGACCATCCCGACGCAGTATCTAGTTCAGGTAATCCACGAAAAAGACGTTGGCGATCCGGTTGTTTATCAGATTCCTGTCAATTCGAACGGCGCAGGAATCCTGACTGTCGAGAATGTCGCTGACGATGATCTCGTAGCGGTCATCGTCAGCGCAACGAACCGCCAATCGACGTTGCCAACGAACTACTCGCTCGACATTCGTCCCTAGGGACGCCTGAACGATTTCGTTGGCCGGGTGGCGGTCTCGCTAAGCCCAGTAGCCGATCCACGAACGCAGTATCAACAACGAAGCGATAGTCGACTAATTAATCCACAAGTTGGTGTCTGCAAGCGCGTCGAGTTCCACCAGAAGATCGTCGGGAAGTAGACCCATTTCAGCGGCCCCTAAAGCTAGTTCGAGATGCTCGATCTCTGCCATTCCAACCTCAACATCGGACACACCTGAGTTGCGCAGTGCATAACGAACGGCAACCTGAGCACGTTTCCCATGTTCAGCTTTCAATAGCGGAAGGATGTTGCTCATCCGCTCAACATCTGAAGCGACATCGTTATCGAGCGCAAAACGTCCGTAGTTAGTTCGCTTCGATGCGATCCCAGCCGGTGTACGGAATCAGCACATCAGGAATAACGATCGAGCCGTCTTCCTGCAATCCATTCTCGATAACTGCAATCCAAATACGAGGTAGCGCCAGTCCTGAGCCGTTCAGAGTGTGCGGCAACTTCGTCGAAGCCCCCACTTCTGAACGATACCTAGTGCCGTTTCTTCGGGTCTGGAAATCCGTGCAAGTAGAAATCGAGCTGACTTCCAGCCACTCGGCACAGCCTGGCGACCAGACTTCGATGTCGTAGGTTTTAGCCGACTGGAATCCGATGTCACCAGCACAAAGCTGCAGCACTCGGTGGGTCAACCCAAGTCGAGCGCATAGCGATTCAGCTTCGCCGACCATCTCTTCCAACATTTCGTCCGAAGTTTCAGGCTCGACATATCGGAACATTTCGACTTTTTCGAACTGATGAACCCGCTTGATTCCGCGAACGTCTCGTCCTGCCGACGTGTGCTCTTTACGGAAGCTAGGAGTCTGTGCGACATACTTCAGCGGGAGTTTGTCAGGGTCGATTATCTTGCCTTGATGCAATCCGTTCAGTGCAACTTCGGCGGTAGGCACGAGCCACAGGTCCGACTCATCGTCGCGGTAAAGATTATCTTTGAACTTAGGTAAGTTCCCAGATCCTGTCATTGTCTCGCCTCGAACTAATAGCGGCGGGTCGATCTCGGTGTAGCCGTGGACGTCGGTTTGAATATCGAGCATCCAAGAAGCTAACGCTCGTTGTAGCCTGGCGCCCTTGCCCTTCAACACATAGAAACGTGCGCCTGCGATGCTCGCACCGGCTTCGAGATCAAGAATGTCCAGCTCGGTTGCGACGTCCCAGTGTGCATTGCCGTGCGACTCGGCCGAGCCTTCCGATGTACGAATTACGATATTCGATTCTTCATCGAGTCCGTCCGGAACGTCGTCCAGCGGCGTGTTAGGAATCGGCAACAGAGTGGCGTTCAGCTCGTCGAGAACGTCTGACAAATCTGCCTCAACCGCTTTGATGCGGTCACCAGTCTCTCGCATTTCTGCGATCTCTTCGGGGGTTGGCTTTCGCTTCTCGTCACCAATAGCCTTGCTCACCTTGTTCCGGTTCGCACGATCGGTGTCGGCTTCTTGGATCAACTCTTTTCGTCGAGAGTCGAGTTCGATAATCCTGTCGATAGGCGGGTCTTCTCCGCGGCGAACCAATGCGGCTCGGAATTTTTCAGGATCTCGGACTATCTGTTCCAGTGAAAGCATTTTTTACTCAAGCTCAATTAGTAAATTCGAAACGACTCAGTAACGATTAGATCAAGTGTTACGCATAGCAGGGAATAGCAAGATTTCTCGGATCGACTCTTCCCCGGCGATCAACATCGTCAGTCGATCGATTCCCAGTCCAAGCCCGCCCGTTGGTGGCATACCGTGCTCGATAGCAACGAGGAAGTCTTCATCTAGTCGGTCAGCCTCATCGTCACCGAACTCCAGCCGCATCTTCTCTTGCTGCTCGAATCGGTCACGCTGGTCGACCGGATCGTTCAATTCCGTAAAGGCATTACAAAGTTCGGTTCCCATAACAAAGCCTTCAAACCTCTCGACGATTTCGTCAGAGTCAGGCTTACGCTTTGCGAGCGGCGACATTTCGACCGGATAGTCGACCAAGAAATGAGGCTGCACAAGATGAGGTTCAACTTCCGACGAAATAACTTTGTCCAGCAATCGCCCCCACGCTGATCCAGCTTCGACGTGAATTCCACGCTCCCGCATCGCCGTCGAAAGCGACTCAGTGTCTCGGGTCACAACGAAATCTATCCCAGTTCGTTTTTTGATCTCTTCACGTAGGTCGAGTCGAGGCCAAGGAGGAGTTAGGTCGATTTCGGGTCGAATACCCTCAACTTCGGGCAAAACCATCGATCCAGTCGTTTCCTGAGCGATAGTCGAGACAAGCTTCTCGACCATCTCCATCACATCGTTGTAATCGGCGTAGGCCTGATAACTCTCGATGGTCGTGAACTCTGGGTTGTGATCGTGATCGAGCCCTTCGTTTCGGAACAGTCGACCGATTTCGAATACTCGTTCGATGCCGCCTACGATCAACTTTTTCAGATAAAGCTCTGTTGCGATGCGTAGGTACAAATCACGGTCAAGCTGGTTGTGGTGAGTCTCGAACGGAGTCGCCTGCGCGCCCCCAGCTACTGGCACAAGAATCGGAGTTTCGACTTCGATAAATCCAGCACCGTGCATGAACGCTCGCATCGACTGAACGACCTTTGAACGCAACAGTGCGTTCTTCATCGCCTTGTCGTTAGAAATCAGATCGAGATAGCGCTGGCGAAATCGAATTTCCTGATCCTGTAGACCATGCCACTTGTCGGGCAACGGACGAATAGCTTTAGTGAGAACTGTAACTTTCGCAGCCTCAACGCTAACTTCACCGCGGCGAGTTCGTATAACCGAACCTTCGACACCGATGATGTCGCCGATATCCAACAGGCCCAAAATTTCGTACTCGTCGTCGCCCATCGTGTTCTGGCGGGCAAATGCCTGAATCGAACCGTAGCCGTCTTTCAGATCGATGAATGCAGCCTTACCCATACCGCGCCGAGCCATAACCCGACCTGCAATCCGAATGGTTTCGGTTCGAGGGTGTTCGACATCGTCTCCGACGCCGTCGCTCGCTATGACTTCAGCGTACTCGAACAGCTTTGTTGCCTCAACAGATGTGTGCGTTCGATCAAAACGTGCCGGGTATGGATCGATACCTTTTGCTCGAATCTGAGCTGTTTTGGCGAGACGATCTTCAATGAGTTTTTGCTCGCCTGCCACCACATCGGCGTCATTCAAAGAATCTGGCAACGATTCTGGCTGTTCTTGTTGATCTTGGTTGGTCATATTTTCCGGCGCAGAAATTACCTGCTGTCACTCGTATCGTTCCACAGTTTTTTACGATGCGGCACTGCTCTCATCTGATGCTGATTGGCGAAACGACTATCCGCATGCCAACTTTGCAGCAATTCATTCTAAGCCAGCTATCGAACTGCCTGTGAATCGCACGCAACAGAATGACCATCGATTCGTCCAACCCCGACACCGCTTCCGTGTAAATCCGCCGAAACCTGTAACAACCTACGATGGTTAAGAATGGAGACTTCCGTGAATAATCATTTATGTCGAATTTCGCTTAATGGCTTTTCGGACACCCAGAGAAATTCTGGGGTCTCAAGTGCGGAACGAAAGTGCGATGAGCAACAATCGAAGAGGATCTTCACAGTTCCGTCGAAATACTGGTTCCGGCCTCAGGCCGACAACCTCCAAGGTTAGATCCGCTATTTTTTCGATGCTCGGACCTGCCGGACCTCACGGTTTACGGGTGCTTGATATTTACGCAGGAACGGGAGCGCTAGGAATCGAAGCTCTGCAACGCGGCGCAACAAACGCAACGTTCATCGAGCAAAACGGTCGTCGGTGCGAAGATATAAAAAAGGCTCTGGAAAGACACAAATTGGCAATACAAGGCTCGGTAAAAAAAGGAAGCGCACTCAACGCAGTCGGAAGACTTAAGGGTGAGTTCGACCTGATTTTTGCCGACCCTCCCTATGATCTCGTCGAGTTTGAATCCCTATTTGAACTCGTCCACAAATCCCATCTAATCGCTCCCAACGCCATCGCATTTCTCGAACATTCGAAGATGACCGATCTCCCCGATTCGTTTCCCGGACTCTCGTTGTCTACCCACCGACTCTACGGCGACACCGCAATTTCGGTATACAAATCTCAAACTACCCCAACCCAAATAACGAACCCGGAGGGCGAATAGATGGCTCGTGCAATCTATCCCGGCACGTTTGATCCGGTAACCAATGGGCATGTGGATATTGTCGAAAGGGCATCACATACCGTCGATCATTTGACGGTTGGTGTTGTCGAAGTCTCATCGAAACGAACCATGTTCGACGTCGATGAGCGGATAAAAATGTTCTCCGATGCAGTGGCACACCTGCCCAACGTATCGGTGAAGGCGTACTCAGGCCTAACAGTCAACGCTGCCCGCGAAATCGGAGCAACGGTAATCGTTCGTGGTCTTCGGATCACAAGTGATTTTGAGTACGAAAGTGAAATGGCACTAATGAACCGCAGGATGGCTGAAGACGTCGAAACTATTTGTCTTTTCAGCGCATTGCAGTATCAGATCCTGAGTTCATCGAGAGTGAAGGAAGTAGCGGCACTCGGCGCCGATGTGTCGGACCTAGTTCCTAAAAACGTTTGGGGGCCTCTGGTTGAGAGGCTCGAAAAACGAAAAGCAAGCAAGCAATAGTTAATAGCACGCGTCAGTCGACACGCATGGAGACAGAAATGACACTTATGTCACAGCTCGAAGACCTAGAGGCGATGATCGTCAAAGGTCGAGTACCCGGAACAGCTCGAACGCTCGTAAATCTGGACAAAATCACAGCCGTCATCGATGAGATGAAGGGTGAGATGCCTGAACAGTTGAACGAAGCAGAGGGCGTTGTTCGCCAGAAAGACGCGATCATCAAACAGGCTGAACTAGAAGCCCGCCGAATTCGCGCCTACGCCGATGAAGAAGCAACAACGATTCGTCAGCTCGCTGCAGAGCAGTCGAACACACTGCTTACGACTTCGCAAGAAGAAGCCCGAACGATGATCCAGGACACTGAGATCACCCGAATGGCTAACGAAAACGCAACTGAAATCGAAGCCGACGCACAGAAGCGCGCTGGCAAGTTGATCGATGATGCTGAAGGCCATGTAAACGGAATATTGAACGAGGCTGAAACTTCAGCTGACTCACGTCGCACAGGCGCAGACAACTACGCTCGAGAGGTGTTGTTCACGCTCGAAGAACGAATCGCCGACACGCTTGGTCAGGTCCGAGGTGGTATCGATCTCCTCGACGCCCGCCCAACAGCAAACGTCGCCGACTAGATCTGGTTCGCTGAATCGATACAGTCTGAACGCGTGTGCGTCAGCCTGTATCGCCCAAACGTCATCCTGAGCTAGGCGAAGGACGACAGGCAAGGCGTTGTCTCAAGCGAAGTCGACAATTGGCTCTGGAGTTCCCCGCGTAGCTCGCGTGGTGCCCAAGTACGAATGCACGACCGGCACTAACAAAAGATTCAACCACTCAGCCCTGTGCTCGCTCTCAAAAAGCGACGCAGGGCTGCGTTGTTTCTTCGCCCCTTGCTAAACCCGGGCGAACTTCTGCAATCGATTGTTTCCGCCAACTTCTGCAATGTATATCGACTCTTCGCTATCGATAAACACCCCGTGTGGTGAGTTCGTGAAGTGGCCTGCGCCTTCGCCCTTCTCACCCCAACGACCCAGCAACGCGCCATCCAGCGAACGTAGTTCCACACCGGCGTGACCAACGATGTGCATCACACCATGGCTATCGATCACCGCATCGTTCGCCCCGGTCACGTCTGACCATTCACGCAAGTAGTTGCCTTCCAGATCAAATATCTGACACCGATTGTTCGTTCGATCCATCACATACACATTGTCGTCATCGTCAACTAAAACATGGTGGGGCAAGTTGAACTCGCCGAGTCCAGTCCCAGGTGTGCCGGTAACTTCCTCGCCGAGCCATCCTTGAAGAAACACTGGATCACCCGATCCGAACGACAGAATGTGTTCACCTTCGGAGCTATAACGATGCACTCGGTTTTGGCCGTAACCGTCAGAAACGAAAATATCGCCAGAGCGTGATTGCGTCGCCCGCGTGCACATGTTGAACGGCGCACCAGGCGCACCACGTTCACCCTTGGTGCCGATCGTCATCAGCACTTCACCAGTGGTTGAGTACTTGGTTACCGTGTGGTGCCCACAATCGGCGTGAAAAATCTCGTCTTCGCCATTGATCCACAGACCATGTGGCGAAGAAAATTCGTCAGTGAGTCGAGTATCGAGCAACGCCCCCTCTCGATCGAACACAATCATGTGACCCGTTGCCGGAGTGATGTCGTTGAACGTTCCATCGGCCTTAGGGTCGCGAACGACCGTATATATGCGCCCGTCGGAATCTCCCGCCACATCAGCGGCTACTCCATTGACGGTAACCTGCGGCCAGTTTTCAACTAGCTCGTATCGATAGTCACCCGCGCCCCATCGTCGTGCCATATCGGCAATTCCTTTTTACTAAGCGCGAACGCTCGCTTGATTACGGATGCAAAATCACCTTGGTGTAGCCGTCAACTCGCTGGTCGAATTTTTCGTAGGCCGCAGGTGCTTCGTACAGCGACACCTCATGCGAAACCACGAAGCTCGGCAGAGCCCGTCCGGAGATGATTAGATCGCGCAAGTTGGCGTTGTATTGCTTCACGTTGCACTGTCCAGTTCCGAGACGAATACCCTTCTCGAAAAGCTGACCAAAGTTGATCGACAGTGCGCCCTTCTTGGCACGCTCGTCTACTCCTCCTGGATCGGAAGGTACGTACAGCCCTGGGATGCCAAGCGCACCGGTCGGAGCAACCACATCGATTAGCTGGTTGAGAACTATGTTTGGCACCTCGTCCTGCTCGCCACCAACAGCCGAAGAACCAGCAGCCGTCGCCTGGTACCCGACAGCATCGATTCCCTTGTCGACGCCCTCTCCACCCAAGTGCGCCTTGATCTGCTCGACCGGATTTGCCACGTCGTAATTGATCGGAATCGCACCGATCTCAGCAGCTTTGTCGAGTCGTTCTTGAACGTGATCGACAGCGAATACCTGTGATGCACCCCGCAAAATTGCACTATAAGAAGCCATAAGTCCGACAGGTCCACATCCGAACACTGCGACACTTTCACCTGGCGTCACTCCTGCGAGTTCCGTACCGTGGTAACCGGTTGGGAAGATATCGGCAAGCAACGCAAAATCGGCTTCATGGTCGGTGCCTTCAGGTAGCACCAAACAGTTGAAATCGGCGAATGGAACTTGCATCAATTCGGCTTGTCCGCCAACCCACGGCCCCATCGAAACGTACCCGTAGGCACCACCGGCGAATCCGGGATTTACCGTTGTGCAGTATCCGGTGTAGCCGCCCAGACAGTTCTTGCAGAATCCGCAAGCGACGTTGAATGGCATCACCACTCGGTCGCCGACCTTGCGAGTTTTAACAGCGGGTCCAACTTCGACGATCACGCCCATATTCTCGTGACCAAACACAATGCCGGGCTGTGCCGCCGTGCGCCCTTCGTACATGTGCAAATCAGAGCCGCAGATGCACGACGATGTGATTCGCACAATCGCATCGTTCGGGTGAAGTATCTGCGGATCTGGAACCGTCTCGACAGCAACCTTGAACGGCTCTTTGTAAACAACGGCTTTCATTACGACATCTCCTGCTGATGGTCAGAACTGGCTTACTTGCTCGACACACTATGGTTCGGCTTTTGCAGTTTGTCCAGAGAGGAAGCCGGTAATCCTCCCACATTCGAATCAGTGATACCGGTAAAGTCCTCTCCCTCGGGGATAGGACTTAGGTGAAGGGGAACGCTTGGGTTGGGATGGGTGGCGTGCTGGTTCACAGTTAGCTCGCTCGTATATCGATGCCAACAAGCGATCTCCATGCCCCCTCAACCTAAGACCGCTAAACTAGACCTATAGCCCAATCGCCGCCTAGTACCGTCTCGAACATCTCGGCCGATTCATCGTTCCAGCCGAAGCGATTTACAAGATTCAAGCGGTAAATCAATTCCAGCGCGCTCAGTCGAGCCGATAGTGCGTCGTCGCTCAGATCGCCCTGACACAGTTTGACGAACGGCTTCATTAGCTCGATATCCAGCGGATCGTCGTAAGTTTCTTCCAACTGCTCAGGGACGAAATTCCATGGGTATCGCCAGAACCTAAGCAACATGTCGAGTTCGTAGTCGGCAGGAGCCAACGCCATTCGATCGAAATCGAGAATTCCCGTCAGGCTGCCATCGCTGCCTACCAAAATATTTCCGAACCATAAGTCGCCGTGACACAACACACGAGGGCGATCCGTCAGCGCCTCTGCCCACTGGGCAAATGCTGCCTGAGAGGTCGTAAGCACCCGACCCGGCACCACGGCATCGACGGTGCGAAGCGCACGGTTGAACGACTTCCTTATGTGCAGAGCCCAGTCCTGAGTTTCAGCGTGCAGCATGCCTTCGTCAGGCTGAAACTGCTGCATGTGACCGAGAGCGGTCGCCAATTGACCCGTCAACTTGATTCGACCCGCCTGATCTAAACCCGGCCAAACGTTGTAGCCGCTCGAACCTTCGAGTCGGTTCAGAATCACCCACGCCCTGCCCTCTAACGCACCCGTTTCAAGCACATGAGGAGTGGCGACTCCGGGTATCTCCAGATGGCTCACAGCGAGCTCGTGGCTGAACCGTTCGGAACGTCCAACTTCAGGGTCGATCTTGATGACGGTCTCGTTGCCGATGAACACCCATGTGCCGTAGCCGAACCCGTAGTCGACGTTGCTTCCAAGCTTGTTCGCAGCCCATTCACGAACGCGACCCAGCGCGGCGTGGTCGTCTTTCTCGTAATTTCGAATCCAAGGATTAATTAGCATGCTGACGACAAGTGTACGCGTAGTGCCCCAAAATTTTGTCGTGGAGTGAGACTAAGACGGCTTGCTAGCGCGAAGCGTCAAATTGATCAAATTCTGCTGCCAATCGATCGCGTCAGGTCGACTTCTCTCTTCTTTCACTACTTCGATCGTCGAAAATCCTGTCGACTCCACAAGTTCTAAATACTCGCTCATAATCGCCGCACCGCCGACACAAGCGACCCATTCCGTTGCTGATTTCTGCACGTCGGCAGGTAACGCCTCAGAAGTAACCATGTCAGAAATAACAAAGCGACCGCCCGGTTTCAGAATTCGGTAAATCTCCGAGAACACTCGGCCTTTTTGTTCAGATAGAGCGATCACACAGTTCGAAATAACCAGATCGACGGTATTGTCGGCCTGCGGGATCGATTCAATATGCCCAAGCTTGAATACGACATTCTCCGTGCCAAGATTCGCTGCATTCTTCTGAGCAAGCTCCAGCATCCGAGGCGTCATATCGATTCCGATCACATAGCCATCTGGCCCGACTTCTTTAGCGGCGAGGAAGCAGTCGATACCACCCCCTGAGCCTAGATCAAGAACGGTTTCTCCAAGCTGAGCATCGGCGATACCAACTGGATTTCCGCAACCCGCCGAAGCGCCTGCGGCCTCCTCTGGCAGAGCACCGCGCTGATCCTCTGAGTAGAACTTGTCGGTTGCCTTCATCGTTGTGTTGTCGGCTGCTCGCTCAGCTGCGTTCGATGCGAGCGATCCGTACTGATGCTGAACTGCCGCGGTAATCGTTTCGAGCTGCTCGTGGGTAATTTCCGACGATCCAGCATCACCACAGCAGGCAGCTTCCTCGCTGACCGGTGTTAATGTTCCAAATGGGTTATCAGTGGTCACCTACTTGATCTCCAAAATGTTCGATTTAATAACCTGAGTTGTGCTGCAGGGAGTCTCCACGCCCGCTTCTTTCACCGCTGTTTCAAGCTGTGGAAGTACGTTCGACCACGCATGAGCCGAAGCTCGGTAAGCTTCAACACCCAATGCAGAAAGTGAATAGTTCTTCCGCTTCCTGCCGCTCACCACGACCGTTTCCAGCTCCACGTATCCGCCAGTCTCCAGCTCTTTGAGCATCGGGTAGATCATGGCGTCAGTCGGCCGTGGGTCACAGCAAAGCGCAATCCGCGTACCAATTTCGTAGCCGTGCATCGGACCATGACTCAGCTGCTGAAGCATGAAGAACCGCAGAAGGCTTTTTCGATTCAGAGTCTGCCAGTAGTCGATGCTGGCGAGATCATTTGTCGGTTTCGTTGATGTGGTCATTGTTCTTTGCAATATCAGTGGTTGGTTCGTTTTACGGCCAATACCTAGACAAACGATATATTGGCTAGATAGGCATGTCAATTTCCGGTTCGTTACATCTCTCGACCGAGCGGATTCCACTAGATGATGAAACAAAAACCAATGAAGTCCGGTTCGTCTCGTTGCGATGGCGCGACGGAAGCTATAATCCGCTCACCTACCAATTTCATCGATCCTACCGGGCTAAAACCAGCTTCAAATGACCACTTCCAAAGCTAAATCTGACGACAAACTGTTCCTCCTAATCGATGGGCACGCGATCGTGTTCCGGGCGTGGTTCGCCATGCGCGATCATCTGATTACTGCGTCAGGACAAAACACGACCGGCGCCAGCGGTTTCATGTCGATGTTTTTGAAGACGATCCGAGAACAAAATCCGACCCACATTGCGGTAACGTTCGATACCAAAACGCCGACGTTCCGCAAGGAAATGTTCCCTGCATACAAGGCGCAGCGACAGGAAGTCGATCCCGCCCTTCACGAGCAAATCCCTATTCTCAAAGAAATTCTCAAACCGATGGGTGTTCCAGTGTTCGAGTACGAAGGATTCGAAGCCGACGATCTCATCGGCACACTTTCGAAACAATCGAGCGAACAAGGCATCAAGACGCTGATTCTCACCGGTGATGCCGACCAACTACAGCTTGTCGATGAATACACATCACTCCTCATGTACACCGGATTCGGTGATATGCGAACCTACGACCCAGCGGGCGTGGCCGAGAAATACGATGGTCTTGGACCTGAATATGTTGCCGAGATCAAAGCGCTCGAAGGCGACTCTTCCGACAACATCCCAGGCGTACCGGGCGTTGGAAAGAAATCAGCCCGTGCAGTGCTAACCAAGCTCGGCCACTTCCCTTCTCTATTTAGCCGGCTCCAAGAAGTTGAAAATATCGAAGGTTTACGCGGTGCAAAACGCACCATGAACCTCCTTGAAGAGCATCGCGAAACAGCCGCTACAGCATTGGTTCTAACGACAATCGTTCGTGATGTACCAGTCGAGTTCAACGAAGCAAAATCAAAGTTCGGCGACTTCGACCGCGCAGCGGTTATCAAGACATTAATGAGCTACGAGATGCGTCTCGTTGCGAATCGACTCCCGAAAGTAGGAACCCAAAGTTCCGATCCTGCAACTTCAGCGTCTGAAGTCGAAACAGCACCGGGATGGGAGCCAAACGAAGCTCCGTCGGTCGCAGCGAACGGCCAGATCGACATGATGGGCGAGGCTCCCCCGGTCGAAGCTTTAGTAGATCCCGAACCGGCAAAACCACTAGGCGACTACGAAATCGTTACTGAGATGGCTGGGTTGAACACTATGATCGATGCCCTGCGAGCAAAGGGAGAGTTCGCTTTCGACACCGAAACGACTGGCCTTAACTCAATGACGTCCGACCTTGTTGGCCTTTCGTTCTCAATCAAGTCCGAACAAGCCTGGTACGTAGCCGTCGGTCACAACGAAGGCGATCAGCTGCCATTTGCCGAAGGACTCGCAGCGCTGCGGCCTCTGTTCGAAGACGATTCCATAAAAAAGATCGCCCATAACGCCAACTACGACATGATGGTTCTCGCTTCAACCGGAATCACTGTCAATAATTTGTCGTTCGACACGATGATCGCAGCAGCTTTGTGCGGTAGGCGTGCTATCGGTTTGAAGCCGCTTGCACTTGAGTTGTTCCAATCTGAAATGACCGAGATCAAGACTCTCATCGGAGTCGGCAAAAAGCAGATAACGATGGCAGCGGTTCCGATCGAACTGGCAGGTCCATACGCGGCCGCTGACGCCGATTTTACGTGGCGGTTGTACAAGCATTTCGAGCCTGAAATCGACGAGCACAAAGCTCGCTATGTGAACGAAGAAATCGAACTGCCGCTGCTTCCTGTAATTATCGAAATGCAACGGAACGGCATGATGATCGACAAAACTGCCCTTGCCGAGATGTCGGAGCAACTCGGAGCCGATGTCGAGCTGATCAAACAGACGGCGACCGCCATTGTTGGCGGACGAGAGCTCAATTTGGCGTCGAACCAGCAAGTGGCTGCTTTATTGATCGATGAATTGGGCGCGCCAAAGACTCGAAAAACCAAAACTGGTTATTCGATGGACGCCGAAGCTCTTGAGAAAATCAACGACACTAGTGGGCTCGACGACCGTGTGTACCAAATCGCCGACGCTGTTCTGAAGTTCCGAGAACTCAGCAAGCTGAAGTCGACTTACGTCGACGCTCTACCGCTTTTGGTGAACCCGCAAACGCAACGAGTTCACACTAGTTTTAACCAAGTCGGTTCGGCAACGGGCCGACTCTCCAGTAACGATCCCAACGTTCAGAACATTCCGGTTCGTACTGAGCTCGGACGCAGGGTGCGCAAAGCATTCATTGCCGATTCAGCGCACGGATGGCAGTATCTCGCCGCCGACTACTCGCAGATCGAACTGAGAATTCTGGCGCATCTATCGCAAGAGTCTGGACTTCTCGAAGCCTTCCACAAGGGCGAAGACATTCATGCTGCGACCGCCCGAGCGGTGTACGGAGTTGAAGACGTTAATCCTGACCAACGACGAATCGCAAAGATTTTGAACTTTGGAGTGATCTACGGATTGGGTCCAGTTGGCGTAGCGCGCCAGACCGATCTTACCCGCCAACAGGGTCAGGAATTTATCGACCTGTACTTCGGCAAGTACCCGGGTATTCGTGATTACATTGAGCAGGTGAAGCAGTCGGCGCGTGACACTGGATATGCCCAGACGATCACAGGGCGCAGACGATATCTTCCTGATATCAACGCTGGTCACCCGGGACATCGCGCAGCAGCCGAGCGGGTGTCGGTCAATATGCCTATTCAGGGAACGGCTGCCGACGTCATCAAGCTGGCGATGATTAACATTTCAAATGAAATGAAGACGCAGAAAATGCAATCGAAGATGTCGATTCAAGTTCACGACGAACTGATCTTCGAGATAGCCCCCGGCGAACTCATGGAAATGCAGATGATGGTCACAACCATGATGCCCGCCGCTATGGATCTCGCCGTCCCGCTCCTAGTAGAAGCCAAAACCGGCCCAACCTGGGGCGACATGGATTCGGTGGGATAGGATCCGCAAAACGACCGTTAGCAAATGTCATCCTGAGATTTTGAGCAGCGGACGAGAAACGACACCATGCCTGAACTACCTGAAGTCGAATCGCTGCGCCGGTATCTCGTTCGAGAGGGCATAGTCGGAAAAAAGTTCGTAAAAATCGAGCTTGAAGACAAGCCTGAAAGTGCGCACGGTACTGGAACTATCTCGGGATCAAAACAGGCGATCAATCAGACGGTCAGCAGCATCGAACGACGTGGCAAGCAGCTTGCGATGGTATTCGCTGATTCGGTATTAGGCTTCCATATGGGAATGACCGGCCAAGTGCAGGTACTCGATCTTGGCGAGCCTTCGCCCAGATTCACCAGAGCACAATTCGATCTCAGTGACAAACACGGCGATCTACGAATCGCGCTGGTCGATCCACGGCGTTGGGCAATAATTCAACATTTCGTCTCCCTTGATCACGCCTTTGCGGGATTAGGACCTGACGCTCTTGACCCAGCGTTCACAGCCAGTCATTTCACCGCATTAATGGCAGGTAGAACCGCACAAATCAAGCCGTTACTGCTGAACCAAACTGTGGTCGCCGGAATAGGCAACATTTACGCCGATGAATCGCTTCACCGAGTCGAAATTTCACCGGCTCGACGTGTAAGCGATATCTCGAAAACCGAGCTAGCAAAATTATTCGCGTCGATTCGAATATCACTTGAACACGCTCTCGAATACATCGTGACCCACCCAGACGATCGAGGCCGACCTTACATTGTCGATGCCTACGACGATCGGATGCAGCTACATCGGAAACAGGGCTCGTTCTGCCCTCGTTGCGAAATTCCGCTCGTCACATTGAAACTCGGCGGTAGAACGGCGTACTACTGCTCAAACTGCCAAACGTAAATCCGTACGAACGACTCGACTTAGTGAAACCCAACGTCATCGAGATCGTTGGTTTTTCTAGCACGCAGTCTGTCCCGCAATGCCACCCAACCAAGCATCGCCGCACCGAGTAATCCTAAAACGTACCCGGTGGCCTATAGCTGCCACGAACCCTCTCTAACTATCAAAACGACAATGCCAGTGAGTGCGACGACTATGCCGATCAGCACAGTCAACACTCCCGACATTTCAAGAAGCTTTTTCATGGTTACTCCTTCAGCTGAGTCGTTTTACCGGTGGCAAGAATATTCCTACGTCAGATGCAGCATTCAGCGCTCTAATTACACTATCTACCGCCGAAAAACGCCTATCCAGTTCAGATCACTGAGGATTTTGTAGCGTTTCGCCGTTTCAGATTGTCGGTACTTGCTATTAGAATTAGCTTGCGTATGTGCGGTTTCACTCCGAAACCCCGGAACCCCTGCGGAGGGGTGGCAGAGCGGTTGAATGCGCTTGTCTTGAAAACAAGTATGGCGGTAACGTCATCGCAGGTTCGAATCCTGTCCCCTCCGCCATTTTTCAGGGCGTTATTCGCGGTCGTTAGGCTCTCGGCGTCAGATTATCGGCGAAGATATGGATGTTCACTATCCCATGGCACTTTCAGCGCTCGGTGAAAGTGCAAATGTGATTACCGGAAACGCGTCAAAAGAGCTTGCGGCGAAAGGCTACACTTGCGACATCGGCCCTCCGGTCATCATCGAACCAAGTGGTTCGATGATGACCTCAACAGTTCCAAAGCAGATTCTCGTAACTTTTAAGAGCGATCTTGGCACTCTAACTTCCCGAATCGGTTTATCAGAGAACGCTCAGTATCAAGAACCAACCGCATAACACTTGTTTCCGACGGGGCTTAACTCCGAACGTTTGCACTTAGATTCAATTGACGATGCGAACCATCGAGAGCTACGTATTTCGTAGACACTGACCATCACCCTCGGTACGATGATTTGCGGTCTAGAAAAAAAGGACCGCCCGCACAAGCCATTTCAAGCAACACATGCGGGGTCGCTAGCAATCAGAACCGAGTAATCGTTCGTGAATATCCACGAGTATCAAGCGAAAGCAATCCTCGATAAATTCGGAGTTCCAACTCCGAAGGCAGAGGTGGCATCGACAGCCGCAGAAGCGAAAGAAATCGCTTTGAGAATCGGCGGACGCGTAGTAGTAAAAGCTCAAGTCCACGCAGGCGGTCGAGGCAAGGTCGGCGGCGTTAAGCTCGTCAACTCACCTGAGGAAGCTGAAGAAGTAGCCGCATCGCTACTCGGCACTCGGCTAGTGACGAACCAGACTGGCGCATCCGGTGTACCCGTCGAAAAAGTCATGATCGCTGAAACTCTCGACATCAAAGACGAGCTATATATATCGATCGTGATCGATGGCGATATTGGTGCTCCGCTCGTAATGGCAAGCACTGAAGGCGGGATGGATATCGAGGAAGTTGCGGAATCAACTCCTGAGAAAATCTTCCGTGTCGCAGGTGACCCTCTAATCGGACTCACCACATACCACGCCCGTGACATTGCACTCGCACTCGGCGTCCCTGCCAAGTCCGTTCGAGCCACAACCAAGCTCATCACTGACCTATACAACGTGTTCGTCGAAAACGACTGCTCACTTGTCGAGATCAATCCGCTTGTAATCACCGAAGACGACCAAGTCTTCGCACTCGACGCCAAGATCAACATCGAAGACGACGCACTGTTCCGCCATCCCGACCTTGCGGCGTTACGTGACCCGAACCAGCAAGACCCGCTCGAACAACGCGCAGACAAAGCCGATCTCGCCTACGTAAAGCTTGAAGGCGGACGAGTCGGTTGCATGGTCAACGGTGCAGGTCTGGCGATGGCAACAATGGATATCACTAAGGCAGCCGGCGCCGACCCTGCCAACTTCCTCGACATCGGCGGTTCTGCCGATCAGGACCGAATCGAAGAAGCATTCAAGATCATCATCGGCGACGACGATGTCGAAATGATCCTCGTGAACCTATTTGCAGGGATCGCCCGTTCCGACATTGTCGCCCAGGGAATTGTTGCAGCAGCCAAGGAAACCAACGCATCAGTACCGATGGTGGTAGCGATGCGAGGTACGAACGCTGAAGAGGGAATAAAAATCCTCGCCGACTCAGGGCTAAACATCACTGGTGCTCCCGATCTAGCTGGAGCGGCCGAAGTGTTAAAAGCGAAATTACTAGAACTTGGAGAATCCAACTAATGGCTATTCTTGTTGGAGAGAACACACGACTCCTCGTTCAGGGTCTTGGTCGTGACGGTAGCTTCCAGGCTAACCGAACACGTGAATACGGCACAAACATGGTCGCCGCTGTTCACCCTAGCCGAGACGGTCAGAAATTTGAAGACGAAGTTCCATACTTCTCAACCGTCGCAAAAGCTGTTGAAGATACCGGTGCCAACACCGGTGTGATCTTCGTTCCTGCC
Organism: uncultured bacterium; assembly: GCA_963932695.1. Taxonomy (GTDB): domain Bacteria; phylum Chloroflexota; class Dehalococcoidia; order Lucifugimonadales; family Lucifugimonadaceae; genus Lucifugimonas. Next base: position 63,476 of record CAWVRY010000002.1, on the reverse strand, counting down.
CCGTTTGCAATGGACGCAATCATCGAACAAGTCGACGCTGGTCTAGAACTCGTTGTCTGCATCACCGAAGGCGTTCCAGTGCTCGACATGGTCAAGGTCATGGCGTACATCAAGGGCAAGCCAACTCGGCTCATAGGATCGAACTGCCCGGGTGTACTAAGCCCAGCATCGAAAGCCAAAGTCGGAATCGTTCCGGGCAACATCGTTCGCCCAGGAAACGTCGGCGTCGTATCTCGATCTGGCACGCTCACTTACGAAGCAATCGCTCAGCTTGTACAGCACGGCATGGGTCAATCGACCTGTGTTGGCATCGGTGGCGATCCAGTTCACGGCACGACTTTCACTGACGTTCTCGAGCTATTCCAAGCCGATGACGAAACTGAAGCAATCGTGCTTATCGGTGAAATTGGGGGAATTCGAGAACAGCTCGCTGCCGACTACATCAAGGAACACGTAACCAAGCCCGTTGTTGCTGCAATCGCAGGTAGCTCTGCTCCTGCTGGCAAACGCATGGGTCACGCCGGAGCAATCATCACCGGCAAGGCTGCGCTCGCTTCCGAGAAGAACAAGGCGCTTGAAGCCGCTGGTGTTCACGTTGTCGAATCGCCGGCATTGATCGGTGCGAAGATGAAGGAAGTGCTCGGCTAAGCCGGGCCATCCCTTTTCTCATGTCGTTTACCGAACGATACGTTCATACCGGAAAAATCGCACTGAACGTGGCGGAATGGGACGCGCCGTCGTCAGAGGCATCGGTGCTTGTTTTAGTTCACGGATATGGATCGAACTTGAATACATGGGGACGCGTGGTCGATAAGTTGGCGACAGAGTTCAAGCTCTTCGCAGTCGATCTACGAGCCATGGGTCGGAGTGGACGCTATGGCAAGGGTTCGAGTCGACAGACTTGGGCCGACGACATGGCCGATCTGATCCCACGACTCAGCGACGGCACAGTTTACTTGGTCGGTCACTCACTTGGCGGTTGGGTAACAGCTGCTGTCGCAGCTCAACATCCCGAGCTGGTTTCGAAGGCAATATTGGTCGAGCCATACTCAGGAGCCAACTCAGAAGTACGCAAACAAGCACGCCAGCGACCACCCGAAGAGCGCGGTCGACGAGCGCAGCAGATACGTGATGCTGCAACGCCAAACGATCTGAATCAAGCAGTCGCAGAACAATACGACGGCGCTTCCGAAGACAGTATTAGACGCATCGCACAGATGTGGTTCCAGATGGATCCTGCATTAGAAGAAGGCCCTGTCAGTCGAGCTGAAGATACTGAAACGTTCGACGATATGTTCTCTTCGATCAAGTGCCCCACTCTGATGATCGCCGGTGCTGCCGATAAAGGGGGGATCTTGTCTGAGGAAGAATCCGAACGGATAATCGGACTCATTCCCGACTCTCGACTTCTCACCTGGCCAAAAGTCGGACACTCTCCACACATCGCCCGAAACCACGACTTCATCCGAGCAACAAAACGCTTCTGGGCTGAATAAGGCTCCGAGCGACTACCGCGCTTAACAGCCCTTTCGACGATACTCAACTGTCGTCGACAGACAACTATCATCCTGAATTCATCTTCAGGATCTATCGTTAAGCCGGCACTATCTAACGATTCACCCCAGCCATTAACAACCTGTAATTGCGAGAAGCCTGCCCTGAGGCGACGTGGCAATCATCGATCAAAGCAACGCGGCTAACGATTCAGGCTTCGCTCAACCTCCACCTAACATCAGCTCGCAGAAAATAACTCCCAACAAAGACGATAGCATTGCCCGTGATCACTGATTGCCACGTCATTCATTCTTCACTCCTCGCAATGACAAACACGACAGGCGCTACCAACCGTTCATTCGCTCCTATTTCTGCTAATCTCCCTCCGAAAACATCCTCTTCCCAACCAAATCACATGACCACTTATCCAGAAAAGAAATTCGCCGCCAGAACTATCGAAGTGAACTACGCAGAAGGTCCTGACAACGGACCGCCATTGGTGCTGATCCACGGTATCGGTGGACGCTGGGATAACTGGTCGGCAGTGATCGACGATTTTGCCAAAGATTGGCACGTATTCGCGGTCGATCTACGTGGTCACGGCGACTCGGGAAGAACTCCCAATAAATACCGGTTCATCGACTATCCAATCGAGATCGTCGAATTTCTACGAAATGTCGTGGGAGAGCCAGCCTTCCTAGTCGGACATTCGTTAGGGGCTGTCACGGCAGCCGGAGTCTCTGCGGTCACGCCAGACCTCGTTGCAGCGGCAGTACTCGAAGACCCGCCGTTGTATGTCGAGAAAACTTCTCAGTTTCTGACTATCTACGAAATTCGGATGAAAAACCTGAGCGTTGCTGACACTGCGATCGAACTCAGGAAAATAAACACTTCACTTTCGAACGAAGCGATTGCGAAATTGGCGATCACAGTCACAAAAGTCGATCCAGAAGCATGGGCGTTCCCGGGCGACGGCCAGATCGCTGAATCGTGGAATCCCGACGCCGTACTTGCAGAAATAACCTTGCCCGTGCTGCTCATGCAGGCGAGCCCCAACATGGGCGCAGCTCTCAGCGACTCGGAGGCGACACGAGCGGATGATCTACTAACGAACGGCCGTTACGTGAAGTGGAATGATGTCGGCCATGGCATGCACGACGCCCAGCCCGAACGATTCGTCCAACTTGTGAACGCGTTTTTCGTGCAAATCCTCAGGAAACTAGCGAAAGCCTAAGCATCTGTTATTGCGAGAAGCCTCCTTGAGGCGACCTGGCAATCAGCCATCGATCGCAACGCGGTTATCGATTTAGGCTTCACTGATTACCACGTCGTCGAACTCCTCGCAATGACAGAGCCGGGTACTAAATCCTAAGGCCTAAGCGAAGAAGATCAGCCGCACTGCATTCAGGATCACCGCTCCGATCACCCCGGCAGCGATATCGTCGAACATGATGCCCCATCCTCCGGGCCAAGCTTCGATCTTCCGAACGCCCAGTGGCTTGAGAATATCTAAAGCCCGGAATACGAAGAATCCGGCGATCATCCACGGCCAAGTGACGGGTAAAAACAGAACCGTCACCCAAACACCAACCCACTCGTCGATGACACCGCGTTTCGGATCGTGGTCATCTTCATTATCGATGTAGTCGGTCGCCCATACTCCAACGACCGTCACGATACCGATCAACGCGAAGAACCAAACAGAGTCGCCATCGCCGCCAAACACTGAAACATCGAGTAGCCAGTACGCAATTAAAGCGGCAAACGTGCCCACAGTCGCAGGTGCGACGAATGGCCAGTTACCAGAGCCAAATCCAGTTGCTATCGTTTCTGCTACGAACGAAACAACAGTATTCTTTTGTGATCGAGAAGAAGTCGCCAATGCTGCTATCCCGTGTTCTTCAGACCAGCGGCAACACCGTTGATCGACAATAGCAATGCTCGCTCAACGGAAGAATCGACTTCCATTGAAGAACGACGACGTGCCAGCAATGAAACCTGCAGATAGTTGAGCGGGTCAACATAATATTCACGAACAGCCAGAGTTCGTTTCAGAACCGGTTGACGATCCAATAGATTTTCTTGCTCGGTTATTCGAAGCAGCTCCTTCACCCCCTTGTTTCGCTCTTCTTTGATGTCTTCAAATATGTGATGCAAGCTCGGATCTACAAGAGTTTCGACATACCGACCCGCAATTTCCATGCTCGATTTCACAAGCGTCATTTCTACGTTAGATATGAACGTGTTGAAGAACGACCACTCGTTGTACATTTCGGTTAGAACATCTCCCATTCCCGCCTCTCGAGCCTCACGAAGCGCCTGTCCAACTCCGTAGTAACCCGGCACAACCTGTCGGCTCTGCATCCAACCGAAAACCCACGGAATAGCCCGAAGATCGTCGATACTCCGCTTTCCATCTGCTGAAGCCCGGCGCGCAGGTCGTGATCCAATGTTCATTCCTGCAAGTTCTTCAACCGGCGTCGAATCCATAAAATAATCGACGAACCCTTCGGTCTCTATCAGGCTGCGATATTTCGCGTAAGCTCGCTCCGAAATCCAGTCCATTGCGGCGAACCACTCTTCGAGTTTTTCGTCGGTATAGCGCGGTTCGTCATGAAGCAGACTCGCCTCAATCACAGCGGCAACCGATAGCTCAAGATGGTTTCTGGCGAGTTCAGGAAGACCGTATTTGTCGGAAATCACCTCACCCTGTTCAGTGATCTTGATTCGCCCATCTACCGTCGCGTATGGCTGGGCCATGATTGCGTCTTTGGTGGGTCCGCCACCACGACCTACAGTGCCGCCTCGACCGTGGAATAGTCGAATCGCAACTCCGTGCTTCTGGCTGATCGTTCGCAGTTCGCGTTGAGCCTTGTAAAGCTCCCATTGCGACGTGGTAATTCCGCCGTCTTTGTTGGAATCGGAGTAGCCGAGCATAACTTCAACGACTCCGCCTGAAGCCTCTACCAATGACTTGATCTCGGGAATCGACAGAAAGCTATCCATCACTTCGTGGCTACGTCTAAGGTCTTCAATCTCTTCAAATAAAGGAACTACCGAGATTCGTGAAATGCCTTCTTCAGGCACGACAAGTCCTGCCTCTTTGGCGAGCACCAACACCGCGAGAAGATCGTCGATGTCGCGTGTCATCGCCACGATCCAGCTCTCAATAACCTGATTACCATAGTCATCTTGCGCCTGGCGAACCGTGTCGACCAGATCGAGCACTTCAGTGGTTGCAGGTGAGTACGAAGCGGCTCTGGAACTAAGAATTCGCTTGGAATTCAATTCCTTGATCAACCGTGCCGATCGTTCGTCCATCGACAGACTTCCAAATCCGCCTTCAATCGACTCCACTCGATCAATGAGTTCGTTCACAGCAGTACCGGTCACTTCAGCGTGCTGTCGAATATCCATCGTGGCGAGAGTCATACCGAATGCCGAGATTCGTTGCATAACACGTCGAACCTCGCCGTTCGCCGCTGCACCGCTCTGATTAGCTTCGAGCGAGTCGAGCATGAGTTCAAGATCAGCCAACAGCGACTCAACGTTCGAATAACTCGGCTTACCTTTGACTGAACCTTCGGTCACAGAAATACCGTTCAGCACTCGTTCGTAAATAAATGCGCATTTCAGGCGGTAAGGCTCGTCGGCGTCGAGATTCCAAAACTCATCCCAAACCGATGGAAGTTCAGCGCGATCCTTTTCGAGAGATTCTTTGAGCTCGTCTGATATTTCAACAATTCGAGTCGACTGGCTAAGCGTCTGAGCGAGAGCCCCAATTGCCGGGGCAAACATCTTCAATGCTCGCTCGTGCTGTAAATCGAGTATCTGACGAGTTAGTTCGTGGGTAACGTTCGGGTTTCCGTCACGATCGCCACCAACCCATGTTCCGAACTGCATCGACCTAGTAGTTGGAGTTCGAGAAATTCCGAACGTCTCCAATTGATCATCGAGCGCCTCTTCGACTTCAGCAATGGCGAACTTAAACATGTCCTCCATGTAGAACATGATGTTGCGAGCTTCGTCGGTCGGTGCCGGACGTTGGTGACGCAGTTCGTCAGTCTGAAGAATCTCCTCGACCACTTCGGACAATCGTCGGTCGATTCGACGAGTTTCCGATTCCAACAGCTTTGGGTTCGATCGATCGGTAAGCAGTTCACCAACCCGGCGTAGCTTGTTCAAAATCGAACGTCGTGCAGCTTCAGTTGGGTGTGCGGTGTAGACGGGTCGAACTTCCAGACGATTCACGACATCAGTGATCTCTTCTACCGGAATGTCGGCATCACGAATTCGATCAAACGCCTCTTCAAGCCACTCCCTACGCGCTCCAGCAACGCCTTTGAATTCGATTCGGTGGTGCTGCTCGGCTACGTTCGCAAGATGAAAATAACTGGTGAATGCTCGAACAGTACGGATGACCATCCAGAGCGACGACTCGTCGAGCTTCTTGAAAAGTTCGTCTCGTAGTTCAGTGTTAGGCGATTCTCGCAACGTTCGAGTCGAAGCACGAACGTACTCGACCATCTCGAAAATTTCTTCCCCCCAGAGGTTCCGTAATGTCTCGCCAAGCATGTCACCCATTCGACGAATATCTGCGCGCAGGTCGGCATCTTCACTGTCGAATTGGGTTATGTCTTGTGTGCTCATGTTAGGGGTCGACCTCAGGAGTAACAGTTTCTCTGACTCGGTTACAGCCAGGCCGAAGCCCAGCCAAGCGTCTGTTCGGTATTGCCGCTCGGACCGTACTCACAACCAACCCAACCGTCGTAGCCGATTTCATCAAGATACGGCAGGATATGGTTGTAGTTGATCTCGCCAGTGCCCGGTTCGTGTCGACCGGGGTTATCGGCGATCTGAATGTGTTTGATAGATGAAAGGTTTTCTTTCACTGTAAGCGACAGTTCACCTTCCATGATTTGCATGTGGTAAAAGTCGTACAGCAACGCTAGGTTCGGATGATTTGCCTCGGCAATTGCTGCTAATCCACCCTTCGAAGTGTTCACGAAAAATCCCGGTTGGTCGCGTGTATTTATCGGTTCAACCAACGCAATTACGCCGACTTTGCCAAGCTCTTCAGCGGCATGACGAATGTTGTAGATAAACGTCTCGTGAGCTTCGTCGGGATCGACATCGCCGATTGGCCCGCAACCTATGTTCACACCGATGCAACCGAGGCCTGAAGCGTACTTGGCAGCGAGCGCAGTTCGCTCTGCGTACAGATCTTTGCGATCAGCACGAAGAGCGATGTTGTTAACATTGCTGTCAGGATCGGCAACAGGAGAGTTGATGATTACGTGCTTTAGTGAATTTCGTTCGAGTCGCTCTACGATTTGGTCGATTTCAAGAGAGTACGGAGCCTGTAGCTCAACGCCCTTGAACCCTGCTCGCGCAGCAGCATCGTATCGATCAATGAGATCGTGCTCGTTGAACATCCACTGCAAATTTGCTTCAAGCTTCGGCATTTACGATCCTTTCACGTTCCGATTTCGATACAAACCTGGCGCGCCCACTAATATTCCTATCGAAACGAGTGCGCCCACTTCGACTAATCAATTTATACGAGCTGATTTATATTAGAGGTACTTCGCAGCCCATCGGAGTCCGGCAACAGTGTCGCCAGCCGGAGCGTACTCACACCCAACCCAGCCTTCGTAGCCAAGTGAGTCGATGTGCGGCAACAGGAAGTCGTAATTAATCTCGCCAGTACCAGGTTCGTGTCGACCCGGATTGTCGGCAAGCTGGAAGTGACCGATAACATCGAGATTAGCTTCAATCGCCCGAGTGACATCGCCTTCCATGATCTGCATGTGGTAGATGTCGTACTGAATTTTCACGTTGTCGGCACCAGTCGCCTCAACGGCGGCTCGGCTCTGATTGGTGCGGAACACCGAGTAGCTAGGAATATCTATCGTGTTGATCGCTTCGAGCAGCACAGTGATGTCAGTACCAGCGACGGCTTTTGAAGCGAACTTCATGTTGTCGATCAGCGTGTCGTGCATTTCGGTAGCACTTACGCCGGAAACCGCTTTACCCGCAAGAACCGTCAGTCGCTCGCAATCCAGAACCTTCGCATATTCAACCGCAGTTCCAACGCCATCTTGGAACTCGCCGACGCGGTCTGGAAACACTGCACATCCACGGTCGCCAGCTGCCCAATCGCCAGCAGGAAAGTCGAATAGAACCTGAGTCAGGTTGTACTTGTCGAGCTTTTCTTTGATCTGCTCAGCCGGGTAGTCGTACGGAAATAGATACTCGACTCCCTTAAACCCGGCTTTTGCTGCCGCTTCGAATCGGTCGATAAAGTCGACCTCATTGAACATCATCGAAAGGTTGGCGGCAAGCTTGGTCATTTGGCGAAGTTCTCCGTGCGGTCGTATCTAGTAACTTAGTTTGGGATTCGATACTAGGCGCGAAGAAAGCTATCTCGACGCCATAGACACACAATCATACTTGGTGATTCACTCTTGTCGACGAGATACGCGCCGTAGCAGCGCACCGGGCAACCGATGTACACACTTCAGAGTTCGCCACGCACCCGATCGATCTAGTAGTAGATTGCCGTTCCGACTCCGCCACCGGCTGCAATTCCATCGCCATTTATTGCAATAGAAAGCGGTGAAGCCAGCATTATGACCACGTATGCGATGTCGGCAGCATCGATGATCGTGGCTGATAAATTGCCCTGAGCCAGCTTTTGTTCAACTTCCGCCTCGCTAATTCCCTCGGAAGCGGCACGCTTGGCGATAACACCTTCGGTCGCCTCTGTGCGAGTCATGCCCGGATGAATAACGGTGACATTTATTCCGTGGGTGCCGAGTTCGGCTGCGAGGTTCTTCGTCATCGCCGTTACTGCAACATTTCGCATCGATCCGATAACCGTTCCAGTGTTGCGAGATGCCATTCCTGAAATGTTGATGATCCGCCCCCAGCCCTGCTCGGTCATCAAAGGCGCAACTTCACGAGCACACCTCAAGTAGCCCATTACTTTTACGTTCATGTGATCGTTGAACTCTTCGGTCGTGACCCCCGAGAGAGTAGGTACTGTGCTTTGTCCGCCGGGACGAGCTGCGCAGTTGACCAGAATATCGATGCCGCCGAAAACCGATTTGGCTTCAGCGATCAAATTGCGCACGCTGTCGTCTGATCCCGTATCGGCGACTACTCCAGTAACGGTCGAACCTGTCTCGTTCGTGAGTTCCTCGGCAGTCGCATCGAGTGCTTCCTTCCCACGAGCCGAGATCACAACCGACACGCCCTCTTCCGCCAGCGTTCGAGCTATCGCCTTGCCAATTCCTCGGCTGCCACCCGTAACCACCGCACGCTTACCTAGAAGTTTGAGATCCATGTCGTTGATTCCTATCTCGAAGTGACGTTAACCAATCACATCCGGTCGTTGTTTCCAGAAATTCGTTTCGCCCTCGAAGGCACTTGCTAACTGAAGCAGTCCCATCTCGTCACGAGGTCGACCCACCATCTGCAATCCAACGGGCAAACCATCTTTTGTGAAGCCTGCCGGAACGGACATCGCAGGTAGGCCCGTTACCGATACGGTGTAGCACGGCCACATCCAGTCGAGATACGTTTCTGGCACTACACCATTGATATCGTTCGGGTACTCCAGATCGATAGAGAACGGCGGCACGGACGTCACCGGCATTGCGAGAAATTCGTACTTGTCGAAGAAGCCCAAAAGCTGCTCCCACAATCGAGTTCGGAGTCGCTCTGCATGAGCAACGTCGATCGCCGATTGCTTCAGGCCTTGCTCGGCGTTCCATCGAACCGTTTCTTTTAACTTTTCGGGATGATCTCGAAGGTGAGTCTCGTGCTTGACCGCAAAGCTGTAAGCCCGCAACACTTGGAATATTTCGTCAGTCGTCGAAAAGTCTGGCTCGTCATCATCCACGATCAAGCCCAGATCATTGAACACATGCTTTACCGACTCTGTGACCCGACTGTTTTCTGCGTCGATTGGTCGACCACCAAGATCTTTGCTCCACGCAATGCGAACATCCTTGAAATCTCGTCCGAGTGAACCGGCGTAGCCCGCACCCGACTCTCGAAGCGACAACGGCGAACGAGGGTCGTCACCCGCCATAACGCTGAGTTGAAGTGCAACATCGTCGACGGTACGACCCATCGGACCGTCTGTAGAAAGATTTAGCCAGCCGAGGTCACCTCCAACCGAAGGAACTCGACCCGGACTGGGTCTAATGCCAACCACGTTCGACCACGCTGCGGGATTTCTCAAAGAGCCACCCAAGTCGGAACCGGTCGCGATAGCCGTCATTCCAGTCGCAAGAGCCACGCCAGCCCCGCCTGAGCTACCGCCACAGGTCTTGCTCACGTCGTACGGATTCTTGGTCGAACCGAACACAGCATTGAACGTCTGGGATCCAGCTCCGAACTCGGGAGTGTTCGACTTACCAATTACGATCGCTCCAGCCTTTTTCACCCGTTCAACGATCAATGCGTCTGACTCAGGCACAAAATCTTTGTATATCGGCGATCCCTGAGTCGTGAGAATCCCTTTGGTGTTTTGAAGATCTTTGATGGCGATCGGAAGGCCGTATAGAGGCCCCATATCTTCGCCAGCCATACGAGCCATATCTGCTTCGCACGCGTGCTCTAAAGCCGATTCAGCAACCATAGTGACCATTGCGTTGACCGCCGGATTCACCCGTTCGATTTGATCCAAATGAGCATTTACTAGCTCTTCGGACAATATCTCGCCGTCAGCGATCAACTTCGCCTGCTCACGAGCAGTTTTAAACACCAATTCTGAATTCAACGAGCTATTCGACAATATTCACAACTCCCAACAGCGCCAACAACAATAATAAAACGTGCCATCGGCACCACAAAACGACCCCCAATCTAAAAACGATTGGGGGTCGTGATAGTAACTCTATTTACGAGAACTTGGGTAGCTAAGCGGCTACCACCAGGTCTTGCCTTCGATTTCCGATTGATTGAACTTGAAATCTTCGCCGTAAATTCCGGTTGAAAGGTATTTCCAACCGCCGTCAGCGAACATACAAACAATCTTGCCTTCACGGCCTTCTTTCGACCACTTCTGAGCGATCTTTCGGGCCGTGGCGAACGCCGCTCCCGACGAAACTCCGACGAAGTAGCCTGCGTCTGTGAGTAGCCGTCGTGTCCAGTAGAACGCCTCTTCGCCATCTACAAGAATTCGACTGTCGAGTTTATCGAGGTCGAGGATGGGTGGAATAAATCCGTGTTCGATTGATCGCAAACCCTGCACTTTATCGTCGGGGTGCGGAGCCGTCGCAATAATCTCGATGTCGGGGTTATGTTCACGTAGAGCCTTACCAACGCCCATAAGAGTGCCACCCGTACCAAGACCCGCAACGAATGCGTTGACGTCCGGCATATCACGGGCAATCTCAGGACCCGTCGTCGTGTAGTGAGCTCTCGGGTTGGCGAGGTTACCGTACTGGTACGGCATGTAATACGAAGGATTCTCTTCTGCCATCTGCTTAGCGACGATAATCGACTCGTTCGTGCCTTTGTCCTTGTGCGACAGAATCACTTCTGCGCCGAACGCTTCTAGAAGATGAACTCGTTCAGGCGGAACGCTTGCAGGCATAACAACTTTTACGTTGTAACCCTTGATTCGCCCTATCATCGCTAAACCGAGACCGGTGTTCCCGGAAGTCGGTTCGAGAATCGTGTCGCCTGGCTTGATTAGGCCTTCTTTTTCAGCGGTCTGAATCAGCGACCGAGCGGCACGATCCTTCACCGAACCCGTTGGGTTTACCGACTCGAGCTTGCCGTAGATTTTAATCTTAGGGTCGGGGCTCAGGATCGACACATCTACCAACGGCGTATTGCCGATGGCTTGAAGTGCGTCTGGTTTCACCGCTGTAAACGGAGCAACAAAGGTTGAGGCCAAGAAAATGTCTTTCATAAGTGAGTTGGTTAGTGACTAATCTTTAAGTGTTTCGACCTATGAGTTGTGCGGCTCGAGTTTCTCGTGACTCACATCTCATAGGTGTGATTGTGGTCTTCCGCCCAGAGGCGAGGCACCAACTAATTAGTCGGCCGACACCATCTGCTCTTCAACTGATACTGGAGGAAGGATTCCGCAGAAAATCTCGTAATCGATCAATTCTGTGACTTCCGGGTTTGCTCCGCAAAGTTTGCAATCTGGGTTTTGGCGAATTTTGATCTCACGGAAGTCCATCGTCAAAGCGTCGATGAGAAGCATTCGGCTCGTAAGTGTTTCACCAACACCCATAGCGAGTTTGATTACTTCTAACGCCTGAATCGAACCAACAAGTCCAGGAAGGGCGCCAATTACGCCCGCTTCTGAACAGTTAGGAACTTCACCCGGAGGTGGAGGATCGGGGAACATGCAACGGTAGCAACCACTACCCGGCTGATAAGTCGTCGCCTGTCCGTCGAACACCAAAATGGCGCCATCAACAAGCGGTTTACCAGCCAAGAAGGATGCATCGTTTACAAGATATCGAGTTGCAAAGTTATCCGCCCCGTTTACGATGATGTCGTAGTTGGGGATGATGTCCATCGCGTTGTCGGAATTAATCGGTTCCTCGTGGAGGATTACGTTAGTTTCCGGGTTGTGTGCGTTGATCGTCTCTTTAGCCGAAATAACCTTCGGGCGCCCAACGTCTGCATCTGTGTGCAAAATTTGGCGCTGCAAGTTTGAAACATCGACGGTGTCGAAATCTACGATACCGAGCGTTCCAACTCCAGCCAGTGCAAGGTAAAGCGCAACAGGTGAGCCAAGCCCACCAGCACCTACGATTAGCACCTTCGAATCGATCAGTTTTCGCTGGCCTACGCTGCCAACGCCGTCCATGATCAGGTGGCGACTGTATCGCTGAACCTGCCCGGGCGTGAGTGGTGTGAAGCCGTTGGTCTCTGCCATGTCCCTAAATTTTCCTCTTACTATTTCCGATCAATACCAAAATAAACGCTTTTCGTACACGTAAACCGAGATCAATCGGGGCAATGACTATGAATTCTACTCCGCAGATCGACGCAAATCGCATCACATTTAAGATTCAGCGCGCCAATGCGGACGTTCAAGCACCTAACTGAGAAGTTAGATTCAGTACGAACGATCTAGATGCTGCCTATTTTAGGGTTAGAACCTAGAAGTTCGTTTTTACTGGAGCCCCAGCCGCTAACATTGTCATCTGCTGGTCCTTCAAATTACTGATTCGTACTTTGCTCAAGTGCTCTAGCAGCATGGTCTCGACATCACTCCAGAGATCGCGCTGCGAACAAGCCCCAGAGAGCCTACAGCCATCAGGTTCTTCGACACAGTCGACAGGAGCTAAAGAATAATCAACCGAGTTCACAACGTCACTCACCGAAATATCTTCGGAGGGCTTTGCGAGCTTATGACCGCCCTGGGGACCTCTGCGAGACTCTATTAACCCAGATTTTTGTAACTCTGAGCAGATTCTCAACAAATAAGGTTCAGGAATGTGCTGAGCACGAGCGATATCGGAGGTGGAAGTGAATACCGAAGAATCTTGTTGCGCGAGGTAAACAAGGGTGCGAACCCCGTAATCCACCTTCATCGGTACAAGCATGACTAGGTCTCCAGCAATCGATACAGAATACGAGGCAAGATACCCGTACGCCGTGATAGGCCACGTCCAACATGAGTTCAAATTGAGATTGAACTCTCGTGCCTCTCAATCATATCACCGAGAAGACATTCCTGACCTAAATAGTCGACTTTTAGCGACGCGCCGCCCCCCATGAATAATTCGTAATCACGAACTCAATACGAATCGACTACTTGGTGGTACGATAAATGGCTGTGCACACGAGGTTTCGTTCCTCGATACCACTATTTATTGAACTGCAAGCAACAGGAAAGACCGGTTTTCGGTCCCCGACTAGAAATGGGAGATTTTCACAATGGCAGAAGCCGCTATAACACTCAACGTAGATTTTCGCACTGCTCTCGGTAAAAAGAACCGAGCGCTCCGACGCCAGGGAATTACTCCCGTTCATATGTACGGTCTTAACGAAGACTCAGAGTCACTTCAGGCAAACGACCGAGAGCTCATCTCTGCTCTACGAGCCGCAGGCCGAACTACGCCAGTAACCCTTAAGGTTGCCGGCGGAAAAGACACTGTAACTATCGTTCGAGAGATTGCCCGACACGCAGTTTCCGGTGACGTTCAGCACGTTGACTTCCAACGAGTCGATGTCCAGCAGGAAGTTGAAACTCCAGTACCAGTCTCACTGACGGGTCAGGCAGAAGCTCCTGGCACATCCGGTGGCGCAGGTGTTGTTACGCAGGGTTCGTTCGAAATTCTCGTTCGAGCAAAGCCATTCGATGTTCCGAACGAAATCGTTGTCGACTGCTCAGGCTTGATGAAAATCGATTCAGCAATTCTGTCTGGCGAAATCAAGTTGCCTGCCGGCGTAACGCTAGCTGGCCCAGAAGACGATCGAATCGCATGGATCCAGCCACCAAGAGTATCGGCTGATGATGATGCAGCTGCTGATGCTGTTGAAGCTGCTGAAGGCGAAGACAGTGAAGACAGTGAAGACGGCAATTCCGAAGAATCTGCCGACAGTGAAGAAGATTAGATCGCTCTTTTTCGACGTTCGAATACTTCGAACCGAAATTACAAAAAATGCCGCAACCATTGGTTGCGGCATTTTTTATGCTCCCAAACATCGATTAGGAACCGGATTCCGAGTTCAACTCCTTGCACGAAATCCCATACGAATTTAGTATTCACTTGCGGAGTGAGGCGATTCGTCTCGGTTTGCGAACTAAAAACTTAATACTCAAAGGCACAGGAGGCACGGATGGACACCATCCTCATAGCCGTCCTAGTAGCCCTAGTTACGGTTGTGATCGGAAGCGGAATAGGCTTCCAACTTCACAACATCCTTTCGGCAAAATCACAGCGAGCAGTTGAAGAAGCATCGGCGCAGCAAATGCGCAGGTCCAACGCTCGAAGTAAGGAGATTCTTCTAGAAGCTAAAGAGCAAGCGCTTAAAGTACGAAGTGATACAGAAGCAAAGCTCAACGAGCAGAAGTTAGAAATACAACGCCAACAGAGTCGTCTCGAAGCACGAGAAGAAACTCTACAAAGCAGGACCGATTCGGCAAAAGAACTCGAATTGGGATTGAAGACTCAAAAAAATCAGATCGCCGTGGAAATCTCGGCGGCCGAAGATTTGAGACTTCAAGCCGGTGAAAGACTCGAAACTGTTTCGGGACTTTCATTAGCCGATGCAAGGCAACAGCTGCTCGACCAAGCTGAAGAAGATATACAGTTCGAACTGGCACGCCGATACAGGGATGCCGAACTAGAGGCACAGGACGAAGCAGACGATAAAGCTCGCGTTATTCTCGCAGCGAGCATGCAACGACTCGCGGCTGAAGTGGTTTCAGAAGCCACAGTAACCAGCATTTCGTTGCCAAACGACGAAATGAAAGGCCGACTGATCGGACGAGAAGGCAGGAATATAAGAGCCATTGAAGCAGCCACTGGCGTCGATCTAATCATCGACGACGTGCCTGAGGCAATCACGATTTCATGCTTCGACCCTATCCGACGCGAAGTCGCACGCATCGCTCTTGACAAGCTGATTCAAGACGGCAGGATTCATCCCGCACGTATCGAAGAGTCGGTAGAAAAAGCACGTACGGAAGTCGATGAAACGGTTCGTAAAGCCGGACAATCAGCCACGTTCGATGTCGATGTAAAAGGTCTGCATCCAGAACTGGTGAAACTTGTGGGTCGGCTGAAATATCGATACAGCTACGGTGAGAACGTACTTCAGCACTCGGTTGAAGTCGGGCTTGTCGCGGGGATTCTAGCCTCTCAGATTGGGGCAGATCCCCAGATCGCTAAGACGGCAGGATTCTTGCATGACATCGGTAAAGCACTCACGCATGAAGTCGATGGCCCTCACGCTGAAATCGGTGCAGACATCGCAAAACGCTACGGCCAAAAAGATCGTGTAGTAACGGCTATTCGAGAACATCACGATCGTGAAATGACAACGGTCGAATCGTTCCTTGTTGCCGCTGCTGATGCGATTAGCGCAGCTCGACCTGGTGCAAGACACGACACGATCGAAAACTACATCAAGAGACTCGAAGCGCTTGAAGAAGTCGCCAAGGGATTCGACGGTGTAGAACGTGTTTTCGCTATTCAAGCAGGACGTGAAGTTCGAGTACTCGTCGACCCTGAAAATGTCGATGACATATCCGCTGCAACTCTCGCAAGAGACATCGTGGCTAAGATCGAAGAAACCCTCGCCTACCCCGGCCAAATCAAGGTAGTCGTAATCAGGGAGTCCCGATCGATAGAAGTCGCCCAGTAACGGCGGTTTCGTACTCAAAAAAACATGAACGGCCCGGCGAGAGTATCGCTGGGTCATTCATGTTTAAACGTCCTACGGCAAACGTCAACTTGAATTCGTCGACTCATTCCCGCATTGTTGATTGTGCGTTCAGCGATCGACACCGTTATGAGCGCGAACGGTCGAACGAAACACTAGAAAGACTCGCATGCGTGTATTGATGATCGGTGATGTTGTGGGCAGTGGTGGGCGAAAAGCCGTTACGAGCCTGCTTAAGGATCTGAGATCCCAACTGAATATAGACTTTGTCACCCTTCAGGGTGAAAACCTCGCCGCCGGGATCGGACTCACCGTAGAAACTGTCACCGAAATGCTCGAAGCCGGCGCCGACGTAATTACGACCGGCAACCACGTTTGGGACAAACGAGAATTCATCGACCACCTCGATGATCCGTTCTTGCCAGTTCTACGCCCTCTCAACTACCCCACCGACAACCCAGGCCGCGGTGCTAGCGATGATTCAGGCCCTGTAGCCGTAATTAGCTTGATAGGACGAGTATGGGTCGGCGAGTTCGACTCACCGTTCGCCGTGATCGACGATCTACTCGCTGGTGGATTCGGACAAGGCAAGCCGATCGTGGTCGACTTCCACGCCGAAGCTACATCTGAAAAAGCAGCCCTAGCATGGCACCTCGATGGACGCGTAGCAGCGGTTGTCGGAACACACACCCACGTTCCAACCGCCGACTGTAAAGTCCTACCCGATGGCACAGGGTTCGTAACCGACCTAGGTATGGTCGGAGCCGTCGATTCGATACTCGGCGTCGAAGTTGAAGGCTCACTGGCTCGCTTCCTATCAGGACGTCGTCAACGCATGCAGCCCGTCCGAAGCGGCCTGATCAATTTCAACTCGGTATTAATCGATATCGATGATTCGACAGGTCTCGCTACATCCGTAGAACGAGTCGACAGGCAAGTCGAAGTTTGAGCGATTCAACCGGTCAAAACGTTCAAGGAAGCCGTTACGACTCCAAGACGCCAGCGGTTCATACAGAATGGCCCGTCGAAGTAGATCTTCATCTCCACACGACCGCATCCGATGGAACGCTGACGCCGACACAGCTCATCGAACAGATTTCATCAACAACCCTTCGAACTGTCGCCATCACCGATCACGACTCAACAGAAGGAGTCGCAGAGGCCATCGAAGCGGCGAACGCTTCCTCGAATCTAACCGTAATTCCAGGAATCGAGCTTGGTACCGAGAATGAAGATTCAGAGCTTCACCTGCTCGGTTATTTCATAGATATCGACCATCCTAATTTACAGAAAATCCTCGAACAATTCCGCTCCGAACGAGTCGATGCCGCCCGGGCGATGGTCGACAAACTCGAAGAGATAAAACGTCCCGTTTCGTGGGAACGAATTGTCGAGATGGCGAGTGGATCTGTTGGGCGACCCCACATCGCAAGAGCTATGGTCGAAGCGGGTCACGTCGAAACTGTAGCCGAAGCGTTCGATCGATTTCTTGGCGAAAAAGGAGTAGCTCGAGTCCCCCGACCAAAGCTTCACCCAGTCGAAGCTCTCAAATTAATCCACTCCGTAGGTGGAATAGGGTCGATCGCTCATCCCCGCACGGTACGGAACCTGAACCCACTCGTTGATGCATTAGTGGGATCCGGGCTGGTCGGAATTGAGGTCTACGCCGAGAAGTACAACAGCGACCGTCGTGATTCATACATCGATATTGCAACCCGCTACGATCTAGTGCCAACCGGCGGTACTGACTACCACGCTCTCGGGGCTAAGAACGAAACAATACCCGGAACCAACGGACCTCCACCAAATACGGTCAAAGAATTAGTCGAACGGGCAGTACAAAAACACGGGTCAAACGTTGGCAACCTTCCCGCGGGACTGACGTAGCCACAATGCCCAGCATCGATGCAGCAGCAGCCGTAGTTATAGCCTATCTCACCGGGTCTATTCCGACGGCTTATCTAGTCGGAAAATACATCGGTGACGCCGACCTTACTGAAGTCGGATCGAAAAATATCGGAGCGTCGAACGCATACTCTCAACTTGGTTCACGATGGGCCGGGTTCGTAGTCATCATTGACGTGTTCATCAAAGGTTCGATTCCCGTTTTCATCGCCTCAGATACTGTTCTTGGACTCGGTTTAAGCACTCAGCTGGCTGTCGGCATAGCGAGCGTGATCGGTCACGATTGGTCTGTCTTCCTCAAATTCCGTGGAGGACGTGGAATTGCAACAACTGAAGGAGCGATTATCGTACTCAGCTTGCCACTGGCGTTCGCATATCCAGTACTACCCGCGCTGGCGGTTCTGGTGAGCCCTTGGAAGGATTCTGCAGTTTGGTGGCTAATTGCGACCCTAGCTGTTCCAATGTGGGTTCTACTCTTAGGCCTTCCCAACGAAATCATATGGTTCTCGATAGCGCTAATCATTTTGACTTTATTGAAGCGGATGACATCCAACTCTTTGCGTGGTGCTGATGGAACGATTTCGGCAACGCTTCTTTGGAATCGTTTAGTCTTCGACCGAGACATCAAGAACCGTTCCGAGTGGGTCGGACAGTAGCAATTCACCGAAATACCCGCTGATGCCTCACAATAAATCACCACATTTTTTGGGTATCCTGTACCGCCTATGACAAACGACACCTTCGATAGCACCTGCCTACGCCACCCCGACACTGCTTCCAACCTCGGTTGCAGCCGGTGCGGCGACCTCATCTGTCCTCAGTGCATGGTGCAGTCGCCTGTAGGCGCCCGTTGTCCCGATTGCGCCAACATCGGACAAGCACCGATCTTTCGATCGACTCCTACGGAGTTCGCTTCAGCAATCGTTCTGTCGCTGGTGGCAGCGATCGGTTTCGGTGTAGCATACGCAGTCGTAGTTTGGGTACTTTGGGTGCTACCACTCGGCTTCATGATCGGCAACGTCGCAGCGTCGTTCATCATCGCCCTCGCCGGTGCGCCCGTTGGCGACTTCGTCAGGCGAGTAGGAAAAAACAAACTCGACGCGCGACTACGAATCGTCGCAGCCGTGACCATGTTGTTGATCTGGATGGTCGGATTTACCGTCGGGTCAATGCTAGGCGTTTGGAACGGAGTGTTCCTCAACATCGTCGCCTATATAGGCTTGGGCGTAGGCATCTACGTCGCTATGAACCGCGTCAGGCCGTAGCAACCAAACCCGATTCTAAACGCTCGTCGGAATAATTCCGCCGCCACCCTCAGTGTTGTAGCGAATCGCCTCGTCAACCATGTCTGTCAACGTCAGCGTTGGAGCGTACCCAAAGTCGTTCTTCGCAGCCGACAGATCGTATTCGTAGAACGTCGGATTCGTCGCCAAATCAACCGTTGAATACGGAATTCCCGTCTTCTCTGAAATGTATGGAATCAGAACGTCCCACGTGAACGGTTCTTTAGATCCAAGCTGATACACGTTACCGAACGTCGCCGGATTGCCAACCGCCTGATCGTAGGCATGAACAAGATCACGAACTTCAACTTGGTGCTTCTTCCACGGTCGACCGTTCACATCACGTGCAACGATCAGTCTCGGACCACCATCGCTCTTGGCACTTTCAGATTGAAGAACTTCGTAGGTCGCCTTTCCTGCATCGTCGGTTCGGCCTTCGAACTGCTTCAAGAAATGACTCAGATGGAACTGGCCAAAGTTCAATATTTCGCCAGCTCCCCAGACGTTGGCGAAACGAATTATCGTTCCACGAAGATCATCCTGCGCTCGATATCGATTCAGCAGACTTTCGCAAAGCACCTTTGAATAGCCGTACCAATCGGTCGTCGATAGCGGCAACGAGTCCTCAGCAATCGGCTTTGAGATTCCGCCTTTCGGGTACTTAAACATCGTGGCATCGGTGCTTGTGATAAGCACGTGCTTCAGCTGGTCGCCAATATTTTTCGACGCTTCCAGAACGTTGAACGTCCCCTTCACGTTCGTGTCGAAATACTGCTCGGGAGTGAACGGACCACCTGCTTGAAATGCTGCACCAAGGTGAAGAATTACTTCCTGACCATCGACCGCAGCGTTCACATCAGCCGAGCTCGCCAGATCGCCTTCAACGATCTCCGCACCGACCGCTTTCATCTTTTCTGCCTGTCGATCGCCCGGCCATACGAATCCTCGAACATCGTGCCCGCGGTCGAGAAAGTTTTGGGCAATGTTCGCACCGACTCGCCCCGTAATTCCCGTTATTAGAACCTTCATAGTTACGTTGATTTCCTAAATTAATTCGTAGACTAACTGATTACGGTTTCGTGCTGCTTGTAAACGCGATCGTAAAGATCCTGATCGATACTCACGGCCAAACCGGGTGAATCAGGCACCGCGTATTTTCCATCTTCGAACACGTACTCAACACCCTTATATAACTCGAATTCCAAGGTCGAATCCTCTGCGATTACGAACCTTAAAGTCGCTGCCCCGAACTGGATATCAGCCCGCAACCCAAGATAGCCAGCGTTGTAGTTGTGAGGAGCAATGAGCGTGTCGACACCCGATTTTTCGATGTCTCTAGCTAGTACGTGAAACTGCCAAAATCCCATATGAAGCATGTCTGGTTGAATCGCGTCGAGAAGACCCTCTTCCATGAGTTGCCAGTAGATCGTTTGGCGACCTTCATGGCTCTCGCCATCAACGATCATCGTCTTTGGCGTGTACTTGTCTCGCCATTCGTTCAGCTTGCGATAGTCAGCGATATTCTCGGTGACCATCTCTTCCATCCACAAAACATTCAGATCACCAATGCCTCGTACGAAGTCTTCAAGAAGATCCATTCGACCATCGTAACCGTTATTGGCGTCAACAAGAATTTTTATGTCGTCGCCAACCGTCGCTCGCACCGACTCAACGACCTCGATATCGCGACGTGTGCCAGCATGCGGCTCGAACCACTTGCCGGGTCGACCCAACTTGAGCTTCACGGCTCGCCAGCCTTTTTCTACTGCCTCAGCTGCTTCGATCGCAACTGCGTTTGCACCTTCGGCAGGGTTCACCAAGTCTTGGAAATACAAACTTGAATCGTAGGCCTCGACCTTGTCTCGAACCTTGTCGCCAAGAAGGCTGTAGGCAGGCTGGCTTAGCGCTTGTCCGATCAGATCGAACAATGCAACGTCTAGGAAACCATAGCGATATATCAAATCCGACCAACGAGGACTAATACTCGTTACCCGTCCGCCGGAAACATTGAAGAATCCGGAAAGTTTTTGGCCGATGAGATCTTGAAAATCGTTGACAAGGCCTTCCATCGAGCCTTTGTTCATGGCGGGTCGAGCATTGCTCAGTCCAGTTAATCCAGAATCTGTGTGAACCTGAAGCAGCCACTCTCGCTGGTTAATTCCGTAGTTCTCCATCTTGGCGTTACGACCAACGATTCGACCCTTTCCGGGCGAACCAAAATAGTTCTCAACCGGCGTAATCGTAATCTTGTTGATGATGTGGCCATCGAGGCATGAATTTGCCATCGTTACGCCTCCATCCTGTTCTCATGCTTGGCATGCGGGGCGTAACCGACTTCGTCGATATCCATTCCCAATCCGGATCCCGTTGGTAACGCGTACGCTCCGTCTGTGAACTCGGGCAAGGCAGTGAGATAGTGCGGAATCACTCGTTCGTCTTCAAGCGAAACGTAAGACTCGGAAGCTGCACCCCAAACGATGCTGGCGTAGCTTCCGAACGATCCGTTGCCGAAGTTGTGCGGAATCGTTCGAACTCCGGTTCCTTCGAGCTGACGTTCAAGATCCATCCAGCCTAGATAGCCGTGCCCAACAATGTCGGGCTGGTAGCCATCGATAAGACCGCCATCTATCAAATCTTGGAACACCTCTGAGATCGGATCACGGTCAACCTCGCCACAAGTAAGCAACGCCTTCGAGCCGTACTTGGCTAGCGATTCACGCATCACCTTGTAGCCCTCGACGTTGTGCGTAATCATCTCTTCGAACCAGAAAATATCCGCCGGTGTAACTTCCTTGATGAGTTGATCCAACAAATCAAGATGACCGTCGTAACCGAAATTCGCATCTACGTATATTTTAACGTCGGGGCCAACGGCTTGTCGAGCACCAAGTACAACCTCGATATCGCGTCTAATGCCGTCTTCGGGCAACATCCACCTGCCGCCACGACCTAGCTTGATCTTGATCGCCCGCCAACCATCGGCAACAGCTTGAGCCGCTTCATCACCAACCTGCAAAGCCCCCCGCGCAGGGTTTAAGAAATCTTGGAAATAGAGCGTTGTGTCGTAGGCAGGAACTGAATCGTGCTTCTTGCCGCCAAGGAGATCGATAGCGGACACACCGCTAACTTTGCCGACTAGATCGAACGCCAGAATGGTCATCCAGCCGTTATGCCTGTACCAGCGTTCCATACCCGGTCCCGCGCCAGTTACGACACCATCAGAAATCTCCAACAGCTGGTCGACTTCGCGTCCAAGCAGTGCACCCTTTATGTACTCCAGCATGCTCTCGACGCTACCTTCTCGCATCATACGATTGGCGATGGAAATGCCCTCGGCACCGCTCGAACTCCTAGCACGCACGACCCATTCGAGCCGCTGCGTGCCGATGTTATCGATATACGCGTTTTTTCCGAGTTCTTTTTGATAGCTCGATGGGATCGGTGTTACCGATACCGATTCGATGATTTCTGACGACATAGATTCCTAACGTTCCTTGGTCAATCAAACACAAGCGCGAGCGGAGTCTACTCTACATAGTTCACCCTGAATGGCTAAACCTGACCTCTACGTAACGCTCGACCTGATCGTGATCCTGCGTGCTCGCCATCCTTCACAGCGAACTTTCCGTTCACGATTACGTGGGGCATTCCCGCCGGACCTATCCGAGAATTTTCGTACGTCGCACGGTCAATGACAGTGTCAGGATCGAACAACACTAGATCGGCGAAATAACCTTCTTTGACCAGGCCTCTATTGGCGATTCCGAACTTGGCAGATGGCATATGCGTCATCTTGTAGATGGCGTTCTCAAGCGAGATAACACCCTCTTCACGAACATACCTACCTAGAACCCGTGGGTAGGTTCCCCATGCCCTTGGATGAGGCTTCGACCCACGATCCAGGCCGTCAGTTCCTATCATCGTCGATGAGTGCGCCATCACCATTCGCACATCGCCTTCGTCCATGCCGAACGCCGCGACCAGTATCGAGTCTGAATAATCGCGAAGCAGCTTGTTCGCTGCTTCTTCACCTGGCAGATCGAATTCATCGACGAAGCTTTGTAACGTCCGACCCTCAAAATCTTCATGCTCTGGAACCGAACACAACAGCACTTCCGAAGGTTCCGACTTGCCCATGGCACCGCCTTCGCTGTCGTTGAATGTCCCGTTTTGAACCAGTGCGAACAACATTGTGCTGCGAGCGGTGTACGGATACTGATCGGCGGTTACGTCACGACCCTGAGCGATTGCTTCCTCGATCATCTCAAGCGACTGAGTGACCATGCCCCAGTTCGTTTTACCTACCGATTTGTGATGAGAAATCTCTACAGCAGTCCCGCTCGCTTCACCGATGTGCAAGGTTTCCCGAACCGAATCAAGAAGTCCCGATCCCTCGTCCCGCATATGCGAAACGTAAAGCCCACCGTGCTTACCAACCACCTTCGATAATGCGACGACTTCTTCAGTACTGGCGTACCGTCCCGGTTCGTAGACCAGCCCCGTCGACAATCCGACCGCCCCAGCCTCCATGCCTTCAGTCACGTTCGCCAACATCCCCGCTAGTTCCGAGTCGCTTGGCGGGCGATCAGCAACTCCACCCATCGCCTCTCGGCGCGCTGTGTGATGTCCGATTAGTGCAGCGACGTTCAGCGCAGGAGATGTTTTATCGACTTCTTCAAGATATCCGGCGTAGCCAGTCCAATCTGGAAGATCGGCACTGGGCTCGTTGATCGCCCTCATCTGCATCTTGCCAGCATCTGAGCCTGCCGCCCCGAATCCGCAGTTACCGACTATAACGGTTGTAATACCCTGCAAGATGTTGTGTCGAACTTCAGGTTCGATCAGCACGTGAAAATCATCGTGCGAATGAACATCGATAAATCCGGGCGACAACACCAGGCCGGTAGCGTCCAATACTTCAGCTGATTCAGCTTCGATGTTTGGTGCAATCGAAACAATCCGATCACCCTCGATCGCTACATCGAGAATCGTTCCTACAGAGCCGGAGCCATCGATGACGGTCGCACCTTTGATTATTATATCGAGCAAGTTTCAGTTCACTTTCCAGTGGCTAAGGTTCAGTTCTGTCAGGCGCTCGATTAGATCGAACAATGAACGCCAATATCCTCTTGTTCCGTCGTTATAACTCCACCAAGAGCGCAACACAAACCTAATTGATCTTGTAACCGCCTCAATTACAAGCTACCTTCTCGGCTAACGAACGATTTCAGCTTGGGTGCTTCTGCACTCGCCAACCACATCCTCAGCAAACGGATCACGCTAATATGCCAGCACCAACCAAGATCGAACGAGTCGAAACTATACTTTGGGATCGCTGGCTGCTGATTCGCATTTACTGCGAAGACGGAACTGTTGGGATTGGTGAGGGAGGTGTTCATGGCTGGCAGCGACCGACCAAGACGATGGTCGACACGATGGCAGAGTACCTCAAAGGTAAAAACCCCGACTACATCGAGCATCACTACCAGTGGCTCTATCGTTCGTCGCACTTCATGGGATCAGTAGTTCAAGGTGCGCTTTCTGCGATCGACATCGCTCTTTGGGACATCAAAGGCAAGCGACTTGGCGTACCAATATACGACCTCATGGGCGGCAAGACTCGCGACAAAGTTCGCTGCTACATGCACGTCGGCGGAAACACCAAAGACGATCTCGTAGCGAGTGCTATCGCCGCCGCCAAAGACGGTTTCACGGCGGTTAGATTTACACCGTTCGCTCCCGACTACTACCTGCACAAGTCGTACACAGAATGGGCCGACGAAGCGGTTGATAGAGTTGGGGCTGTGAAAGAAGCGGTCGGCGGAGACGTCGACATATGTGTCGAGATTCACCGCCAGATGGCTCCAGCGGAAAGTATTTGGCTGGGTCGACGTCTTGAGCAGTTCAACCCGTTCTTCTACGAAGACCCAATGCTGCCCGATAGCCCAGCGCGAATGGCTGAAGTCGCCGATCACTGCAACATTCCAATCGCAACCGGCGAACGGTTCACGACGATCTTTGAATATGAGCAACTCCTCGAAGCAAACGCTGCATCATACATACGACCTGATCTTTGTCTGTGTGGCGGACTTTCAGGATCGAAGAAAGTAGCAGCGATGGCTGAAGCGAAGCACGTGAAAGTAATTCCGCATAATCCGCTTTCGCCTGTAAGCACTGCCGCCTGTGTTCAGCTCGATGCCTGTATCCCGAACTTCGCTCTTCAGGAGTACACAGGCGAATCGGAGCCGCCCAAGAGCGATCTGCTAGTGACACCGCTAAAGCTTGTCGATGGCTACCTCATCGTTCCTGAAGGACCCGGACTCGGCATTGAACTGAACGAAGCCGCACTAACTGGCCCAGAAAATCCAAAAATCCTCGACACCCCAATCGGCTTCGATGGCAGTGTTCAGGATCGGTAGTCACATCATCACACCGTCATATGATGGTATAAAACTGCCAATGTGCCTGATTCGGGTATGGCTAAACAAAAGATTCTGGAGCTAAATCGTGGTCAGTATTCCTATCGCAATCGTCGGAGCAGGTGGCATGGGTGGTCGTCATTTGCGTGCGCTCGGAGCTCTTTACGAAAGCGGCATGTCTAACGTCGAACTTGTCGCCGTCTGCGACACCCGCGAAGAGAACGCAATTCACCTCGCCGACAAAGCTGAGGAAATGCTCGGAAGTCGACCCGATATCTTCACTTCGATGGAAGTAATGAAGAAGAAGCGACCCGATATAGAAGCGGTCGACATCACGACCGATTCTGGCTCACATCACCTCGTCGCCGAGATGGCGTTTGATCTTGGCTACAACGTTCTTTGCGAGAAGCCACTTTCGCTCACAATTCGAGGCTGCAACCGGGTAATCGACGCCTGGAAACGTAGCGGCAAAGTTCTCAGCGTCGGTGAGCAAGAACGACGCGACCCTATGGTCCGCCTCAACAAGGCACTTCTCGATTCTGGTGCTATTGGCGACCCCTATAGCTTCCTGCTCGGATCGGCTCGCGGCGGTAACGACATCATCATTTGGCCGTGGCGTCACTACAAAAACATCGGCGGTATTTTCGTTGATGCTGGCGTTCATGCTGTCGATCAGATGATGTACTACCTCGGCGATATCGAAGAGGTCTACGCCGTATCGAAAATCTGGGAGCCGAAGCGATATAAAGGCGAAAAGATCGGCGTTGCAAACTTTTACGAACACTGGGCCAACGAAGTACCCGACGAAATCGACGCTACAGCCGAAGATATGGTCATTTCAACACTCAAATTCAAGAACGGTGCGGTCGGTCAATGGACTTCGTTCTGGGCTGCTCACGGCGAAACAACGGAATACGCCATGATCTACGGCAGCAAGGGATCCATGGCGCCAGCCAAGCAGCGCCGAGGCGATCCGCTTAAGCTGACTATCGACGGCGTCGGAGAGGTTTCAGGCGACGCCGTTCTCGAACTAGTCCCTGATTTCCATTTGGACGAACTACCTGCCCGGCTTTTTGGTAGCGATCGACTTGGCTCTTACGACACGCCGTTCGAA
Organism: uncultured bacterium; assembly: GCA_963932695.1. Taxonomy (GTDB): domain Bacteria; phylum Chloroflexota; class Dehalococcoidia; order Lucifugimonadales; family Lucifugimonadaceae; genus Lucifugimonas. The sequence goes on along the minus strand of CAWVRY010000002.1, from coordinate 36,885 downwards.
GATGCCGACCGCTTCCTAGTGGCACTTGAGTACTACGAACTCGGACAATGCATCGCCGACGGGACGAAGCCAGAAGTAGACGCTTATGTCGGCAGAAAAGACCTCGCCGTATGTAACGCAGCTCTCGAATCTTCGGTACTCGGTCGACCCGTTACTATCGAAGAAATAGAGAACGAAGAAACTGCCGAGTACGAAGCAAGCATCAACGCCCACTGGAATATTTAGTCATCGTAACCTGAGAACGAATCCCTGCCCCCCAATAATCAACCGTTTGCGGACCCTCCTCCCCACCCTGAAATGAAAACAATGAAAATTGCGAAGATTGAAACGTTTTTTGTAGCCCGATACCTCGTCGTTAAAGTCACGACTGAAGATGGAACTGAAGGGATCGGCGAATCCTGCTACTGGTCATACCCGAAAGCCGCCGAAGCGACTGTTCACGGCTTCGCCGACGCAATCATCGGCATGGATGCCGGTGACATCGAGCACATTTGGAGCTATCTATGGCGGTACAACTCGGCGTTCAGAGGAAACAGCATCGGTGGAGCGATTAGCGCTATCGACATGGCGCTGTGGGACATCAAGGGCAAACGACTTCAGGCACCCGTTTGGGATTTACTTGGCGGCAAGGTTCGCCAAAAAATCCGTGGCATCGCACAAGGAATCGGCGGCAACACTCCCGAAGAGTGTGCAGTTGGCGCAAAGAAAGCCCTTGACCAAGGTTTCTCCGCTTTAAAGTTCACACCTATGCCTAAAAACTGGGCAGAACTCACTTATACGAAGATGATCGGCTTGGCGGTCGAAATGGTTGAAGCGGTTCGAGAAACTGTGGGTTGGGAGTTCGATATTGGAATCGAGATTCACAGGAATATGCAGCCGCACGAAGCGATCGCGTTCTGCGACGAGGTCGCCAAGCTAAGGCCGTACTTCATCGAAGACCCCATCGTGCCCGACTCAGTTGTTGCGATGGGCGACGTAGCCGCAAAGATGCGATTGCCACTCGCAGTCGGTGAACGAAACATGGGTATCTGGGAGTTCCGAGAGTACGCCCAGCTGGCAAAACCAGCGTTCTTCAAGCCCGACATCGCTGTGGCTGGAGGAATTACCGGTGTTAAGAAAATCGCAACGATTGCCGAAGCTCATCATATAAAGATCTGTCCACACAATTTCCAAGGCCCCATCGCAACCGCCGCATGTATTGCCATTGGCACGGCGTCGCCTTCTTGGGACGTTCAGGAATCCGTGCAAGAGGAAGTTCCGCCAAGGCGTGACATGACCGACGTGATCATAAAGCTCGAAAACGGCTGGTATACACCTTCTGAGAAGCCCGGACTCGGAGTCATCTTCAACGAAGACGCCCCAGCAATGCACCCGTTCGACCCAGCCCAAGTAGCACCACCCATCCGAGAAGACGGAAGCGTAGCGCTGAAGTAGTGGTTGTTGCTTAGCCCTCTCCCCTGAAGGAGGGTCGTTCACAATTAAATGAATGGCTAGTTAGATTGCTCGTCGCCATCATCACTTAGCGTGTCAGGGCTGCGTGGTAAGGAAAACAGAATACCGGTCGCGATTACCGACCCACCCAACGCCAACACGTACATTCCAGTACCCGCAGCGATACCTAAAGCCGCCGCGACCCAGATACCCGACGCGGTGGTTAGCCCGCGGACAACACCACCCGAGCGATGGGGCGGAAGAGAGAGGGCTAAAGTGTGGGTCAGATCGAATGCTGGACAGATAGATTCTGACGGCCACCGGTCGAACCCAGCCTATGACTCCCTCCCTATCAGGGAGGGAGGATTCAAACTTAAAATCCCTACTCAGCCCTGCCGAAGTCGTCTTCTACTCGGACGATGTCGTCTTCGCCCAAATAGTCGCCGGTCTGGATTTCGATGATCTCTAGTGGCTCGACCGAAGAGATGTTCTCGATTCGGTGGTGCACATTGCGAGCGACGAAAATCGATTCGCCACGCCCCAATGTGTGCTGCTCTTCGCCAACAGTCACCCGAGCCGTTCCACGAGCGACAACCCAAGTTTCATCACGATGTCGATGCCACTGAAGCGAAAGTCGCTTTTCGGCCGTCACGGTCAGTCGCTTCGTCTGAAAACCGGGACCGCTTGTCATAATTTCGTACGAACCCCACGGTCGAGTCTCACGTTTTTTCTTCGTAGCAGCTTCGAACTTCACTTCTGAACTAATATCTGGTGAATTAGATTCCGAATTATCTGGCACGCGAGAATCTCCGGCTGGTTGGCAATATCCACAGGAATAAAAAGATGACCTAGCGATTCTATTACCAAAGCGACTCTAGGTCACGAATGGAATCCGTCAATCACGAAGTAGTCGGACCAAAGCGTACGAGTATCCGATCGCACCAATCAAAACGCCTAAACCAGCGTCGAAGACGGGAGAAGAATCACACGTTTCTTAGCTTCGTAAAGGTGAACTTCGCCCACCACTTCGTCCTAAACAGTTCTCTTTAGCACGAACTTAGAGTGTTGAGATACTCGAACGGCAGCGAAGTTGGGTGGATCGTCATACGAAGTTACTTCACACCCACTTGGGCCAAAATCCAATCGACCACAGCCTTGATCGCCTCTTTGGTGTAGTCCTGATTTCTTGATCCTCATAGATCGAAAAGGCTAATCCAACTGCTCCAGTGTCATCGGTCGGTCCTCTAACGCCTACTATTCCAAGAACTTTTCAAGATTTTTTATCAAAGAACAGCCAAGCCCACCAACCGACCTGCGATGTTTCGTAACGTAATCGCTGTGCAACGGCTGTTAGATAGTCGTCCATCATCATCGGTGGCAATCGGAACTGATCTGGGAACATGAGACTAGATTACGCTCGAAGCAACTCCGTATCGCCCGCGATCATCACCTCCGCAATCTCAACTGAAAGCGGTGCGGGGCGAAGGAGATCTGTCTCGAGTTGTTCATGAAGTATTAGACCCATAATCAGAGATTATCCTCGCAGACTGTTGCGCGCGAGCGGGATTGCCGTACCCTTTCGGTGGCTGGTAACACTTAATCCTTAATCTAGATCGACGCTCTAAGAACGCCGGTCCGACGAAGGCGCAAACGCAATCACAGGCACAAATCAACAATGAAAGATCGCAAGCCCAACATTCTTTTCATTCTCACCGACCAGCAGCGTCGAGATTCGATGCGAGCTTACGGCAATGAATGGATCAAAACCCCAAACCTCGACAAGCTTGCCGATAAGAGCTTCGTATTCGAAAACGCATACGTGACGCAGCCGGTCTGCACTCCTGCCCGAGCATCGATCATGACTGGCCTGTACCCGTACGCAACTGGGCTGCAACGAAACAATATTCCGTTGTCACGAGATATTTCGACGATTGGCGACATGATCGACGACGAGTACTACAACGCCCACATGGGCAAGTGGCACTTGGGCGATGACATGACGCCTCAGCACGGTTTCGATACTTGGGAAGCCGTCGAAGATTTCCAACGAGTGCGCATCACCCGCAAGGAATATCGATATCAGGAAGCTCCTTACAACCAGTGGCTGCGTGACCACGGAGTTGAACCGCCATCTATGTCGATGTCTTACGAAGGCTGGGTAGGAGTCGCTGAGCTCACCGAAGAGCAGACCCAGGCCGGATTCTTGGGGCACAAGGCATCTGAGTTCATCAGGGAGTTCCCTAAAGGTGATCACGCCGATCAGCCATGGATGCTATACGTGAACTTTTTCGAGCCGCACCCACCGTATACCGGACCACTGAACGATCTTTACGACCCCAACGAAATTGACGTTGGACCCGGATTTCGCGTTCGCCCAGATTCAGGATCGCTCGTAAATCGATTGCGATCTGACTACTACATGGGCGGAGGAAACAATCCGCTGGGCGAAGCCGGTGGTGACGTTCATGATACGACTACCGAAGAAGGATTCCGCAAGCTGCGCGCTCAGTATTTCGCCAACGTGACGCTGGTCGATACGCAACTCGGAAAAATATTCGAGTCGCTCGAAGAAAGCGGACAGGCCGACAATACGATCATCGTATTCACGAGCGAGCATGGCGAGATGGCTGGCGATCACGGCATGCTCGAAAAACGATCTCTGTACGAAGAGGCGTCGAACGTACCGTTCCTGATGTACGTCCCTTGGCTGAATAATGACCAACAAACACGTATCGCAGGTTCCGTTGGACAAGTCGACCTTGTACCTACGCTTCTAGATCTTTCAGGTAGCGAAATTCCTGATCACATCGAAGGAAAATCGCTACGTTCAGTGCTTCGTGGTGAAGAAGACCTTTCAGACAACGACGTATTCATCCAGTGGAACGGAATGGGCGATCGCAATCTCGGCTCTCCCGATATCAACCGGATGGTTTCGATTCCGTGGCGTGGTGTAGTTACCGGTGATCGCTGGAAACTGAACTTGTCGCCAGGTGATCAATGCGAGCTATACGACCTTAATTCCGATCCTGCTGAACTCAACAACTTATTCAACAAGCCGGAGCACAAAGACAGAATCCGCCAAATGGCGGCTCGAATCAGGATTTGGCAAGACGAAACTGGTGACGACATGCCGCTACCGACTGTATAGCTGCACACTCACCCCAGTCACTCAGTCAACCACTCGCAAGCATCATCCTTGGCCCCGTCGAAGTGTCGTTCCCTGCACTCAACGACAGTTCAAGCTAGCGACACAATCGCCGCTCGCTCGAACTCCAGCATGCTACGCTTGGTTTCGATTCCGCCAGCGAATCCCGTTAGATCACCCGAAGCGCCAATAACGCGATGACACGGCAAGATAATCGATATCGGATTCCTACCAATTGCTGCTCCAACTGCACGAACCGCTTTCGGTCGACCGATTCGCATTGCCATCTCCCCGTAGGTCGAGGTTTCGCCAAGCGGAATCGATGCCAGTCCGAGCCAAACTTCCTGCTGGAACGCAGTCCCTCTCAAATCGAACGTGACATCGAACTCGGTGCGGGCACCAGCTAAATACTCTTCGACCTGAAGACATGCGGCTGAAAGCACCGAATGATCGACATCAGCAACCAATTCAGAAGGCAGAGGCACCCGAGATGCCGAGTCATCTGGCCAAATCAACGCCCGAAGACCAACATCCGTCGCAACCAACGTCAGTTTGCCGAACTGGCTGTCCACAGTCGTAGAGTAGTGCCGATCGTCGGTCATATCGCGTGTTTTCTTTCTTAAACTACTAGTTAGTTCGTCCACATTAGCCGGGATGACCCGAAATCTCCAAACACCAATTGCAAACGCGAGTAGCCACGCTCTGGTAACTGTGGATTTAACACGTAGAGAAACAATTCACCCTGAAACGGGGAAATTTAAAGACTAAATTTATGAGCAGACTAATCGCTTCACGGGCTGCAGCAATGACACTAATCATCCTTCTATTTCTGATGATCCAAGTCGTTTGGAATTTCTAGCAATTCGAAAGAACCGCTAATCAAAATTCGCCTTTGGTTAAACAACCGCCATATTTGGCTGTTCGGAAACCGAGGGGTCGACCGACGCCCAGTATCTGTCGAATACGTCTCGGGTCTCTTGATAGCTCTCTGCACCAAAAAGTTCGACTCTGAACGTGCGCACCCGATCTCGGCCACCTGCGTACCAAGACAAGTGTCGCTGCATCTGAATCAGCCCGACTTTTTCAGGGAAGTGATCCATAATCAGCGGCATGTGACGATCAATGACACGCGACTGGTACTCATATTTACCAGCTGGCGAAAGATCCTCAAACGACTCGTCGAACACCCAAGGCTTGCCCATGGCTCCTCGACCGATCATCACCGACTCAACGCCGGTTTCAGCTGCCATACGTCTTGCGTCCGACATTGACTTCACGTCACCATTTCCGGTGACAGGAATGTTCACAGCATCAACGACCTGCGAAATCATGTCCCATTTCGATAGACCCGTGAATTGCTGAGAACGAGTTCGAGGATGAACTGTAATCGCATCCACGCCGACGTCTTCCGCCATCTTGGCGACTTCAACTGCGTTGAGATGCATTTCGTCCCATCCGCTACGAATCTTGATCGTGAACGGAATCGTCAGAACATTGCGCATCGCCTCGAGGATTTTGGCGGTCTTATCGACATCTTTCATCATCGCTGAACCGCGACCAGTTTTTGTGATCTTCTGAACAGGGCAACCCATGTTGAGGTCGATGATGTCAGCGCCTTGATCCTGTAACCACTGCGCACCCGGAACTAGCGTTTCGGCGTTTGATCCTAGAATCTGAAGAGCGATAGGTTTCTCTTCGGGAAGGTACTTTGCAATGTCGTAGCGGGTCTTCGTGTTCTTCCGAGTCAGACCAGTTGCGTCGATCTCTTCGCTGGTCGTAAGCGCGCTTCCGCACTCGCGAGCTACCGTGCGGTACGCAGCGTTAGAAATTCCAGCCATCGGGGCCAGTCTCGCAAGCCCTTTTACTTCAACATTGCCAATAAACATCTATTGAGTATACGAATTGAATGGATCAAATGGCGTTAATCGGCGATTAAACGAACGTGCGAGTGTTACCTAGTATCCGGTGTCTCCGGGTTCGGGCCAATCGACTAGCCTCCGACGCTAGAATAATCTCGAAAACCGTCGTTGCTTGCACCGCAAGCAACGACTATAAGCATCGCTAGTGCTCACGCCAGCACGATCAAATATTTAGCGTGATTCCGTAATGAGAACATCTTCAAACCATAGTGCATCCTACGAGAATCCGAATCGCCAGATTTCGTATAGCAACGTCCAACCATCGAACAATCTCGTAGATTGTTGTAAGACGACTGAATCGAAAGGCCAATATCGTCAATCAGAACTATCCAGTGCCCGTTGACGCCGACGCCATGATCTACAGTCAGCCGTTCCACGTAGTTTTCACGACGGCACCACTGAATTAATCAATATCGAAATAATCTCAGCTGGCAGCTCCCGCTGGTTCGTGGTTTTCACTGGGCGCTTCAGACATGATGATCTGCTCTTCGCGCTCGGACATCAGGTGGGCTGTGATCGCCTGCATCGTCTCGACGTGAACATGAGCATTCGCTCCTAATACAACCGAAAGTCGAGACATTGTCCGCGCAGAATCCGCCTCTACCAGCACCACAAAGTCGTACTGACCCAAGGTCGCGTAGCGAGAGATCAATCGAGCGCCAGGAACATTCACGCTGTCGCACGCGTCAGCGAATGAATCGGGATTTTCTACGCACGCCTGAAGTCCGTCATCGGTCAGGTTAGCTAGAAGGAAGAACAGCATTGATTAGGCTCCAGAAGTTCAGTTGCAAGGCGTTTCTCGAATTATCTGTTGCGACAGACCATATCTCAGATTCAACTTCAATTCAGCGGGTTACGTTGAATTTGAGTTAGCTGTCGCTAGTGAAATAAAAAAAATACGTGCAAACTAACCGGTAATTTCTGGGCAACAATGCCAATAACGCCAAAAGTAAACGGGAACAACGATGACACAGCCGAATATCGTACTTATCAATTGCGATGATCTTGGATACGGCGATCTGGGAGTCTACGGTTCGACAATCAACAAGACTCCTGCACTCGATAAGATGGCGGCCGAAGGCGTGTTGTTCACAGATTTCTACGTTGCGTCGGGCGTTTGCTCACCGTCACGGGGGGCATTGCTCACAGGTTGCTACCCGCAACGAATCGGCTTCGGTGAGTTCGACGGTTTCCGAGTGCTATTCCCGGGCGATGCTATCGGCCTACACCCAGACGAAACCACTATCGCCGGTGCGCTGAAAGATGTCGGATACTCGACCAAGATCATTGGCAAATGGCACGTCGGAGATCAGGAAGAATTCCTGCCTACCAACCACGGTTTCGATAGCTATTTTGGACTTCCTTACAGCAACGATATGGGACGTCAGGTCGAGGATCCGACCATTGATGATCATGATCGAAAAGAGCAACTTCGTAAACGACCACCTTTGCCACTCGTTCGAGACGAGGAAGTAATTCAGGAACAGCCTGATCTCCGCGCCTTAACCGAGCGCTACGCTGAAGAAGCAGTTCGATTCATTCGAGAAAACAAAGAAAACCCGTTCTTCTTGTACTTCGCCCACATGTACGTTCACCTTCCGCTATACGCACCGGAAAACCTCGTGAATGAATCCGAAAATGGCGACTATGGCGCATGTGTTGCCGGAGTCGACTGGGTCGCTCGGGTCCTGTTTGATGAACTCAAACGACAGGGGCTAGACGACAACACTCTCGTTATATTCACGAGCGATAACGGCTCTCGTTTGGACAATCAAGGCGGTAGCAACGGCGAACTTCGCGGGAAGAAAGGTACTACTTGGGAAGGCGGGCAGCGGGTGCCGTGCATCATGCGATGGCCCGACAAGATTCCAGCTGGGGAAGTTAGAAACGAACTCGTTTCTTCAATCGATTTCTTCGGAACTATCGCTGGTTTGACCGATGCCAAACTGCCGAAAGACCGAACAATCGACAGCAACGATATCTCATCATTGATGTTTGCAAATGAACCGACCGAGTCGCCACGCAGCGAGTTCTTCTACTACGACGGAAATACTCTTGAGGCAGTACGAGACGGCAGGTGGAAGTTGCATGTTCGCAAAGTCGATGAAGAGATAAACGAGCTATACGATCTCGAATCCGATAAGGGTGAAAAAACGAACGTGTTCGATAGTCACCCGGACGTGGTCACCCGACTTACTGGGCTAATTGAAGCGTGCCGTATTGATTTGGGTGACAAGGTGAACGGGATTGAAGGAAACGACGTTCGGCCTGCTGGTCGAGTCGCCAACCCCGACACCCTCACTCACTATGATCCAGAGCACCCCTACATCTACGCCGAATACGACAAAGCCGAACGCGGGTAGCAGGCACCACTCGAACCACCAATTACATTTCTGCGTTCACGCGAACGATTTGTCTTGGCGGACCGCTTAGTCGCGGATCGAGATAAGTCTTCATCTCTTCGGAAGTCGTCTGCACTTTTCCGTGCGTCATGACGAGTGAAATATTGTCTTGATCCTGCAACACCTTAATATCTTCTATCGGGTTCTTGCCGACTATCAATAAATCGGCGTCTTTTCCAGTCTCAACCGTTCCAACCCGATCCAGAATCGACAACGCATCAGCGGTGTTCCGCGTTCCAGCCACAATCGCATCCATTGGTGACAGACCACAGTCGACAAATTCGGATAATTCGATCATTGCGTCGCCAGGTCCACCGTCGGTGCCTAGCGCAATTTTAGTCCCCATCTTGTGGGCTTTCGAAACGCCTTCTCTGTGAATTGGGTAAGCAGCTTCCATACGCTCTTTGGTCCACGGGTATTCAACTTTCGCAACGCGTCCAACACTAGTTGTAAAAAGCGTTGGAACGAAATAGAGGTCGGCACTGGTTATTGCCTCGATGCCATAATCGTCGATGAGCGCCCCATGGTGAATCATGTGTGCTCTGGCATTGACGGCGTACTTCAAACCTTCATGACCGTGCGCATGAGCTGCTACTGGCATATCTCGCATCCGACATTCGTCGACCAGAGCTGTCAGTTCTTCCTCTGTGTAGTCGGGCCAGTGAACGCGTTCGTGCTCCCACTGAAAGCCTCCGGTTGCAGCGGTCTTGATCATTGTGCATCCTGCAGATGCAAGCTCTCTCACCGCTTTTCGAATCTCCCACGGCCCATCGGCATGGCGACCACGAACATGTCCCCCTGAAGCGTTCACAACCCCCGCGGTAATTTGATTCGCACACTTATCGACATAGCCTGATTGAATGGCATTCGTTAGTTCAACCGCTGCCGGCCCACCACCAATGCTTACGACCGTTGTGACGCCGGCTCCCAACGATTGCCTTAGCGTATTTATTGCGCTGAACCCGATTCGTAGATTTATCCGCACATCGTTTGGTACATCTTGATTAGGAGTCACGTGAACGTGTGCATCAATAATTCCCGGCATCGTAAATTTGCCGGTCGCGTCGATCGTGCTTGCATCCGGCGGGACGACTACATTTTCGGAGGAACCTACCTCGACAATTTTCCCATCACGTAAGAGAATCGTCCCGTTAACGACAGGTTCAGAGCCTGTCCCATCAATAATCGTCGATCCGACAATCGCTTGCGTGTTCACCGTTCAAGCCTCCGATAATAAGCCAAGTGCGGGCCGCCAAATGCGAGCCGCCAAATGCGAGCCCACCTACAGAATGAGCGATCATCCTACTGCACATGTTCCAGTCATACACACAGGCACAACCTCGGTAAATAGAGAGAAATCAGCTAATACCCAAATCAACCGACCAAGTTGCCGACGTGATCGAAGATCCAGAAGTAATTCACCTGATCGAAACAATCACTTAATATTTTGTTAACACATGCCAGTAAATACATGTATTATGATTCATGTATTGGACTTCACTGTTTCTGGAACGTGAGTAATGGCCTTGGCCGACGCAACAACAACCTGGACCTTCCTAACGAACCATTCGCATGTCTTGTTGGCAATCTCGAAAACTCCGGGCATCAAAGTCCGTGAGATCTCCGACCTTGTCGGCGTGACTGAACGAGCGGTTCTCAGGATCATCAGCGAGTTGAACGACGCCGGATTTATCAGTATCGAAAAAATCGGCCGAGAGAATCGCTACTCGGTTACTTCCGATATTCCTTTGCGCCACCCTCTCGAGCAGCACCGCACGGTAAGCGAACTGCTCGAAATGCTCTCGGCGGATGGTCCAAATGACAACTCTTGAAACACCGCTCGCCTCGCCAGAACACACCCGATCAGCAACGAAAGCAACGAAAATGCAATTCATGGTTGAACTCACACATAGCCCTGAGACCTGTATCGGTTCTCCTAGTTCGAGCGATCGTGAACACCACGCCGAGCTGCTAGGCGAGATCCACCAAATTGCCTACAAGCACGGAGTCGACATAGTGAATGGTTGGGCGTTCCCGATTGGGCACAAGCTTTGGTACGTGGTCAGCGCGAGAGATGCACAAGACGTCACTGATACGTTCTTCTCGACCGGCGTGCACCGATGGAACACGGTACAGATTCACCCGGTGCTCGATCACAACGCATTCAAAGCTAAGGTTCTTGACGAAATTACTGGTCCAGTAGAAATCTCAGCTTAGTCAGTCCGAACGCTAGCCGTTCGTCTTTTTCCACACTTCGTACTCAGCTCGAGCCTCGTCTGTCATTGGGTAGTACTTGCGAAGATCGCCACCCTCGGCGAGTTTGATCCTCACAAACACTTCCCACTCCGCATGTTCGCCGCCAACTTCCGCCAACTGTTCGGCGAGTTGAGCCGGAACGACCACTGCACCATCGTCGTCAGCAATGATGATGTCGCCCGGCATTACCAACGTTCCAGCACAATCTATCGGCACGTTGTAGGCGTACGGGAACTGCACCGTCTGGGTGTGTGAATACGGCGTAACACCCTTCATCCACATACCCAAACCGAGTTCTTTGGAGTCGCCGTAGTCACGAATAGCTCCGTCGATCACGATGCCAAGTCCACCCTTGCCTTTGAGGTAAGTCAGCATCATTTCGCCGAATACACCACTGCTGATTTCGCCTCGTCCGTCGACAACAATGATGTCGCCAGACTGAACGTGATACAGCGCGTGCCGGTGAACTTGCGATTCTGGATCGCGGTATTCACCCTCCGGAAACTGATCTTCCCTTTTTGGCATGTATTGGAGCGTGATCGCGGGGCCTACAACGCTCTTACCCGGAACGAAAGATGTCAGACCGTCTATCACAGCGGCCTTGATTCCAAGTTTGCGAAGTTCGCCTGAAGCCGTGGCGCTCCCAATACCTTCAAGTCGCTTGATCAAGTTCTTTGAAGGTCGTTCAATATCGATTTTAGGAATGGGAGTTTTGATAATCACCAGCAGCGGCTTTCACGTTGTAACAAAGTGCAATGTAAGTACGCTTCGCACTTTAATCCGTTCCCAACATATTGGACGATTATTTCCACGAGCCAACTACTCGAACGACCCGTCGCTCATGCTGCACCCTGGTCGAGCGAAATTACTGGCCAAACTGGAATAAGTCGCAGATAAATGCAAGAACTTGGAGTACGTGCGTATCAACCACGAAACGGATCCACGGAAGAAATATCGATCTGCCTCGGCGACTTGGTCGATCTCCTTCTTGTATATTTTGGCAGTACCTTTTGCCAGGTGGAATGTAAGCACGTCGGTATCTTCGAAAACCTCGTGAATGATGAGAGCATCCTCGCCAGCCGCTTGGTAGACCTCAAACCTGAGAAGTCCTTCTTCAATCTAGTGGGCATCAGCCCCAACGCGCTGCCACCAGTATTTGAGCTCGTCCAGACGAGACGAATCTCCCGGTTTGCAAATCCACTTCGGTGTGACGTTGATCGCTGTTTCCTGATCAGACCGTTTGTAATCGTCTTTTACGTACCCAAAGAGATATTCGCCGAACACCGCAGGTGCATGCTTCGCCTAGATGGCATCTCGAACCGATTGTGAAATTTCGCACCACGAACCAGATGCGTGTCCGGCTTTGCAACTTTCAGCAACGCACCCATATGTTGGTTTGCTGTAGTCGAGAAATAATTAATCAGAGCTTCATCATTTTCTAAGAAATAAGACGTTCAGTCTCATTGGTTCAGAAGTTGCATGCTGAACAGGGGTTTATCAAGATTGTCAGTTCTAGTGAGCAGCGATGAGCAAAGGAAGAAATCTTGGCGAAATTACATGTGCTGGGATCGGGTGGACCGAGACCAATAAAGGCTCGATTTGGTTCATCGCACGTCGTTGATGTGGGCGGTAGGAAAATCATGTTCGATTGTGGTCCTGCGACTACCTACAAGATGGCGCAAATGGATCTCCACCCGCTCGACATCGACTATCTATTCTTCACTCACCACCATTTCGACCACGATGTCGACTACCCGTGCTTCATGATGACGCGCTGGGACGAAAGCGTAGGCAAAGAAAGTCCATTGCATGCCTTTGGACCCAACAACACAGAGTCGATTACAGAAAGGCTCATAGGGGAAGAAGGTGCCTTTGCATATGACATCAACGCTCGCACAAATCATCCACTGAGCAAATCGACGTATGAGCTTCGAGGCGGCGTACTTCCTAGACCCAGTATTAACGTAATAGCACGTGATGTTGGACCTGGAACAGTATTCACGGGGAACGACTTCGAAGTCACCGCCGCACCTGCTGAGCATGTTGAGCCGTTTCACGACTCGCTAGCGTATCGGCTAGACACATCCGAGGGATCGATCGTTTTTACTGGTGATACCGAACCATGTGAAAGAGTCGTCGACTTAGCTCGTGGTGCCGATGCTCTCGTGTCGATGTGCGGAAACTTCGAATCGGTGTACGACGCCCGCGTCGGTGATATTGGTCAGACTGGCACGCTTGGAGCAGCCGAAATGGCGGCCGAAGCAGGTGTGAAAGAACTATTTTTAGTTCACGTCGGGCCCGATTTATCAGCACCCGAAAACCGTGAACGTGGAATCGCCGAGGTGAAATCCGTTTTTGATGGCGAAGTTACTTTGACCGACGAACTAGAAACGTACGACTGGCAAAAACACGACCACAGTCACGACAATCCGATCGCCGATCCCGAAGCGCACCCGCACATTCATCGTCATTAGCTAACGGCTAATCGATCTGACCAATCGGATCGTTTCGATGATCTGACAGATGACCTCGCATAGTATCGAGAAGCGCCACAGTTGCTCTTACGTAGCTCACACGATCGGAGAGCAAATGCTTGCCAGCCGCCCGCGCTTGTCGTTCGAGATCGGCATGAGCAGCGTTGACTTTATCGTGACCCGGCTCACCCGGCACACCAAGCGACGACGCCATGTCGTTTTGCCCAAAAGTTATGCAGTGTATTCCGGGCACTGAAACGATATCGTCCAAATTATCGATACTCTTCTGACTCTCGAGCTGGGCGATCACAAACATGTTTTCGTTGGCATCGGCTATATAGCCCTTGTTGCCGCCAAACTTGTCGTTCATCGTTGGCAAATAATCGTAGTAGTGCCCTCGACCCGGACCCCAAGACCGCTTTCCTGCTGGTGTGTAGTAGCAGGAATCCGACAGAGTTTGGGCCTGCTCGCCACTTTCAACTCCCGGCCCCTGAATTCCTTGCACTCCACGCGCCAAATACTGCTTGATGGGGACGGGATCAACCGAAGGAACACGAGCTGTAACAGTCATCCCGGCAGCGTTGGCAACACGGCAAATTTCGTCTATTTCTGAAAGATCGAAATGACCTTGTTCTCCGTCGAGATCTACCCCGTCCATGCCTGCGTTATAGGCAAGCTCAACCAGCTCTGTCGAAGGAAAGTGCATCTGCAAAAAGTGTGCTTTTCGACCTTCATTGTTCGCCGCAAAAATACGGTTGATTGGCAAGCCGGTTCTCCTGATATTCCTGTCGATCGTGTGGAAACGGAGTATAGCGTCGTTCCAAGGATGACACCAACACTCTGGGCACTAAATAAATTGGTTCTAGAACTTGATTGAAGCGCCGAATCCGCACTAGAAATCAGAGATTAGCCCCTACCCAGTAACGTCCGGTCCCATAGGTCCCGTGTAAGCAAAATCTAAAGACGCTGGTCGGTACTGTTTAGGCCAGTTTTCGGACTCACCGTCCAATTGTGCTTGGGCATACAAAGGCCAGTATGGGTTCCGCATTATTTCTCGTCCGATGAATACGGCGTCGGCCTGACCAGCCTGCAGAATATCCTCAGCCTGTTGCGCATAGGTTATGAGCCCGACCGCTCCGGTCATAATTCCTGCTTGATTCCGAATCGCATCAGCGAAAGGAACCTGGTAGCCCGGTGTTGGATCCAACACCTGATTTGGATTATTTCCACCGGCGGAAGCATCGACGAGATCCACTCCGGCGTCTTTCATCCATTTCGCAAGCTGAACAGAGTCGTCTATATTCCAACCGCCTTCAACCCATTCTGAAGATGAGATTCTCACAATTAATGGAGCAGACTCCGGGATGGCCTTCCGAATAGCCGCAATAGTTTCGAGTGCAAATCGGCAGCGATTTTCCAGCGAACCACCATATTCATCGGTCCGTTGATTCGAGATTGGTGACATGAACGAACTAGCTAGATAGCCGTGAGCAAAATGCAGTTCAACTACTTCGAATCCGGCTTCAAGCGAGTAGAGGGCGCCATCTACAAACTGCTGAGTGGTTTCAGCGATCTCTTGTTTGGTCAGTTCTTTTGGTACGCCGTACGATTCGTCGAACTGAATTGAACTAGGGCCAACAATCTGCCACCCACCTTCACTCTCATTCAAATTTCGTTTCGGCGTGTCCCAAGGCGTCGTATAGGAAGCCTTTCGACCGCCGTGAGCGATCTGGATCGCCGGGACAGAACCTTGATCCGAAATGAACTGTGTGATCGGACGCCATGCATCAACGTGTGCGTCAGACCAAATACCCGGGCAACTCGGGGTGAGCCTGCCAATGGGAGTTACCGCAGTTGCCTCGGCCATAACAAGTCCTGCACCGCCTACCGCCTTTGAACCGAGATGCACCATGTGCCAAGGGGTAGCGAGGCCATCGGCTTCGCACGAGTACTCGCACATTGGAGAATAGAAGACACGGTTTGGGATGGTGACCCCTCGAAGTTCGATGGGGGTGAATAGCTTGCTAATTTCGAGGGCTCCTAGGTTAGGTCACGACTTGCTGGATCTTACTAGCCAGATGTTTTACAAGTATTACCCCTAGTGAAGTAATACGAAAGGATCGATGAATACGAGTTATAGGTGCGGCAGTCGTTATTTCACTTTTAGGGGCAGCGATAGCTGCTGGATAAGTGGAAGGGGTGAAGCCCAAACTACGCTACTCCGGTTCGGGTGATGGGCGTTGAGGTCAACTTCAGCAGCTATTTATTTGGTGCTATTGGGTCAACTTAGGGTCAACTAACAGAAAAGGTGCTGGACAATGGCTACTAGGCGCGACTGGAGTAGGCAAGAAGTCGAGACTATCGTTGGTGATTATCTCGATATGCTCGGTGCTGAGCTGAGCGGCGAATCTCAGATGCTCCGGCGTTGCCGTTCCGACTAGCCCAAATCCTGCGCGCACTGCCCGCTTTTCTGTACGGCTTCGATCATGGCCTGGATATACCCGTTCGCGAACGCCCTGCCCCGATGACCCCAGGGCGTGTCCTGGTCGGTGTGCGGAACGTGATCGTCGATGAAGAAGCCGTCGAAATCGTGCTTGTTGTAGATCTGCATCGCCTTGTACATGTCGACGTGGCCTGTGTTGATGAATTCCTCGTGAAAGTCTTCAGGGTTCGGAGCCGAAACGTTACGGAAGTGGACGTAGAGAATCAGCTTGCGCGATACGAAGTACTCGATGGTTCGGTAGATGCCACCATCTGCGGAGTCGGCCATCTCGGAGAACGTTCCCTGGCAGAATTCGATCGCGTTCGATGGCGAGTCGACGATCTCGGTGAGGCGCTTGTAGGCGTCAAACGACCGCAGCAACTGCGGAATCCCGCCCAAGGGCGAGATTGGCGGGTCGCACGGGTGGATGCCCAGCCGTATGCCCTCTTCTTCTGCGATGGGCGTGATGATCTTGATCCAGTACTCCAGGTTGCCCCACATCTCCTCTTCCGTGTACTCACGGTCGTGAGTCAGCGGCGATTCCTGAGCGATCTTATAGTCGAATGCCGTAGCTTCAGCACCGGCTCGAATCTGCTTTGATGGCGTGCGCAACGAATTCGTTGGCATCCAGTTGTAGCCAAAGATCGGTATCCCGGCCCGCGCAATGTTGCGGACCGTGTAGATCATATTTTCGATCTGTTCGTCGCGCCTGGCCCCCCCGAGCATGATGTGGTCGTAGAAGTCAGTCGGCACGTTTTCCAGCGCAGAAAGCTTCAGGCCAAACATTTCGACTGACTGCCGTAATTTGACGAGTTCTTGAAGCTCCCACCTTCCGCCTGCGGACGAAAGATCAGCTCGATTGAGATTGATACTGATGTCCGTCGCGCCGAACTGAGCGGCGAATCTCAGATACTCGGGCGTTGCCGTTCTGACTAGTCCAAAACCTGCTCTCATTGGGGCCCTCCTGAAGGTGTTGTTCGTACTGTAGTGGGCGATGCTCAAGATCGCGCGTAATAAAAGTTCAGCGTAATTTGATACAAGCACTCGAGAATGTGCTGTCCCGAGGTGTCTATTTGTCTGCGAGCGTTTAAGTAAGCGACATCGCTGCTAATCACGTTAGGGAGAGGCCATGGACGACCACTTTCCAGAAATATTAAGACACCTGAACCTGTCAGATCGCTTTTTTTACCTCTTTAAAGTGATCCATCATGAATTGACCACCAGTCAGCAAAATAACACTCACCATCTATTTAAACAATGGTGCTTGCAGGTATCGGCGGTAGGTGTTGCCAGCAGGTACGACAGCAGTCCGAAACAGCGACTTAAATCGTGCGGTTACAACAATTAACAGAAAAGCCCCTGCATTTATGCAAGGACTTCTTCAGTTCGGATTGAGTTTGGAGCGGAAGACGGGGATCGAACGCGCGACCCTTTGCTTGGGAAGCAAATGCTCTGCCTCTGGGCTATTTCCACATTGAACTAGTTAGTACCGCAATCAACCACACTCCGTGTTACTGATTGTTCGCTCCTGACCGCAGATCGGCGAGGACCTCTTTGATCTCGTCATAGCGCACAGCCCGATTGTCCGATCCAATTACCGTGCTTTTCTGAATGATCGTCCCAATCAACTCACCGTCCATATCGAACAGTCCACCACCGCTCATGCCGTTCGTGACATCGGCATTAAAGCCGTACGTCGATACTTCACCCGGCACGATGTTCCACCACGTTGAAATGTGACCAAAACTGGTCATTGGAACACTGTTTGAAACCGGAGTGACGTACCCAATTGCAATGATCGGACTTCCGATCAATCCGTTCGACGTCCACTCGCTTCCCGTCCAAGTTGAACCTTCTGAAATTACAGTTATCGACTCTCTCCCCGTTGATGAAAATGTCAGCAACGCCAGATCGCGCGTTTTGTCCCAGCCTTTGACAACGGCGTTCACCAAACCAACACCCGGTATCCGAGCCTGAACAATCGACTTCCCAGTAATCACATGCTCGGCGGTTAGCAGTTCGCCCGCACCGATCACTACAGCCGAGCCTGTGGCGCTCCCAGAATCGATCCAAACGACGTGATCTTTGATATCCGAGTCGGTCAAGAACAGTTCGTGGTAATCGCCACCATGGACTCCCGCAAGGCCGATTGGACCTGCGACACCTGCAACACCCGTATCGCCAGCCTGCCCTTTGGGTCCTATTTCCCCTTTCTCTCCAGCAAGGCCGATTGGACCTGCGACACCTGCAACACCCGTATCACCAGCCTGCCCTTTGGGTCCTATTGCCCCTTTCTCTCCAGCAGGCCCGGGTTCGCCTTGTGATCCTGTTTCCCCTTGAGGACCTTCAGGGCCAGATTCACCCAGAGGCCCGATCGGACCTGTCGAACCTGTCGAACCTTCAGGTCCGGTCAGACCAGTTGCGCCCGGCGGCCCCGCTATTCCTTGCACGCCCTGAGGACCGGGGTTGCCTTGAATACCCGTAGGCCCAACCGGGCCTTGACAGGCGACCAGACTTACAAAAACAGTGAGAATGAGAGCTACTGAAAAAAGAAGTTTCATCATGTTTCTAAATTGCCAAATTAAACGCGCTCATAATCTAACACTGCGAACACCACGATGATGCTTGCGAGAGATGTTCGTAGTGTCGTTCAAGACATTCGATCCATGATTAGTTACGCATGTTCCCCGCTCATCGGGTTCCTACACTAGAATCGTCCGATGCCAAAAAATACGAATCTATTCTGGGTCGATCTCGAAATGACGGGGCTCGGCGACGATCAGGTAATTGTCGAAATCGCCTCGCTTGTTACCGACGCCGATCTCAACGTACTTGCTGAAGGGCCAGAACTCGCCATTCACCGCACGCCGGAAGAAATGGCTCGAATGGAAGATTGGCCAGCGAAGCAGCACAAGAAGTCTGGACTTCTCGACAGGATTGAAGCCTCGGGAATAGATATTGCCGAAGCTGAGCGTCAAACGCTGGAGTTCTTGAAGAAGTGGACCGTAAAGGGCAAAGCGCCACTTTGTGGCAACTCTATCTGGGTCGATCGACGGTTCTTGCACAAAGAAATGCCGACTCTAGAAGCCTATCTTCACTACCGAATGGTCGATGTTTCTTCGTTCAAAGAGGTTGTTGAACGGTGGTACCCGAAAGACACTCGCCCGCCTTCCAAGAAAGGCACACACCTTGCGATGAACGACGTTAAAGAAAGCGTCGAAGAACTGAGATGGTACCGCGAGAATATATTCAAAGACGCAGGCACCGAGGCCTAGCGTCACCCCGGACCCCGCTACCCCACCGAAGGTCCCTCCACAGGAGTCAGGAACTCCGAATTTACCCGACTTACGCTGCTCCGCTTGCGACCAAATCACCCTCTTACACCCGGCGCTAACAGGTCCTCCCTCCCAGAGTGGGAGAGAGTTAGAGGGTCGAAGATTGCGCAGCGCGACCAAGTCATCCGATGACGCCCGGAGCTAAACGAGACTGCGACGCGGAGCCGAGTTGCGAAAGTAACGAGCGCGACCTAACACTCCCCCGAGCTCTATTGCACGCTGTAGCCACCGTCGATCGGAATCGACACTCCTGATACGAACTGCGATGCCTCGGAAGCCAGGAAGATCGCCGTTCCGGCCAAATCCTGCGGCTGTCCCCAACGTCCTGCCGGCGTACGTCCTTCGATTGCCGCGTATCGATCTGGAAATAGCCGCCCAAACTCGTCGGTCATCTCAGTAACAATCCATCCTGGCAGAATTGCGTTTACCTGCACGTTGTACTTGGCGTAGGCGATAGCGCAGCTTTTTGTGTACTGCACGACTCCACCTTTGCTCGCAGCATAAGCCGGAGCATATGGCGAACCGAAAATCGACATCATGGACCCGATGTTGATGATCTTCCCGCCGCCTCGAGTCTTCATCAGTGGGAACGTCAACGAGGTGACGCTGTGCATGCTCGTAAGATTCGTATCGATGACATCTTGCCAATCCTCTTCAGAAAGCAGATGAGGTTCGTCGGCACGTTTGTTCGTTCCAGCGTTGTTGACCACGATGTCCAATCCACCAAACTTTCCAACGGTCGCATCCAAAGCAGCCTGAATTGAATGTCGATCAGTCACATCACACTGAACAGCGAGAACATTGTCTCCACCACCACCAGCTGTGATTTCAGCAACTGCGGCGTCGAGCTTAGAAACTGTTCGGGCAGCCAGCACAACCGAGGCACCCTGATCGACGAATCCCTTCGCCATACCCAGACCAATACCACCGTTACCACCGGTTACGAACGCTACCTTGCCATCTAGTTTGAACATGGGATCCTCCTGAGACTTTTCTATCTGATGCCGAGATTATCTCAGACGCATTTGACACTTGCTCTTCACTACACAGGTTAACCAGCACCCTATTTTTCGTAATAGAATTCCCGACGGTCAGTATCGACCTACTTTCATCGTCCTTATCGCAAGCCACCGGCATTTAAACAAAATACCGACGCCACGTAGAAAACTATGCAATCACTCCCGAATCCCAATGGCATGCCTGAAGCACTCGAAGGCGTGCGTGTTCTCGATTGTTCACAGATCCTCGCAGGTCCGTTCTGCAGCATGCTTCTCGCCGATATGGGCGCCGATGTGATCAAGATCGAAAAGCCGAATGGCGGCGATGACACCCGAAGAATGGGACCTCCGTTTATCGAAACTGAATCTGCAGCCTTTCTGGCGATGAACCGCAACAAACGCAGTATCGTGCTCAACTTCAAAGAGCCCGCCGGGGTCGAGACGATGAAGAAGCTCGTCAAAGATGCTGACATCGTCATAGAGAACTATCGCACCGGTGTCATGGAACGACTCGGACTCGGCTACGAAGACCTAAAAGCCATAAACCCCGGCATCATTTACTGCTCGGTCTCCGGATTTGGTCGCACGGGTCCTTACGCGAAACGTGGTGGCTACGATCTGATTGCGCAAGGGATGAGCGGAATCATGAGCTTCACGGGCGTTCCGGGCACTCCACCCGTAAAAGCAGGTGTGCCGATTGCAGATATGAACGCTGGAATGTTTTCCGTCTACGGCATTCTTACCGCATATATCAACAAGCTGAAAACTGGCAACGGCCAGTATCTGGAAATATCTCTCCTCGAAG
Organism: uncultured bacterium; assembly: GCA_963932695.1. Classification (GTDB taxonomy): domain Bacteria; phylum Chloroflexota; class Dehalococcoidia; order Lucifugimonadales; family Lucifugimonadaceae; genus Lucifugimonas. The sequence continues at coordinate 15,638 of CAWVRY010000002.1, read as the reverse complement.
CGGCCCTCGCGTACACGGTTTGGGAATCGGCTGGCTACTTTGCTACTGGCGAAGTGGCAGGTCCGCTCGGATCGTCTCACCGCAACTCAGCTCCCTATCAAGCTCTGGAAACCAATGATGGGCACATCATTGTGGGAGCTCCGAATCAACCGAACTGGGAACGGCTCGCAAAAGCGTTTGGCTGCGAAGAACTCATCGACCGCGAAGAGTACAAAGACAATGCAGGCCGATTGGTAAACCGCGCCAAGCTCGAAGAAGAACTTCAGCTAAGGACCACTACGAAATCGACCGATGAATGGCTGGTTATTCTCGAAGAGGCAGGAGTTCCAGCGGGTCCGATTTTGAACATGGAACAAATCTGGGCTGATCCGCAAGTGCAAGATCGAGGCATGGAAGCCGTCCTTGAACACCCAACTGCGGGCACGACCAAGAACATTGGAGTCGCCGTCAAGTTATACGGAACACCCGGAAGAATTACCGAACCAGCGCCACTGCTCGGTCAGCACACCCGTGAAGTTTTACTTGGGACGGGCTATTCCGAAGAAGAAATAGCGAAACTCGTCGAGTCTGGCGCTGTCGTAACGAACAACATTTAGCATGACCCGCCTGCCAAAAATTGCCGGTTGAACCGCTACCGATTGTCGAATTCAGCTCTCAGGTAGTTCACGAGATGCCACATTTCGTCTTCCGACAACACCCCGTCTTGTCCCGGCATTCCCGCCGATGCGATTCCATCTCGAATGAATTCGTACAGGATCGTGTCGCTGTGAAGAGGGACGTGAACGATCAGATCAGCGGGCGGCTTCGGTAACCCCACTCCTGATGGTCCATCACCTAGCCCGTTGACTCCGTGACACGCAACGCAAGCGGTGGCGTAAGCCGGATCACCGAGCGCCACTGATTCAGCAGTTGGAGGGAACGGGTTGCGAATGGTTTCCGGCAAGCCAACTCGTAGTACTTGTACATTCAGCACAAACAGCAATCCAAGGACGGCTACAACAACACCCGGTCCCATGAGAGATTTTTGGGTGTCAGCAGCTCTGAATATTTTTGGAGCCACTTTGCCACGAACACCGAGCACAACGACTAATCCACCGATGATCAATAGCTGCAATCCGAACAGCAAATTAGCGGTGTCGTTATCGGGTTTTATCGCATCGGCTGCAGTCTCAGTCGACTGAGCGTCGAACCGGAACGCGGTTCGCGAATCGAACGCATCGGGTCGTTGGACGACAACCTCGGCCTGATACTCACCTGCGATATTGAGTCGAGCGTCGTTAAGACGCCAAATACCATCCCCGGTGTCTTCCAGCGATACGAGCGGTTCGCCAAGATCGTCATCTACGAACTTGAGTCGCACTCGCACGTCCACAGCGTTGTCGATCAATTCGCCGTTGGGCTTGGTTAATCTGACTATTACGTCGTTAGCCCCGACTTCGGCAGGATTGATATTGATATCGAATTCTGTGCCTTCTGCCTGATCCTGATATGTCACTTTTTCTATAGATCCGATTCCAGTTCGGCCTGCGTACTGTCGAGCAGGCTCCAAGCTCGCGAGCCAACCAACTGCAGCAAATACCAGAACTGCTATGCCCGCCTCGATAACCAGTGATCGACCAAGTCGACGTTCTCCACCAATGCCGAAGCTCTTGGCTAGCTTGAATCCGTGGTAAGCGGCGAATCCAAACAGCGAAACGACCAATGCCAACTTACCGACCAAGAACCAGCCGTACGGAGTAGCCACTGCAGCAGGAATTGTGACCTGCATGTAACTAGCAAAAATTCCTGTAGTGACCAAAATTCCAGCGCTTAGTATCCCGAGAACGGTGAATTTGGAGACCGCCGAGTCGAGTAAATCAGAAGCGTCTGATCCGCTTAGCTCTCTTATGAAAACAGGGACAGCGATTGCAAGATAAATCACGCCACCGAGCCAGACCATCGACGACACAAGGTGAACGAAGTCGGTAACGATTGCGAACGTTTTTATCTCAGATGGCGATGCGGCGTTGTGACTGCTTGCGGCGACTAATCCCAGAAATATCAAGCCAAGAACCGCGGCTATTTGAGCAAATATCGAATCTCCAAGAAGCGAATTTTCTTGTTCATACTGTTCTTCGGATACGTCTTCTTCATAATCATCGGCATCGGCAGTCGACCGCTTGGCGACGAAAAACAAAATTCCAATGAAGATCACTGCGACCACACGATATGTCCAAAGTCGACCCCATCCGCTATCGAACGTTACGGATTTAATAACCTCTGGATCAGGCGCAAACACCGAATTGCCAGATAAAACACTAGCTTGCTGAAGCAGTTGTCCTAGCATTGAGAAAATCAGCACTGCAAGAGAAATAGTCGCTACCTTTGACCATGCGTTTGACGCAGTTGTTCCTGCGGATTGCCAACTGTCCTTTGACGACGATCCGTATACAACCGGAACGCTGATAAACAACTCAAATGCGAGTCCGCCAATGACGATGGCGGCACTGAGAAATACGAGCCAGCGCAGCCACGGGTCGGCGACTGTCTGCAACAACGGTTGCTCGACTGCACCTATCTGCGCACCATCGGAAAGCGGTTCGCCTACTGCAAATACGAAAGATCCGATGACTTTGTGACCATCGACCGACGAAAGGTTTTTCCAAACAACGGTGTAAGTGCCGTTTCCCAGTTCGGGGAGACTGACCGACATCGCTGAAGGCTCTGACGGATCACGGGTTGAATCGTCAAGATCGACTCGCTCGGCAGCCGAGTTTAGAACGGTGACAACACTGAACGATCCCTCTATCGGCTCGCTGTACCAAATAACCACCCGGTTGGGCGACGTTTCGAGCTCGCTATTTGGCGAAGGAATCGAATTAATCTGATTGGCGTGCGCATTGACACTCTCGCTCGGAGAAACGAGCAAAAGTAGTATCGATGCGAGCGTGACCAGCCCAAGAAATGATCTGAAAACTAGCGAGTTTTGTTCAAACAATCGACTCAACGCTTACGTCTCGCCTTTCTCTTTTTTCGTCGCTCATCTTTGCCCTTGCTGGCCTTCCATGAGAGGAAGACCAGTGCAATTAAAAGCACAGCGATTACGCCAAAAATAATCGCCTCGTCATACGTCCCACCAACTCCATGTAGCAGCGGTAAGCGAGTCATTTCAATCGGAATCGGTGTCATTTTTATCCACTAAGAGTGAATTACTCTTTTTTACCCGAACGCTGGAATGCGGATCCACCTAGTGCTAATCCAATAAGCCCGAGCACCAATGCGACGATCGCCAATGTGTTCGCCATTGAAGCGGAATCGACGGCATCTGAAGCATCTGATCCAGCGTTGTTGGCAGCATACAGAGCGCCACGGGCGGCGTTCTCTGTTTCACGAGGAGCAGATAACTGAACCGGGAACTGAATGTCGGTTGCAGCAGTCACTTCGTCAAATGTCGTATTGCTTGACTCGAAGCTCTCGTCGATTACCTGACCCTCGATATCACCGAAGAATCGGAAGCTGTAAGCACCGGGTGATGTTGGAATGAACTCCGACTTGTACTGCCCCGGTGAGTCCCAAGCTTCCGTCAAATCCATGATTTGCGAAACCGATGATGCAACGTGAGTTACTTCGACTTGAAGCGCTGTGATACCAACCACTGCGTTCAACGCAATGGGGTCAGCAGGTTCGGGAGTCACATCACCAAGCGGTCCGCTCATAACCAACGTTGGTTCCGACATGTGGTTCTCGAACCGTACCGTCGAGCCCGCCTGGATCATCAACATTGCTGGCACGAATCCATTTTTGTGAATTTCGACCGTCACTTCGGCAACGTCGGCACCCTCGGGTCCGATCATAATCGAACCTTGAGTTTCAATGGGGTGCACATGGAACGGAACAGTTAGGCCTTCGAATTCTTGATCGAATGTGAACTCATAGAAATCACCCACAGCCAATTCGTCGACGAATACTCCACCGTGCGACACGATGTCGATGTTCGTGCTCATGCCATCGTCGTGGGCATGATCATCGTGGGCATGATCATCTTCAACAACGAGCGATGTGATCCCGAGTGAAACCCCGTTCAGCATTCCCTCGACTGCAGGTTCGTTTATGAACCCTACGACGAAGTTGTAATCACCAACGTCTCGCCCCTCATGAGCGAGTGCGGTGCCGGTTCCGAGCACGGCGAAAAGAACAGTAAGTAAAAGTGCGGCGCGTTTGCGCCAATAAAACAGAGACATCTATAACTCCTAAGCCGGGATCGATCTCAATTGAGACGATTCGAATAAACCAAAATTTACGCAGTTACGCGAGTTGAGGCGGTCTATCCAAAGGAGTGATCACTTCGTTGTCGGGGACAAGGGATTGTCCGACCTTCATAGCGAACAAGTGCGTGTAGAAATTCGGAACCGACGATTCGAGAGTTTCTCCGTCCAATGTCAGCGGGCCATAAGACCCCGTTACGGACGTGCTGGTGACTGATATGCCATCACCGGTCGTTTCACCGGACGAGTGATCATGATTAGCTAGTGAGTGATCGTGGAGATTTGTATCTTCTCCAACAAATACGTGAGCGTGAGCGGGCGAGCGATCAGCGTAGTGGTGGTCGGCTGCTGGTCCGAAAATCGGCGTCAACAATCCCAACACCATTGCAACCGGCACAAGACTCATACCGAACGAAAGAATCGTTCGTGCGAATCTATGTTTAGCTCGTATTCCCAAAAATCTTCAGCCCATTTAATCATCACGACGGCGCTTCACATATCCACCAATGTACTTATCGACAAACCAAGCATGTACGCCCTGCATGCTTCTGTGCAAATGCACTGCATAAATATTAGGTGAGGATTCGAGACGATTTCAATACGAACAAGCGCTAAAAGAGATCGAACCACCGCCTGCATGAGGAATACGAGCACTGTTGCAAACAGAACCCACACCATATCCAGGTGGATGGGGTTGTATTCCATCGCCTGTTATTCCTTTCAAACCAGAAATATGGTCGTATCTCAAATAACCGGTGATTTGCGGCCTTCAACTAAAGGTCAACGGCCACCGAAGCCATCGAATTAGGTCTCTAGATCAACAGAAATGCAGACCCAGCCCTTTGGCTACAATCGAGATTAGGAACGGTTTATTTCACAACCGTTGCGGAGTTGCTGCGCTAATGCGTCATGGATGTAACGACGATGTTTCCGCAAGTTGGCGACAGAATGTTGGCTGATTTTTTCAGTGGTATCCCAGGACATTCTCCAACAACGATCCAAACTGCGCCCGCCCGCCCGGATCAGAAGGACGACATACCGGAACCCAGTAGCTTGTACGGCAGCAGTTACCCCTTCTCCTAGGCGGAGAGGGCTGCGGTCATATACAGAACAGCCATTATGAACGATTCCGCTCTCACGCTTCGACTAGCTCAGCACATGCCTAAATCCTCTACCTTAGGAGAGGACCTTCAAGCACACTATAAAAATCGCAGGTACGATTCGCCAAGATTTCATTACCACCGAGCAGGACCACCATGGCAAACCGCATCAACCGCGCAATCGAACTCCTTGAGCAAGACCAGCCGATCTACTACGACGGCGGTCATACAGGTCACGTACTGACATACGAACAAGGACTCAAGGATGCTCACACGTGGGCCGACTACATCAACGTAGGTATGGAGCACGGTGCGTTCGATATGACCGGCCTCGACAACTACATGAACGGTCTTATCGATGGCGGTCCAACGAACAGCGGGCACCGCACTCCTCCTGTAATCGTCGAAACGCCAGTAGAAGGTTCATCGGAAGAAATCATCCGATTCAACGCATGGCAGTTCCGAATGATCCTCGCCCGAGGCGTTCACGGAATTCTTCTTTGCCAAGCTGAAACGCCGGACGCTGTTCGAGCGTTCATCGAATCGTGTCGCTACCCGATCAACATGAAGGGTGTCGGCTACGGGCTCGAACGAGGAACACGCGGAGTCGGCTCACAGCCAACTTCAGCTCCTGTTTGGGGAGTCGATGCCGACACCTATGTAGACAAAGCAGAGCCGTGGCCGCTCAATCCTGAAGGCGAATTACTTTTGGGAGTCAAGATCGAAACAGTCCGTGCGCTCACCAATTGTGAGCAAACTCTTTCAGTACCCGGGCTCGGATTCGCTGAATGGGGACCCGGGGATCTTTCGATGTCGTTCGGAATAAAGCGTGACCCATCTAAGCCGCTTGACCCTAGAATGGTCGAAGCTCGCGAACGTGTAAAAAACGCCTGCAAAGCGAACGGACTCGCGTTCCTCGATGGCTGCACACCTGAAAATGTCGCCGACAAAATCGACGAGGGCGTCAGAGTCATAGCAGGACACCGCACCGACACGGCAGAAGCAGGTCGAGCCCACTCAAAACGAACGATGCCGATATAGAAGTAAGGTACGTACGTGAGTCGATAACCGGCGTGAAAATTTTTCCTAGGGGTCCCCGTTCAGACGGATAGGCAGCAGCGAATGGGTGGCACTTTTAAGTCATGCATAAAGTCTCGGTTGCCATCAGCTTACATGCGTCTCCCCGCAGAGGTATTTTTTTGTATTGGTGCCGAATTCTAGTTTGAATAGACGAATTTCCAGCGTCATCCTTAGTGGATACGCTTTACAAAACCTCGTCGATCGCTTCGAGCGAAGCTTCAATCGCCAGTTCAGCTGATCCCGGCGCAAACACACTAACGCTCACTTCGTACCCACCTTCTTCGTGCGCAATATCGGTGGCGAGATAGTTGATGTGACCGTTACTGAAGCCGGAAAACACTGTATTTGCTGAACTCGATCGCTCTTTGACCGCCTGCGCAAGTTCGACGAACGGTTCCACAGGAATTGAAACCAATACCGTCTCCCCGATTCGCATTGACTGGGCGATTATTTCGATATGCCCGTCACGGGTGTTCGCATCCGAAAGACGGGCAACATTTAGCTGAATGTTCGCTCGCATAACCTTTGAAACGGCTTTTCGAATATCTTCCTCGGAAGCTCCCGATACCCTAATTGATTCAAGTTCTTTTTCACCGGCGTCGAAGGCGGCTTGTGCGTCCTGAAAGCTTATGACGTCTCGACTCGGCAGATCGGTCGAAACGTTAATTACCGCAACAGTATCATCGGATTCGTTGGTAGGCACGTTGGAGTAAATTCCAAGATCGGTACCCGATGCCAAGATCTGCTCGAGTCTCTCTTTTCGCTCACGCGGCTCAATGCCGAGGCGAACACGAGCAGCTTCTGCACCGAGTTTCGATCCGGTCTTTCGGTACACGCGAAGATCGCCAGTAAACCCGTCGACGGGACCCTGATTACCGCTCGCTCCTTGCAGAAACAAGCAAAGCCCACCAACAGCGTGTTCAACAACCGAACGCATCGGACCAGGAAAATCGGGAGTTACCCACTGATTTTCGTGCGCCATGATCGTTGGATGCATGGCGTAGTTCACGATGGTCGCAATCGGATTATCGTCAGCGTCGTCAAAACTAACAACGTCGACCGAATGATCGACTGCGCCGTTCCAGTTTCGTCCCGTAAACAGCTCGCCATTATCTCGGGCCGGTCGTCGGTTGATGTTGACGTCGCAACTTCCACGCCCAAATCCCGTACGGGCGGGCTGTGCAGTCGCTTTTGCCTCAACTACAGCCTTCACACAGGCGGCTGGAATCGTGTTCCACCACTCGTTGGCGAGGTCTATACCGTCTTTTATCCACTGACCAAACGTAATCGGACCTGAGTGAGTATGGGTATATGCGAGCCGGATGTTTCCGAACGGAATTCCTGATTCTTTCGAAATCAGCTCTCGAATATCTTTGTCTTGATGGTTCGTGAAAATCCCAATGTCGACATCGACAATCGCAAGTTCAACGTCATCTTTGGTCACAACGAGAGCAGTGACGTGCAGTGGCATGTCGTTGCCAACCGAGACCTGGTGGGTCTGAGCCCCCCAACCAGCGTGGGCGACTCCAACTTTGGGGCTAATATCGACTCGGGCTACTCCGGCGTTTAGCAACTGGATATCTCCTGCGTGACTAATCTTGCGATCAAAGAATGATGCGCAAGTCTAGCCCCAGAAACGCCCACGCGTCCTGAACGAAGTCATCGAAGTCGAGGGATCTGTGAGAGCGACGCTATCTACGCTCGAACTTTGCTTTCGAAGTTGATATCTACGTGAGTGTTGTCGCAGTACGGTTTTGTCTTTGATGCACCGCATCGACACAAGCGAAGTTTGCCGTGATGGCGGTATGCGTTGCCATCTTCGTCGATCAGATCGAACTTGCCTGAGACTTCTAAGGAATCGTCGTCTTGAATACGAATTTCTACTGTCATTTTACCGCCCTCGAAGAATCAACGAAATCGCAACTACTGTGCGAGCCTGTGCAGAACGGTTTTTCGGTAGATTCACCGCAACGACACAGCCATGTCTCGTCGGTCAGTTCCAGCTTGTTGCCTTCGCCGTCGATCAAAACGAAATCGCCTTTGACGTGGTACGGACCATCATCGCCGGGAATAATCGTCGCTTCAGCCATTCTCAGCTCCTAAATACCGTGGAATAACACCGAACGCTCAGTGATATGAACGTCCAATCTCTTGTTTAGATTCATTAAACCACGTATTTGGTGCGAATGGCGCAGGAGTGGCATGTCGGTTATCGTCTGACGATAACCTATCTCAGATCGCAGTCGATGTCGGCTTCTGCGCAGTACGACTCGAACCACTGAATTACTTCCTTGTGGTATGGAATCCCGGTTTTCATGCGTTCCTTTTCATCTTCATCTTCCTTGAGACCTGCGTACAAAACTCGCTCGAAGCCCTTTGCCGGCGGAACGTCGACTATGTACTGCAATAGAGCGTCCATATCGTCTTTGAACTTTTCGGTATCGGTGAAAGCTTCGATGTCATAAGCTTGGAAGAAGTGACCACCCGAACCACCGACAACTGGACCTGGTCCGTAGCCGGATAGTTCGTTACAAATAATCTCGTTCATCAACGCCAGACCGTAGCCCTTGTGCGATCCGTTCTCCCGAGTACCTCCGATGTGAAGTAAGTAGTAGTCGCCAGTATCGGGCGGAGCAACTTCTTCGAGGATCGGTTCGCCGTCAAGATCAGTCACCCAACCCGGTTCGATATTTGCACCGATTCGTCGGGCAAGACCGATCTTGTTGTTGGCGACCTGAGTAGTCGCTACATCGAACAAGAACGGTGGCATGTCCCGAGCTGGCGCAGCCCACGCTATTGGGTTCGTGCCCATAACGGGTTTTGAACCAAACGTCGGAACTGTCTGATTTGCTCCCCCAGCAGTCATACAGTGACCAATCATCCCTTGCTCAGCGGCCATCATTGCGTAGTAGCCACAGCCAGCGAGGTGACCCGAGTTCTTCACGGCAACTGCTGCCATTCCGAACTCTTTGGCTTTGTCGATCGCCTGCTGCATTGCCCACGGGCCCACGTGAATTCCAAGCGCACCGTCAGCATCGACCGTCATGGTCGTTTTTGTCTCTCGCTCAATTTTAAAATTGGGAGTGGCGTTTAACGTCTTCTCACCGTACTCAGCAACGTACCGACGTAGACCGTTCGATACGCCGTGCGATTCCACACCGCGAAGATCGTTCTTTATTAAAACGTCGGCCGAGCTTGCTGCCTCATCGGCGGGCACTCCGCTGTGTCGCAAAATCCCCTCGGTTGCGGCTCTAATGCGTTCTACAGCAACATATACCCGGTCTTGTTCGGGAACTTTGAAGCGTTCGAGCATTGGGGCCAATCCTTTTGATCAACAGATGACGTAGAGACAGTGCTGCCTGAATAATTTCCATCCACAAATAAATGCGGTCAGAAATTACGAATATTGCAACCGCTTCACTTTACTTGAAAAGCCCTAACGCAGGTCGCAGTCGATGCCTGCTTCGGCGCAGTATGACTCGAACCAGTCGATTACCTCGAAGTGGTAGGGAATGCCATCTTTAAAGCGCAGCTTCTCTTCTTCGTCTTCTTTAAGACCCGCGTACAAGACTCGTTCGTGGCCTTTGGCGGGCGGCACATCGACGATGTACTGAAGTAAGGAATCCATATCATCTAGGAACTTTTCGGTATCCGTAAACGCCTCGATATCGTAAGCCTGGAAGAAATGGCCGCCCGGTATTCCATGCACTGGACCAGGACCAAATCCCGATAGCTCGTTGCAGATAATTTCGTTCATCAACGCTAAGCCATAGCCCTTGTGCGAGCCGTTCTCCCGAGTGCCACCAAATGGCAGCATGAAGTACTCGCCCGGTGGCGGAGTATCGACTGGCTCCATAATCGGCGTTCCCTCGGAATCTGTGATCCACCCCGGTTCAACTTTCGCTCCGGTGCGCCTAGCGAGAGCGAGTTTATTTCCAGCGACCTGCGTTGTTGCTATATCGAACAAAAACGGCGGCATTTTTCGTGCTGGTGCAGCCCATGCAACCGGATTCGTACCCATAACTGGTCTCGACCCGAAAGTCGGCACCGTTGAAAGGGTGTTACCAGCCGTCATGCAGTGCCCGATCATTCCCTGATCTGCAGCCATCATCGCGTAGTAGCCGCAGCCCGCGAGGTGACCCGAATTGATCACCGCTACTGCTGCCATGCCGAACTCTTTCGCTCTATCGATCGCCTGCTGCATTGCCCAAGGACCAACATGTGTGCCGAGCGCTCCATCTGCATCGACAGTCATCGTCGTCTTCGATTCCCTAATCACCTTGTACTTGGGAGTTGGATTGATCGTCTCAGAACCGTACTCCCGAACATAACGGCGCATACCGTTAGACACTCCGTGCGATTCGTTTCCGCGAAGATCGTTTTTCATCAGCACATCGGCTGATACTACGGCGTCTTCGGCCGACACACCGTTATGCCTGAACATCGCCTCAGTCACGGCTCGCATCCGCTCTTGCGGAACATAAACACGGTCTTTTTCTGGAACCTTGAAGCGTTCGAGCATGAGAGCAAATCCTTATCGGTTGGAGGAGGCGAGTGATGACGTTCGGTAGCGGCAACACTCTACATGTTGCCAAGCGTGATTTGCGTTCGACACTCCGGTGTGATTCACTCAGGGAGAAGAAATTCTCATTGAGAGCGTAAAGATCGTTCAGAACAACATCGCTATAGAAGGCTAGTTCGAGTTGACTCCGCTTGCGCAGATCACTGCTGAAAACCAAGGCTTCATCATGGCGTTCATTCGCTCTGACGGATGAATCAAAGAAATGGAAAGAGTATCGGCATTAGCTACCCGACGGTGAAGAACCGCCTGAAGCGCATCGCCGATCAACTTCCACTCACAGAGTCAGGTCCACTTCTATCGGGCAACTCGGAGCTTCTGGACCAAATCTCATCGGGTGAAATCACGGCAGAATAGGCCATCAGGAGAATGTCGTGATTCCACCTATGGTCATGTGGTTCAAAGTTAAGTAGCTTGGAATATGGATTCCACTGTTTCTGCTCTGGCGCATCGTCCCTGAATCGCCGCGCGAAGGTTCAACCCTGACTATCGGTGGTCGAATTTTCATGGGTGGCGTTAAGATATCGAATTAGGTTCAGAGAAATTGACGCCCACCCCTAAATAACCGTCAGCCCGCCGTCGATCACGAAGTTCGCTCCTGTTGCGTACGATGCATCGTCGCTCGAAAGAAACGTGATGAACGGTGCGATATCTTCGGGCGTACCGAGTCGATTTAGCGGCACTCTATTCAGCGCAGTCGCCTCTCGACCATCTGGGTCAGGATGCTCATCATGATCGGGCGTTCGTTCTAGTGCTCCCGGGCAGATGCTATTGGCTCTAATGCCCTGATCGCCGTAATGAACTGCGATATGACGTGCCAAATTCACGAGTCCAGCCTTACCTGTCGAGTACGAAACATTCGGTGTCGTTCCAGTTAAAGCTGTTACTGACGCAACGATAATCACCACTCCGCCTTCGCCTTGCTTCACCATCTGAGCAAGACCGTACTTGCAAGCGAAGTATTGTCCTTTGTAGTTCACATCGTGGGTGCGATCCCAAACCTCCTCAGGAAGCTCGTGCAGGTTGCGATCTTCGTTGTGCATCTGAATACCGGCGTTCGAAACAACGATATCTAGTCGACCGAACTTTCCGACCGTCTGTGCCACCGCAGATTCAACCTGCCCAGGGTCAGTAACGTCGGTCTGAATCGCCACGGCCGATCCGCCGCTCGCTGTAATTTCCGCCGCCACGACAATCACCCCGTCAGCTGGAATCCCGGTAATGGCAACCGACGCGCCTTCGGCGGCCATAAGCCTCGCAGTTGCCGCGCCAATACCCGAGCCAGCTCCCGTAATAAGCGCCACTTTGCCAGCAAGTTTTCCATCGGCCATGTTTTTCTCTTTTGATTCTTATCCCATTTGAAGCCGCATTGGTGACCACAAAGAGAAGCACTAAGTCGAAGGCGACTGACCTCATTCAGCGAGTGAAATATACTCAGCGATATGTTACTGGGAGTAAGCTTCTGCGAAACCAAGAGCAGGACTACAACATTAGATGGAATACCGAACCGACGAACAGATAATTTCTCGTGGGCGACAAATCGCACCGCTCGTAGACGATGATCTCCCACCGCTGATCACATTGGTAAACGGCGTCAGAGAATATTGCGACTTAATGGAAAGCCTGATGCCCGAGCTGGGTGGCGAAATCGACGTTAACAAAATGTCCCGAAACATGGATGGTGATGCGTAGTGGTCACCAATCCTCATCTCTTATCGCTCTCCGAACAAGCTCGACTCATTAGCGAAGGTTCTCTCACCGCAGTCGAACTGGTCCAAGCACATCTCGATCAGATATCAAAACTAAATCCACAACTGAACTCACTAATCGCAGTCGATCCTGAAGGTGCGCTAGAGCACGCCAGAGAAATCGATGCCGCACATGCCAAAGGTGAAGATCTTGGTCCATTAGCTGGTGTCACTATCGGCGTAAAAGACGCAGTTCCCGTAAAAGGCATGGCCTGGACGATCAATTCGCGTTTATTCGAAGATCGTGTGCCTGAAGATGATGCACCTGCCATAGCTCGACTCAAAAAAGCCGGAGCAATCGTCATTGGCAAGGCAAACCTAAACGAATTCTTTTCCAAGCCGACAGAAGCCGACCTGAATCCTCCTCCGTGGAACCCGTGGAACCCAGAACGAATGTCTGTCGGATCGTCGAGCGGCTCCGGTGCTGCACTGGCTGCCCGAATGGCAAGCGGAACAATCGGTGTCGATGGCGGAGGCAGTGTGCGACTACCTGCCGGAGCTCATAATCTTTACGGAATCAAACCTACCCACGGGCTTGTGAGCAGGATTGGTGTTGGTCGCAGTGAACATAGCGAAATCTGTCCGCTCGGATTCACAGCTCTCGATACAGCGATGCTGCTGGAAGCGATGGTCGGACACGAACCTTCAGATGACCTAAGTTGGCCGGGTGAAATTCCCGAGTACACCGCGAAAATCGATGCCGATGTCACCAGCTGGAGAATTGGTGTCCCAAGAGCGTTTATCGAATCGGCACCGAACCAGCCTGAAGTTATGGACGGCTTCGAAAAGTTTCTGATCAAGCTTGAAGAGCTAGGTTGCGAGATGGTCGATATCGATGTCCAGGGCATGGCCGAAGCACGTGCTGCAACATTCCTTATTCTGTTCTCAAACTCATACCAACGGCATCAGAAGACGGTCAAAAAAGACTGGAACACCTACGGTCCGCAGTCACGAGTGAACCTGCTTCAAGGAGCGTTCCTGTCGTCAACCGACCTGATCAATGCAGGCGACGTCGGGCGCGCATTCAAAGCCTATTTTTCAAAACTTCTGAAAGATCAAAATCTCAAAGCTATCGCCACTCCAACTTCACCGTTCGCTACTGCCGAACGATCACGGCGACGTGGAGAGCACTCACGCGGGGTTAATGCCTGCTACACAGCACCGTTCAATATCTCAGGTCACCCCTCGATTAGCCTTCCCGCTGGCTTCGGCGAAGCAGGAATACCTGTAGGAGCGATGCTAACCGGCGAAACGCACGACGATCTCTCGCTTCTCCAATTGGCTCACGCCTATGATAAAGCCACCAACTGGAACACCCTCGCACCCGCAATTTGATCGTGCCGGTATGATTGCCTTATCCTGGAACACGTAGATGCCCGGTATTCGAACCACCAGAGTCAAAGGGGCTGACTAAGACATGATCGAGACTTTGCAAGATGTTCGAGAGACCGTAATCGCGATGCTTTGTGCAGAGCTATCTTGTTCAGAATCTGAACTCACCGACGGTCAGGTTCATATCACCGTACGAAAAACCGACGCCCACAAAAACGAGGCTCACCGGCTATTCGATCCTCACCCCGGCAAAATCGGAATCGCATCGCTCGGACGAGGCGGCATCGTCTGTGTAGATGAAGGGCACCTCGCGTTGGCGGAAGAGGTATTTAGGCCCGCCCCAACTTCGACCCGCGATGAACTGTTCATGCCTGACCGCATGGGCAAGATGGCAGAGCTAGTAAGGCCCGAAGGACTCGTTCTCTACGGTCCATTTCCACGATTTGCCGTGTCGCACAGCACTGTGACTCACGTCGAAGCACCAGTCAGCTACAGCGTACGGGTCGTCGATCAAAAAGGCGCCGACGCTATTGGCCAGCGTGCTCGCTGGAACAACGCTATATACAAGGTTCCAACCGAAACCGTTCGACCCACTATGATCGCCGCAATCGCCGAACAAGAAGGTGAAATCGTGGGCGTTTGCGGAGCTTCCTCCGATTCACCATTTATGTGGCAACTCGGAATCGACGTCGCTCCTGAACATCAAGGGCGTGGACTAGCTCCAGCGCTTACTTCAGCTGTTGCAGAAGCCGTTCTGGATGATGGTAAAATGCCCTATTACGGCACGTCGGCGACGAACATACCTTCTATGAGAACCGCCCTCGCTGCGGGGTTCAAACCCATGTGGGTAGAGGTATTATCTCGACCGGCAGACAGCTAACAGCCTGAACGACAACCGAGTCGACCAATACCCTTCTGGCACGATCACACTGAGAGAGAAAAATGAGATTCGCAATTCTCGGCATTTCGCACGAGACCAACACCTTTTCTAAGGTTCCAGCAACTTACGAAGAATTTGAGAAGGCGACTATCGCCCGCGGACAAGAAATTGTCGATCTCTACGCCGAATCTCAGTACACCATCTCGGGCTATCTTCAGGGTGCTGAAGAACTCGGATTTGAAGCAGTGCCGCTGATGTACGCCAACACAGGCCCAATTGGAACTATCACCAAGGATGCATACGATCGTATTTCAGGTGAAATGCACCAGATGCTTCGTGACCAAGGGCCCTGGGATGGCGTTCTAATTAGCAATCATGGTGCAGCAGTGTCGGAAGAATTCCCAGACATGGATGCCGAATTCACTCGTGTAGTACGAGAAATCGTTGGTCCCGATGTACCGGTTGGCGTAACCCTCGACATGCACGCGAATATCTCGAAAGACACAGTCGCTAATACCAACGTCTGCATCGTCTGGCGAACTTGCCCACACCTCGACACAAAGTTGCGAGGTCGCAAAACAGCCGAACTCATCTACCGAACCGTTCTTGGCGAAATCAATCCAACCCAGTTCATCGAAATGCCCCCGATGCTCGTAAATATCGTCAAGCAATTCA
>CAWVRY010000001.1:20000-127790 GCA_963932695.1 uncultured bacterium | reverse complement strand
TCGGTGACGGTAAGGCTGTTCGACACATAACTTCAAGTTCGAGCTTTTACGCCACAAACGAAGGAACACCGTACAAGGCTCCACCAAACCTCGTAGATTCGGCAGCTAACCGACTAAACCAACGTGAGGTCATGTTTAGTTTCATTTCAGGATGGAACGGTCCAGTAATGCCTGAATTTGGCAAACTCCTGACTGAAGAAGACATTAGGGACATAGTGAACTACATCTTTGACGATACAACTGGTCTCAGTAAGTAAGTCGTCAAAGCTGAGTGAAGGTGCGGCACGTAGTCGCACCGTTATTTAGCCCCGGTCACTCATAGCGGGTATCCCTGCACGGGGAAAGTAAAGTTATGGCATCCCGGCTTTCGTTCGTAATTATCGAACCGAGTGCGCTTCCCGCAAACTCAACAACGATAATTTTCGGAGCGTTGCTGTTCACCCTCTTATTAGCCCTTTCTGGCTGTATCAGAGAATCTGACATTACCGCCGAGCAGCGTGCACACCAGCTTTCCGGTGAACTAATGTGCCCGGTTTGCGACGGCCAAACGATCGATGGTTCAAACGCCCAGATCGCCGTCGACATGCGACTCAAAGTTCGTGATTTGCTCGACGAAGGTTTAACCAACGCAGAAGTAAGAGATTATTTTGTAATTCGATACGGTGAAGAAATTCTTGCGGCACCTGAGCGCAGCGGATTCAATCTACTGGCATGGATAGTTCCCGTTCTCATTGTTTTGGGTGCCATTGGAATCGCGTTATTGAGCATCAAAAATATGCGTAGATCAGGACTCGAAGCTCAGTCTATTGGCGGTACTTCAGTTGCTATCGAACGAAATCAGGATGATCTATCCGATTATCTGGCGCAGGTAGATCGTGACCTCGGCATGTCTTCTGACACCAACCTAAGCCTGAACGCTGACAGCAATTCAGATGTACTCAAAGATTCCAACGAAACCGGAATCTCAGAAAAGGCGAACTCCTAATGGCTGATCTGGGTGTGATGGCATTAATGCTCGGGCTTGCCCTGACTGCGTACTCCGCCATCGGAGCCGTCGTTGGCGAAAAGATAGGCATGGCAGAGCTTGTCGTAAGCGCAAGGCGAGCGCTGTACATGACGACCGTTGCCGCAGCTGTCGCATCAGCCGCGCTGATAAACGCCTTTGTACAAAACGACTTCTCGATCGCGTACGTCGCCGATCACTCAAACACACTCATGGACAGAGCTTTTGTTTGGGTGGCGTTCTACGCAGGAAACGAAGGCTCACTGCTCTACATACTTCTTGCGCTTTCGGTTATTTCCGCGATTTCTGTCTGGTTCGCTCCGAAGCGACTCGCACGAAGCATGCCATGGACGATAGCTATTCTTGCGATTATCCAGTTGTTCTACTTCGGAGTGCTCACATTCGCTGCTAGTCCCTTCGAATTGCTCGACACAGTACCCCTCGAAGGACGCGGCATTAACCCGCTGCTAACTCACCCCGGCATGTTCAGCCACCCTCCCCTGCTCATGGGCGGGCTCATTGCAATCACGATTCCGTTCGCATTCGTCTCCGGCGCCCTAATCGCTGGTAACTATGGAGACGATTGGATCGATGTTGCCAGAGTCTCAGCACTCATCGGCTGGGGCGTACTCGGCACCGGAATGCTACTTGGGGCCTGGTGGGCATATACGATCCTGGGCTGGGGCGGATACTGGGCATGGGACCCGATCGAAAACGTGGCGCTCATGCCATGGCTCGTTTTGACGGCGTTCATCCATTCGATCATGGTGCAAAAACGTCGAGGCATGTTCCGAATGTGGAACGTCGCTTTATTGAACATCGCCTTCGTGCTCGCTCAATTGGGAATGTTCATAAACCGAGGCGGTCCCGTAGTCAGCGTCCACTCGTTTGCAGCTTCCACATTGGGCATGATCTTCTTGGTGTTCATGCTGGCCAGTCTAGTATTCGCGTTCGCCCTGTTCCTATGGCGAATGCCACAGCTCAAATCTGACCGAGCGATGGAATCGTTCGTGTCACGCGAAGCATCATTCCTTATCAATAATTTCTTGTTTCTTTCTGTAATGGCAGTGACACTCTGGGGCGTTCTGTACCCGCTATTCTCAGACCTAGCAAGGGACGTATCAGTCAGCGTTTCAGCTCCTTACTTCGATCGTGCAAACGGCCCAGTGTTATTGGGAATCGTCATCATGATGGGCATCGGTCCCCTCCTGCCGTGGCGAAAAGCTTCGGCCCGATCAATGAAGCAGTGGTTCGTATGGCCGACTTTAGTTGGACTGATAGCAATCGGTGTTCTTGTGGCGCTTGAAATTCAGCGCCCAGTGGCGATATTCTCGTTTGGCGTCTTAGCATTCGTTGCAACGTCGATTGCTGAAGAATGGTGGCGTGGAACAGCGGCTCGACATCGTTCTGGCGATAACTGGCCACTCGCATGGTGGCGACTCGTCAACGGAAACCGCCCAAGGCACGGCGGCTACATCGCCCATCTCTCTATTCTGATGCTCGCCTTAGGCATCATCGGCACTAACTTCTATCAGCAACGTACCGACGGAGCGCTCGCCCTTGGCGAAAGTTTGGTGCTCGATAACTACCGAATCGAATATGTCGACAACGGTGATTCCAGCCGACCCGACCGTATCGCTCAATGGGCCGAAATGTCGGTATATGAAATAGATCCCGACGACTACAAACAAGAAATTTCTTTTGCCAAGGCGCAGGGTTCCTCGGGATTCACTCTAAAAGACAGTACGCTTCGGCCGAACGACGAGCTGATCGACACAATCGAACCCTGGCACGGTTTTTATATAGATTTCAACATGGCTTCGGTGCGTTCGGGCATCAGATCGACTGTGGTCGAAGACCTCTATGTGATCCCACGAGACTTCCTTGCCGATGGCAGAGTCTCGCTCGCTGTGAGTATTAACCCACTCGCGTGGTGGTTGTGGGCATCAGGTCCATTTTTCATTCTTGGCACTATGGTTGCTCTATGGCCCCAAGCAGCAGTTGAAAGACGACCCGCTCGCAAACGACTCAAGGATGAATCGGAAGGCGAAATCTAATGCCTATTCTCCTTGGAACTTTGCTGGCTTTGGTATCGGTAGCAGTTATTGCTTACCCGTTTTTAGGCTCGAAAAGATACCGACTAGTTTCAGAAAACTTCGTAACCCGTGAAAAACTGCGAGCCGAGCGATTACGCATTTATCGCAAAATAAGTGATGTAGAGGCCGACTTCACGTCGGGCGATCTTACTGAAGCTGACTATCAACAGCAGCGAGACGAGTTGAGAATCGCAGCAGCGGAAATATTAAAACAAGAATCCGGCGGATCAATGCCGGATGTAAAACGTGACGAAGAACTAGAAAAAGAAATCTCTCGACTAAGGGAACAGACCGCCGCTTCAAACGAAGCACCCGAGGGCGGCGACACTCTGTGATGAACAAACAAATCCGAAATTTCATGAACGTTCAAATCAAAACTCTACCTATCCGACTATTCCTGTTCACCGCAATAACGGCGTTAGCACTAGTCATAGTTGTACAAGCATCGGACACGCCAGTCGCTTCAGCTCAGGATCAACCTGACAGCATTTTAGGAAAAGTTACCAACGGCACCGACGGCAGCGAACTGCCTGCAGATCTAGAAGTTCTGCTGATGTCGATCGATCTCGCAACTAACCAGATCATTGAGCAGGAATCTACTGGTGTAGATGAAGACGGCATTTTCGGGTTCAGCAACTTGATTTCCGGACCCGGGCTGTCTTACCGAGTTGTGGTGAATCACGGTTCGTACACACCTTCTGTCGACATGGCGAACATCGAAAACTGGCAGAACGTCAGGATGAGCATTTACGACGAAACAAAGTCGCTAGAAGACATCACTATCGGTTCGTACGTGATGATGATTCCGACCATTAATGCCCGAAGCCGACAAGTTGGCGTACTAACAGTTATCAACGTGGATAACCGCGGCGACCATGTCTGGGTTCCAGATTTGACTGATCCCAACCTAACTGGGTTTGATCTACTTCGATTTAATATTCCTGAAGGTTTCATGGATCTTTCGATCGAATCTGAACTGCCAACTGGAAACATTCTCGAGATACCTACCGGATTCGCACTTACCAACCCGATTCCACCGGGTGAGTTCGCTATCTTGGTTAGTTACATTCTGGAATATGAAGGCGATTCGTTCGACTTCAATCTGAAGCTTCCATACGGGGCAGATCAGGTACGAATGCTGATGCCAGAGGAAGGCGGATCGATCGAAGCTGAGGGCTTCGGTGCTCCAGAGTCGGTTGTTGTAGCCGATAGCGTGTTCAATCAGTTCCAAGGCGACGATTACGCCATAGGTGTTGAGCTCGGAGCTACATTCTCGGGTCTGCCTCAGCCAACGATATTCCAAACAGTTTCCGATTTCTTCAAAGGACGAACTTATGTCATCGTCATCATCTGGATTGTCGGTATAGTTTTCTTGGCGATTCTTGGATATGCCATGTACTCAACGCGCAAACGCTCGAACCTTTCGAGCGATGACGATGAAGAATTAGCGAGCCGTGAAGACATCATTGCTGAGATTGCCGCACTCGACGAAGAGCACGAAGCCGGCAACATCGATGAATATGAATACAACGACCGCCGTGACGAGCTAAAACAAGTAGCGCTTGAATACGACGACGTTGCAGACGAATCTTCCGATGAGTCAGAGCCGCTCGATAGATCTGAAAATGATGCACCGTACACATCAGACTCAGATTCGGACGAAACCAAGCCAGAAGATTCGGACAAGTAACTGTGGGTCAGAGACGACAGGTACTATTCGGGGTGGGAATCCCGGTGTTATTGGTGCTGTCGCTCTTCGCGTGGGGCGTGATCCAGAACGATGGTGAAGCTGGTCGCCCCGGCATCAACGACAATTTTGGTGAAGTCGATCTTTCAGTAGAGCCGTTCGCCGATTTCCACATGACGACTCTCGATGGCGAAGTGATTTCTATCGCCGATTATCGAGGCAAGATCGTTGTGGTCGACTTCTGGTCGTCTTGGTGCGCGCCATGCCGGGCTGAAGGTCCTGTCCTAGCTGAAACCTACGACAAATGGCGAGACCGTGGAGTTGAGTTCATTGGTGTAGCTATTTGGGACACCAAAGGCCCCGTTGAGGAATTCATCGAACGCAACGGAATCAACTACGTAAACGGCATCGACCCATCTGGAACAATATCAGTCGATTTCGGGGTTAGCGGGATTCCCGAAAAATTCTTCATCAACCCAGAAGGAGAAATTGTGAAGAAGGTCATTGGACCAAATACCAGCCGAAACCTCGACGGCATTCTGACTGACATGACCGACGCAGCGCTGGGTATCATCCCCGCCGGTTAGCATTCAGCGTCCCGAGCGCATCCGAGGGACCTGGCGTGGAGGGTGTGATATATCTTCCCAATATGGGATTTGAAGTTCGATAAGGAATGCCTTTTTCGAACGTCGCCACTTCTTAATCTGCGATTCTCACATACGAGCTGACTCTTCTAAGGGTCGAGTAATTACTCGGGTGTTTTTGAACATGAGCGGCATGAACGCTGCCGTGGCAATATCTGAGGCAATGGCGATCAAGTTACCGGCACTCGGTCAGAGTAACGGGGGCTGGTATCGACAGGATTGTTGTATCCAGTATTCGCACTTTCACAGCTCTATTTCCGCAATCCCGCGTCCTTCGAATTAGCAACTGAGCTTGTCGACGAGGCGATTTCTATGCAGCGCGGAGGCAGTTCTACATCAGGTGTTTAGCCTGATTTAGCATGTCGCTTTTTGCCCCGGACGCAGGGCAAATTTACAATATAGATTTTACGTTCGAGTTCTACTGCGCCTAAGCAGGCAGAACCATACGAGGATTTTATTGACAGTTCCCCTGATTTCGACAGCGACGGTAGGACACGAATTTGGTCCTTACGACGTAACAATCCCCACTGAACGTGCAAATGCGTACGCAAAGGCTGTAGGAGGCGCCGAATCACCCGATTATGGCGACTCGTTAGCACCGACCATGGTAGTCGCCGCGGCTCTTACAGAGCTGATCGAAGATTTGGGGCTATTCTCCGGCGGATTGCAGACTATTCATGCAGGTCAGGAAGTCAGCTGGACGAGACCCGTGAAGATCGGCGAGAAGCTCGATGCCATCGGGAGGCTTGCGGCCAACTCGGTAAGGCGAGGGAATCATTTCGCCACGGTATCGGTTTCATACAAAGATTCAACCGGATCTGAGATTGGTACGTCCTCAACCACCATTATCGTCATTGGGGAGGAGTCGTAATGACGACTAACAACTCACATCGAAGTGCGGGTGATGTTCTCACCGGATTCGAACGACAAATCACTCAGGATCGAGTTGATGCATACGCCGAGGCATCAGGTGATCACAATCCAATTCATCTCAACGAGGAATACGCCTCAACGACGCAGTTCGGCACTCGCATAGCGCACGGCATGCTCAGCCTCGCACTCGTAACGGAAATGCTGGCATCAGAGTTCCCAGATACTTGGCACGATGGCGGCAAATTGAAGGTTAGATTTAGTGCTCCCGTGTTCCCGGGAGAGATCGTAACAACATACGGCGAGATCACCGGAATCAGCGAAGAAGACGGCCAAATCATCGCAACCTGCACAATTGGGTGCAAAAAAACCGATGGTACGGACGCAGTATCCGGGCGAGCGACCGTGGCGTTGGAATAAAATGAACCATGCTTCCACATTTATTAGTGTGGATCAGAAATACGGATCAGATAATGACGGGTATTCCCGAAGGTATAGTCCCAATAGCTCTCGATGCGATGGGTGGCGATCACGGCCCATCAATTACGGTGCCTGCCGCTCTTCAGGCTATCGGCAACGGCGGTATCGCTGTGGCACTCGTCGGCGATCCCGTAGCGATCCAAGCTGAGCTCGACAGATACGACACCCCTGCCAAGCAGTTGGTACAGGTCGTTCCGGCAGATGATGTGGTCGAAGAGGGCGAAAGCCCTGCACGAGCATTCCGGTCGAAACCTAACGCCTCTATATTTGTTTCTGCTGGTGTGGTGAAAATGGGCAAAGCCGCCGGATTCGTGAGCATGGGCTCAACTGGCGCCTCCATAGCAGCAGCTACGGTTGTTTACGGAACTCTCGATGGCATCGATCGTGGTGCGCTCGGTGGGCCAGTTGTCGGTTACGCACCGAATACGGTGATCGTTGACCTTGGCACGAACGTCGATACCAAGCCCAGCCTACTCGTCGACTTTGCAGCGCTCGGCAATGCAATGTCTAAGCTTATTTACAAGAACGAAAACCCTCGGATTGCTTTGTTGAGTGTCGGTTCCGAAGAAGGCAAAGGAAATACGCTGGTCAAAGAGACCACCGACCTGTTGAACTCGACTGATTTGAATTTCATCGGAAACATCGAACCTAACGATCTACCACACGGCAAAGCCGAAGTGGTTCTCTGCGATGGATTCGTTGGTAACGTTATTCTCAAACTTACCGAAGGACTCGGCAACGCAATCGTCAGCCATGTAAAGAGTGTTCTCGGCGAGACCAAAGAGAGCGAAAAGCTTTCAAAAGAAATATTCGAACGAATGAATATTCTTGAGGCGTTTGGCGGAGGTCCACTCTTAGGAGTGAACGGTCTTGCCATCGTCGGACA
Organism: uncultured bacterium; assembly: GCA_963932695.1. Classification (GTDB taxonomy): domain Bacteria; phylum Chloroflexota; class Dehalococcoidia; order Lucifugimonadales; family Lucifugimonadaceae; genus Lucifugimonas. The sequence goes on along the minus strand of CAWVRY010000001.1, from coordinate 120,124 downwards.
CGGAGCATCGGGCGTGAACGCAGTGGCAAATGCCATCGGTACCGCCAAGTTTGTAGTCGAAACCGGATTGATCGGAGCCCAGCAGGCTGAGCTCGACCGAATTAGAGCTGAAGTTAGTTAGTGATTAGCTGTACCGAGCAATTCGCTCGGTACCATGCACGACGTAAATTGAGGGTCATATATTGAGCGACAATGAGCCAAGAAGTGCGCTGGTAACGGGAGGTTCTCGCGGTATCGGACGAGCAACAGCTCTTCGACTTGCCGCGAATGGACACCGTGTCGCCGTCAACTACAACACTCACCCTGAAGAGGCAGAAGCTGTAGTCGAAGAAATTCGATCTACCGGTGGAATCGCTGTAGCGGTCGGTGGAAACGTCGCTGAAAAAGAGAGCGCTGTCGAGATGATAAACAAGGCTGTCGAAGCGCATGGTCCTATCGAGATTCTCATTAACAATGCCGGTGTCATCAATGACTCGCTTTTAATGCGCATGAAGGACGAGCAGTTCGAGTACACAATGCAGGTGAACATGTTCGGCACCTACTACTGCACTCACAAAGTAATTCCCGGAATGGTCAAAGGCCGCTGGGGTAGAATCGTGAATATTTCTTCCGTTGTCGGCATGCGAGGCAACATCGGGCAATCGAACTATTCGGCTTCCAAAGCTGCCGTTTTCGGATTTACTCAATCGATTGCCAAGGAAGTCGCCACTCGAGGCATCACCGCGAACGTCGTGGCTCCGGGATACATTACTACTGCTACCTCCGCTGACATTACAGACAAACAACGCGACACGGTGATGACATGGATTCCTCAGGGTCGATTCGGCGAACCTGACGAAGTAGCGCCAACGATCGTTTTCCTCACAACCGACGAAGCACAGTACATCACCGGCGACATCATTCGTGTCGACGGTGGAATGGCTATTTAGCAATGTCTGACTGGTTTTGAACGAGTCCAATATGTCTAACAACGAGTCAACCGGTTCGAGCATCGACCTTTCGGGAAAGATTGCGCTTGTTACTGGCGGTTCACGCGGTATCGGCAAGGCAATCGCTTTCGAGTTGGGACGGCGCGGCGCCACGATCGTCATCAACTACCTCAAGAACCATAAAGCCGCACAGGCAACGGTCGATGAGCTAGAAGCAGCTGGTATATCCGCCACTAGAATCAAGGCGCACGTCGGCGACGAAACAGCTGTCGAATCTCTTGTCGAAAAAATCGATGAGAAGTTCGGTCGCCTCGATATCCTCGTAAACAACGCCGCTTCTGGAGTCATGCGTCCTGCTGTAGACCTAACTGCAAAGCACTGGGATTGGACACTAGATATCAACGCACGTGGCCCGTGGTTGCTCGCAAAAGCGGCTGCAAGACTAATGCCTGATGGAGGCCGCATCATCAACCTATCTAGCCCCGGTTCTACACGGGTACTACCGGCTTACTTTGCCGTTGGCGTATCGAAAGCGGCCATCGAAGCTGTGACTCGCTACCTTGCGGTCGAGCTTGGGCCAAAAGGCATTGCAGTGAACACAGTTTCGTCTGGGTTTGTGATGACTGATGCGATCGATGCATTCCCTGATGAACTTGGAGTAAAAGATATCGCTTCAAGGCCCACACCAGCGGGAAGAGTCATTTTTCCTGAGGATGTAGCGAAGGTTGTTGCGATGATGTGCGGCACTGACGCCGAGATGATCCGTGGCCAAGTCATCATGGTCGACGGCGGCGAGACTCTTCGGCACGAGTAAGAACAGTCGTCTTACCGAAATAGTTAGATGACCAACCTAGCGAACTGAGGCGGTCACGCCGCCAGCATCAAGCTCTATGCCAGACTCTAAGAACGCCATCCGAACTAGAGCAAAGCTGAGAAACTCTCCTGAATCCGTTTCCAACTGTGAAGCACTAGTCACGACTCCGGCCGGTTTCGTGCCATTTGCCAGCTTTGTTCCTTCGACTAATGGTGTCAACGATTTCAGCACCTTCACATTTCGCTGGACTTTGTCGTAGGCGTCGAGCCTCGCAATGACTTCCTGTCCCACGTAGCAGCCCTTGTCGAAGTCGATTAATGGCAGCAATCCTGCCTCGATCGGATTGGCATGCTCGCCGTATTCACGATCTGATCCAGGAATTAGCTTGTCGATACGGAAGTGCTCGAAGTGCCTTTCATCAACCGCTCTTGCACCAATTGCCGCAAGAGATTCCGAAATTTGAGCAGCACTAGCCTTTTTACAAATAACGTCGACCCACTCAACCCCACGTGACGAGTCGGAAATGACCTCCACTAGGTCCCCGTCTACAGAAACCTGCATGACGTCATCAAGATCGATATTTGAACCGAATGCCGTCTTAGCCACAGCCCTGGCGTTAGGGCCGACAAGCGAAATTCGCGCGCAACGATCAGTACGATCGTTGAGTTCAGCATCCTCAATAATAGTGAAATAGTCGATCGCCGAGACGAGTCGGTCGGAATTTGAGGAGTCTGAGATCAGTAACAACTCGTTCTCGGAAGTGTGAGCGACTAAGAAAACGTCGATGACTCGGCCTTTGGCAGACGTAAGTACAGTCCTGCGCGATCGTCCGATCTCGACGCTAAGCAGGTCTTTCGTAGCCAGCCGATGGAGCAGATCTAGAGCGTCGGGACCGGTATGCGAAACAACAGTCGCATTGCCCCACGCGAACATCCCGCACCCGTCGGCAAGCGCGCCGAGTTGAGAAGAATCTGCCGTTAGAGAAGTAGTTGGTTGCACGAGCTAAATCCAAACCCATTTCGGGTTCAAGAAAAAGTGGCTAGCCACCCTAAACTGAAAACGAAGTGCCGCACCCACAGGTTTTAGCAGCGTTAGGGTTCGAGAATTCAAAGCCTTTGCCGTTCAGGCCGTCGGAGAAATCGAGTACGGTTCCGGCGAGGAACACGAACGCCTTCTTCGGAACAAAGACTTCGACTCCATGTTGGACGATGACTTTATCGTCCGGCTCCGCACCCTCAACGATATCGAGAACGTAAGTTAAGCCCGAACAACCGCCACCCTTCACTGCAACTTTCAGGCCAAATTTCTCCATGCCTTTGTCAGCGGCGAACTGGATTACCTTGCCCGCTGCTTTTTCAGTGATCTTAATAGTGTTGATTGGAACTGTGCGTTCCGGTGCCATCGTCATCGATCTTCACCTGCTCGTAGGTTCGCGTTCTACTCACGCTATACGCGATCTATTCTCGCGTGAGATTTACTTTCGCGCAAAAAAGTCGTGTTAAGTCATTTTGTACGGTGAATTGATGATTTTGGAACTACAATTGATGCTTAGTACAAAAACAAATGCTCGTTAGACTTAACACAGGAACAAATTAGTTCATTCAAATGACTGAAAACTCCACTAACCCCCGGATCGTCGTACTCAATACTCGTGCAGCAAACGTGCACAGCGTTGAAAAGGCGCTTCGAAAAGTTGGAGCCGACCCTGTCGTAACGAGCGATCCGGCCGAGCTGGCATCCGCCGATGCCGCTGTTCTGCCGGGTGTTGGAGCCAGCGATGCAGTCATGACAGCCCTAAACACGCTGGGAATGACTGAGCCGGTGAAAGAATTTGCCGCTTCGGGGAAACCGCTTCTTTGCGTGTGCGTTGGGCTCCAAGTGCTGTTCGAGAGCTCTGAAGAAGGTGAATTACCTGGTCTCGGTCTTGTCGATGGCAATGTTCAACTCATCCCAACGGGTATGATCGATGAACTTGGTGCAGCGATGAAAGTTCCGCACATGGGTTGGAACGAAGTTCAGTTCACTGGCGATGACGCCAACCTAAATCCTATGTTTAAAGACATCCCGCAGGGCTCGCACTTCTACTTCGTTCACTCGTATCGATGTGTTCCCGATCAGAAAGAGGAAGTCGCTGCAACCAGTAATTACGGCGTCGAAATCTGTGCGGCAGTCGCACGTGGCAATGTCGTGGGAACTCAATTTCACCCTGAGAAGAGTGGTGATGTCGGTCTTAAGATCTACCAGAACTTTCTCGATCTCGCTTCGAATTAGATAAATTAACAAACCAGCTTCCCAGCTCGAACAAAAGAACTACGAACCCGAATGGATATCCTCCCAGCAATCGATTTGAGAAACGGACACTGCGTCCGGTTGACTCAAGGCGACTACGATCGTGAGACGGTGTTCGACGACAACCCCGCGGCGGTAGCCAAGCGGTGGGTAGATCAGGGCGCTCGCCGAATGCATATCGTCGATCTTGACGGTGCGAGGGATGGCGTTCGAGCAAATGCCGATGCTGTTGCAGCTATCGTCGAAGCTATCGACATTCCAGTGCAGCTTGGCGGGGGTGTTCGAGACGCCGCTGAAGCACGACACTTGATCGACCTCGGAGTCGACCGTGTAATCATGGGCACAGCTGCTATCGAAGCACCGGACGAAGTTCAAAAAGCCGTCGAATACGTCGGTGCCGAGCACGTGATCGTCGGTGTCGATGCCAAAGACGGCATGGTTCAGACTCGCGGTTGGATCGAAGAATCGACTGTCACTGCTATAGATCTTGCACAGCAGATGGTCAAGCTCGGAGTTCGACGATTTATCTACACAGATACCAGTCGAGATGGCACATTGACCCACCCAAACTTCGAAGCTGTTACCGAACTAGGTGAAAACCTGCGATATCCTATTATTGTGGCTGGTGGAATTGCATCGATTGACGACCTCGTCGGACTGGCGAAGTTGGGTGTGGAAGGTGCAATATCAGGCATGGCGATTTACTCGGGTGCGCTCGATCTAAAGAGCGCTATCGAAACGATTGACGAAATGACAACTGCTGGCAACTAGCCGGCAAACAATTGGTGAACGGAAAAGACACGAATGCCATCGAAAACTTCAGTAGATAAAGTTGAAGCTCTACTGCACCCAACGCTTGAGGAAACTTACGACCCTCAGTCGATGATCGCGTTGGTCCCGATTCATAACGACCACAAGGTTGCCGACATCGGCTCCGGACCTGGTTGGTTGTCAATCCCGCTCGCCAAATACGTTTATTCAGGCACCTGCTACGCAATCGATGTTCAAGAAGAAATGCTGAAGCATGTCGCTAAGCAAGCGACTGCTGCAAAGCTTAAAAACGTCAAAATTCTCGTCTCTCTGGAAAACAAAATTCCGCTCGACGATGAGTCGCTTGATGGCGTAGCTCTTTCCAACGTATTGAACGAAGCCACCAAACCAAAGTTACTCATCAAGGAAGCTGCTCGACTTCTGAAGAAGTCCGGCTGGATGTCGATTGTCGAGTGGTTGCCTGTCGAAGGCAAAGCTGAAGTTGGGCCTGCTAGTTCGAAGCGATTAGTTCAGCAGGAACTGCGAGAGGCTGTTGAAGCATTAGGCTTCACGACTCTAACTTCACGCCAGCTCACTCCTCACCGCTACATCATTGTCGCCCGCAAGTAGACCGGAGACCCCACAATGTTGACGCGACGCGTCATACCATGTCTGGACGTAGACAACGGTCGCGTGGTCAAGGGTGTCAGCTTTGTCGACATTCGTGATGCAGGCGATCCCGCTGAACTCGCGGCGTTTTACAACGCTGAAGGCGCCGACGAGCTCATCTTCCTCGATATCACCGCATCGTCCGACGCCCGTAACACGATGATCGATGTTGTTGAGAAGGTCTCGTCGGAAGTATTTATTCCATTGACGGTCGGCGGTGGTATACGCTCTGTCGATAACATGCGACAGATGCTCGAAGCCGGGGCCGACAAAGTGGCGGTCAACTCTGCAGCGGTTGCTAACCCTCAATTGATCGAAGACTGCGCCAAAGAGTTCGGTGCGCAATGTGTCGTACTGGCGATGGACGTAAAACGAGTCGACAATCCTGTTATTTCCGAGCTAGAAGGCTATGGCAGCGTTCCTGCCGAAGCGATATGGCAGGTTTACACCCACGGCGGTCGGCGCCCCACTGCTCTCGATGCAGTGAAGTGGGCACGTCTTGTGACCGAATTGGGAGCCGGTGAGCTTTTGGTGACCAGCATGGATGCCGATGGCCAAAAGACCGGATACGACAACGAACTATTGTCGGTAATTTCAGATTCTGTGACAGTTCCGGTCATCGCAAGTGGTGGTGCGGGTAAACTCGATCATTTCTACGATGCGCTCGTCGAAGGTAAATCCGACGCCGTTCTAGCTGCATCTCTTTTCCACTTCGGCGAACTACGAGTTTCCGAGGTCAAGTCGTATCTTGCCGAACGCGGCATTCCGATGCGGGAGGTCTAGCAGTTGCCAGTAACTCTGAGATCAGGTGAGCCAGTATTACCTGAGGCGATAGCGTTCGACTGTTACGACACCCTGTTCCTCAACAATCACGACGGCTGGAAAGTTGCCTTCGTTGAGATTATCGAAGATCAGAACATTCCACTCACGCCTGATGAGTTTTGGACTCACTGGCGCAAGTACGAAGTAAACTTTCGCAAGATACGAACCGACCTTGGACGCCCGTACAATAGTCCACCGTTCAAGTCGTATCGACAGGCATGGACCGAGTGCTTCCAGCAGGTATTCGACGATCTAAAGCTTGAAGATGCCGATGCGACCGCAGCCGGTGACCGCGCAGCATTACACATGACCGATCGTCCGGTTTTTCCAGAAACGGTCGAGGCTCTCAATCTCCTGAAAGGCCGAGTGAAGCTCGGGGTATTTTCTAACGCAGATAACGAAGGTCTCATACCTTTACTTGCGAGTGAAGGGCTTGAGTTCGACTTCGTAGCAAGCTCGCAATCGGCTCAGGTGTACAAACCCGCTCTGGCCGCCTTTGAGTATCTCTACGCCGGCCTGAAGACCGATCCAAGTAAGATTTGGTATGTTGGCGATAAGCTTTTCGATGATGTTCTTGGCGGATATCGATCGGGAGCGACGACAGTGTGGATCAATCGCAATGGCGAAGAAGTCGATCGAGAGCCAGAACCCGACATCGAGATTACAGATCTACGAGAGATATCAGCGATACTCGAACATCTCGGCGGGTGATTGTTCACGTTTTCTATAGTCGATAATTACAGTTCGATTGATCTTACAAGATTTGCAGTTCGACAAAGCTTCTCTTCATCCCTAGGGGGAAATTCGAAATGATTAAGTTCGATGATCGCGGATTGCTAGCAGCAATTGTTCAAGACGCCGACTCAGGTCGAGTCTTGATGCACGCGTACATGAACGAAGAAGCACTAAAGCGAACTCTCGAAGGTCCTGACGCATGGTTCTACTCACGCAGTCGGCAAGAGCTTTGGCACAAAGGCGAAACCTCAGGTAATTTTCTAAAAGTGGTCGAGGTTCAGCAAGACTGTGATGGCGACGCCATCGTGGTTCAAGTGAACCCAATAGGACCCGCATGCCACACTGGAGCGGAGTCATGCTTTGACACTACTGTATTAGATTCGGCATTGCTCGAAGCCGACGGTTCGACAGAGAAGCTCGGACCTGGCGTGATGCAGGAACTCCTCGACGTGATTAACCAGCGTGTAGCTGAGAAGCCCGAAGGCTCGTACACGGTTTCACTAATCGAAGAAGGTCCCGGTCGAGTTGCGCAGAAGGTTGTCGAAGAGGCCGGAGAAACGGCTATCGCTTCGGTGAGCCAGACTCACGACGATGTCGCCGAAGAGATGGGCGATCTGCTGTACCACTGCATGGTTCTACTGGCATCGCTGAAGATGCCGGTCGACATGGTGTGGGAAGTTCTCGCTAAACGCCGAAGCTAAATACCACTAGCGCTAAAAAGTTAGCTGGTCGGCGGCGGATCTGGCTTGTCGACGGTCACAGCCGACACAGCGTTCACCGGTTCGAACGGAGTAGACGACAGCTGTGAACTATCGTCGCTCGGAGTGGCTCGTTCTTCGTCCATCGCCATTGCGTACTCAATGGCAGTGATCGCAACTTCCATCATTCCTTCGTCAGGCTGACGTGTAGTGAGATCCTGAAGCAAGATGTTCGGTGCATTGAACATTCGAATCCATAGGTTGTCCTGATGCGTTCCAGCAAAACGAATAAATTCGTAACTGATTCCAGCGATGATAGGTACCAACACGATTCGTGAAACCACGAGGAACCAGAACGGATCTCGTGGGAAGAACATGAACATGATGATCGAAACTAGAACAACAGTCATCAAGAACGAAGTACCGCAGCGTGGGTGAGCCGGCGGGAATCGTCGTACTGACTCAACAGTAAGCGGCTCTCCGGCTTCGTGGGCGTGCACAACCATGTGCTCAGCGCCGTGATAACCGAACACTCGCTTGATGTCGTTCATCTTGCCAATTATCCACACGTATCCAATGAATAATCCCAGGCGAATTACGCCCTCTGCTAAATTGGCAGTGAAGTCGTTGGCACCAGCATTCTCTATTACCCGAGAAACGAGTACTGGGATAAGAAAAAATATTCCGATCCCGAGAACAAGTGAGACCGTAAGCAGGCTTGCCATCGCTACAGATGAAATCTGTTGATCTTCCTCGGGATTTTCGTCAGCCGCCGCTTCGTTAGCCGAAATCGTGAGCGACTTCATGCCGACCAGAAGAGTTTCTAGCAGAACGAGCACGCCACGTAGGAACGGAACGCTTCGAAGGGCAGAATTAGCCCAGGTTTCGAGCGGAATAGATCGACGCACGATTATGCCGTCTGGGCGTCGCACTGCGAGGGCGGCTCGGCTTTGACCCCGGATCATCACGCCCTCGATGACAGCTTGACCACCATAGAGAACAGGCCGTTTTTTTGAGGGTTCTGGTGATGACAATTTGTAGGATAAGAAAAAGGGCGCCGGATCGGCGCCCCTAATCAATTAGCTCTTGTCGGTTGACCCGAGGCTGTAACGGCGCATCATGCGCTCGACACGACCCTCGGTGTCAACGATTCGCTGTTCACCGGTCCAGAAAGGATGGCATTTGCTGCAGATTTCAGTCCGCAGGCTTTCTTTGGTTGACCCGACTTCCCAGGAGTTGCCACAGGCACATTCAACTGTTGCCTTGGCGTGGTAGGTAGGGTGAATATTGGCTTTCATATCTCTCGTTTACCTGACTAGGAAACTACAGGATCGATGTTTACGCGCTTGGTGTTCTTGCGAGCGTAGTCGAACCTGACTTGACCATCGACGAGTGCGTAGATGGTGTGGTCTCGGCCGATGCCTACATTGCTGCCGGTGTGAAATTTCGTTCCGCGTTGTCGAACAATAATCGACCCAGCTGAAACCGCTTCACCTGCGAATGCCTTGACGCCCAAGCGTTTGCCTGCGCTATCGCGACCGTTGCGGGACGTCCCGCCACCTTTTTTATGTGCCATTTAGATGTTCCAGTAATCTGCAAAGATGCAGGAGTGAACTATTTAGCTGAGATCGACTTAATCTTCACCGACGTAAACTGCTGTCGGTGACCGCGTTTTACACGTTGTCGAGTCTTGTTCTTGTATCGGAGTGAAATCACCTTGTCGGCTTTGCCGTGCTCGGAGATCTCGCCGATAACCGTTGCTCCCTTAACCGCAGGTGCTCCAATAGAGAGCTTACCGTCGACCGAAGTCATAAGCACACGGTCAAAGGTGAAGTCGGATCCGACTTCACCTGGGATGGTTTCAACAGATACCGTATCGCCTTCGCGAACTCGGTATTGCTTTCCACCTGTATTAATAATTGCGTAATCTGTTGTCATTCGTATTTATCCGTTCGCTGCCCAACCTAACTATTCTAAGTACGAATGTTCCACAGGGTCAATTTAATTTTTGGTGGATTTCCACCCACATTCATACTGATATAGGATTCACGGGCTTAATAATCAAATTTTCGGTGCTTCAGACAGGAGTCTTGCAATGGTCCGAGATAGCTCGATGCTCGATGGCACTATTGCCAGTCTTGACACCGCTGTACGTAGTCTGGGGCTCGAAGATGACATGCGAGAAACGCTCGTAACACCGTGGCGTGAGATTCAAGTTGGCATGCCCGTTCAGATGGACGATGGCAAAGTTCGAGTGTTCCACGGTTATCGCTCGCAACACAACGCGTCACGTGGTCCTTACAAAGGCGGAATCCGCTACCACCCGAACGCTGATCTTGCCCATACCCGTGCGTTGGGCATGCTGATGACATGGAAGACTGCGCTTGCCGATGTGCCGTTCGGTGGTGCAAAAGGCGGAGTTTCTGTAGACCCCCGCGAGCTTTCGAATGGTGAGCTAAACAGGCTCACTCGCCGTTACACGATGAGCATTCACCACGTGATAGGCGTTAACCGAGATATCCCAGCTCCAGATCTTGGTACATCGGCTCAGACCATGGCTTGGATAATGGATGCATATGGATCGATACACGGTCATACTCCCGGCATCGTCACTGGAAAACCTATCGAGCTTGGAGGATCGCTAGGAAGAGCGGAAGCACCGGGCAGAGGTGCTGCGGTTGTCGGATGCCGCGCAATAGTCGATTCTGGGTCAACACCCGATCAATGCACTGTTGCTGTTCAGGGTTTCGGAGCGGTAGGTGCAGCCGCTGCACAAACGATGTTCGACAATGGGGCGAAGGTGATCGCCGTGTCGGATGTCGACGGTGCGATCATCAATACTTCGGGTCTCGATATACCTGCACTACTGCGAATCGTGCTCGATGGCGGTTCGGTTTCGGATTTCGTCGATGCTGACCCGCTCGACAACGCCGATCTGTTGACTCTCGATTGCGATGTGCTGATTCCCGCAGCGATAGAAGACGTTATCACCCCTATGAACGCACCCGACGTTCGGGCAGGAATAATTATCGAGGGGGCGAATCGTCCGGTGACATCAGTCGCTGACGAAATTCTGGCTGACGCGGGCAAGAACGTGATTCCCGACATTCTCGCTAATGCTGGCGGGGTTATCGCTTCCTATTTCGAGTGGGCACAAAACATTCAAGTGTTCAATTGGGAACTAGAACGGGTGAACCGGGAGCTAGATAAGAAGATGAACAAAGCCTACGACGTAACGAAGGCACAGGCAGATCGAAACGGCGGATCGATGCGAAAAGCGGCGTTCGATGTAGCAGTTAACCGCGTTGCGGAAACGATCAAGATACGAGGGTACGTCGGGTAGGTAATCGCTAACCGATCACGTATTTCGGAATCAGTATTCCGCGTTCTTTGGCGTGTCTGACCTCGGCATCGAGACTTGCAGAAAGCAGGAGAGGATCTGACCAGACTAGCCCTAAGTTCACTTTCAATGCACTGACGAGATGCGGGTATTGCAGGCGGGTCGCTGTGTAGTCGTCGTAAATTTCCTGACCCTGTATGTCGCACCAAGGTGCTAACAACAACTGATCGTCGGCCGCTAGTTCGATCTTCCGCGCTTCAGACAAGGTTCGTGAAATTACCGATTCATAGCCTTCAACCATCGATTCTGGAGAGTAGGTGTGAATGATCTGGGAACGACCGGATTCGATCAAATCTGCTGATCCGCCTGCGGCCGAAAGTACTGCCTGGGTCGACGCCTCGATCTGGCCATATGGCACTGGAATAATTCCGTCAATATCGGCGAATTGCCTGAATGCGCCAACACTGGCGCAGACTGCCGGCGTACCGTTCGCAACTGACTCGATTGGAACGAGTCCAAAGGACTCAACAAACGATCCGATGCACAGAGTCACGTCCCCTGACGCGTAGTATCCGGACATTTCGGTTGGACTCAGCCAACTATGGAACTCCACAATATCGACGCCACCCAGGTCACTTACCAGTTCCATGAGTTCGTCAGTTGAGCCAGCCAGATCATCGAAATTCGCATTAGTGGGATACGCAGGTATCAGCAATCTAACGTTTCTAGTAGGTTCGATTTTCTGAACCTCAACTGCAGTTCTTATTGCTTCATCCAAACCCTTCGTCGGTATGGGTCGATGTGGAAATAGCAAAATTAGGTCTTTTTCACCACGAGGTAATATTCCATCCGGAAGTGTCGGTACCGGAGTAGTTTCGGGGACATGCACTCCGTTCGATATCACTACAACTTGCTCTATCGTTTTTTTTCCTGAAAATGCGACGGTCGCCTCTATACAGTGTTTGAGATAGTTGCTCGGAACAATCGTCACGTCGGCTGGAAGGCTGAGCGTCGATAGAAGCGCTTCTTCGTAGACATAGTCGTGAATGGACCTAATGATCTCGGCGCCCTCTAAGGCGTGCCGCAAATAAACTGCATCGGCATGGAGATAGACTCGATCCGCCCACTCTGCGGCATTACGCAGGGTTTCGGCTGATCGAGCGAGAGCGACCGGAGAAACCTGATGTGTTGACGGAAATGAGCCCCGAAACTGAAGCTCGGGGTGAACAGCTACTCCATCAACATCGAAATCACCATTGTGTGATTCCGTGGCAGTACACCAAATCTGAACGTCGTGACCTAAATTTTTAAGGCCAGCAGTCACATCAGCGAGAATCTTTTGTGATCCGCCGATGACGTAGTTCGGAAATATAGGAGCGACTGAAATTGCGGCGATTCGCACGATATTGCCTATTCAGAATCGCTACTGGAGTTTTGATCGGACGCACTATCTGTAAAGCCGCCGAACTGTCGTTGGAACCACACCAGCGGATCGCCCTCGCCAACTTGAATTGATTCCACTTCGCCAATAAACACCGTGTGATCGCCGGCTTTGTGAGCAGCGATAACTTTGCAGTCCATTGCGGCTATGGCGTTGGCAATAACGGGAGTTCCTGAAAGCTGAGTGAGATTCTCGGTAGCCAACTCTCCACGCGATTCGGGTGGAGTTGCGAAGTGCTTTGCGATTTCGGTTTGACCTACATCAAGAATGCTCATCCCGAACCGACCCGTAGCCTCGATCAAAGCGTGTGTTTGTCGAGACTCGCCAATTACTGCGAGAACCAATGGGGGATCAAGCGAAACCGATGTCACGCTGCTGGCTGTCATCCCATGGACTGCCCCGCTCGATTCGACCGTAGTGATTACTGTGACCCCGGTCGCGAATCTCGACCAAGCGTCTCGGTACATCTCTGCAATTGATTCGGCCGTCTGCAATCCTATTACCCTTCGAAAGTTCGGAACTAGTGGCGGAAGTATAAACGTGAAGTCGCATTAAGCAGCGATACTAGCGGCGTTGCATCCACTCGACAGGTTCGGAATCGGCGTAACCGGAGAGCTCAACATAGGCATCACCGGCTAACTGCACACCGTTCTGTCGACCACTAACCGAGGCCTTGCCTTCCCAATATGTAGATGCAGCGGGTAGCCCCATCTGGACTTCTTGATCTTTCGCCACTGGATCTATTGTCAACTCCATCGAAAGTGAATCTATGGATAGTGACCACCCAGACGGATACGTGGCGCCATTATCGAGACTCGTCCATTCACCAAGCACAGAAAGCTCGATCCCATCGGTATCTTCTCGGAGATCACGGACGTTTCCGTCAGGCGACATGTAAGTGCCGTACGTTTCGACAATTTCGCCGTCAATACCTCGTGCCTGAGTGATCATCAGCGAACCACCATCGTGAAGCTGAACGGCGAACCACTGCCACCCGGCAGGTTTGCCGAGCACGAAAAAATCGCCCCACTGATGATCGAACCAGCCTGTACCTGTGACCTGAAATGTTTCGCCGTTGAGGATCAGCTCGCCGACCGCTTCCTGCCTCGGCCAAGAATAGTAGTAGGTGGAACCAAGTTCAGTCGGCAGCCAGCCGATCTTGTTGTGAAGCATCACGGGAGCAACGGCTTCAAGATTGAGGCTAAGACCTGTGTCACCGCTTTTTGAAATAAATGTATGGGCGCCCTCTATTGAATTCAGACCGTAGACCCAATCAGCAATACCAATGGTCATTAGCCCTCCGCCGATCTGCCGCATACCTGCTTCTGCCCTGGCAAATTCGTAGTGTTCTCCTGTTTCGACATCAAGAATTCCGAGCTGTGAGACGAGGTTCGGCTCGTTGAGTCCGTCGTCGGCCTTGAATACGACGAAGTGGAATCCAAACTCTCTTCCGGATTCCGACTCAAGGTGACCGCTGTGGTACCACCACTCAAGTCGAGTCTCATGGCCCCCTTCGTCATGAGGAAATGTGACTGGTAAAGGAGTGACGGTGGGATCGGGAACTGCATCGACCGGTACTACACGTGGCTCAGCTGAATTCACACAAGTCGTGACTGTCATCAGCAAGCCGACCGTAAGCAGCATCAGAAGTGATAGGCGTCTAATCGACACGTTTCACCTCCGGCAATATTCTGTCGAGCCAGCCTGGTATCCACCAGTTCCAAGGGCCAGCGATTCGCATGATGGCAGGAGCAATAAGAGCTCTAACTAATGTCACATCCACGAACACCGCGATAGCCAGACCAAGCCCGATGGCTTTCACGACCACGACGTCAGCGAGCACAAAACTTGAAGCGACGATGATGAGGATCGATGCAGCTCCGGTAATGATTAGTCCACTCCGTTGAAGCCCTTCGGCGACCGCTAATGTGTTATCGCCTGTGCGCTCGTACGCCTCAGCGACTCGCGATAGCAAGAATATTTCGTAGTCCATGCTCAGGCCAAAAATAATCGCAAATAGCAGTATCGGGAGGGTCGCTTCGATAACCCCCATCGCTTCGAAGTTCAATACACCGCTGAAGTTTCCTTCTTGAAATACGAATACCAAAGCTCCGTAGCTTGCAAGAATCGACAGTGCATTCAATAGGACTGCCTTTAAAGGGAGCAATACCGAACGGAACAGCAGCATTAGGGATACGTACGTCACGCCCAATACAGCGGCGATGACGTACGGGAACTTGCCATAGAGTGCGGCGATTATGTCGGCGATTTCGCTCGCACCGCCACTGACATGAAGTTCGCCGTCCGGCGGAATCAACGCTCGAATATCAGCCACCAGTTGACGAGTCTCTGGCAAGAACGGGTGCATTTCGCTGTGAACCAAGAACAGAATCGCACCGTTACGAACCGATTCTTCAACGATCCGAGCGGCGGCAACATCGGTGATCGATTCTGGATGAGTGTAGAGAAGCTCATACTCATCCGTGCCAAACGTCGGCTCGAGATTAACGATGCTCGTCACCCCGTAAACGCCTTCTATCCGTTCGAACTCGCGTCCAATGTCGAATGCACGCCTTAGGTTCTCAGCGGAGAAGGGATCGGCGGCAACAGACAAGTCATCCTTTTCGGCGAAGGTGTAGACCACAGGGATAACGGTTTGTAAGGCGAATCCGAATTCTTCCCTGAGCACATCGAATCCCTGCCTAGACTCCAGCGAGTCGGGCAAGATCGTCGCGTCAACGGTTCCGAGTCTGAGCGATAGCGCCGGCACTGCGAGCAGAATCAGCACAGCCGACGTTGGCACTAGCACGAGCCACGGCCGTTTCATCACCCAATTCGATAGCGGTACCCAGAAGCTGGGTCGATTGCTCCAATTTGGAACAATCCTGAATCTGTTAACTCGTTCACCCAGCACAGCCAGTATCGCCGGCATCAACGTGAGCGCTGCGATCAACGCTGCAAAAATAACTGCAACTGCACCTATGCCGACCGAACGAAGCATCATCACATCGAAGAAGACGAGACTAAGTAGTCCGATCAGACTCGTAATAGCCGAAAATAGAATTGCCTGACCAGCGTGAATATGTGCGCCTAAAACGGCGTCATCGACAGATTTACCTTTGCGCAATTCTTCTTGGAATCTCGAGGTGTAGAACAGCGAGTAGTCGATTCCGATTCCGATTCCCAACAGACTCACGATGTTTAGGGCGAACACCGACATGTCGATGCCTTGCGACATGAAGAAAACAATCGCAATGCCGACGAGCACTCCCCCACCGCCAACTGCTGCTGGCAGGATCGCGGCCACCAACGTTCCGAACACCAGCAAAAGAGCGAGTGTTGCCACAGGGAATGCAACGGTTTCTCCTCGGCGTAAATCTCGTTCACTTGCCAATGATATATCGCGATATAACGCTGGACCTCCAGTGACAATCAGATCAAGCGGACCTGGGTCGACTGCTTCTATCACCGTATCGAGATAATCGAGCGATTCGTCCAGCTCCATCGTCAGTCCAGCTGAAACGTGAACTGTATTGCTGGAGGCGGAAGCTCGCTTAGGATCATCGAGGTGAGTTACGACGTCGGAGATATATTCCAGATCGGCGAGTCCTGAAACAGCAGTCTCTACTGCTCCAGAAAACCGGGGATCGAACGGTGACCAATCGGGATGACTGAACACGAAATCGACGGTCAAAGTCGTTAGCTCAAGTCGCTCCTGAAGCACTTTGCTAGCTTGGACTGAGGGGAACGATTCGTTCGAAAACCCACCCGGCTTCAGGTATTCGTCAGCACGAGGAAAGAATGGCAACGCAGCCAAAATGACAATCGCCCAGATAGACAGGACGTAGTATTTCCGACGGATGATGAGCTTGCCGCTAGCATTGAGCATTTAGTAATTCTCGTCTATTCCAGTAGCAATTGGTGGCGGACTCGCTACGTAGTTCGTGAGATATCTAGAGATTCAGATCAAGTTCCACATAAACGATGGTACGAACCGATTAATCAGACCGGGCTGACTCGATATTCTTCAAGGCAGCCCGGTCGTAAGTTTTGTTTGAAAGAACTAGATTTAGTCCTTGGCCGACTCTTCAGTCGCAACTTCGAGCTCGTCGGTTGATTCATCTGGGGCTTCATTCTCACCGCCAGACTCCCCACCCTCGCTACCGTTTTCCAGTTCAGAGGGGTCCAATACAGCACCCGATTCACGCCGTTCATCGATGACTCGAATAGCAGAGATCTTGTCACCAGCGTCCGGCACCTGAATCTTCACACCTTGAGCTATTCGACCTGTTGATCGAATTTCACCAAGGTTCGTACGAATGACCTGAGCCTTCTCACTAACAAGAACCAGCATGCCGGTCGAGTCGGTTCTAATGTCTTCGCTCACCACGGCCGAGTCGGCAACATTACCGGTCTTTGGTGTGACTTTCAGCGTAATGAGGCCTTTACCACCACGACGCTGTTGGGTGTAGTGACGTAGAAGGGAAAGCTTTCCATAACCCTTCTGGCTAACGATGAGCAGGTAGCCCTCGTCATCGACAACGTTCATTGAGACGATTTCGTCCTTGCCCTGAACTGTCATCCCTTTCATTCCACCGGCAGCACGTTGACGTGCCCGCACCTCGGAAGATTTGAAGCGTATCGACATGCCTTCCTTTGAAACGAGGATCACGTCCTCGGTATCGTCGGCAAGCACAGCACCAATAAGCCCGTCTTCACCCTTCAAATTGAAGCAACGTAGTCCACTGCGGTTCATATTTCGTAACAATGGCAGGTGCATGCGTTTCACTTGCCCATGTTTAGTCGCCATCACCAGATACGTGTCTTCAAGGTAGCTCGAAACAGCAACTACTGCCTGAACTTCCTCTCTCGGTTCCATATTGAAACCAAGGTTCTGAACGGGCGTACCACGAGAGTTTCTCGACTGATCAGCAGGTAGTTCAAATACTCGCGATGCGAACACTCGACCTTGATCTGTGAAGAACAATAAATAGTCGTGCGTGTCTGCAATCTGTAAGTGCGGCGTTACATCATCTTCCTTGGTCATTCTCTGACCTCGGACACCTCTGCCACCCCGGTGCTGCTTCTTGTACGTGTCGAGCTTGACCCGTTTTACGTAGCCGTTACGGCTAAGCGTAATAACAACATCATCGTGAGGCTCGGTGTCTTCACGACGCCAATCGCCGAGTTCTTCCTGATGCACTTCTGTGCGGCGTTCATCGCCGTACTTTCGCTTAAGTTCTCGTGTTTCACTACGAACGACGCCAAGAACTTGAACACTGTCAGATAGTAGCGCTTCGAGTTCTGACACGAGTGCAAGAAGTTCTGTGTATTCGTTCTCGATCTTCTCACGTTCAAGCGCAGCTAAGCGACGCAGTTGCATATCGAGAATGGCTTGCGCCTGAATCTCGGAAAGGCTGAACTCCGCCATCAAGCTTGAACGGGCTTCTTCAACATCGGTTGAAGCTCGGATTAGCGCAATCACTCGATCAAGATTGTCGATCGCAATACGCAGACCTTCGAGCACATGTAAGCGTGCTTTAGCCTTTTTCAGATCAAATTCAGCACGCCTTCGAACTACTTCGACCCGGAAGTCAATGTAGTGACGAAGCGCCTGCTTAAGCGTGAGCATCTTCGGAGTGCCATCAACCAACGCGATCATGTTGACTGAGAACGAATTACGAAGGTTTGTGTGCTTGTACAAGTTGTTGAGCACAACCGGCACGTGCGCACCACGACGAAGCTCTAGGACGACTCGCATACCTTTACGGTCTGATTCGTCCCGAACTTCGCTAATTCCTTCGATTTTGCGTTGCTTGATCAGATCGGCGATCTTCGCTACAAGATTCGCTTTGTTTACTTGGAACGGAATCTCGTTGAAGACGAGGCGCTTACGCTCCTGTCGCTCAATATCTTCGATTTTGTGATCGGCCTGAACCATCACGCGACCACGACCAGTAACGTAAGCGTTTCGTATACCTTCTTGGCCCCAAATATGTGCACCAGTCGGGAAATCAGGCCCCTGCACAAACTGCATCAAGTCATCGACTGAAGCGTCGGGTTTTCCAATCATATGCACGATAGCGTCACATATTTCAGCGACGTTGTGCGGTGGAATGTTCGTCGCCATTCCCACAGCAATGCCAGATGCACCGTTTACCAATAGAGCTGGCAATCGAGCAGGAAGAACCGTTGGCTCTTTGAGCGACTGGTCGAAGTTCTCACCCCAATTAACTGTGTCGCGATCTATATCGCCGAGCATCATCTCGGTGATCGAAGACAAGCGACACTCGGTGTATCGCATTGCTGCTGGTGGATCGCCGTCTACAGAGCCGTAGTTACCCTGACCGTCCACCAACGGGTATCGAAGCGAGAACGACTGCGCCATACGCACCTGAGCGTCGTAAACCGACTGGTCGCCGTGCGGGTGGTACTTACCAAGCACTTCACCTACAAGACGTGCACTCTTCTTGTAGGAAGAAGTTGGGCGCATGCCCTGATCATGCATTGCATAGAGAATACGTCGCTGTACCGGCTTCAAGCCGTCACGTACGTCGGGAAGCGCCCTGGACACAATTACGCTCATTGCGTAGTCCAAGTAAGACGTCTTCATTTCGTCTTCGATACTAATTGGCCTGATGTTGCCGAGGTCGCTATTGACCATAAAAATCTCCGGCTAATGGAATGGTTTCAGCCCGTATCGCGGAGTACTGGCACGCAATACGAAAGTTAATGCTTCAACAATACGCTTCCCCATGCGTACGCGCAACGCGTGCGCACACGCCCGCGAGGTATTCCCAAAACCTTCGGTTATTGCTCGCTGCGTTCAACAAGGGCGAGTAGCAGGCTGTCGAACCCTTTCGGAGTACGCTCGTACAGGTGAGCAGGCCACTGGACGCCGATCAACCATTCACGACCAGGCTTCTCTATCGCTTCAACTACACGATCTTCTGCATACATCGAAGAGAGCAAACCATCGGCAACCTGGGCCGGAAGTAGGCCGTGTGTATGGGCAGAAGGAATGGTCACCCAACCTGATCCAGCGATTGTGTAGCCAACTTTGCCGCCGGGTGCCATAAACGATGTGTGCTTCGTCGGATCTTCGCTCGGATCACCATGCCCTTCGACTACGATTGGATGCTCGCCGCCTAGGGCGATGTTGAGGGCGTGCATGCCCCAACCGATACCCAACACAGGGAACCCGGTTTCGATTGCCTGTGCGAGGGCAGTGGGCAAGCTGTCAGAAGATACGAATCCTGCTTCGCCAGCGACCATCAATCCGCCGACGTCGTCAGGTAGTTCAACGTTCGATTCAATAACAACAGCCTGACCAGCGCCGTGCGCTATCGCGTCAACAAATGGCTGAGGACTCTCTCCGGGACGTACTACTAACGCTACGCGCGCTTGGTCACTCATGAACTGGCCCTCGGGCTAAGACAAGAATCAAACAAAAAGATTTGGTGCGAAGAACGAATTCGAAGGTCGCTACGGCGTTCTAAAACGGTATGCCCCAGAGACCCATCCACTCGGTAAGCGATTTTTCTACCGTTAGACCGTGCTTGCCTAGATCGTGACCCAGTCGCGCTTCCGTGGGACGATCTCGATCGCCTTCGCTCTCACCGGTCGGAACAAACGGGTAGAAGGCTTTGCGGTCGTACCTGTAGATCCAATATGTACGCAATCCAGAACGGTAGGTGTTGTCTTCGACCGTACCGGTGAAATACAGCTCGAATACGGCAGCAAGAAGATTGTCGGCACCATCGTTCATTCCGATGGCATTGCCGACAGTGTAGACCGTCGATACTAGATCGCCGAATTTACCGTCTTCTAGAACGATCCAGCGCATGCCACGGTCGTCGTCTTCAATCTCGAAAGCGGTTTTGGTTGCCCCACCGCCAACGTATAGCACTTCATTGAGTTCTATCTTGATATCGCGTTGGAACGAATTAGATTCATCGTTCCTGTAGATCACCCCAGCACGCCTAGAAGGGGTGATTTCACCAAGTGCCTGAAGCTTTGCCTCTGCCTTGATAACGGTCGACATCACCGACCAGTCATCCTTGGGAGTTTTGTTGCCACCGAATATTCCCATACTTATCTCAGTCCGTAGCGCATGCGCTGTTCAAGTTCGCGAAGTCGCTTGACTCGTTCCTGCAAAGGTGGATGAGTCGAGAACAGGTTCATAGACCCTTCGCCCTTCAGTGCTGCCGGAATAATCAAGAAAGCATTTGCAGTCTGCAACTTACGTAAATCCTTGTCAGGAATCTTGTTCACAGAGCCGCTGATCTTCTCGAGAGCATCAGCAAGTGCACCAGGATCGCCACAAATCTCGGCTCCAGTATGGTCGGCTCCGTATTCACGATAACGAGTCAGCGCCAATACCAGTAACTGACCAATGAAATAAACGACGATCGTGACTAGGTAGACCATCATCATGCCGCCACCGTTGTTGTTACGACGCCCACCCATGCCACCGAAGAGCATGTTCCAGAAGAGCATGGTCATGAGGAAGCTGGTGACAGTTACGAGGAAGTTAGCAATGGCGAGCACTCTCATGTCACGATTAGCAACGTGTGCGAGTTCGTGACCAATAACGGCCCGGAGCTCACGCTCATTAAGCCGTTCCTGAATTCCGGTAGTAACGGCAACAAGTGCGTTCTTTGGGTTACGGCCTGTAGCAAATGCGTTCGGGATGGCCGTATCGATTACGGCTACCTTAGGCATTGGCATTTCGTATCGATCAGCAAGCTGTTTGACCATCTTATGAAGCGCAGGTTCCTGCTCGGCAGTCACTTCTTTCGCACCCGTCGACCTCAAGATCAACTTGTCGGACATGTAGTACTGCACAACGATCATGACGCCGACTATTCCACCGACGAATATGAGTTGTAATCCTGCAACTTGCATCAGGAATAGAGCAAATACGGCGTAAAGGAACCCGAGCATGAACATAGTGAAGTACATGCGTGTGACGAGTCCACTATCTTTATGAAATTTCCGGGTGGTGGTCGAAGACATTTCCGTTACCTCAAGGCGCTGCGAAGTATTCCAGCGCATTCACATTCAAAACTTGCACGTAGAATCTTACCGGAGTGTTGGCGGCGACGAGAATAGAATTTCCTTATCTTTCGAGAGTCCGCCAATCTATCCTGTTGCACGTCGCAGCAGAACAGTTACTTTTTATTACGCAGTTGGAGTCGCATCAGATTGACCGAATCATCACCGAGCAACGTGTCGAACAACCCTAATGCCGGATTTACTGACTCTGAACTAGAACACGTCGAGAATTCGGTTGTTCGTGCCGCCAAAGAAGCCGGCGCCTTCGTGGCGAGCAGGTTCGGCGGCTTCTTGGAGATTTCTCAAAAAGGCGACAAGCCAGGCAAAGATATGGTGACCGACGCCGATAAGGAGAGTCAGCGTATGATCGCCGCTATCATGTCGAAAACTTGCCCCGACCACATGCTGCTCGGTGAAGAGGACCCACCCGACGAAGAACCAGCGGCGGCAGATTGGCTCTGGATCGTCGACCCGATCGATGGAACCACCAACTTCGTTAACTCGTCGCCGGTTCACGCTGTATCAGTCGCCGCACTATTCAGAGGCGAACCGGTTGCAGCTGCTATTTGGATTCCATGGCCGAATTCAGACGGTTACCTATTAATGCATGCAAGAAGAGGTCACGGCACGTGGATTGGAGATGTTCAAGTTCATGTCCACCAATCAAGTAATTCGGGCGAGCCGATCACCGGCGTGCTTTCGGCTCGGCCTGGATGGATTCGCCGAATGTTCAATGTCGAAAAGCCGTTAGAAGGTCACTTCGGCGAGATTCGCGTAGGTGGAAGTGCTTGCTACGAGCAGTTCTTGGTAGCCAACGGAACAATGCAATACGCCATCACCGGCTGGGCAATGACTTGGGATTTTGCTGCAGCAATTCTTCTGGTCAAAGAATCAGGTGGCAAAGTGCTGGCGCTCGATTCAACGCGACATTTCTCTGAATTCGAAGGATGGAGTAGCGGATATGCCAACGACTCGGCGACGTACGGTCGAATCAGGAAATGGCGCGGACTGCTGCTGACAGGATCGCCAGCAACAGTAGATTTCATTTCAGCAAACCTAAAGCCAAAGCGCCTAGGACTACTCGGAAAACTTACGTCGCTCGTCGGTTCGTAGCGTGCAATTGTGCATCGATAAGTCGCGTGGTCCAAACGTGCGGCAATGTTCGGTTATACGCCGATAATTTTGCGGAGGAAGCCCAGCCAACCGGACTTTCAGCCTTCGATTGTTACTTGAGGATAGAACGCAACGCGATATTTGATGTTGCCGGCAGCGCCGGACGGAGATGGGTAGTACAAAGCAACATCGTGAGCCTCTTGCCCATCAACGTTCAGTGAGTAGTAGCTGGCTAGCCGCTTCCAAGCATACGTAGTGTGCAATCCGCTATCGGAAAAGAACTCCCACTTGATCGAACTAGGCGGGAAGTAAACGTTCCCCTCAACCACTTCATAATCCTCTGTTTACGCAACGACTGTGCCGTTGAAGATAGCTTTCACCATCGACATATCTCCGATTCCATGTAAAATGACTGACCAGTCAGTATTTATTAACTGACGTCTGCTTACTGTCTTGAATACTCAGATGCCAACGAATTCGACCCTCGTGCTCGCACCGTTCCAAGAATGCAAGCATCTGAACATTCAAGATGACTCGAATGTTGGACCCATACACGTGTTAGCTAAATAAGCCCTAACCTTGTAACAATATCCTTAACTACTAAGATCACGAATCAACTTACGCAGTAAGGTCAAATAGATATTTTCTTGAACAGTGACAGAACCAATGACAATCGCAGATAGTCCAACGATGATCGTAAATTCAGATCCACAGACACCCGAAGCTCTGATCGAGTACTACAAGAGCGTGCGTGGTTTCACCGAGCGAATGTGCGAGCCGATGGTGAACGAGGACTACGTCATACAGTCGATGCCCGACGTTAGCCCAACGAAATGGCACCTAGCGCACACGACTTGGTTCTTCGAGACGTTTGTTCTTGGCAACAACTATCCAAACTACGAACCGTTGAACAAGCAGTACAACTACCTGTTCAATTCCTATTACAACGCTGTTGGCGAACAGTTCTGTCGACCCAGACGAGGTCAAATTTCACGACCGACCGTCGCCGAGGTCTATGAATACCGCCACTATGTAGATAAAAAGATGATGGACCTGATCGAACGAATGGGTCGAGACGGCGGACTCGCATCGTTGCGAGACACGATCATCCTTGGTGCAAATCACGAACAGCAGCATCAAGAGTTGATGGCGACCGATATCAAACACGTCCTATCGATGAACCCGCTTCGCCCTACCCTCTACGAACGAACTGCAGACGAAAAACCAGTTGGCGTACCAAGACTCGAATGGTTTCGATACGAAGAGAACGTGTACGACGTCGGATGGGACGCTACACGATTTTCGTTCGATAACGAGGGTCCAGAGCACAAGGAATATATAAACGCTTTCGAAATGGGCTCACGACTCGTCACAAACGGCGAATTCATGAAGTTCATGGACGATGGCGGCTATCAGCGACCTGACGTTTGGCTGTCGCTTGGTTGGACCGAGGTCCAAGGAGCCGCTCTAAAAGAGCACGATTGGGAGAAGTTCGACAAGCCGCTCTACTGGTTCAAAGAGAATAATGAGTGGTGGCAGTACACGCTGGCGGGTCCACGACCTGTTCACCCTGACGAACCGGTGCTTCATGTGAGCTTTTTCGAGGCCGATGCCTACGCCCGCTGGGCAGGAGCTCGACTTCCAACCGAAGCTGAGTGGGAGATCGCTTCAGCCGATGCTGAAATTGAAGGCGGAACATACTCCGACAGCCTCCGATTCCACCCGCGCCCGCTGCCACTTGATGCACCTAAGGGCCGCTTACATCAGATGTTTGGCGACGTTTGGGAGTGGACTAGCAGCGCCTACAGTCCTTACCCAGGATTCAAGGTAGTCGAGGGTGCGATTGGCGAGTACAACGGCAAGTTCATGGCGAACCAGATAGTACTTAGAGGTGGTTCCGCTGCTACAGCGCAAAATCACATTCGTCCGACCTACAGAAACTTCTTTTACGCAGAGAGTAAATGGCAGTTCATGGGGTTCCGGCTGGCCCGGGATGCTAAGTAATCGACAGCGATTTCGATAAATACTGATTCTTAAGGGACATTCAATAATTGACGATTACGGCGACAACTCCAGAGACAGAGGCAGCCCTTAACACGATGCTTAGGGACGTTGTCGAAGGACTTTCACGAAATCATAAGACGCTACCGAGCAAGTACTTTTACGACGAACGAGGCTCGAAGCTGTTCGACGATATTTGTGAGCTGGACGAGTACTACGTCACGCGCACTGAAAGTACATTGATGAAGCAACAAGTTGGCGATATCGCTGCTGCTGTTGGCTCGAACGCTTTATTGGTTGAGTATGGCAGCGGGAGTTCGCTGAAAACCCGTTTATTGCTCCGAAATTTGATTGCCCCAGCTGGCTATGTCCCAATTGATATCTCAGGTGATTACCTGTCGCAGGTTGGTCATTCGCTTCAGGCTGAATTCCCTAATATCGAGGTAATGCCAGTCGTTGCTGACTTCACGAAATCGTTTGAAGTTCCTTCGCCTACAAGTAAAGAATCTCGCCGGATTATCTACTTCCCCGGGTCGACCATCGGAAACTTCCCACGAGAAGACGCCATGGCGTTGTTGGCCGGCATGGCAGAAAACGCCGGAGCCGATGGCGGCGTTCTGATCGGAGTAGATCTTGATAAAGACCGTGACGTACTTCGGGCTGCATACAACGACTCACAAGGTGTGACGGCCAAGTTCAATTTAAATATCCTAAAACGAATTAATGATGAACTTGGCGGCAGCTTCGATCTCAGTAAGTTCAAACACGAAGCTGTTTTCAACGACGGTCGATCGTGTATCGAAATGCACTTGATTTCAACGGAACGACAGACAGTAAACGTTTGCAAATACTCGTTTGAGTTCGAAGAGAATGAATCCGTTCTCACTGAGTATTCGCACAAGTACACAATTGATGCCTTCGGTGAAATGGCTAACGAAGCAGGACTCAACGTGAAGAACGTTTGGACCGATGCCAACAACATGTTCGCAGTGATGTATCTGGAACGGGCGTAGTCGACGGTATCAGGCTACTTTTTCAGAGCACTGCGAAGTGCTGCGATCAAATTACCTTTTCGTCCTAGAACAACTCGATCTAGCCCCAACCAGTTGGCCATCAAACGAAGCTCATCCAGCAAGTTAGCAGCGACGTAGTCATGATCCTGCCCGGCCTCTATAAACGCACTTTGAACTCTGAGCACGCCTTTGTGGCGGTCTGCCTTCAAGTCGACACGAGCCACTAGATCTTCACCGAGTACAAACGGATACACGTAGTAGCCGTACTGGCGTTTTTTCTCAGGAACGTAAATCTCGATTCGGTAGAAGAAATCGAATATTCGGTCGATACGATCACGGTTCCACACCAGCGGATCGAACGGCGTGAGCAGCGCTCTGGCGTTGGTCGCTTCAGTAGATTCAATGTTCAGCGGAGCGAACGCTTTATCGGCCCATCCCTCGACATCGAGCTGCTGTATCGCTCCAGATTCAACAAGCTCGGTGAGGCTTTTTTTCGCGTCTCCGGTTTTAACGTGATAGTAGTTGCCGAAATCTTCAGCAATACCAATTCCGTGAGCCGTGACCGCCTTCAGCATCATTTCACGATGTGCTTCTTCAGTCGATGGAGTATCGCTATTGAGATGTTCCGCTGGCACTACCCGTTCGGTTAGATCGTAGTAACGAGCGAAGTTCCGTCGATCTCCAATCGATAGTGCGCCAACTACAAAGTGCCACTCGGCAGCGATCTTCCCAGTCGTATAGCCCCACCACGGACCACTTCGCTTTCCAGCGCCATCTAGCTCTGATGCCGTTAGCAGCCCGCGTTCTCGCACCTGGTCAAGAACGCCTTCAAGATAGCCGGGCCGTTCCTTCATGATTTCAGCCACGTGGCGACGTGGCTTTTGAGCGGCCATTCGCGGTCGAAACAATCGATGGTCTTCTACCGGTGCAAAACACGCGGCGTGTGCCCATGTTTCAAAGACCGATTTCTTGTCGTATACAAGTTCGTCCAACAGGTTTTGATCGTAGCTGCCAAGTCGAGAAAACAGCGGCATGTAGTGCGATCTAACGCAGACGTTTACCGAGTCGATTTGCAGTAGATTCATTGCCCTGATCGAACGCTGAACATCGTCTATCACAATCGGTTTATCAGGCCGCGCACCAGCGAGTCCCTGTGCGCGAATCGCTATTCGTTTGGCATCCTGTTTCGAAAGAGATAGTGGCATTTAGAAATCGATTAAAAAGAGAGCTTTAGACCATCGGCCAAGGGACGTTAGTATCGGGATCGAGTACAGGATAATGACGATAATCGATCATCTCGTTACCGCGTGTCACTAGATCGTCCATCTCTGGCTCACTAATTAACTTACGTAGTTCAGTTAAGATCTCGGAGTCCATTTCCAAACTAGCAACCAACAACTTCACATTAGCCAGCAGCTCAGCAGGGTATTCGGTTCCATTGAACTCGAACATCACGGTGCGCCGGCGCGCCAAGTGATTAAACGTTAGACCATGATCAATAGCCCAAAGTTGACCGGCTTCATCGAGGATGCACGATCCGCCCTTGCGATCGGCGTTGTGGACCAGAGCATCGAACATCGCCATGTCGCGAAAATCGTTCAACCGGGAATCTCGCATAGAAAAGAAATTATCCGGCTCTTCATCTTCCGGTACGGAAGCAGCGTCGATGAATAACTGAACGCTGCCCTCGCCATGCGGTCCGGTTCGGATCACGGTTGGCGGTATTCTTGGCCACCCAAGTTCTTGAGAAATAAGATATGCCGCTCGTTCCCGGTTGTGCAGCGTTCCGCCCGGAAAATCTCTGAGCGGGCGCTCACCTGCCTGCGGTTTGTAGATTCCGTACATAGAATCCGACTCGTCAACTTCGATCACTTCATTTTCTGACTCAGGTTCTGTGTACTTTACTGGATCGGTCAGCCGAACAACGAATACATAGTTCGATCCACCGGGATGCAGTCCGATGCCAGTGATCGGCCAATTAGACAATCGTTGCAGCAGTACATCTTCGGCAATCGCCTCAACAGCGTGATCGCCGTCCGAGCCAACACTCACGAGTGCTCTTCACCCATTGGGTTTTCGTTCGGGTTGTAGCCGTTTACCTTGACGCAAAAATGGTTCTCACCGGGAGTCAGCGGTGCTTCGCATAGCGGACATGGTTTGCGTCCAGCCGCCACGATCGACACTGATCGTTTGGAAATTTCTTCCGCCTGATAGCGCTGAAAGCTAAAGGTGATTTCTGAGATCGGTCCAGGGGTTTCTTCTCTCGGAATATCGCTAGAGACAATTGTGAACACATCTGACGCAGGATCGTGTTGAAGGGACATGTCTCCGGTTTTAAACTCGACGTGTACCGGTACCGGTGAGTCGATGGGAGGCGCAGTGAACGGCGCAGGATCAGGTGGCGAGTCGCGAGTCGACAGGAACTGCCGCAGCGATACTCCCACCTGAAACAGCTGCTCTTTTTCCATCCAAACGATCGTTTCGCCACGGTCGCTTCGAGCGGTGATGTTGAATGTACGTTGCCCGGGTTCGCCGATTGTCTCGCAATGGAGGTAGTCGACGAGGCCCAGATCGTTTCGTTCGAACTCGCTCAAATATTGCCCCAGATGTTCATCGGTACTGAATTATTGTGACCCTTGCGAGCAAATCACTGACACATTTTAGGCATGCCGAGCACATCCCGCTAATCGCCAGGGCAAGCACAGCCACGATCTGCACCTCTTTATAGATTCTGTGATTGTCTGCCGCAAGTGATAACATTGATAGTTAAGGCGTTGCTGAACTATGGTTCAGCGCTACGGAGACGAGTACGTCGGTACTAACGGTATGAGCGAGCCCGACATGGTGAGAGCGGGCACCTGAACATTGACAGAAAATCACTCCAGAGTCGTTGCTTGAAAGTCTAATGAATATCATCGACTAGTAAGTGCAACCGGGTTCGTGGCCCGTTATAAGGCACGAGAGCATAAATATTGTGCTCTACTGAGTGGTTAGCGCTGATGATTTTGAAGCTCTGACAACGAGGGTGGTACCACGAGTCATTTCGACCCGTCCCTTACTGGGATGGGTTTTTTTGTGCCTGAAATCGAACTGGCAATCAAAGAAACCGACCCTAAAATAAATATTCAAGCGCATACACCAGGAGTTAGAGCGCGCCATGACAAACAAAGTTGAGCTTTACGACACGACACTTCGTGACGGAACCCAGCAGGAAGGAATTTCACTTTCGGTTGAGGACAAGCTCGCTATTACGGAGCGTCTAGATCAACTCGGTATCGATGTGATCGAGGGCGGATACGCTGGCGCAAACCCTAAGGACGACGAATACTTCCATAAAGTACAGTCGCTCGATCTGAAGCATGCTCAAATAGCAGCATTCGGGAACACTCGCCGGGCCAACGTTAAAGCGACAGACGATCCCACGCTAAAGGCTTTACTCGATACGAACGCTCCAATCATGACGCTGGTTGGCAAATCGTCCGAATATCAAGTTCGCGACGTGCTGCAGACTTCGTTAGAAGAGAACCTTGCAATGATCGCCGACTCTGTCACCTACCTGAAGAGCAAGGGTCGGCGAGTATTTTTCGATGCTGAGCACTTCTTTGATGGTTACAAGATGAACGCCGAGTACGCCGTTCAGGCGTTGCGGGTAGCGATGGATGCGGGTGCCGAACGATTGATTCTGTGCGACACCAACGGCGGAACGTTGCCAAGTGAAGTAGCTGAGATCGTAAAGCAGATTAAAGAAGATCTCGGCGAAGATGCTGTGATCGGAATCCATTCGCACAATGACACCGATACGGCTGTTGCCTCGGCGCTCTCGGCAATCGAGGCAGGGGCGTACCAAGTGCAGGGCTGTATCAACGGATACGGCGAGCGTACTGGTAACGCCAACATGGTCAGCATTATCGGCAATCTAAAACTAAAGATGGGCGTAGATGCGGTTTCTGATGAACAGCTTGCGTCGCTAACCGAAGTTTCTAATTTTGTTTCGGAACGAGTGAATCGATCACCCGATCAGTTCCAGCCTTTCGTTGGTTCAAGTGCGTTTTCGCACAAGGGCGGACTCCACGCTGCAGCGACTCAGAAGTCGGTTCAGGCATACCAGCACATCGAACCTTCATTGGTCGGTAACTCAAACGATGTTGTTATTTCCGAGCTATCAGGTCGCGGCAACGTCATCCACCGAATTCGAGAGATGCGTCTCGACGCTGATTTGAACGACGCCGATGCACGACGAATCGTGCAGTATGTGAAAGATCAGGAATCGAAGGGATTCTCCTACGAAGGAGCAAACGCTTCGTTCGATCTGGTTTTACGGCGAGCACTGCCAAATTACGAGGCACCGTTCGAATTGGTCGACTTCATGGTGGTTATCGAAAACCGCCGACGATCTTCTTTCGGTACTGGCTGGCGAAAAGATGGAGCAGAACACCCGATGCTTTCCGAAGCCACAGTGAAAGTGCGTGTTCGCGACGATGTTCAGCACACAGCAGCCGAGGGCGATGGACCCGTTGGAGCGCTCGATGGAGCTCTACGAAAGGGCTTAGTTGGTGCCTACCCCGAGCTTTCAGCAATTCGTCTAACTGACTACAAAGTTCGTGTAGTGAACGAAGGAGCAGGCACCGGTGCGGCTGTACGAGTAGTTATCGAATCGGCCGACGACAAAGACGTTTGGTACACGGTTGGGGCATCGACAAATATTCTCGAAGCCAGCTGGCTAGCACTAACTGACAGCTTTGAATGGTGGCTGTTCAAGAACGGTGTGGTCGGAAGCTAGTCCGAAGCCCGGTACGGATCGCCGTCGGTTTCGATCACTAATTCAGTAACGTATGACTTAGCGCCTATCTCGAAAGCTCGGACGACCGGGCGTGTTTTCTCCACAAGAGAAATGATTACGTGGCGAGTAGAAATGCTCGCCACCGCAACGGCGAGCGATATGTCAGTTTTTGACGGATAGCCCTGAGTGAACGTGTGCGAATGGTAGATCGCCACGAACTCTCGATTCGAGTTTTTCGCCTTCTCTTGGGCTTCGACTAATTCACCCGGCTGCATTGTGTACCGGCTAATTGGTTTGCTGTTCACGTTCGACATCCGATGCATTTCATCGGCTTCATGCCCTTTGCCCAGTAGCAGTCCACAACTCTCGTTCGGGTCGTCTTGGAGCGCGTGAGCAATGAGAGCGGCAAGTAATCGTCGCGGTATCTTGATCGACAAATATTCGTTTCGTGAGGTGTAGCTGGATGACAACCGAACTTCAACAAGTCGCCAACACGTTAGTAACGTGGATGCACGATTATACGTACAGTCATAGAATCAATTGTCGAAATTGAACGATCGTTTCGCCGGAAGCCACTTACCCACAACAATTTAGCCTGAACGCAGAATTTTGATGAACCAAGAAGAACTTAAGCAATCGGCTGGCATTCTGGCCCTAGCCCGAGTCCGCAACCAGGCGATCGACGGACTTCCTGACGGATTTCGTCCTGCCGACGTAGCGGAGGCGTACCGAGTTCAAGAGCAGCTCCACGAGCTGTTGGATGAAGCCGGCTACGGTAAGCGAGTTGGGTACAAAATTGGCTGCACGACCGATGTGATGCAAAAGTTCTTGGGCATCGACAATCCCTGCACTGGCGCAATCTACAACACAGCTATCAACTATATTGCCGTGTCGGCACAGTTCGATAACTTTGCGCACCCGGGCGTTGAATGCGAAATAGCGGCGTTTATCGGCTCTGATCTAACTCCGAATACGGATGGATCGCCCTTCACTCGGGAGTCGGTTGCCCCTGCAGTTCAGGCGTTGTTTGGCGCGATCGAGATAGTCGACGACCGTTGGACTGATTACAAATCGGTCGACACACCAACCCTAATCGCCGACGATTTTTTTGCTTCTGGAATTGTTCTCAGCCAACCTAAATTGGCCGCCGAAGCTCCTAATTTGGAAATGGCACACGGAAATATGATCATAAACGGCAAGCAGGTTGGGGAAGGCACAACAGGCGATATCCTCGGTCACCCGTACGAAGCTCTCGCGTGGCTGGCGAATTCATTGGCAGCGCGTGGCAAAAGCCTGCGTTCAGGTGAAATCGTGATGCTTGGCAGCGTTGTTGAGACCCAGTGGGTCGAACGCGGCGACGAAGTCGCTATCGATATCGAAGGTGTCGGCGGCGCACTCGTGAAGTTCGTATAGCACCCGATCCTCCAGGCTCGCCTCGCCGCTTACCGGCGTCAATCTGCTGCCAAACCCTCCACGGGTATATGATGCCGCTACGCTGATAAACGCGCCGAGCAAACATCGTCGATCTGGCAACTGGAGTGGGTACGTTGAAAATTACCGATATTGAAGTCATCAAATGGCATCCGGGGGCTGGTAAGAATTTCATCTACATCAAGCTTTCGACCGATGCTGGAATTACGGGTTGGGGTGAGGCTTACTCACAGGCCGATCGAGATACGCAGATCGAAGCTCACGTCGATCAGCTGACACGCTACCTGATCGGTCGCGATCCGTTCCACATTCGTCATTTCATGCATGTCGCCCACGAGGACTTCGCAACAAAACGTTCAGCGATGGATCTCCACTGCGCTCTAAGCGGCATCGAAATCGCCATGTGGGACATCGTCGGTAAAGCGACCGAGCAGCCCATCTATAACCTCATTGGTGGACCTGTTCGACCAACTATCAGAGTCTACGCGAACGGCTGGGCCAGCGGATCGGCAGACGACATAGCCCAAAAGGCGGCAACACTTGTCGAAGAGCGCGGATTCAACGCCCTAAAGTTCGATCCATTCCCAGGTCCTTGGCGTGAGTATGTGAATCGTGATGAGCTTACAGAGGCTGCCGCAACCGTCGGGAAGGTTCGAGAGGCAGTAGGGCCAGACGTCGAGTTACTGATCGAAGCACATCGAAGGCTCGCTCCGATGAATGCAATACGGGTGGCGAAGTCGATTGAAAAGTACAACCCTTATTGGTTCGAAGAGCCCTGCCCACCCGACAACATTGACGCGATCAAAGAAGTAAAAGAGAACACGACGATTCCGATTGTCACAGGCGAGGCGCACTACACCCGCAACGATTTCCGAGAGATTTTCGACAAGCGTGCCGTCGACATCATTAATCCCGATATCTGCAACACAGGCGGAATTCTGGAGATATCGCAAATCGCCGCAATGGCACAGCCCCACTACATCGGTGTGTCTCCGCACGGATACAACTCAACGTCGATTGGTTTAGCTGCCGGGGTGCACGCTTCGGCGAACATGCCTAACTTCCTAATCTACGAATATTTCGTCAACGTCGAAGATGTGTGTCGTAGTTTCACAGACGGCTACTTAGAACCGCACAACAGCTATATCGAACTGCCTACAGCGCCTGGCCTCGGCGTTGAAATCGATGAAGCAAAGCTCGCTCAACACCCGTACAAACCGTTCCCACCTCGAAACATCCGTACTGTAGAGGACGAGCGCCAGTGGCACTAGATCATCCGAATTTATCGCTCTAACGCAAGTTAAAACAGAACGCCCCCGACCTTGATGGTCGGGGGCGTTCTGTTTAGATGAGCGCAGTCACAGTGCAGTATCGAGTTGCTGTGCCTCTCTAGCGGGAGGAATGGCAGCTAGCGCTATCTTATTCGGTGGTCGCGTAGAGTCTTGATCGTCGTGTAGTGACTGTGTCGTGCAACCTGATCTCCAAGCAAAATGGCCTGGTTTAGCTCTTTCGCTGACACGAGCTTCGTGTCGAACGCATGACCAAGCCGATCAAATACAAGACGGATGACGTTACTCAATTTTTTCTCTCTTCAAAATAAACTTCTAAACGGATTACGTACCGTTTAGCGTTCTACCAGTGGATTTCGTTATTACCCATCCGATGAACTAAGTTCAATGATATCACCCACGCAAGTGTTTACGTAACGATTTTCGTCATGTAAACACTCGCTTACAACGCCATACGTACGAACGGGTGATGATTATTCTTATTTAGTTACGTATTTCGTCATGAATGGCGACTGGAATTACCAATAAGCACTATTACTTGGCATTTCTGCGAATTCACTGGGTAATTTCACCAGTCTTTTTAGTGATCGCGTGAATACTTTCGCGCGTTTTACTCGATATTTAGCGAACTTATAAGGATTCGACTAAGAAATGACCAAATTCGTCGAGGCAGCTGCGACTATTTAGGCAACAGCCGTTGAGTCGATTCAGCGGTATTAGCGATCTCAGTCCAGTCCCATAACTGTGGAATCGTGTCGATCTTGGCCCACATTTTCTGCTGATCGGCAAAATGCGGACTCGCAGGATGACCTGACGAACCAAGCGGCACGATCCAACGACCGTTGCTCCAGTTCGATGGATCGTGGATGTACCGATTTATCGGACCAGTCTTTATTGCAAACTCGGCTGGCGTAGGACTTCCACTCGCGAATGGTACATCGCCGTCGCCTGACGCCTCGACTCTAGGTGGATTTAACTGGTCGGCAGCTTCACGATAAGCACCTGCCAATGGGTGGACGTGTCCGGTCTTGTGCAGATCGCCCCATCTCCATTTACTGACATCATTGCCGAGTCGAATAACCAGATAATCGACTCCTGCTCTAAATGCATTTTTAACTAGTGCACTTGTATCGAAGCCATAGGGTGCGTCCGCCAATGAGCCATCGCCCAGCCTTCGAATGAAATCTGGCTTGAGCTGTCGGCGAAGCTGATCTTCTGCTCCGGCGTCGACTGCCTCACCAGTCACTCCGCCGGCCAACGAGCCGTATGCGGCGATCGCCAGTTGCTTGTTTAGCTCACGGGTCGAAGCACCATAGACGGCAGCCGCAGCGGAGTCTTCCTTCAGATCGTGATCCCAGCCTGTTAGTAGAGCAGCAGCAGAGGAGTAGATACCATCCAAGTCCGGCAGGCTTCCGATTGCGCCAGCCAGTGCGATTGCAGGAATCGACACCGTGTCGGCGTGAATAGACGACATGTCGGCAACGGTCGCCTTTCGACCTTCCAGATCTTCGATCCGTCCTCGAATTCTTCGAGCTCGGTAATCGGTGCCATACAGATGGGTTAAGAAGTACTCGTAATCTTCGTCGACAACTCGTTGGTTACACGTGACAATCCAACCCGAGTCAGGATTCTTGGATCGAGGAAGCTCGGCGTTCTTGATAAAACCGTTCCACTCATTCTCACCTGTCCAACCGGGAATCGGTCCCCAGCCGTTCGTGCCAGACCGAGCTGGAACACGCCCCTTGAATAGATACCCAAAGTTGCCGTGAACATCGGCATACGGGTAGTTGTTCACTCGGTCGGTCCACGTATCGAACGCTTTCTCGAGTTCGTCAGCCGACTGAGATTTCATTGCCCCATACGCAGCGTCGACCCATTTTGTTCCGCCTCGCGAGCCAGGATCAGAAATCGCTATACCCCAACCG
Source organism: uncultured bacterium (assembly GCA_963932695.1). Lineage (GTDB taxonomy): Bacteria > Chloroflexota > Dehalococcoidia > Lucifugimonadales > Lucifugimonadaceae > Lucifugimonas. The sequence continues at coordinate 85,028 of CAWVRY010000001.1, read as the reverse complement.
GAATCGACGCTCCCTGAAATGATCGGACCGTGATGAGTCTCGACTATTTCAACTTGCTGCGACTCGCCGTTCTTCACAGATATCTTTTCAGTTGAAGAAATCGCTTCAAGCCATGCGCCTTTGAACAGATATTCGACCTTGCCGCCGGTTCGACGTAGTTGCTCTACGAATAGGTCCTGGGTATCGGCTCCACCGTGCGTCATGCCCCACCCGACGTGGTCGTTGTGTGCGAAGTGCATCGCCATCGGAACCCCAGGTATCGAATGGCCAAGTACTTGAAACTCAGGAGACTGAAGATGCACCTGATAGTAGACGTTAGGAACTTCTAGCCCTCTGTGCGAATCGCCAGCGACCAACGGTAATCCCGACTCGGTGCGATCTCCTGAGATCGCCCATCCGTTCGATCCACCATCGGTTTCACGCAGTGATTCTGTAGCGTTCACAACATTCGTCAGCTCTTCGATGGCGTTCAACGCCGCACCAGAATATTCGGCACCCGGAGGAACGGTCATTAGCGCACCGGGTTGGCTACCTGGAGAAATCGCAGCGGTTCGCTCGGGACCAATCTCAGCCGCCAGCTTTGCTAGCCATAGTTTTGCCTGAAACGAACCTTCAGCCGTGTTGCGCACTTTGTAGACGAGAATGCAGTGCCAGTTTTCCCACTTCTCGGGTGTCGTGCCAGTGAGCTTATATTCGACTGGTAGAGGCGCACCAGACTGTATAAAAGCGTTCACTCCGGCCGTGTAAGCGGTGACCATCGCCTTTGCCTCTGGGCTACAAATTTCGAGGTCACGCTTTGAAACTATGTGCAAGGAACGCTGTCGCATGAGTCGATCTTGAGCGAGTCCGCGTTCGCCAAGATGCTCAGATGATCGACCCAAACAGCGCAATCGGTCGTAGTCCATTTGGAACAGTCGATCTTGTGCAGTTGCGAATCCTTGAGCGAAGAAGAGATCGGCTTCGTTGTCGGCGGTGATATGAGGGATGCCCCATTTATCGCGGTGAATAGTGGCTCCCGAGACTATGGCAGACAATACTTGATCCGATTCAACATCAGGCAGCGCATTTTGTAGATCGGAGTCGGTTATCTGGTTAGTCATATTTTTTTGTAAATCCTGTTTGATCTCCGCACTTGTTCATCTCAACCCGGCATACTTTATTCCGAGGCTCGCCAGTGTCAAGGAGATCACGAGTCAACGTGCCTCCCTTTTGCCCTTGACCACGACGATTTCGAGCGGATAATCAGCCCCGTGATGAGTTGGGTCACCTCGCTCTGAACATCAATGAACCAAACCACCGACAGGAACTGAACGTTGAAGATCACTAGCGCCCGATCTTGGGTAGTCAAAACTCCATGGGACAACAATCCGGGAACCGATGAAGTGCGCGATCCCGTGAATCGAACATTCGTATTTATTCAAGTCGACACCGACGAGGGCGTTACCGGATGGGGTGAGATCACCACATACCCAGGCCCAGTCGCCAACGGAGCCATAGCGGCGTTCGTCAACCAGATCGGGAAATGGCTGGTTGGGGAAAATCCAGAAGACATCGAACGAATCTGGACAAAGATATTTAGAGGGATGACCTACGTAGGAACTCGAGGTGCGACTACTGCCGCTATCAGCGGAATCGACATCGCACTTTGGGACATCCGCGGGAAGGTTCTTAACCAGCCCGTTTACAAACTGTTAGGCGGAGCAGTCCGTGACAAAATCGCACTTTACTGCCACCCGCCCGAGCCGAAGTCTCCCGAGCACATCACCGAGTCAGTTAAGGAAATTGTTTCTTCAGGTCATCGAGCTTTCAAGATGGATCCAATGATGCACAATCTCCATGTTGGAAATGCAAGCTTCCTCGATGGAGAGATTAGCTCTGAGGCCGAAAATGCAGCAATGGATGTTGTGGCGGCAGCACGAGAAGCTGCAGGACCCGACATAGAAATTCTGATCGATGCACACGGCATGTACAACGTGCCTACCGCAATACGATTGGCGAACAAAATGGCGGAATGGAACATTTTCTGGTTCGAAGAGCCAGTGCCTGTAGAAAGCTGGAAAGCACTGAAACAGGTCAAAGAGCAGATCACTCCGCTTGTTTCGGTTGGAGAGCGACTTCACACCCGATGGGATTTCGTTCCTATCTTCGAAAACGGTCTCGCCGACTACATCATGCCCGATGTCACGTGGACCGGTGGAATTACCGAGTTGAAGAAGATCGCAACGATGGCCGAAGCGTACTACATACCGATTTCGCCACACGATGCATCTGGACCGATCAATGTAATTTCGGGTGCGCAGGTGATGATGACAGTCCCTAACTTCTACAAGCTCGAAACCAGCCGATACGACCTGTCGGGATACAACGTTATGGTCGACTATCCTTTGGAAATTAGCGAAGGCAATCTCAGCGTTTCAGATCGACCTGGTCTAGGCGTAAATCTCGATCCAGAATGGCTCGCTGCCCACGAGATAGACCCCAACGACGAGTTCGCAGGCAAGGATTCGTAAGCAGATTGACTCTACGGTCCCAGCCACGGGTTAAAAGAAACGACCACATCGCCAAATAGCAGCGATGCGGTCGTTTCAGCAATAAGAATCTCGGTAAAGACTATCCAGCAACCAAGCCAGCGATCATGTCGCCAACCTGGCTAGTCGTGAGCGGTCGCTCGCCACCAGTTGCGATATCGCTAGTGCGGTATCCCTCTGAAAGGATCGAATCGACTGCATCTTCGATGGACTGTGCTTCGTCGTTCAGACCAAGTGACAATCGGAGCAGCATTGCTGCGCTCAATATCGATGCCATTGGGTTGGCAATCGACTTACCAGCAATATCAGGTGCAGAACCGTGGATTGGTTCGTACAACGCTGGCTTACCACCGCGTCGGCGTCGGCCGTTCTTTGGAGGCAATGAAGATAATGAGGCTGACGGAAGCATCCCGAGCGATCCGCCAATTACGGCAGCTTCATCGGAAATGATGTCGCCAAAGGTATTTTCGGCAACGATAACGTCAAATATCACAGGATTGGTGATGATCTGCATCGCTGCGTTGTCGGCAAGCATGTGAATCAGTTCAACGTCTGGGTACTCAATACCGACTTCGGTTGCGATCTCACGCCAAAGCCGTGACGATTCCATAACGTTCATTTTGTCAAGTGAGTGAACGCGCTTCTTACGGTCACGAGCGAGCTCGAAGGCTACTCGAACGACTCGCTCGATCTCTTTTTCAGAGTATGCGAGAGTGTCGACTGCTCGACGACCACGGGAGTTCTCCCAGCGGCGCTTCGGCTTACCGAAGTAAAGACCACCAGTAAGTTCACGCACGATGATGAAATCAACATCAACTAACAGTTCAGGTCGTAGAGGAGAAGCGTCGATGAGCTGCTTGTAAACCTTCGCAGGTCGAAGGTTAGCGAATAGACCGAGACCTTTACGAAGAGCAAGTATACCGTCTTCAGGACGAACCTTAGCCAGCGGGTCGTCCCACTTGGGTCCACCAACAGCTCCGAACAAAACGGCGTCGGAACCAAGAACAATATTCATGGTGTCGGCTGGAAGTGCAGACCCGGTTGCGTCAATGGCAGCGCCACCGACAGGACCAGTTACGTATGTGAAATCATGTCCAAAACGACTTCCAATAGCGTCAAGTACTTTTATCGATTCGGCTGTGACCTCTGGGCCAATACCATCACCACCGAGAACTGCGATTCGTGCATCCATCTAACAAGCTCCGCTTTCGTTACTCGGAACTTAATATTCCGCAATAAAACAACCAATTTAGTCTACCAGCGCGTAAGCGCACTCACCACCATTAATCGTGAGGAGTATGCAACCGGCAGATGATCGCCTACCAGCGAACGGTACGTTTTTCCTCGAATGAGTCGATTGCTTCACCAAGTGACATCGTGATTCCAACGTCGTCCAATCCTTCAAGAAGCGAGTTCTTGCGGAACGGATCGACTTCGAAGCTGGCGTTCAGGCCTTGATCGTCGGTAACCGTCTGTGTTTCAAGATCGACAGTTACCTTGTATCCAGATCCACGAAGCGCTCGCGCCATGATGGTGTCGACTTCTGATTCGCTGAGAATCACAGGTAGAAGCCCGTTCTGCATGCAGTTATTACGGAAAATATCGGCGAAGCTCGTAGCGATAATTGACTTGTAGCCCATTTCCATGAGCGCCCAAGGTGCGTGCTCACGTGACGATCCTGATCCGAAATTTCGACCACCAACGAGAATGTTCGCATTGCGGTAACGATCTTCGTTCAAGATGAAATCCGGATTCGGAACACCGTCTTCAAGGTAGCGCCAGTCGAAGAACGCGAATTCACCGAACCCGGTGCGCTCGATCCGCTTGAGGAACTGTTTCGGGATGATCTGGTCCGTGTCGACGTTTGCTCGGTCGAGCGGTGCGACGATACTGGTGAGTCTCGTGAACTTTTCCAATGTAGTTACCTTTTATCTATCTTTGCTTCAGAGATTCGGATAGGAATCTGTATGGATATTTGTAAATTTAGTGACTGATCTGACTTGATCGTTCGATTGCCAGATCATTTCAGCTATTCGTCCAAGTTGTTCCGCTTAGAACGAGCTCTTTGGTTTTCAAGGTCTTTGCGTCGAATCCCCTCTTTAAGGGCTCTTTCGAGAGGATCAACCGGAGGATCGGGCGTAACAGTTATATCGCCAACTTTGGCGTGACGGGCTTCCTGACGTTTGTGAAGCTCAAGCGCAACAAATATTGCGGCGACTCCCAGAACAGCCAACAGCAGATCGGCAATGATTAAGCGCTCATGAGCAACAACTACCTCGTCGAGCGTCTCTCTAATTGAGTACCAGAAGAATCCGATAGTACGTGGATTGAAGACGAACACAGCGACAAATGCTGCTGCCCACACATGGACGATTACAGGGACTTTGCCCTTTGTTTTCCATTCGGATTGGTCACTTGTACTCACATTGGGGTCGCTTCCGCGGAATAGCTCTTGGAACACCTGCCAGGGTTTCACCAAGTTCAGGACCGGAACAAAGAACCACAACACCGATTTCTCTGGCGAGAATCCCTGCCTGTCGCTTTTCAGAGTCAACAAGTTTCGGCTTGATCGATGTGTGAACGCTCCGAACGCGAACATGTTGGCGAGCAGTACGATTATCAATAGTACGAACAGCATCGCACCGGAATCTCTTAGCGATGTATATTTATCTTGAATACGAATCAGATCATCACAATCTGAATCAACTGAAATAAACTCGAGCTCGGTAGTACAGTTCAGACCTTCGTTCGCTGCGTAGTTGAACAGCATATCGAGGTCGCGTTGTGGCGTAGGATCAGAATCTGGATCATCAGCAAATCCTGATCTAAAAAGCTCGTGCGGATATCGTGCCGTCGATCGTTGTTGCCACGAAAGACCTAAGCCTTCTATGGCCGCAAACTCGCTGTATTCTTGCAGATACTTTGCAGTCCGCTGTTGAATAGGCGGTGCCCCAACCATACCGTCAGCACTCAAATCACCTAGGTAGCTGGCTATTATGCGATCTTGCCAAGCCAGCACCAGAGCGACCAATACCCAAGCCGTGAGAGCCACCACAACCCACTTAATCTGCGTGCTGTTCGATTCATAGTTGTATGGCTCATATCGCTTGGCCTTGGCGCGATCCATCTCGCTGCGACCGGTGATCCGCCCCATAATCCCGCCGCCCCCGGCGACTGGACTGCTGGATCTGCGCGTGCGACGTCCCGATTTACCTGAATCAGACGCGTCATCACCGGCGACCCGCCTATCCTTTGGCGGACGAGGGTCAAATTTTCCTTTTGGATCATCCGATTGCAATGCGCTCTGCTCTCAAACTGAATATTCTGCCGAAGCAGAAGACCGAACTATTCGGTCTCCCAATCTCGAACATCCACAAAGTGACCTTCAATGGCTGCCGCTGCTGCCATTTCAGGGCTTACAAGGTGTGTACGACCGCCCTTACCCTGTCGCCCTTCAAAGTTTCGATTAGATGTTGAAGCGCATCGTTCGCCCGGTACGAGAATGTCGGGGTTCATTCCCAGACACATCGAACAACCAGATTCACGCCACTCGAAACCGGCGTCCTTGAAGATCTGATCGAGACCTTCTTTTTCAGCCAACATCTTGGTGAGTGTCGAACCCGGCATGATTTGGGCTCGCACAGTCGAAGCGACCGTGCGTCCCTTTACGATCTGAGAGGCAGAGCGTAAATCTTCGATTCGGGCGTTTGTGCAAGAGCCAATAAACACTCGATCGATTGCGATATCTTCAATCTGCATGCCGCCGGTGAGACCCATGTACTCAAGAGCGTGCTCTGCTGAAGAAACATCGGCAGGGTCTTCGAAATCGTCTGCCGAAGGAACTCGGTCAGTGACCTTAGCGACCTGACCAGGGTTGGTGCCCCAGCTAACGTGCGGCTCCAGAGTGTCGCAATCAATCTCAAGCAGTTCGTCGTATTCAGCGTCTTCGTCAGTGGCAAGCTCTCGCCATTCAGCCACAGCCGCATCGAATGCATCGCCTTTGGGAACGAACTTTCGACCCTTCATCCAGTCGAACGTAGTGTCGTCTGGAGCGATCAGGCCAGCTCGTGCGCCACCCTCGATAGTCATATTGCAGACGGTCATTCGTCCAGCCATGTCGAGTTTTTTGATGGCGTCGCCGGTGTACTCAACAACGTATCCAGTCCAGCCGGCAGTTCCGACTGTGCCGATAGCAGCGAGAATCATGTCTTTGGCTGTTACTCCCTTATTTAGCTCGCCGTTGAAGCGAACTTCCATAGTCTTGGGCTTCGCCTGACGGAGAGTTTGAGTAGCAAGAACGTGCTCTACTTCAGATGTGCCGATACCGAATGCCAACGATCCGAACGCACCGTGAGTCGAAGTGTGCGAGTCACCACAAACGATCGTCATTCCCGGTTGGGTGTAACCCTGCTCCGGGCCGATTACGTGAACGATGCCCTGCGCTTCAGAATCGATGTCATACAAAACGACGCCAGATTCTTCACAATTCTTCCTTAGGGTGTCGACTTGAATACGAGCGATTGGATCTTTGATCACTTCGTTTCGTGTGTCGTCGGTCGGTAAATTGTGGTCGACCGTGGAGATTGTGAGATCGGGTCGACGAACCTTGCGGTTGGTTAATCGCAGAGCTTCGAACGCCTGCGGGGAGGTGACTTCGTGCACCAGATGAAGGTCGATGTAAATAAGAGCTGGCTGGCCTTCAGGCTCGGCAACGATGTGCTGTTCCCAAATCTTCTCGAACATGGTCTTTGCCATGTGCACGTAACTCCCGATAACTAGACGACTGGTTGAGTCGTTTGCTTACAAATAATCAAAGCAGGCAGAAATAGTAACGCAAAAGCGGCACTCCGAATAATCTGGAGTGCCGCTTTTCTATGTTTCACTTTGCGTGTATCGATCTACACCGCACCCGTTGTTGCAGATCGATCCTGCACACCAATTGTAATCAGCCGGTTGATGGCATTCACATACGCCTTGGCAGAAGCGACAACGATGTCGGAGTCGGAACCACGGCCGGAGTAAACCGATCCGTCCTTCGTAACCCTGATTGTCACTTCACCCAGCGAATCGATTCCTTCAGTGACCGCCGATACAGAGAACTCAGTGAGTTCGATATCGAGGCCAACGACCGAGTCGATCGCCTTGCAGACCGCATCGACAGGACCAGTGCCCTTCGATTCGACTGTACGTGACTCGCCATCTGGGGTATCAAGCGTGATTTTTGCTTCTGGCTCCACATCGTTGCCGCACACAACGTGAACCGACGTAACTTTGTAAGTTCGGTCGGTATCAATATATCGGTGCTGCTCTGACATGAGAGCTTCAAGGTCAACATCAGTAACTTCACGCTTGTTATCGGCAAGATCCTTGAACGTGACGAACACGCTCGCAAGCTCGTCGTCCGACAAGTCGTAGCCGAGTTCGTGCAAACGTGATCGAAGCCCTGCTCTACCCGACAGCTTCCCAAGCACAATCGCCTGACCACGCCACCCGACAGTATCGGGTTCCATGATCTCGAAAGTCGTTCGCTCTTTCAGGTAGGCGTCTTGGTGAATACCAGACGAGTGCCTGAATGCGTTCTGACCCACGATCGCTTTGTTCGCTTGAACAGGGATTCCGAAAATCGAACTTACCATACGACTGGAGTTGCCAATTTCCTTCGTATTTATGTTTGTACTGATCTGGTAGTGATCGGGCCGAGTTTCGATAGCCATAATCACTTCTTCGAGAGCTGCGTTACCCGCACGCTCGCCGAGTCCGTTGATACAGCCTTCAACTTGCCGAGCACCGTTTTCGATTGCAGCAAGCGAGTTGGCCGACGACATACCCAGATCGTTGTGACAGTGGACACTGATCACTGCCTTATCGATATTCGGCACGTGGTCTTTGATGCCTTTGATCAAAGCACCAAACTCCTGAGGGGTTGAATACCCGACGGTGTCTGGAATGTTGACGGTGGTGGCACCGGCCTTGATCACAGCTTCGACCATCGCATAGAGATACTCGGGCTCTGTTCGCGAGGCATCCATCGGCGAAAACTCCACGTCATCAACGTAGGTTTTCGCGTGAGCGACTGCGTTCACAGCCATATCCATGATGGCTTCACGATCTTTCCGCATCTGGTGCATCAGGTGAATATCCGAAGCAGAGAGGAACGTATGAATACGTGCGTTCTCAACGCCTTCGAGTGCTTTACCTGCAGCATCAATATCGGCTTTTACCGCTCGCGCCAGAGAAGTAATAATCGGGCCTTTCACCTCGTTGGCGATGCGGCGTACTGCCTCAAAGTCACCGGGTGAGCTACCTGCAAAACCTGCTTCGATCACATCAACGCCTAGCTTGTTTAGCTGGTGAGCGAGACGTAGTTTTTCCTCGACTGTTAGACCCGCACCGGCAGATTGTTCGCCGTCACGTAGTGTCGTGTCGAAAATTATTACTTTGTCTTGTGTATCGCTCTGCTGCGCCATGTGAATACCTCCATCGCTCGACATTTCCGGCGGACTAAGCCCACCCAAAATCAATTTTGAATGCCGGCCTCTATCAAGAAGACCGGCATTCCCTTCTAAAAAGGAGTGATCAGATTTATGTGGTCGACTCCAACCAAGGCATCATGTCGCGAAGTTCTTTACCGACTTTTTCGACACCGTGAACTTCGTTGTCGGCACGCATCTGCTTGAATTTGTGCTGGCCTTCATCGTTCTCAGCGATCCACTCTCGTGCGAATTCACCCGACTGAATCTGACGGAGAACTTCTTGCATATTCTTCTTCACGTTTGAGTCAATGATGACTGGACCACGTGTGTAGTCGCCGTACTCAGCTGTTTCGCTGATCGAGTAACGCATGTGACCAAGACCACCCTGGTACATCAGGTCGACAATGAGTTTGAGTTCGTGAAGAACCTCGAAGTAGGCAGATTCTGGCTCGTAGCCAGCTTCAACCAAAACTTCAAATCCAGTCTTCACTAATTCGCTCACACCACCACAAAGAACAGCCTGTTCACCGAACAAGTCGGTTTCGGTCTCTTCCTTGAAAGTTGTCTCCAGAATGCCAGCTCGTCCACCACCGACGCCCTTGCCGTATGCAAGTGCGAGATCGTGAGCAGTTCCCGAAACGTCCTGATGAACAGCGATAAGACATGGAACACCAAGTCCTCGCTCGAATACCGCACGCACTCGGTGACCCGGCGCCTTAGGAGCGATCATGACCACGTCTACACCTTCAGGTGCGATGATCTGTTCGTACAAAATAGTGAAGCCGTGGGCAAAGAGAATCGTCTTACCCTTGATCAAGTTTGGCAGAACGTCTTCTTCGTAAACCTTCTTCTGAACGGTGTCAGGAAGGCAGAATGAAATCAGGTCGGCACGTTTAGTTGCTTCAGCATTTGAAACAACTTCGAGTCCTGCTTCTTCAGCAGTCTGCTTGCTGCGACTGCCTTCGTACAGGCCAACAATAACGTTGAAACCACTGTCCTTAAGGTTCAGCGCATGGGCATGACCCTGCGATCCATATCCGAGAACTGCGATTGTCTTATCTCGCAGTATCGAATCATCAATATCTTTGTCGTAAGTGAGAGTAGCCATTTCGAATTGTCAGCCTTAGGGCTCGTGATTTTGTTTCCTGCTAGCAGTCCTAGCAGCGTGCTTCGGAAGCGTTCTCAGACGCTTCCGGATTCGCCAGTCGTAATTGGAAGTACATAGGTCGGGTTGCTTGCGTCGGCCTGATAAAGACCATCTTCTTGACCCTCGACAAGAGTTCCCCTGAGGGTTGCCACTCCGCCGGTTCGAATCACTTCCAGTAATCCAAACTTTTTAAGCAGTTCGATCAAAGAATCGATCTTCTGTCGTCCACCCGAAATTTCGAGAGTCAGACTTTCAACACCGATATCGATGACGTTGGCTCGGTATACATTCGTCAGTTCAAGCACTTCACCACGTTTTGCAGCCGGTGCCGCCACCTTAATTAGCGCAAGTTCACGCCAGACGATGTTCTGTTCAGTAATATCGTGAACTTCCACAACATCGATCAATCGATCAAGCTGTGCTGCCACATGTCGAACAATCGCATCAGGTCCTTCGACAACAAAAGTCATGCGAGACATACCCGGTTGTTCTGATCGTCCAACAGCCAAACTGGCAATGTTGAACCCGCGTCGTCGGAAAAGACCAGATATTCGAGCGAGTACGCCCGGCTTGTCTTGAACAAGAGCCGAGATGGTTCGTTGAAATGTACCGTTTCCTGGTGCCATTAGTTCGGGTCCTCAATCAGTTCCTGAACGCTTTGACCTGCAGGAATCATTGGGTAAAGATCGTCGACTTTTTCGATAACGAAATCGACGATAACAGGACCATCGTGTGCGTTCGCTTCTGCGATGGCCGCCTCGAGTGCATCCTGATTCGTAACACGAATACCCTTCATTCCATAGGCTTCTGCAAGCTTCACGAAATCGGGGTTAGCCGTGTACGTTTCGGCCTGAAAGTCACCATCGTAGAAGAAATCTTGCCACTGGGTAATCATTCCCAAATGGTTGTTGTTCAAAATCGCGTACTTTACTGGCAGATTATTTTCGACAGCAGTCGCCAGTTCCATAAGGGTCATTTGGAAGCCACCGTCTCCGCAGATAGACCAGACCAGCTTGTCTGGGTTTCCAACCTGCGCACCGATAGCCGAAGGAACTTCATAGCCCATCGTTCCGGCTCCGCCAGATGACAGCCAAGAATTAGCATTTCTGAACTGGTAGTGCTGTGCAGCCCACATTTGGTGCTGACCAACGCCAGTCGTGATAATCGCATCACCCTTGGTGACATCAGAGAGCGCCTTCACAACGTGCTGCCCCATCAAGCGGTCCGTCTCAGGAATTCTCAACGATGGATGTTCCGCTTTCAGATGCTCGACGTGCTGCAACCACTCGACATGAGTCGTTTGCTTCACTTTAGGAATGAGTTGGGCAAACACATCTTTGATATTGCCGATAACAGGTGCTTCAACTTGAATGCTCTTGTTGATTTCAGCGGGGTCGATATCGACGTGGATCTTCTTGGAACCCGTCGAGAATCGCTTGGCGTCACCAACGATACGGTCATCGAACCGGCTACCGAAGTTGATAATCAGGTCGGCCTGATCGATTGCCAGCGAGGCGTAAGCCATGCCGTGCATTCCCGGGAATCCGGTGCTCAGCACGTGGTCTTCAGGGAATGCTGAAATTCCGAGCAGAGTTGTAACAACCGGGATTTGAGCCTTCTCTGCCAGTTCCTTCAGTTCGTCAAATGATCGCGAGAGAATGACGCCGTGACCAGCGAGGATCACCGGGCGCTCTGATTCGTTGATCAGCTTAGCGGCAGCTTCGACTTCTGATTCTTCAGCCTTGCCGGGTACTTTGTATCCGGGCAGGTCGATCGGTGCGTCGGGATTGTATTCACCCATCTCCATGAATACGTCTTTAGGAATATCGATAAGCACGGGTCCCGGTCGACCAGTTCGTGCAATATGGAACGCTTCGTGAATCGTCGCACCGAGATCGTCGGCACGCATCACGAGGTAGTTGTGCTTGGTTACGGGCAGGGTTGCACCCGTGATGTCGGCTTCTTGGAATGCATCGGTGCCGATCGCGGCACGCCCAACCTGGCCGGTTATTGCAACCATTGGAACCGAATCCATCATGGCAGTTGCCAGACCTGTAATGAGGTTCGTAGCTCCAGGACCAGACGTTGCGAACGCTACACCGACTTTGCCGGTTGAACGTGCGTAGCCATCAGCCGAGTGGGCTGCGCCCTGCTCGTGTCGCGACAAAATGTGTCGCAGATCGGGGTACTGTGAAAGAACGCCGTAGAGCGGAAGAATAGCGCCGCCGGGAATGCCAAATACCACGTTGACGCCCTCCTTGAGGAGCGCTTCGCAGACTATTTGACTACCAGTGAGGTGCTTGGACATATCGTTTTCCTGGCACGATTGCCGATGTAACTCGGCAATTTCTTCCTATCAAGATTTCGTAACTATCGGTTCACAACTATTGCGAACTTGCGTTATATGCAAATTCACACTTACGCAGGGCAAAAAAAATCCCGCCCCTTCACAAAGGACGAGACTTGCATCCCGCGTTACCACCTTCGATTGCCGAGTGTTCATTTACCTATAAACGCCTGACCGCTCAAGAAACCGTAACGTGGTCAATTCCGTTTGATCCTAGCCCTAATTTCAAGGTTCAGACCAACCGCTCTAGGGCGAGTTCTCAAATTAGTACGTACCGGATTCACACCAACACCGGCTCTCTCTTACGTACTGCGTTCGGTACTACTCCCGTTCACAGCGTTTCACATACGTTAATTATAAGTGTTTCGGTCGTTGAGAAGCAATCTCCGCAATACGGAATGTGATAATCAAAACCAACTATTCGGGTATTGACGCCGCAACTAAAACCGACGCGCCACCCACAGGAATACACTTCTTCGGTTATTTACTGACTATTCGGCACGAAATCATTGTCCATCCAAGCCAACCTTCAGCTTCGCAATTTCAAATGGTCTGATATCGACGCTCTTCAGCGATTGCTGAACGAGATCGGTCAACACGGGCATAGAGATTGGCCCGCCCTTCCCGACGATCTACGTGCCGAACTAGAATTCCCTCGTGTTCGTCCCAAACGTAACCTCGCACTTGCCGAACAAGACGGGCAGATCGTCGGTTACGCAATTGTTGAGCCTGAAGTAAATATCGGTCGTTCGGTAATCGGCATTGGCAGCAGATCCATGGGTTTGGCAATCCGCAAAGACTTAATCGAATGGGCAACGAATAAGGCTGTGCAAGAAGCACCGATAGCTCACCTGTCTACTCGTGATAACGAAACTGAACTTGAAAAATTGGTCGAGCAGCTTGGATGGTCGAAGGTACGCCGATACCTAAAACTCACAACGTCATCAAATATCACCCTCGCTACAGCAGCGGTTCCCGATGGATTCACAGTACGAACCATGTTGGGTCTCGACGAGGTACCGGAACTAACCTATATCCAAAACGAGGCGTTTAAAGAACACTTTGGATATTCTCCGAACACCGAAGACGAAATTCTCGCTCACTTACTTACAGGAAATTCCAGCCTCGACAATATCGTTATGATTCACGATTCATACGACCAGCTGGTGGCGTATTGCTGGGCACTCATCTACGAACGTGATGGACTAAAAATCGGGCGAATCGGAATGACGGCTGTGCTACCGACGGCTCGTAAGAAGGGCCTTGGAAGAGCAATCGCCGAAGCCGGATTCAATCATTTGGTTCGCCAAAACGTCGATTCGCTAGAGCTCGATGTCGATTCGGAAAATGCTCCAGCGATCCATGTCTATTCTTCGCTAGGATTTGAAGAAGACAGTGAAGTTAGCTGGTGGGAACGGGCTCTTTAGCCGCCGGCAGCAGGCGCTGCGGCAACTGTCGGTGCTGGCACTAGTGTTAGATAGCTATTGAGCAAGGCATCGGCCGAGCGATCCCAGCTCAGCGATTCAGCGTGAACTCGCGCGGCGTCGCCCATTCGAGCTCTCAGCACGTCATCCTGAAGAAGTTCACAAAGACGTTCAGCCATTACATCACTCTGCTTAGCAGGAACAAGGTATCCGGTTTCGCCACTTTTGACGATGCTAGGTAACCCTCCGACGTCAGACGCAACTACTGGTCGCCCGCAAGCTGCTGCTTCGAGCGCAGCAAGACCGAAGCTTTCATAGTGAGATGGCAGTACGCAGACGTCTGCCGCGTTGTAGTGATATGGCAGTTCGTCCTGGCTTACCGCACCAATGAAATTTACTGACTGTGTCAGTTTCATACGGCTCGCCAACATCTGCAGACGTGCTTTCTCCTGAGAGTTCTCGTCTCCGCCAACAACGTTCAACGTTATCTTCGCTGGATCTTCGAGGCTAGCAACCGCACGGAATAGATTGTCGAGACCTTTCAATGGCTCAAGACGCCCGACAAATAAAATGTTCTTTTCATCACCGTAGCCGAGGTGATCTCGAGACTGTCGCCGTGACATTGGACGAAATCGAGCGAGGTCGACTCCCGGTGGAATTACATCGATTTTCGAGGGGACAACGTTGCAATATTCAGCAACTGCCGCACGTTCATGCTCGGTCCAAACTACGATCGAATCTGCCGAGCAAGCGATGTCAGTTTCTGAACTATCACGCTGAGCGACTTCCGATTCTTCAGGCCTACCGCGTCGCTTCATCTCGGCCATTGTGTGGAAGCTTGTCGTATGCAGCACGCCCCACTCTGAAGCCAATCGCATACCAACCAGACCCGAAAGCCAGTAGTGACTGCTAACGATGTCGTAGTTCAGGCGATTAGCAATACAGAACCTGCGCATTTGAGAAGTGAACTGTGGAAGCAGTTCGTACACGCCATTCTTATCGAGCGACGGCGGCCCAGCTGGCAAGTGAATTAACCGAGCGCCGGGGGCGAGCATCACGATCTGAGGATCGAGAGGGTCATGATGGCGCGTAAATACGTCAACTTGAACTCCCCGAGCGGCAAGTCGTTTTGCCATCTCAAGAATGTATATGTTCATTCCGCCGGAGTCTTTGCTGCCCGCTTGGCGCATGGGACATCCGTGGACTGTGATTACTGCTAAGTTCATGGTTGTTGGAAGCTACTTCGCCTGAGCCGCTGATCAGCGTTTTGCTGTCAACGCAAATACCTGACGGTCGACACCGCCGAGATGGTACTTATATGACTCATTCCCGCGCATGAAGTCGAACACTCTGTGACCTGATTCAATGGACGATTTTATCGTGAGTGCATGATTCAATAGTCCAACTGAAAGTTTGTACTGAGACGGATTGTAACCGCTGTTATACAGGTAACGCACATTACCAGACACAAATGACAACGAAGTTGCTTCTCGTACGCCGTCTATTTCCAAGAAGCAGAGTCGGGTAACGCCTTCACGTGCCAGTTCGATGGCGATCTTACAGAAAAATTGCTCTCGCTCAGCAGTCATGAACTCGTTCTTGTCGGGTGTGCTCATACGGTGGAGCCGCATGAACTCAGGCATACCAGCCTCGATATCGGCTGGCTCAGAAAGTTCAACGTGCTGAACTTCACCCGCGGCTTCTAATCGACGTAACTTTCGACGGAGCTCGTGTCGATCTTTCTTTCTGAGGGCAGAAACGTATTCATCCCAGCTGGCAGGTAACTCCATACGAGGGGCGACGTCTTCTTGTTCGAGCTCGACTCGCCAGCCTGCATTTTCTGCTTCTTCACGAAACTGAGTAATCGTGGGAGAATTACCGGGAATAGACTGGAGCAGAATCGTGTCGATCTCTGACATTTCACTCAATGCAGATACTAGTGATTGAATGGAGTTCGAACTATGTCGATCCCTTGAAAGAAAATCATGATAATCGACCAGGTCGGTGCTACCGAGAAAGCTGATCTCGGAACCGTCGATCATTAACGGGGCGATCATGTTCACATCGCCTGATTCAGAACGAACCATCAGGAGCTGGAGTTCTGATTCGTTTCCAAACTCAGACCACCAGGTTTTTTGCCACGTTTGCGAATCGAAGAATGTCGGTTCCGCACTATCTTCGAGAATCTGGCGCCAGTGATCTGCGAGACTTTCGAAAGTCCCCTGCTCAATACCAGTGCTGCAACAAGTCAATTTGTCGGACGTTCCTTAGTGAGTACAAATATGCGAATACCCTGAACCATGTCGGCAGTAATTACTTACCGCTGTTCAGGAGTTTCATAACTGAATCGATGTCGGGTTCAACGTACTCAAGCTCGATGAGAGCTCGCTTCTCCGCTGTACTAGGATCTTTCAGTCCATTTCCAGTTAATATGCAGACTACCGTTTTGCCGGTCAGGTCCACACCCAATTCGGGTAGCTTAATCAACCCAGCTAAAGAAGCGGAAGAGGCTGGCTCGCAAAAAATGCCCTCTTCTCGGGCCAATCGTAAGTAAGCATCGACAATCTCGTTATCGTCGACCATGTCTATCATGCCTTCAGATTCATCTCTAGCAGCTTCGGCTTTTTCCCAGCTTGCGGGATTACCAATTCGGATAGCCGTAGCGATCGTCTCAGGCTTCAACACGGGTTCACCTCGAACAATCGGTGCAGCTCCCGCAGCTTGGAATCCCATCATTTTGGGCGTGGTTTCGCATCTGCCCAACGACTGATACTCGTTGAAGCCTTTCCAATAGGCAGTGATATTCCCGGCGTTTCCGACAGGGATGCAAAGCAGATCAGGCGCTTCTCCAAGTTCGTCGACAATCTCGAATGCTCCAGTTTTTTGACCTTCGATTCGATACGGGTTAACCGAGTTGACCAACTCGATGTCCATAATTTCAACGATGCTGCGAACGGCATTAAGGGCGTCGTCGAAACTACCGTTAACTGCAAGTATTCGAGCGCCGTACGCCATTGCCTGAGCGAGCTTGCCAAGCGCGATCTCGCCAGCAGGAACCAAGACGAGGGTCTCTAGCTGGTAGCGTGCACCGTAGGCGGCGGCGGCGGCACTAGTGTTACCGGTGGAGGCGCATATGATTCGCTTTTTGCCAGCTTCAAGGGCTTTCGCAACCGCCATAACCATGCCGCGATCTTTGAACGATCCGGTTGGATTACAGCCTTCAAGTTTGAAAAACAGATCTTTGCAACCGAGTGAATCTCCGATGCTCTGCGACCTTACAAGCGGGGTGCTTCCTTCTCCCAATGAGACTGACGGTGTGGCATCCGTAACAGGTAGAAATTCGCGGTACCTGTCTATCAATCCAGAGTTCGTCAACGAGAAGAACGCTCCTAATCAAACCGAGCCAAAGCTCGCCTATTATCTAAAACCTGACGCTAAGACCGGTCGCCGTATGTTTCAACCCGCAGCAAACTGTCCAGCTGAAGAACAGTATCGAGTTCTCTAATAGAACGCACGGCACTCTGCATATTAGCCTCTCGCGCCGGGTGAGTCATTATCACTAGGTCGGCGTGGCCATTCTCTGTGTCGGTATCTTTTTGCAGTACCGAGTTGATGCTAATGTCTGCGTCGCCCAGAACTCTTGCAACGTTAGCAAGCACCCCAGGTCGATCAGAAGCCGTCAATCGAATGTAGTACTGACACTCGTGATCGGCCATCGATGCTATTGCGAATGATTCGGGCACCGACGACGATCCGCCATCGTTTACCGCACCATTGGCGATTCTCAGTACATCCCCCATAACAGCGCTAGCTGTTGGGTTTGGCCCTGCCCCGGGCCCCTGGAACCACAGCGGGCCAACAAGGTCGCCTTCGACTTCAACGGCGTTCAACACACCGTTTACTGAAGCCATCGGGACATCAAGAGGAATCAGCGCAGGATGCACTCGGGCAAGCAGCCCTGAATCTGCATTCGCCTGAGCCACTGCAAGAAGCTTGATAGTGTAGCCAAGTTCGCTGGCGTATCGGAAGTCTTTCGCTTGAACCTCACGAATGCCTTCTCGATGAATCACATCAACCGGCACTTCAGTGTGGTACGCAAGACGAGCGAGAACAGAAATCTTGTACAGCGCATCGAATCCGTCTACATCGGCAGTCGGGTCGGATTCGGCGTAGCCGAGCGCTTGTGCCTCTGCGAGCACATCGTTGAAGCCCGCACCTTCGTTGGCCATCTTCGTCAGAATGAAATTTGTTGTTCCGTTGATGATTCCACGGATGCTATGGATCTTGTTCGCTGTCAGATCGTTCATTAACGGGCCGATGATCGGGATGCCACCTGCAACGCTTGCTTCGTAGTACAGGCAAACGTTGTTTTCAGCGGCAGTGGCGAGCAGCTCGCTACCATACTTCGCCATAACCTCTTTGTTCGCCGTAACCACATGCTGACCAGCCTTAAGGGCACTGGTTATGTAGTCGAACGCCGGATCGACGCCACCCATTAGCTCGACGACAATTCCAACTTCGGGGTTGGCGATTACAGTTTCAAGATTTGTTGAAATCACACTGAAATCGATAGTCACGTCACGTTTACGTGAATCATCTCTAACCACAGCTGCAACTACATTGAGCGAAACACTCGGGTCTTCCGAACGGTGTCGTTGGCTGATGGCATTCGCCACTGCCGAACCTACTACCCCAAGGCCTAGTAGGCCGATACCGGTAGGTTGATTGTCCGTCTTTACTGAACCTGTCATCGTCTACTGACTAAACTGCGCACCAGAACCGAATGGCACTGGAGTTGGGGTAGGAATAATTGCTGAAAGACGAACCTGAGCGTTCACCCAATCGAAAATAGCGCTATCCAAAACCATGTGAAGATCGAAATTACGCTGCTCTTCGTTGAAGAAAATTGTCATGCCACGAGAAGTGAGTAACTCGAAGTTTTCCGCATCGATTTCTCGAGCATCGTTGACTTCGGCAACGATCAGATAAGACCACCAGTTATTCTCTTCGTCGAAACGCGGACTGCTCGGCGTTCTAATCGGCAAAAGCCGTTTCCCATCACCGTCTAGACCGAACATAAGAGCGTCAAGTTCTGGAATGACACCAAATGGCTTCCAGCCCTGATCACCTAAACTTCGCTTGACGTTCGGATCGGCTGAATGCTGGAGCACTACGTTCTCGATAGGTATTCCCGCAACTAAATCACGCTCAATCGCCCGACGATCTTCGGAGTCGTTCGAGAGCCTGATGATTTCGTAGATATTTACCTGAGCTTGAACCCGAGGAATAGTGTCGCCTATAACGTCGCGTAGTTGCTCTTTAAACATGCTCTTTCGAATGAAATCACGAAAAACCTCTTCATCGATACCAATACGGTGGATGAATTGTCGCTTGGCTTCCTCAACGTTGTCCTGATATTCCTGAGACTCTCGTTCTGCGACCGTAACTGCAACGAAACCAAGAATTGAACTCAGCCGTTCGTCAACTTCCTCAGCAGTTACTGCTATGCCGTACTGAGGTGCGAGCTGGAACGCTAGCTCGTTTTCCTGCAGGGTCTGCAAAGAGTCGAACAGCGAGTTTCCAATTTCAAACGGAACACCCAGATTTTCACTCATACGCTGATTGAAACGAATGAAGTTAACTACGTCGCCGCGGGTGTATTCAGTGTTTTCAACCCTGAGAGCAAGCTCACGTGGTGGAAATACGTAATTCTCGAAATAAGCGTAAACAGGAATCGCCAAAAGACCAAGCAAGACCACCAGACCAACGATCATGAATGGTCGGGTCTTGACCTGAAATTGGTGTTTTTCGTTGACCATTTCGCGGCGGGTTTTTCCGCCACGGACGGTAATACTACGGCGACCAGCTTCGTAGTCGGGAATAGGCCCCCCGGCTATCGGCTGCTGCTCTTCATTGCGATCTTCACTTGAGTCTTCTGTGGACATTTTCGGCGCTTGCTACTGCTGCGGCCGGGGTCACTTGAACAGCGACGCCTCAGCCTTACTAACGTTGAATTGTCTGCGAGAAGAAGTTACTTCTCTTCTTCTTCAGAACTGTCATCTGCGGCTTCTGGAGCCTCTTCAGATGGAACGTCTTCAGCAACCTCTTCGGTTTCCTCTGACGCATCTTCTTCTGGAGATTCCTCAGCTACTTCAGCGACCGGTGCATCTTCAGTTGAAGCTTCTTCAGCGACCTCTTCGGTCTCCTCTGAAACAGCTTCTTCTGAAGATTCCTCAGCTACTTCAGCGACTGGAACATCTTCAGTTGAATCTTCTTCAGTGACCTCTTCGGTCTCATCTGAAGCAGCTTCTTCTGGAGATTCCTCAGCTACCGCGTTAGCCTCGGTTGCTTCAGGAGCATCAGTTTTGTCTTCATCTGTAGCCGCCTCATCTTCGTTTGAGATTTTTCCGCCAGTGGAAACAGTTCCAGTTACACGAAGGTGATCAGGAGCGTACGGAAGGAGAGCCAAATGACGCGCACGTTTGATAGCGGTTGTCAGATTTCGCTGGCACTTCGCACAGTTGCCAGACTTTTTTCCGGCTTCGATGCGACCACGATCAGTGATAAATCGTCGGATGCCTGAAACATCTTTGTAGTCAACGGTGCTCTCTTTGCAGTAGCACTGGCGTCGACGTCGGGCTCCGCCTCGGCGGAATGGTGGGCGGCCTGCGCCACCTTGAGTTGTTCGGGGGGTTGTCATTTTTTACCTCGCGGAAAGGACAGCAGAACTGTTCGACAACTTGCCAAACTCGTTCCGCATGGAAACTGCTACCAGGGCAGTTCCTCCACGTCTTCAGATGGGTTATTTACAGCAGGAGCCGGTTGAGCCGGAGGGCCAGATGGCCCTGCTGAATAAGATTGGGCTTCCGATGGTGCACCGGATCCCGTTGATTCACCGCCAGGAGAGTCAAGGAAAACTACCTTGAATGCTCTAACTTCTAGCGATGTGCGGGCCTCACCCGAACTGCTTGTGTACTGACGAGTCGATAAACGACCGTCAACAAACACTCGGCGACCCTTTGCCAAATACTGGTTTACCGATTCTGCCTGACGCTCCCAAGCTGTAACTCGGAACCATTCGGTATCTTCGGTCCATTCACCTTTTTCGTCACGCCTGTTGTTGTTCACAGCAAGACTGAAACTTGTGACAGGGGTGCCGCTTGGCGTGTAACGCATCTCGGGATCGTTACCCGCCCGGCCAATCAGAAGTATCTGGTTAAGACTCAATTTAAATTCATCCGTGCCTAGCTAAACGCCAGACTCTACTCAGCTGCTTCTGTAACTACAACCGGCTTGATCTCATCGCGAACGAGGAGATGGCGAATGATCGACTGGTCGGCGCCAATTGCTCGGTCGAGCTCAGGAGCCTTGGCACCATCGATTTCGAAGTTCGCCTGAAGGTAGTAACCCTCAGTGTTCTTCAAAATTGGGTAAGCCAACGTGCGCTTGCCCCAAATGTCGGTGCCTGAAACTTCACCGCCGACACCGACTACAAGTGAAGTGATTTTCTCTACGGATTCGGTACCCTGCTCTTCGTCAGCTTCGCTACCGAGAATCCAAACTAATTCGTACTTTCTCAACGATCCACCGTGTTCTTTATAAATTTGCGCGAAACCGATTCAGTCTATCACGCGATTGCGTCCCGTCAGCCACCATTTTTGCAGTGACTGACGCCAGTTCCAAGCCGAGTGTCACGTTTTGGCTGTAAAACCATTAAGAATCGAGACCGGGGACAGGGAATTTCGCTGCGAACTTGGCTACTTCGCCGCCTAGATTCGCAAGTGCAGATTCATCGTCATGAGCCTTGACCGCTTCGAGAATGTACCCGGCGACATGTTCCATATCAGCTACATTCATCTCACGTGACGTAAGTGCTGGAGTACCGATCCGAATGCCAGATGTGACCATTGGCGACTCAGGATCGAATGGAATTGTGTTCTTATTTACAACCAATCCGGCTGAAATCAGAGCTGCCTCGGCATCTTTACCAGTGAGACCAATCGACCGGGTATCGACGAGCATCATGTGGTTCTCGGAACCACCAGCAACGATTCGCAGTCCACCAGCAGCAAGCCCGATGGCTAGTGCCTTAGAGTTTTGAACAACCTGATTTGCGTAGTCATTAAACTCAGGTTGCATGGCTTCCTTGAATGCAACTGCCTTACCGGCAATTGCGTGTTCCATCGGGCCACCTTGCATGTTTGGAAATACTGCCGAGTTGTACTTGCGGCGAAGCGACTTTTTCGTGAGAGCCATTGCACCACGAGGACCTCGCAAAGTCTTGTGAGTCGTGCTCGTTACGATGTCGGCATATTCAACTGGCGACGGGTGCGCCCCGCCAGCGACGAGACCAGAAATGTGAGCCATGTCGACCAACAAGTAAGCACCGACTGAATCGGCGATCTCACGGAAGCGCTTGAAGTCGATGGTCATCGGATATGCGGTGTAACCAGCAATGATGATCTTCGGCTGAAATTCTTGCGCCTGTTTCTCGACAGCGTCGTAATCGAGTGCTTCGGTGTCGGGATCAACTCCGTAGTGATTGAATTCGTATAGCTTGCCCGAGAAGTTCACCGGCGATCCATGAGTAAGGTGACCGCCGTGATCGAGCGACATTGCCATCACCTTGTCACCGGGATCAGCGAGCGTGAAGAATGCAGCCATGTTGGCCTGTGAACCTGAGTGAGGCTGAACGTTGGCGTGCTCTGCACCAAAAAGCTCTTTTGCACGGTCGATTGCAAGCTGTTCGCTGATGTCGACGTTTTCGCACCCGGCGTAGTAGCGTCGACCCGGATATCCCTCGGCGTACTTATTTGTGAGAACAGATCCACCAGTTTCGAGAACGGCGGCACTGGTGTAGTTCTCAGATGCGATCATCACGAGTTGATCACGCTGGCGTCGCTGTTCGTCTTCAATTACTTTCGCGATTTCAGGATCAAAAGTGGCAATTGCCGACATGGGATCTCCGATACAGTTTTCCACCGCATTTTTTTGAGCGAGGACACTGTTAGATTGCTATCAAATATTTGTTGAATCTCAAATCCAGATTCAAACACAGATTTTAAGTCTATAGCCGGTATCAAAAATTCGCCGCTTTTTCTCTAATAATCCCTAAAATTTCACCACCAGTCGTTATGATGTGTTGCCTCATACCTGCGATTTGATGTGCTCCCCCCAAAATCAGGAGAATCTATGACCTATCCTTTTTCGACGCCTAATCAGGTGACGAAATTTGAAGCTATCGACTATGTACCGAAACGAGCGATGGTGATTTTCGCCCACCCTGACGACGCTGAAATTGGCGCAGGTGCAACGACCGCGCTCTGGGCAGATCAAGGCTGCGAGATTACGTATGTCCAGTGCACAACCGGTAGTAGCGGAAGCAACGATACGGAGATGAGTTCGGAGCGTATCGTCGGTATCCGAGCTGCAGAACAGCGCGCCGCCGCCGATGCAATTGGAGCTAGCGATATCGTTGTTTTGGATCATCCAGATGGCGAGCTTGAGGCCGATCATGTCTTTTTGGGAGAAGTAGTCCACGCTATACGCAAGTACCGGCCTGAAGTCGTGTTCACTCACGACCAACACCGTATTCATGGATTCCAGCATCGCGATCACCGTAACGTCGGAATCACGGTTCAGGACGCGGTGTATCCGTATGCTCGAGATCATCTGCACTTCCCCGAACAGCTCGTCGAAGACGTTGAGCCGTACAAGGTTAAGCACATCTTCTTCTGGGGTACTGACATCCCCGATGTGATCGTCGACGTGTCCGACTCTGTCGACACAAAGATCAACGCTCTTTCCAAACATGAAAGCCAGTTGCCAGGGTTGTCGTTCGGTTCAGAGATGGATCTGCGAATGCGATCTCGTCACTCCGATGCAGCAAAAGGCTACGGCTTCGAATATGGCGAGTCGTTTCGACGTCTCACCGCCCGTACTTAACTGAGACTGTCACTAAATGCCACGAGTCGACTTACACGCACATATCCTGCCCGGGCTTGATGATGGCCCAGTGACTGTAGAAGAAAGCCTAGCGATGGCTCGCATGGCGGCGCTTGATGGCACCGACGTTATCGTGGCCACGCCTCACTACGGAGATATGGAGCTTGAGCATCAGTCGGCAAGTATTGTTCGCGAGCTAGCCGATACGCTGAATGCTGCTCTGAGGAGCGACACTCTTCGAAGAAGCACACCGTCGGTGAGTATATTAACAGGGATGATCCACAAGCTTGATAAGTCTCTACCAGATCTGGTTGACTCGGAATCGGCAATCATGCTGAATCGAACTAGGTTTTTGCTGGTCGAACCACCATTCAGCCGCCTTCCGTCATACGTAAATGAAGTAATCGGCCGCCTACTAACGCAGCGTCTTGTGCCGGTTCTTGCGCACCCCGAACGTAATGTTGAGTTCCAAAGAAATCCAAAACGTTTACAGCAGTTAGTCGATCAGGGCGTAATCGTTCAGGTGGCTTCAGGCAGCCTGACCGGACAGAACGGCGACAACGCTCGTCGATCTGCAGAACAATACATAAAGAGCGGTATCGCACACGTGGTTTCATCTGAAATGCACAGCGAACGTGCTCCACGTTCACCTCAACTGAGTGATGCGTTTGAGATAGTGACCGATCTCGTCGGCTATCCAGAAGCAATCGATATTTTCGAGACCAATCCCGACATGATCCTTGGGGGTCGATCTCCTCAACGCGAACGTGTGTCACAACCTCGTTTGAAACGAAGTTGGATGCGGATGCCAACGATTGAAATCAATAATCCAATATCCGAACGAACACGCCGTTCATGGAAACGAACTTTCCGCCGAGCTATGCGGCGGACAACCCGCGTATAAATCGAACAAAGCTTGTGATTAGCGGTTCAAGGAATCGACGCAGGTAAGTTGTGAATACGTAGATCGCAATTCCAACTAACGCCCCGCCAACGATGTCGGTTGGATAGAAAACTCCGGCGTACAGACGTGAGAACCCGAATAAAGCCGCTGCTGCATACAACCACAATCCGAACTTACGATTGATGGTCCAAGCAGCGGTCGCAGCTGCGAATCCGACGGCCACAGGGTTCGCAGGAAATGACGGGTCGGTTGGCGGATAGAACAACAGCGTCAACTGATCGCCGTACTCTACAAACGGACGCGGTCGCTCGACGGTGATGTTGAATATCCAGACGACGATGTTGGCGATCGAGAGAGCGCTGATGCCCATGAGGGTCGATAGCTGATACCTTATCCGTTGCGCAGGGTTCTTCCCGGAGAACCAAAGACCGAGCATGCCCAATGAGAACACTAACGGCATCAGATAGTCACTAGCGACGATTCGCATCAAGTTGTCGAAGGCGGCAAAATTGCCCGACAAGCCGTTCAGCCAGATTACGATATTGGCGTCGATGGAAGTCATTTCGATGACCTACCCCAGATCGATTTAATCAAACTCCACGATTCGGCCTCACGAATTCCCTTGCGCCAAAGCTCACCGAATTCGTCATGGAAATTTCGCCATGATTCAGGCTGGTTTGAAAGATACGAACGGTTGGCGAGTCCTGCCAGTCCGTCAGGCACATCGGGGTCTTGATCATCACCTGATTTCGGTTGAACCGTATTCAGTATTCTTATGCTGAGGGTTCCTGCAATGGCTGAGACTGCAAACGCTGTTACGGCAGCAAGCGAGAACCAACCCGTCTGCTTAACGCCATCGAGTCCGCCATGAATATCGTTGACGTTGCGGGCTCCTGCAACCTCTTCCCAACTGGCTTTGCCCCAGTCACGAGTCAGTGAATCTGCTTCAACACTACCGGCAGCCCAAGGGCCGTCAACCCAGAGAGGCTGCGAGAAGAAAATTGCGATGGCAGTAATTATGAACGCTATTCCAAGCCATCGAGTCAGCGTGGCGTTAGGCGTTAGCCAAAGACCGCGTGTGCCAGCGTTAGAAACCGCTATCTGGATAGTGCCAAGACTCGTGAGAAATGCGAACAGAAAATAATGGGCCGCAAACAAATCCCGCACCACACCTGGGTCGGTATTCAACCAGCAATCCTCTCCTTGAATTGAGTCCTAAAAATCGCGATTCCTCGACGATACAAACGTGGTCGACGAATCAACCTCTGGCACCAGACGAGATTACGACCTGCCTATCCGCCGGAAGGAGTCACCATCGTGTACCAGTTAGCGTAGTTTGGGTTATCCCCGACTACTGTCGTGAAGTACAAATCTTGGAGCTTCTTGGTGATAGGTCCAGTATCGCCAGTTCCGATATTACGATTATCCAACTCCCCAACCGAAGTTAGGTGAGCAGCCGTGCCAGTAAGGAATACTTCATCGGCAAGGTATAGTTCGGATCGGTGAATGTGTCGCTGAACGACTTCCAGTCCGAGTTCATCTTTCGCAAGTTGGATAACCGAGTCTCGAGTGATTCCTAGAAGGCAGTTATCAGTCTCAGAAGGAGTGATGATGACGCCGTCACGAATCATAAACAGGTTTTCACCCGAACCTTCAGAAACTGAACCATCCTGATTCAGCAGAATTGCTTCATCAAATCCAGCTGCGAGTGCTTCTGTCTTAGCGAGGATGCTCGTGGTGTACAGACCTGAGATCTTCACGCCAGTTGGCATTGAAGAGTCCATCGGTCGTCGCCACGATGATGTCTGGCATTTCAACGGTCGACTGTTGTCGATGTAGTTTCCAAAGGGCTGGATCACCAGCATGAACTCATCTGCAACAGTGTTCAGGTTGAGGTTGGCAACTAGCTGCTCGCCCTTGAACGCTAGAGGCCTGATGTAAACATCTTCAGCAAACCCGTTCTTCTCAAGAAGATCAGTAGTGATTTTGCATAGATCGGCGACCGAGTAAGGGAGATTAATCCGCAAAATTTTGCAACCGCGCAGAAGTCTTTCGTAGTGTTCTTCTAATCGGAAAATAGTTACTTTGCCGATTCGCTCGTTCCAGTTTCCTCGAATTCCCTCGAAGACAGCCGTTCCGTAGTGTAGAGCGTGAGTTTTGACGCCTACTGTAGCGTCCTCTTCGGGAACTTGTTTCCCACCGAGGAATGCCCAGATCTGTTGCGTCATAATTCTTCTCCTAAATATGCAACAACGCCCGCAACCTCTGCGCCCCCCCCCGTGACAATAACGGAAGACAAATAGCAGAAAGCGCGGGCGTGTCAGCTCAAATAAGTAACTGCACTCTAAAGGTGGCTTGCCAAAGCAACCAGCCGCCAATTATACGAACGCTTGGGCAAGCAACAAGACCAATTTGGGCATCAAAGCACAAATTCGTCTTAAAGCTGACCCCTGCCGTCGTTATTTAGTGTGTCGCTGTCGTTCGCTCGGCGATGTAATCAAAATTGATATCTTCGCCCAAACCCGGAAGGCTTGGCATCTGGATGTACCCGTCTTTATCCATAGGGTCGACAATGCTGTTCAGATGGCTAGGAACTTCATCGTGATCGATGAATGGGTGGAGCAATCCTCGTTCGTACCAAGTGGTGTTCATGATTCCACCGATCACCGCGAGGTTTCCAGCTCCGCCACCGTGGATTTCGCAATCCATGTTGAACGATTCAGCTAGATGGGCACACTTCATGCTCGGACCGATACCACCAACGTCAGCAACTCCAACTCGAACAATGTCGCAAGCTTTGCTGGCAATCCACTCTGCGCGTGTGTGGTGTTTTCCGTATGCGTACTCAGGACCAATCACTGGAATTTCCAGCTGGTCAGCAAGCCAACGATAAGATTCTGTTGAGTGCTCGTCCATTGGCTCTTCGTACCAGTAGTAACCGAGATCTTGAATGCCCTTGCCCAATCGCAAAGCATCCATGCGCGAGTACCAGTGGTTGGCATCAAGCATCAACGGGAAATCTGGGCCCACAGCTTCACGAACTGCAGCACATGCCTTGATGTCCATTTCGACACTAGGAGCCCACGTTACAGGAGGCATCCACGTGTGGAGCTTGATGGCTTTGTAACCGCGATTGACCATCCATTCGGCGAAGTTTGCGTAGTCGTCAGGAGTGGCGAGCCCACCCTCCATCTCGTCACCGCACATGGTCGATCCGTAAGCGAGAACCTTATCCCGGTATCCACCTAGCATCTTCCAAACAGGCGTGTCTGATGCTCGACCTGCTAGATCCCAAAGCGCCATTTCGGCGACTGCCATCGAGCGATCTGTGAGATTTGCGCCGCTTCCGCGCTGCCACTTGGCAAGGTTGACCCACAGCTTTTCACGATCTCTGGGATCTTCACCCATGAATACCTTCTTGAAGAAGTTCTCAACGATGTAAGGGCGAAGTGCTTCTGGCGAACCGAACGAATAGCCAGAGTTGCCTTCGTCGTCGGTGATGGTCAACAACGCTTCAGTCGTGTCGTGTTCTGGGCCGGGGTGAGTATGACCATCGGTGTCATTTACCTTCTTAGAAGTCGACTGAAACGTGGTGACTTCGATTTTCTCGATTTTCATTTTTGCGGTGCGCTGCTTTCTGATGGGATGGATAGCCAAAGTTGATTACGTCAACGAAACGGCGGTCGGATAGATCGGCATGTCGGCTCACGAAATTGGCAAGAATTCTAGGCTGATCGCCGACGGCATGCTTGGAATTTCGAAGTTATTGTCGAATATTTGCCCGACATTACAGTTTGAGAGACGAATTCATATGCCATACTCTCGACTCATGCCAACACCTGCAAATTGGACTTGTGTCTAATGCCATAACAGCCAAAAGACCTGACTCTTTTCGTTTTTATTGACCGGTGACATGACTTACAAATCAGAAGCAGATGCGCTGTTTACTAGTCAATCAGTGAAATCATAAGTCCTAAAGGTAGGACATCACGGTAGTCGAACATCGATCACTCAGTCGTTCCTCGATGCAGTCGATCCGGCACTGGCGATCTTCACAACAGGTATCAAAAACCAATTTGGCCACCCGCACGAAGACGTGATCGCAGGGCTAGAAGACCAGCTTTCATCCGAATCGGTGTACGTCACCCAAGACAGGGGAACCGTGACAGTCACGACAGATGGCGAACGGCTATGGGTCACTTCCGACCGTTAGCTCCAAGCTTGCGTAACAGGATCGGGAATGCCGTCCCAGCGACTTGGACCTTGTGCCCGCATTACGGCGATTCGCTTGACGACTTCAGGGTTGCCGAGTCCATGCAAAGGCTTACCCGTCAAAATGTTCACAGCATTCTCGCCCCAACGAGTAGCGCCGACAATTCCGCTGATGTCAGAATTACCTGCGTTGTGCGGAGTTATCGTCAGATTATCGAGTTTCAACAGCGGGCTCTCAGCATCTAGGGGTTCGATCTGCGTAACGTCGATTCCAGCAGCGTAAATCACACCAGTTTCTAAAGCCTGTTGCAGTCCACCTTCATCAACAATCGGGCCACGTGCGCAGTTGATGAACACCGCAGTTGGTTTCATTTTGCTGAACGCGTCGATATTGAAAATCTCATTCGTCTCAGCCGTCGCTGGAGAGTGAACAGTCAGATAGTCAGACTCGGCAAGAAGCGTGTCGAAATCGACCATTTCTACACCGAGCAGATCAGCAGAGGTCTGAGGCACGTAGGGATCGTAAGCAATGATTTTTGAAGGTCCGAATCCACGGACCCGATTCGCAAATCCCTTGCCGATGCTGCCCAGTCCGAATATCCCTACAGTGTTTCCGGCAATACGTCGTAGCTGGCCGCGCAGAGCATCGACCTCAGCCGGTCGATCTGACCACGCTCCTGCCTTTAAAGCAGCGTTCTGTTCAGGAATTTTTCGAGTGATCGAAAGCAACATCGCCATTGCGTGGTCTGCGACCTCAGATGTGTTAATACCAGGAGTGTTTGTGGCGCAAATTCCAAGCTCAGTTGCAGCTGCTAGATCAATCGAATCGACTCCAACTCCGGAACGGCCGACCATCTTCAGATTTGGTAACGCTTCCAATACTTTACGAGTGGTATGAGGCACCGTTCCTACCAGCAGCACGTCGGCATCCTTCGCCGCTGTAATCACCTCATTTTCGGTTCGAGCAGGGAGGTAAGCTACTTCCATTCCGGCCTGTTCGATGACGTCTGTTGTCAGCTTGCTCGGCTGACGGTTGTACATGGTGATAACGACCTTGAATGTCATTCTGCTTCTCCGAATTTCTTATATAGGCGACGTTGCTGCGCACTTGGATTATCGGTCAGCAGCTTACTCCATTTATGTACACCAGCGGTATTGATGAACTCGTGAAGCAGGCACAGAAATCAACATCAACGATCAATCAGACCGCCCCGAACCCGTCACATGTAACACTCTCGGGCATTACAGGCGGATGTAGTACGTTCCTGGCATGGCGGCTAACTCGTCTCAATCGGACAGCATATCTAAGAACTCGCAGGTGAGACCAGCAAAACCTATGTCGGAGAACTTGGCGGGCGTTATCGTACACGCCCCAAGATCGCGACAATTCAAGATCATCGTTGGAGTGATCGTTGTGCTCACGGTTTTAGTGCTGACGACAATCGTTGAAGATTATTTAACGACCAAAGAGGTCAAAAAGGTAATGAGAAAATAACAACTCCTCTAAGGAGATCACCCAATCCAAGTTCGAAGGGCGCATCCCGTGGCGACAAAGTTCGAAACGCCAAAAGTGATAATTACGGCAGAGTCGGACGCGGAACAGGCGAAGCCCCAAACTCACGGCTGAAAATGCTCGGAATCTGGTTCGTAATCGCCATGATCGTACTGTTCATAATCATCGACGTCGTTGACCGAAACAATGCGAATAAGAAAAAGTCGTTTGATTTCGAGCCGACTCCCGATCTCGTCATTACTCGACTCATCTAATGACTCGACCACAAAAAAACCACCTCGCCCGCTTCCGGGCAGAGATTCGCCCGAGCAACGCTTGCCCGTGCTAAAGACCGTGCCGCACAAATGGCCGACCCAGACAACAACGCGATCAATCCATATAGCGCCAAGTGGGGCTGGATCGCAGCTGGAGTCATAATCTCCACTGGATTAGGAGTAGCGATTTACGATTCGATTGCCGGAACTCCGACGTAAACCAAGTGACGCGCCGCGCCGAAGCGAATAAACTCGCTCGGCAATGACTTCTTACGACCAATCTCCCTCCCAACCCCTCTACGGCGTCCACGCCATTCGTGACGTGATGATGCCAATGCGCGACGGCATCAAACTCGCGACTGATATTTTTCTTCCTTGCCACGGCGACGGTCGAGTAGTCGACGTCAGCGAGCAAGTACCTGCCCTCCTCGTTCGCACCTCGTACGACAAGACCGCTCCTGAGTGGGACGATGTGATCCCTTTTTACGTGCGACGTGGCTACGCATTCGTCGTTCAGGATTTACGATCTCGTTTCCGGTCCGAGGGCGATGGTCACTACTACCACACGGTGAATCCGTGGGAAGGTGACGACGGATACGACACTGTCGAATGGCTCGCCGAGCAAGATTGGTGCTCTGGCAAGATCGGTACTTTGGGATCTTCTCACCGAGCGATCACACAAACTCAGTTAGCCCTTCGTAAACCGCCTCATCTCTCAGCGATGTGGGTCGAAGCAGGGCCAACCGATATCTACCGACACGAAGCACGCGAAGGCGGAGCAATGTCGCTCCAGATGTTCGGAGCAGCTCATCTACACGCCCTCGATAGTCACGAAGTTGGCAACGATCTTGATAAAGCCAAGATCATTTTCGACGCCATGCGCGACATGCCCGAGTGGCTACGAAAATTCCCGCTAAAGCCGGGAGAGACAGCGCTAAGAGTCGCCCCCGATCTCGAAAAGACAGTTTTCGACTACTACTACCGTGGCGAGTATGACGAGTGGTGGTCGCAAGAATCGGCCAATCAGGAACCGTTACTCGAAGCCGGCGAACACGCCGATGTTGCAGTGACTGTTTCGTGCGGCTGGTACGACAATTTCGTAGGTGCCACGGCAAATTACTTCAAAACGTTGAATTACCAGAACGAGTCGCCGACCCGACTCGTTCTCGGAGCCTGGTGACACGGCGGCACACGATCCACTGGTCAGTGGCATGGAGATACGGACACAGGCGCAGACAGCGTTTGGGGTCCTGAGATTTACAACCCTGAGAGGTTGAAGTTTTTCGATCAGCACTTGAAGGGAATGGCAGCACCCGAGAACGATCCGCCGGTTAGGATTTACGTAATGGGAACCGGTGATGGCAAGAAAACGCCTGAGGGTCACCTAAATCACGGTGGGTACTGGCGTGATGAGAACGAATGGCCGCTCGCACGGGCTCAGTTCCAGACGCTCTATCTCCACGACGATGGATCGCTTGATTCGTTCGAGGCGATGGAAGATGATAGCTCTGTAACGTACACGTACGATCCTGAAAAACCAGTGCCAACCGTTGGTGGTCAGCTAGTCGGCATGTTCAAGATCAAATCACCTGAAGACGGCGGGCCAGCGCTCGATGATGTTCCAGAATTCCTCGATCAATGGGCGCTCGCTCGCAACAATCTGACCGAAGTTATCGCGGCCGGCGGATTCCATCAGAACGAAGGCCCGGAATGGATCGGTGCCGAGGAGCCATATCAGCTACTGAAAGACCGTTCCGACGTTCTAGCCTTCGAAACTGATCCGCTGGAAGACGATACCGAAGTCACAGGCGAAGTGATGATTAAGCTATGGGTGTCGTCGACTGCGATCGATACCGATTTCACAGTGAAACTGATCGACGTATACCCAATGAGCGATGACTATCCAGAGGGCTATCACCTGAACCTGACGGACACGATACTGCGTGCTCGATATCGCAATTCGTGGACTGATCCCGAAATGATGACTCCGGGCGAGCCTGTCGAAGTTTCAATCACGCTGTGGCCGACGTCGAGCGTGTTTAAAACGGGACATCGCATTCGATTAGATGTTTCAAGTTCGAACTTCCCTCGATTCGATGTGAACCCGAACACAGGCGACCCGGTTGGTCGTCACACACACATGGTCAAAGCCGACAACACGATTCACACCGGTTCCGACCATCCTTCGAGGATAGTGCTGCCGATTATTCCGACAGCGGAGTGAGCACGAGCCAGCGCATTCGTCTACGTCCGATTCCCCAAGTACCGCCGAGGGATCTGGGGTGCAGTCGCGCTCGCTCGGCGTAGCCGCACCAGCACCCTCCACCGAAGATCCATCCACAGGAGTCAGGAAGTGGCTGGCACTGATGAACTGATTACAAGTCGGAGATTCACCCTCACCCCAACCCTCTCCCACAGGGAGTGGGAGTGAGATACAGGCCCAGACGCTTCATCAGCTCCTAGCTGCCGGTCGATCGTTAATGTCCCACTCCGGATTGCAACACTCGCAACGCAATCGCTAGAAATAAGAAGCCAATAAAAGGCGATAAGTACTAGAACAGCAGGCTGGTTCCGAGCGGATCTTCTCGTCCCAGCACATAGAGGGTTGGGACGTAAGTAATGGTCGCAAGCGGTATCACGTCGATGAAAATGTCTCTGAACCATGGTCGGTAGATCGACACCAGAAATTGTGTCGTTTCCACACCGCCATATGTAACAACGTTCATAATTTCCAACCTCTCGGTCGTCCAAAACTCAAGCGTCGCTTGAAGAACTATCAGCCCAGCGAACAACGCCGCACCACCCAGAGCTGCGACGCACGACCAAGTCGTTCGACGACGCCCGGAGCAAACGCTGCGACGCTGAGCCGAGTCATCCGATGACGACCGCTAATGACGCCGTAACGCTTTAAAAGCTGATGGGATCGGCTATGACTGTGAGATAAAACATGTCACAACCGATCCCATCAAGACGGTGAGGAGACCATTCGGCCCGAAGGCCAACAAATCCAACTCGACGTTGGCTGACACACACTTACCACTAGGCGCTTTCGCCGAGAGAGTGAACTGCCTCGTTCCCGTCTGATATCTATAAGACCATGCCCATGTAAGGCTGGAATAGGACGCTTGTAGAAAGTGTGTGTGAAAACCTATTCCGAACATTCGTAACACTAAAAAGCGTAAAACAAGTCAAAATGCTGAGATCAAATGCAAAATATAAATTGCGCAACACAGGCAATCGGAGTTACGTTAAGCGCGAAATGATTATTCTTAGCGCCGCACATACCGACTGCCTCTGTTGCAGTACCACCTTCAAAGAGATGGCGCACTAAGGCTGCGCGACGAACCACGCACCTGAGCACTCCCCCCCGCCTTTCGAAATGGGGGGGGCTATTTGGCGATTATTAGTTTCTTACGCATTATTCAATGACATCAGTTCCGAAAAAAAAACCTTCGTTCTTTAGCTTCCCTCACCCCATGAATTCGAGCGTCGCTCGCGTAGTTGCCGGTGGAGTGGTAATCATGGCCGTCGCAACGATTCTTTTCGACCAGCCATGGATCACCCTCGTGTTGGCATTTGGATTCATCGCCCGTGTTGCAACAGGTCCACGAGTCAGCCCTCTGGCGATTCTCGCTTCTAAGGTGATCGTTCCCGTACTAGGACTTCCGTACCGACCAGTTGCTGGCCCTCCAAAGCAGTTCGCTGCGGCTATCGGCATTGCATTCAGCGTTTCGGCTGCAGTACTTTCGCTTGGATTTGGCCTAACCGGAATCGCCTACATCGTTCTTGGTGGGCTAATTTTCGCCGCAGGGCTTGAAGCCTTGGTCGGATTTTGTCTCGGTTGCCAAGTTTTCGGTATTCTGATGAAAATTGGTGTCATACCCGAAAGCGTCTGTGAAGACTGTGCTGATTTCGGCAATCGTGCCAAGCGCATGGCGGCACGTGGCCTTCGACCCGACGGAACACCGCTGCTCGATTAATTAGCCATAGTTCAAATCTGACTACGAAAAAGCCCCGGCACAGTGCCGGGGCTTTTTTTATTATTGCAATAATCCTGACGGATCCAACTACGCCTCGCCGCGAGATTTATACTCTTCAAAGAGCTTCCAAGTATTGTCGTTGAACGGATAGTACTTGCCTGGCGATCCCGGGTTCTTACGAAGTTCTTTCTTGATTACCTGCTCAACCTCTTCGCGCTCGGCAGCAATCTCCAACACGCGGTCTGCCATCGCAGCAGGAACGACAACTACGCCGTCATCATCACCGATGATAGCGTCGCCGGGTCTAACCACTACTCCACCGCACTCGATCACATCGTTTACACCCCAAGGCTGCATCACCGCAGGTCCCTGCTTGGCAGTAGAAGAATGTGCGAATACTGGGAATCCGTAGTCCTTCAATTCAGCCGTGTCACGCACAGAGCCGTCGGTCACCAATCCGCCGACTTTTAACTGAGCCAATCTGTAGAACTTGATATCTCCACCAACAGACTCCCATGGGCCGACCGACGAAGCAACTAGCACTTCGTTGGGTCCGCATAGTTCGAACGCTACGTACTCAGGCGAATCTTCAGCCTTTGGTTTGTCCTTGAGGACGTCAGGTCGGTGTGGGACGAATCGAAGAGTTACCGCTCTACCGACCATCTTCTGTCCAGGGAATATCGATCGTGCGCCATGAATCATCGACTGCGGCCAACCGTCGACCCAGAGCCCATCGATAAGCGTCTGAGTTGGTAGCTCGCCTAACTTGGCGAGAATCTCATCTGAAATTGCTGGTTTGGAAGTCACTATCTTCTCCAATATCTACATGTAACTGAGTCAGGATTCAACTCGACTACGAGCCCTGCTTGAATTTATCGAGCACCGTTACCAGTGCTGCGCTGGCGGGCACTGGAATATCTGCTTCACGACCGATTCGGACGACGGCTCCAAGAATGTCATCAAGTTCAAGTGGCTTGCCGTTGTCGAGGTCGTACTGAAGTGAAGCTTGCGTTTCTTCAGCTTCACCAATTGCATCATTCATCTTGGTTTCAACGCATCGTGGCGGGAACCTAACGCCTTGCGACTGACCAACGGCGACAATCTCTTCCATAACCGTTCGAACCGTGTGCTCTCCGTGCGGGCTTGCAAGAATTTCGACGAATGAAGCCCGAGAAGCTGCCATCACAGATCCGATCGAACCAACGCTCACCATTTTGGCCCACAAGGTTTCGACGATATTGCTGCTGACGGCTACCTGCATGCCTTCTCGGTCGAACAACTTACGTATTGCTTCGGTCCGCTCGGTCGTCGAACCGTCGTCTTCACCAAATTCGATCATCGCGGTCGAGCCGCTCTGGTTGATATGGCCGGGACCAGCGATTCCAGTCTCGATATAGGTTGCGCCCTGAAGCACGTGCTCATCACCGAAAGCTTCTCCCAAAATTTGGCCAGCCGTGGCTCCGTTTTGGATCGTAAGAATGATGGTATTTTCGCCGATCATGCGCTTCATCGTAGGGAACGACTCGGCGTTCGAGTACAACTTGATGCAATGAAGAATCATATCGACTTCGCCAACAGTCGATGGGTCGTCAGTAACCGGAACCTTCACATTGAAGTTGCCCCAGTGGCTATCGACTTGCAGACCGTTTTTGGCGATTGCATCGCCGTGAGCACCCCGGGCGATCAAAATAACATCTTCGCCCTGATTGGCGAGAAGTCCACCGAAATATCCACCGACAGCTCCCGCACCCATTACAGCTATCCGCATTGTCAGTACCTAATCCGTTTCATTCGTATTCGTGGCCGCAAACTAAATTCGCCGACAACAATATCCGATTACCCCGCCGATTGGATTGCGAGAAGGCCGTGGCTTCGCCTTGAATTAATGATCGAACGTCTGTCATATATGCATTTTTATTGATGAATATAAATTAGTTTAAGGAATGGAAACAAACCGCTGGTAAAATGGCTGGTCGAGTCAATAAAGGAACCATAAATTTGTCAGAAACTACTCTTGTTCGATCGGGCGACCGCTCTCTTTCAGAACAGCGTCCGGTAAAGATCACTCCCGGTTACGTTCCCGATGCTGAAGGTTCAGCGCTAATCGAAACCGGCAACACCGTGGTTATGTGCGCAGCGACTGTAGAGACCAGAGTTCCGCCCTGGATGCGTGGCAAAGGCACCGGTTGGGTAACCGCCGAGTATTCGATGCTTCCACGATCGACTCGTGAGCGCGTACGGCGCGAACGTTCTAAAATTGGAGGCCGAACGCAGGAAATCCAGCGTCTTATCGGGCGTGCACTACGATCGATAACTGATCTTTCCGCACTTGGCGAAATTTCGATAATGCTCGACTGTGACGTGCTCCGCGCCGACGGCGGAACTCGAACCGCTTCGATCACGGGAGCCTACGTTGCGCTTCATCAGGCATTAAACAGTCTGATCGAAGCCGGAACGATAGAATCAATTCCTCTGAAAGATCAGATAGCGGCCATCAGCGTAGGCATCGTCGACGGAGCCGCAGTCCTTGACCTCGACTACAACGAAGACTCCTCAGCCGACGTCGATATGAACGTTGTAATGACTGGCGCAGGCGAATTCGTCGAGCTTCAGGGTACTGGCGAAGAAGCCACCTTTAGCCGTTCGCAATTAGACGAAATGCTAGTGCTCGGTGAGGCAGGAATCAAGAACCTGCTCGAAGCACAACGCAATGCCCTAGGTCTCTAACAATATTTGAACAACGCTGTCCTTATTGTCGACGGCACGGCCCCATAAGAAGAAGAAATAAAAGAATCACATGGCGAAAATTACTTCCGTAATCGGACACGAAATTCTAGATTCACGTGGCAACCCAACCGTTGGCGCAACAGTCATATTGGATGACGGCACATCGGCATCAGCGGCGGTTCCTTCGGGGGCAAGCACCGGAAGCCGAGAAGCTGTTGAACTTCGAGATGCTGACAAGAGCC
The DNA here is from genome assembly GCA_963932695.1 of uncultured bacterium. Lineage (GTDB taxonomy): Bacteria > Chloroflexota > Dehalococcoidia > Lucifugimonadales > Lucifugimonadaceae > Lucifugimonas. The sequence goes on along the minus strand of CAWVRY010000001.1, from coordinate 47,332 downwards.
GATTTGGTGGGAAAGGCGTTCTCAAGGCTGTTGGTGCGGTAAATGGGGAGCTTGCAAAGGTCGTCATTGGACTAGAAGCAACCGACCAACAAGCTATCGATCACTTGATGATCGAGCTAGACGGCACCGCTAACAAAGGTCGAGTCGGTGCAAACGCCATCCTCGCCATATCTCTCGCAGCCCTACGAGCTGGCGCCATAAGTTCCGGTCAGGAAGTGTTCGAGCACATTGCCCAACTCGCAGGCAACGATTCTCCGATCGAACTACCGGTCCCAATGTTCAACGTCCTTAACGGAGGAGCTCACGCAATGGGATCGACCGATTTTCAGGAATTCATGGTCGTTCCAGCCGGGATCGATACGTTCTCCGAGGCACTTCGCTGCGGAGCCGAGATGTACCAGTGGCTAAACAGAAAGCTCCATGCCGATGGCCATGCAACGACCGTGGGTGATGAGGGCGGATTTGCTCCACAGGGACTAACGAACCGACAGGCGCTCGAATACGCAACTGCCGCTATTGAGGGCGCTGGTTACAAGCCTGGCGAAGAAGTATTCATCGCACTCGACCCAGCATCGTCAGAGTTCTACGTCGACGGTATCTACGACCTCTCCCGAGAAAGCCGGAAGCTTTCAAGCGAAGAGATGGTCGAAGAGTACGCAACTCTCGCAAACGACTTCCCGATCTACTCGGTCGAAGATGGACTCGCCGAAGATGACTGGTCCGGATGGGAAGTCCAAACCGCTAAAACAGGCGATCGCATCCAACTGGTTGGAGACGACTTATACGTCACTCAGGCTCGGTACGTCCAGCAGGGTATCGACACGAAGGCAGGGAACGCAGTTCTCGTGAAGTTGAACCAGGTCGGCAGCGTTTCAGAAACTCTCGATACTGTCGCCCTCGCGCAAAACTCCGATTTCGGCGTTGTAATCAGCCACCGATCGGGCGAGACTGAAGATACATCGATTGCTGATCTCGCAGTTGGGACTTCCGCTGGTCAGATCAAGACCGGGGCTCCAGCCCGAAGTGAACGAATCGCAAAATACAACCGCCTACTCCGAATCGAAGAGCTTCTCGGCGACAAGGCACAATACGCAGGCAAACGAGTCTTGCCTAACTGACGTAGAAACCTTTTATTTCGATCAAAATGGCACGAACTAAGCAAACGAAGTAGGCAAAGACAAATGGCAAAAACGAAAGTTGGAATCAACGGATTCGGAAGAATCGGCAGACAGGTATTCCGAACTATCTCCGAGCGACACGGCGATACTCTCGAAGTAGTAGCGATCAACGATCTCGGTGATGCGGCAACCAACGCACACCTGTTCAAGTTCGACTCAACATACGGTCGATACGCTGGAACAGTTGAAGCAAAAGACGGCGCACTCATCATCGATGGGCGAAATATCGCTTCGTTCTCCGAGCGAGATCCTTCCCAAATCAAATGGGCCGACGTCGGCGTTGAGATCGTAATCGAGTCAACCGGATTCTTCACTGATGCCACAAAGGCCGCAGGTCACCTCACTGGCGGCGCGAAGAAAGTCATCATCTCGGCTCCTGCCAAGAACGAAGACCTCACGGTAGTTCTCGGCGTAAATGACGACCAGTACAACCCTTCGTCCCACAACATCGTTTCCAACGCATCTTGCACCACGAACTGTGTCGCTCCGATGGCGAAAGTATTGCACGACAACTTCGGCATCGAAAGTGCCTTGATGTCGACCATTCACGCCTACACAAACGACCAGAAAATCCTCGACCAAGTCCACGACGATCTTCGTCGATCACGAGCTGCAGCCAACAGCATCATCCCGACAACTACCGGCGCCGCAAAAGCCGTGACTCTAGTGATTCCTGAACTCAAAGGCAAAATCGATGGGATGGCATACCGAGTGCCAGTTATCACAGGATCAGTAACTGATCTCACCGTCAAGCTGACCAAGAACGCTTCACTCGCGGACGTGAACGAGGCTTACCGCGAAGCGTCAATGAAGGGTTCACTTCACCACATCCTCGGCTACTCCGACGAGCCGTTGGTATCTGTCGACTACATCGGCAACCCCAACTCGTGCACAATCGACTCGCTCGCAACCTCAGCCGTTGGCGATGGTTTTGTGAAGGTAGTCGGTTGGTACGACAACGAGTGGGGTTACTCCTCTCGGACTGCCGACCTCGCAAACTTCATGGTCGAAAAAGGCATCTAAACCCAGCTCGATTGAAAAGATTTCAACAAAAGACCCGTGGTGATTATTGGCCGCGGTTTTTTGTTGATTTGAACGCATTCATATGCACCAATAAATGGCTCATAGTTATATCATCCCGGTGTACAGAAGCGAGATCATTCTTCGAATCTGTCACAAAGACATCCAATCGTAAATTCGAAGAAATTCTGGTGCCACCCGAGCCGGAAAGCTTCACGATAAACGATGTGTAGATAGTCACCTAATGAATATCCTCCCCCCTGACCAAGCAGGCACACTTGATCGGAGGTTTTTCGCGATCTACTCCACCTTCCAATCCCCATCTCAATAATCAGCCATATCACGCAGGCGAGCGTATAATTTAGGGTAATGCGTCACGATGACGCAAAGGTGTGGCGCGGGTTCGGTGTCGCGATCACATATCAACCTGATCTCCCAATACAAAAATGGGATTGATCTGTAAAAGCCGGAAGGACCATTAAAAATGGCTACATCAACCAATGGCGCAAGAGGCGCACAGAGTTGGAAAGAAATGTCGAAGCCGGAAGTCGGCGACTGGCGAGTAAAGGGGGGACTTGCCCAGATGCTCAAGGGCGGCGTCATCATGGACGTCGTAACCCCCGACCAGGCGAAAATTGCTGAAGACGCCGGTGCCGTATCCGTAATGGCGCTCGAACGCGTTCCTTCAGACATCCGCCGTGACGGTGGAATCGCACGAATGTCCGACCCCGACCTCATCTCAGGCATCATCGACGCTGTGTCCATTCCAGTAATGGCAAAGGCTCGAATCGGTCACTTCGTAGAGGCGCAAATACTCGAAGCTCTCGGTGTCGACTACTGTGACGAATCTGAAGTTCTAACCCCTGCCGACAACGCGTACCACATCGACAAATGGCAGTACAAAATGCCTTACGTCTGTGGCGCACGAAACATCGGTGAAGCACTTCGCCGAATTGGCGAAGGCGCAGCCATGATCCGCACGAAGGGTGAAGCCGGTACAGGCGACATCGTTCACGCAGTAACGCACGCACGCCAGATTTTGGCTGACATTCGTACGATCCAGAATGCACCAACCGAAGAACTCATGTCGCTTGCACGTGACTACCAGGCTCCTTACGAGCTAGTAGTTGAAGTTGCTCGCACAGGTAAGCTTCCTGTTGTGAACTTCGCTGCCGGTGGAATCGCCACTCCTGCGGACGCAGCATTGCTTATGCAGATCGGTGTTGAAGGTGTGTTCGTTGGCTCTGGAATATTCAAGAGCTCTAACCCATCAAAGATGGCCGATGCCATTGTTCGGGCAACTACTCACTTCAACGACCCTGACATGCTTGCCGAAATCTCTCGTGGACTTGGAGATGCTATGCCAGGAATCGAAGCGAGCAAGATCCCTGAAGACGAGCAGCTTCAGACCCGCGGCTGGTAGGCGTTCAAATTACTAATGCAAATGAAAACGTAGGTACGTCGATGCGACCTCGCATCGGCGTGCTTGCGCTTCAAGGTGATTTCGCCGAGCACATCCAGATGCTCGACATGATCGGAATCGATTCCATCGAAGTTCGCAAGGTTCAACAACTTTCCGAAATCGATGGTCTCATCATTCCGGGTGGCGAAAGCACGACCATCGTCAAGCTGCTTCACATGTTCGATTTCGTCGACGACCTCAAGTCGCACGTTGAATCAGGAATGGCGCTTTGGGGCACTTGCGCAGGCATGATCGTGATCGCTCGCGAGCTTGCCGATCCCTACCCGACTCCTCTGAACCTGATAGATATCGGAGTTGCTCGAAACTACTTCGGCCGACAGGTCGATAGTTTCGAAGCTGAACTCGAAATAAGTGGCGTCGAAGGCGACCCAATGCGAGCCGTATTCATCCGTGCACCCATCGTGCAGAACATCGGCGAAAATATCGAACCTCTGGCAACTGTTCCAGCAACCGACGATCATCCAGAGCAGGCCGTAGCCGTAAAATCCGGTCGAGTTCTGGCAACGTCGTTCCACCCGGAACTAACGCAAGACACCCGACTACACTCACTTTTCGTAGAACTGGCGGAAGACGCACGTTTAGACGAAAATAGAGCCGATGCCAAGCGACGTTTGACGGAGGAAACCGCAAGCACAGTATGATCCGCCACCTTCACCCAACAGATTCTCCAGGACTACTGCAGTTCAGCAAGTCTTCGGGGCGGGGCGAAACGTGCACTTTAGTAAGTGCACTTCAGGGCGGACCGAGCGGGTTCCCAACGGTTAAGTACGCAAGTGTCGCCCTATCACCACGAGCTTGGCAGAGCTGTTGGGTTGAAGCACGACGCGGTCGAATCGATGGTGTGCTTCGAGCAGGTCCTCGATCAGGACCTCAGGCGTGGGAAGTTGGCGAACTTTATCTTCGTAACACCAAGAGTGAACTAGCTCTCGATCTACTTGAACAGATCGCTGTACCCGCGGTAGGTGCAGGCGCACATCGAATATTCGTTCGTATACCAGCCAACAGCGATCTCTACGAGTACGCTCGTAAAGCCGGGTACATAGCTTTGTACAGAGAAAGCGTATTCGTCACTGAAACCGCCACTACGGCGCTAAGTAAACTCGGAATTCCCGATCATCCGTTGCAACTGCGACCAAGAATCGAAGCTGACGATCACGCACTTTTCAAAATGCACAACACCGAGACCCCAATAGAGGTGAGAATGAAGTCGGGTCAAACTTTGAACGACTGGTCGGCGTCGAACGAACGACTGAGCCGAAAAACTGGTGAATGGGTTCTTGATCTACCGAACGGCGAGATCGGAGCACTAATCCGGCGGAACTCGACTCGCTCGGGTCACACTTTCACGCTCAATTGGGCAACGCATGCAGGTTCCGAGCTACCGGGTTTACTTGCAGCATCCCTGGCTGAAAGCAAAGATGCCCAAGTATCGACAATAGTGCCAGAATATCGCCCTGCGCTATCACATTTACTTGTCACACTCGGATTCACCGAACAAGCGCAATATGAGATTATGGTCAAACCGCTTGCTCAACAAGTTACGGAAGCACAAAAGGCGTTTGCGGCGATAAGCTAGCAACGTCAAAACCAAAGATCGCGAACAGGAGAAGTTCGAACTGGTAGATCCCACTGCACAGGTCGTCGACGACCTTCAAGCATTCATTGAAATATTCCCTGACGAAATCGCCACCGCCCTTGCGGCGCACGAAAATATAGGAGACCTCGTTGAGGTCGTCCTCGATCTTGGAAGAACTCCGGAAGCCCGGTTCTCAGTCGATCAGGTTCCACTTAGCGATGTCGAAGTTTCACGTGAACAGATTGCCCACGTAGTCGAACATGTTGGACACTTTGGGGATGACAATCGAGCCGGTATAGAACGTACTCTCCACCGCATATCGGTGATGCGAAACCGAGCCGGTGAACCAGTTGGACTCACCTGTCGAGTAGGTCGGGCCATCTTCGGATCAGTTCGACTCATTGACGATCTCATACGCTCCGGAAAGAGTGTGCTCATCTTGGGCCGACCCGGAGTCGGCAAGACTACGATTCTCCGAGAAACAGCTCGCGTCCTTGCCGACGAAGACGGCAAGAGAGTCGTGGTAGTCGACACCTCAAATGAAATCGCTGGCGACGGTGACGTTCCCCACCCAGCAATCGGACACGCTCGGCGTATGCAAGTAGCGAACACGAGCCTGCAGCACAAGGTGATGATCGAAGGCGTTGAGAACCATATGCCCGAAGTGATCGTGATCGACGAGATGAGCACCGAACTCGAAGCTCTCGCCGCTCGAACGATCGCCGAACGTGGCGTTCAGCTCGTCGCTACAGCCCACGGAAACACTCTAAGCAACGTGATGTCGAATCCGACTCTCGCCGACCTCGTTGGAGGTCAGCAAACTGTAACTCTAGGTGACATCGAAGCTCGACGACGTAAAACGCAGAAGACGGTACTGGAACGTAAGCATGAACCTACTTTCGACATCGTTGTCGAAATTCGTGAACGTAACGCCGTTGCGATTCATCCTGAAGTCAGCACTGCGGTCGACCGCATGTTGAGGGGAATTTCGATTCCGCAGGAAGCCCGAAGGCTGCAGCCCGACGGTCGGGTGGAAACCGAAGTCGAAGAGATACCAGGTTCGGAATCGGAATTTGTTCCAGCGCCATTTGATATTGCAGACGTCGGACGTCGACGAGGTCCCCGAGAAAATAACCCAGGTCGAGAACGATCTGAACGAATTCTCCGCAGCAGTAGTGGCCGCACCAACGGCACCTCAGCTCTGAATATTAATGATCTCGAGTCACCCGCAGAGCCGGCGGTGCGAGTCATGACTAAGATCTTCCCGTTCGGAATTCCAAAAACTGCTATTACCGAGATCATTACTGAAACCGACACACCGGTGGACGTAGTCGATTCAGCAGAATCAGCAGAAATTTTCGTGACCACTAAATCACACTACGGTCGACGCCCCACAGCAGTTCGTAGAGCAGAGCGTGACGGAGTGATGGTGCATGTTCTAAGGCGAGGAACCAAAGAACAGATCCGTCAGTTCCTGAAACGGTTTAAGCAAGAAACAATCCGTGCGCCAAAATTTGAGAACAGCGATTTCGAAGAACACAACCAAAGCGGTCGTTCACGCGAAGCCCTAAAAGAGACGGAAGCCGCCATAAGTCGAGTCGTATCGGGAGAACAGCGCGTTGAACTTATGTCGCAACCGCCGTACGTGCGCCGACTCCAACACGGTTTAGCCGCTCGCAATAATCTTGGTTCAGCGAGTATGGGAAGAGAGCCTTCCCGACGCGTTGTAATCCGGCGTCGCAAGCGGTAGGGTTCAGTGCATATTTCCGAGGTGATCAACGCCTCATCTACTGTCGAACACGAGGTATGGAATTTGGCCGGTAAGCAGCAGGAAGAATTGGATTTCGGCGCCGAGTCTGAGCGCATGAAAAAGCGCATGGTTGAAGGTGGTCTGCTGATCACTTTTGAAGGCGGAGAGGGTGTCGGGAAATCGACCCAAGCCGAACGCCTGTTCCTCAAGCTTCAAGGCTTCGGTATCGATGCCATTCACGCGCAAGAGCCTGGAAGTTCCGATCTTGGCAACAACGTGCGACGTTGGATCAAACGAGCCAACTCGTCTTCTCCTCTCGCCGAAACTCTTCTGTTTGAGGCAGCCCGCGCTCAACTTATGTTCGAGACTGTTCGACCAGCGCTCGACCGCGGAAAAGTTGTAATCCTCGATCGGTACACCGATTCGACGCTCGCCTATCAGGGCTACGCACGCGGTGGCGATCTAAAGACGATCAAGCAGCTGAACGACATTGCTACCGCTGAACTTGCACCGCATTTAACTATCTTGCTGGATCTCGACCCTAAAGTGAGCCTCGCCAGAGTTTCAAATGAGCAAGACATGTTCGCTTCCACAGGCAGCAAAGGTGCGACACGCGTTGATGACGAAGGTCAGCGTCGGTTTGAAGAGCAACCCCTGAAGTTCCACCAGAACATCCGCAATGGCTATCTCGAAATGTCGAAGACCGACCCACGCTGGGCTGTGATTAAGGCCGATCAAGCAGGACACCGAATCGCCGACGCTATTCTCAAGCGTGTCCGACGATTGCTGATCGATCGCAACATTCCCGATACGGTCTTCAAAGGCTAGTTTCGTCGTGCGTTTACGCACGGCAACTCACCTCGTTCGCCAAATACAGTCTTCAACCAAAATCCGATTTCCCGAGTGCTTACGAGATATCTGGCAGGGGTCGTACCTCTCCACCTCGGCGGGAGAATCAAATCGGTGCGCTATCAGTTATCTAAAGAATCTGCGATAAGAACAGCTTTGTGCGATCTTCCTGAGGATTCGTGAAGAAGTGCTCAGGAGTCCCCTCTTCGACAACCTCACCACTGTCCATGAATAGGAAGCGGTCCGCGACTTCTCTAGCTAATCCCATATAAGTATTCCGTCGGTTTGACTCAGTCTCTATGAGCCTTCATGTGACCCGGAGCATATTGAACCAATACATTTTTGGTCAACTAAACACGATCATGGTGAATTCTAACTAAAGCGGGGATCAGGTTACCAATTTCGATAAAAGAGTTCGAAAGGCGCATATTATGCGACACGCTGACGATTCGAAAATTAACCGATCGTTTCGTACACAGCCGCCAGTACCCGCTTCAACCTGCGATCATGTTTTGGCTCGCCCGGCATTCCATTGAATATCAACGAGACAGCGAGTCCACGTTCAGGATCGGCAAAGCAGGTCGAGGACTCTTTGCCACCGTGCCCAAAAGTGGCAGACGAAGCAGCTGTGCCATACCCATACGGAACCGCCGGGCTGTGGCGTTGACTATCGATAAAGAAGCCGAGACCTCGATCCATGAAGACACCAAAGGTCTCATCTAGTAATCCTTCATCCTGACGGCTCGTGAGAGATGCGATCACTGATTCAGAGATGATCTGTTCACCCGCTGGTGAAACGCCGTCGTTCAACAACATTGAGTAGAAGCTGACCATGTCACGGGCCGTTCCACTGAAGCTGCTGCCGGGCCTGACGAATCGTCCGAGTCGTTCTGGCGAGTAAGCCTGATTTACTGCCATTGGCTCACGACGAGAATCATGCACCGAGGCACGTTGATTCCCGAGCTGTTCGGCAAGTTCAGGGCTGACATTCGGAAAGGTGCTGTTCATTCCCACAGGGTCGAGAACGAAATCCTGCAGAAATGATTCAAAAGTGATTCCGCTAGCGCGCTCAACCACTTCGCCCAGAATGTGCCATCCGGCGGTTGGTATGTACGCCGACCGTTCACCGGGAACCCAACCATCTATCGTACGAGAATCGCTCAGACGTGAGATCACTTCTTCTCGACTCGTACCCCCATCGGCGAGCGGATCGTCTGCCAACCCTGAAGTGTGATTCAAGATGTGCTTGATCTTGATCGACGACTTCCCATGAGTAGCAAATTCCGAAATATGCGAAGCAACAGGGTCGTCGAAACTCAGACGACCCGAATCTACCAAGATTCCCAATGCAATAGCGGTTATCGGCTTGGCAGAAGAAAACAATGGCATGACCGAATCGTTCGTCAGATCAACGCCCGATCCCACGACTGTTTCTCCAACACCGAAATCAGCGACCACATCACCATCGATAGATACGCACAACTGCGCACCAGGGTGCAGGCCTTCCTGAATCTGCTGTTCAAGAAGATCCTTAACTGGCTGAAACGCGGAGGGGATTACTGGACCGGAATGTCTGTCGATAGTGCTCACAAGATCATGGTAGTGATCACCAGCCATCGCAGTCCAACAGAATTTTGCCGAATCTAGCCGTCTCTATCTGTCTGCATCCAAGGCGAACACGGGGTTTCGCGAACGTCCACCGGCGGGTATTCTCGTTTTGCCAATTACCAGCCATACACGCGGAGCAAGTACCGGTGAACAAAAACACACTGAAGCAGAAGTTAAACGAAGGAAAAACCACAATAGGACCGTTCGTTGGTCTACCTTCACCCGCTATGACCGAAACCATGGGGTGGATGGGCTTCGATTTCGTAGTAATCGACTGCGAACACGGCCCAATGGACTATGAAACCGCTGAACACATGATTCGTGCGGCGGAACTTTCTGGCACGACCGCTATTTTACGAATTGGACTGAACGAACAGCAGCACATCCAGCGCTACATGGACGCCGGTGCGGCCGGGGTCATGATTCCGCTCATCAACAACGCAGCCGATGGCAAAGCTGTCGTCGACGCAGTGAAGTACCCTCCAATGGGTAAACGTGGTGCCTTTGCAGGTCGAAATGCTCGATTTGGTCTTCAGGACATGGCGGAGTACATCAAGGAATCGAACGAAGAAACGTTCGTTTCACTTCAAATCGAAACTCCCGAAGGCATCGAGAACGCCGATGAGATTATTGCCACAGAAAACGCCGACGCTATCTTCTTGGGACCTGGCGATCTGTCAGTCAACTTCGGCATTCCGGGTCAGACAATGAGCGACAAGGTTGTCGATTCGATTCAGGATTTACACGAGCGAATAACGGCGTCCGGCAAGCACACGGGAACGCTCGGCGTGACCGTCGACCAGACACTCTTTTGGCACGAGCGTGGCGTCAAGTGGATCGTTAGCTCGGCTCCGAAGTTCATGCAGACTGGCGCAGCCGACTATCTCGCTGGCGTTCGTGGCCCGCTGGGACTTTAGGTAAGCATGTCTAACCCACGTTTTACTCCCCTACAGGCGGTTGGTAATCGGCTGAAAGCACGCGGCGAAACGTTCAACGACATGCGTGTCGGCAAGAAAGTGCTGCTCACTTGGACTGAGAAGTGGGCTGAGGAGCTTGCAGATGCGCTTGGTGCGACTCCTGCGCCACGGACGATGTTCATAGACACATTTTGGCTTAGGACGGTTGATACGCCCGAGGGCGGCATCACCGTAGCGTTTGCTCCAATAGGAGCGCCCGGAACGATCATGCTTATGGAAGATTTGATCGCTTGTGGGGCAGAAACATTCGTGGGCGTGGGCGCTTCTGGCGGTCTCGACCCAAATCACCCGGTAGGCGACGTTCTGATTCCGGACGCTGTAAAAATTCTTGACGAAGGAACTTCAGCGCACTACCCAGATCAAGGCGATCCGACGGGCGATCAAGAAATGATCAAAACGCTTTCTTCGCTAATACAAAAGCATGGTGGACGAACAGCGAGTGGGGATTGGTGGACGACCGACGGTTTCTATCGTGAGATGAGCGACGATATCACCCGACATATGGAAAACGGCATTCTAGGAATCGATATGGAGACCTCGGCGATGTACCGGGTCGCCCAGCATCGAGGCGTATCGGTCTGCAACATACTCGTCGTTAGCGATGAGCTGTGGACCGAGTGGAACTACGGCATCGACTTCTCCGAGTTCAAAACCGGAGTAACCGCCATGCAACGAGCAGCTTTGGAGTGGGCGCAATCGTAACCGGTTTAGCCTGCCAAAATCTTCTTTCGCACTGATTCCAGCACCTCACCAGCAATTTCGATGGCGTGCCCTGAATCCGTGGCATCGTAAATTTCGGCTGGGACAGCGCCGCCAACGGCGTCGGGATTTCGTGCGCCAAGAGCGTGCTTATCCAGCAACGCTCCAACCGACTTTACGAAATCGAACGATGGATCGAACGCCATTGCGTCTTCGCAAAGATCCGAAAGATGATCACCCCAGACCATCTCAGCACCCTTCTTGTATAGGAAGGCCTTCACGGCTTTCACAGCCGTCTCGTGGGAAAGGAAACACGACAGTGCGTGCCGTTCTTGCTCCGCATTGGCTCGCGCCGCTTCTAGATCGGCATCGGCCTGAGCGAACCAACTTGTTGAGGGATCTCGATTAGCCATAGTGTCTACCCGTAGACCCTTTCACCATTGTTCGCAGCGTCATGCAAAATCGGATCGCCCCCGGGTGAATTCTCGAATTCATCACTGGTGTAGATGAAAAAGTTAATGCCGATACGTGGCCGTAAATGAGTCGTCCAGAAATCGGCGCGCCGATGAACAGGTTCGTCAGTTTCCTGAACGACAACCAAATCCAAAGCCGTGCCAGGTCCTACCTCGCCTCGAACGAACGGGCCTACCAGGAACATAGAGGTCATTCCAAGTTGAGGCATCTCATCGATGAGACGTTTTAGTTCAGCGTCTAGCATCTGCCGACGTTGTCGGCCGAAGCCGTACATCATTGGCACAGCCATACTCCTGTCTGCCTGCCATCGCCAACACAGTCAAAATTCAAAACCATCAAACTGTGTATAGCGTTGGTGCTTTTGGACGTGCGTAGATCTCCGTTTCGTTCAATTCATACGCCTCTTTGCGATACACCTGAATCCGGTGGCAACCAAAATCGGGGATGTACATCAGATCGCCGTAAACTCGAACCGACATCACACCTCGGAGTCGCTTGACGTCGACATGGTCGATATCTTCACGCGACCTCAATACCTTCGGGTTCGCCATGATGTAAGTTCGGCCACTCTTCGATAGAACAGCGTCACCGAGGAATACATCGACAAATTCGCCAGCAGGGTTGAACAATTGGACCCGATGATTTCCACGGTCGGCAACATAGATGTCGCTATGCCCATCAATGGTCACACCGGCGGGTCGATTTAGTTGACCCCGTTCAGATCCTGAGGTGCCGAACTGCATCACATACTCGCCTTCAGACGAGAATTTCTGGACACGATCGTTTCGCCAATCGCCAATTACGATCGCACCGTCGTTCGGGTCAATTCCAATGCCCCAAGGCATATTGAACTGCCCATCGCCATCGCCGAACGATCCGAACGAAGATATGTACTTGCCATCGACTGTGAACTTCTGAACACGGTGGTTCATAGTGTCGACAACGTACATGTCACCGTTCGCATCAAAAGTAATCCCTGAAGGTCGATTCAGCTCTCCATCATCGGAGCCGTGCGTGCCCCAAGAATTGAGCTTCGTTCCGTCTTTCGACCAGAAGCTAATCGTGTGATTTCCTTCATCAGAAACCACCAACGAATCATCGGAACCGGAGATCATCTGCACGGGCCAGATAAATCCGCTTCCGATATCGCCTAAATCTTCGTCATCCCAATTTGTGCGCCTGATCTGACCGCCTTCACCGTCAGTTCGGTTCAGCGTGTATAGGTCGCGCTCGCTCCCAACCACCAAATCGGTTGGATAAGTCGTAACGCGGCGCATTCCGAGTGTGGTGAAGAATGGATAACCCGCTCTGAGCAAAGCATGTGGTTTAGTCATTAAATTCGTCCTTTGGGGCGGTTAAACCATCGTCTTTGTATACGGGTTGAACTGTTCGAACTGCCCGCCGACGATGTCGATGGGATCAAGACCCATCCACTGATTTAGGATCGTGCTGTAAACGCTCCGGAAGTCGATAGTGAAGTCCATATCTTCACCGAACTTCCAGTCGGCGACAGCAAGTGATGGGTACTCAGAATAGAGCCCACCCTTTACGTTTTCGCCAATCATGAACGCTCCGCCACCAGTTCCATGATCGGTACCTGAGCCGTTGTCCTTGATACGTCGACCAAACTCGGTGAACACGAGAATGTTCACTTCCTCAGCCGCATCGTGATCACGCAGATCCTGCATGAAATCTTCGATTGCGGTGGTCATTTCTTGGAGTAACCGTGCGTGCGTCGGTACTTCCTGAGCATGGTGGTCATAGCCGCCGTGGGTCGTATAGAAAATTCGTGTGCCAAGCCCTGTCGTGTGAACACGTGCAACGTCCCTAAGCGATTTCGCAATCGGGTTGTCGGCGTACTCGACCTTCGACTTGTACTGTCGAGGTGCTTCAGCAAGCATGTCGGCGCCGCTGAGAACGTTATTACCGGTCTGACTAAGGTAGTTCATCACCTGACCCGATCCGATAGCCGGCGTGTACATACGCTGGAATATCTCAAGATCGCGGTTACGTTCTTCCTGCACCTGAATACCCGACATCAAACCATAGTTATCCAAGTCGCCAACAGAAGTTGCGGTTACACCCGGAGCTGCCAATGCTCGAGGTAAACCTCGACCAAAGTTCACAGCTGTAACTGGGTTATCACTATCAGGATCGAGCTCTCGAATGACCTTTGCAAGCCACCCTTCAGTTGCAACGATTTCAGGCTCGCAAGTGTGCCAAATGTCCATCGCTCTGAAATGCGATCGACTTGCGTGCTCGGTTCCAACGCCTTGAACGATCGCCATCTTGCCTTGTTCGTAAATGCGCTTGAACGCAGCAGCCGAAGGATGCCATGCGAGCGTGTCGGTGAACGGCAATGATTTGTCGTCGGGGACTCCAACCAGCGGACGATTGTCGTAGTAAATACCTTCGGTGAACGGAATCACCGTATTCATGAAGTCGTTTCCACCCGAAAGTTGAACAACAACAAGTACAGGGTCTTTTGTTTTTCCGTTCTTTTCAGCTGTAGTCATTTGTTAGTTCTCCGTTGTAGCGATCATGCAGATAGGTGAGTGAAATTCTGTTGATTGGTTCATGAGAATTGAAACTCCCGTGCTGAAACTACGAGAGTAAGCATTTGAACAACTCTGGCAGCACTGGATTCAGCAGCGGCGGTCGACGACCAGTCCAACGAGCCCTCTATTTGTGCGTGATCGACGAGGGTATCTCGCGTGCCTGCTTCGACTTCAAGCGGGCCAATCAAATCAAGAACGTTATCGACGAGTTGTTCCGGGCTGGTCAAATTACCTTGCGAACTAATTCGATCGATGATCGCCTTCACGCCGGGCTTATCCGGGTTGTTCAATGTATCGATGGCGTAGTTCACTCGTTCGGTGAGCGTACCTCCATCGATCCATTCCTTGCCCGTGTGCCAGCCTTCCACACTCGGAGGATCCATCAGCTTCTGACCCATTGTCACGATCGTGCCCTCGAGCTTGTGCAGATCAGGAGCGGGTTCGGCATATTCGCCCGATAGCTTCAGCACGCTCGCAACAAACTCGGTCGGCGATTTCACATGTTTGAATCGTGCGGCCTTGAACCATTCAGAGTTGAACAGCGTTCGCATCACTTCTTTCATGTCTGCATTCGAGTCGATCCATGCTTTGGCAAGATCATCGATAGCGCCAGGATCAGCAGGAGGTTCGATACTCCACGCTGGAACCTGTGCCTCGTCGGCTACGAAGAAGTTATAGAGATGTCGCCCGATAAATCGAGCGGTCGCTTCCTGCTCGGCAATGATATTGACGATGTCTTCCCCATCGAGATTGCCGGTGTGCCCTAAAAAGGTTTTCTGACCATCATCGTGGTCATCTGCCCTATAACGGTAATTCACATCGAAATGACCGAACGGATACAACGCGACGGGCGTGTCGTACGTCCAGCCGGTAAAAGCTCGGGCCGCACTCTTTATGTCGTCTTCCGTGTAGTTACCGATACCCATCGAGAAGAGTTCAAGAATTTCGCGACCGTAGTTTTCATTAATGGCCTCGCCGTGATTCTCGTTATTGTCGAGCCAAAAAATCATTGCTGGGTCACGCGAAATTCCAAGGAGCAATGTCCTGAAATTGGCCATGCAGTTGGTCCGCAACATTTGAATATGATCAACCATCGTCGGAGTGTGTTCGCTCTTGGTCCAACCAGTTGCGAAAACACTGTGCCAGAACAGCGTCATTTTCTCTTCGAGCGGACGATCAGTGTTCACCATTCGGTAGAACCAGCGGCCATTCCAAATTGCGGGATTGTCTTTGTTGGCCTGTAGATGCGGATAGAAGCGACTGAGAATTTCGTCTTCGGGCGCATCGAATCTATCTGGATTTAACAGATCATCGACCACGTCTTCATAGCTTCGAGCAGCATAGCGCTCTAACTCGGCTCGGTCGGAACCGAATCCAGCACGACGCAGCAGGTGCGCCATTAGAGAAAGGTCAGTAGAAACGGCAGTTGTCATTGAGTTCCTCGCGGGTTCACGGCTATTCGACAGATTAGACGTACTTTACCTCACTTGCGATCAGGATGAGCAATTTAGGAGAATTTCGTTGCGACACTCAGAAGCCCATATCGAATCCTTCGCTACACAGTTATATTTCGGGATGTAAGACATGCAACAAGAATGAATTGATTAATCGCAGCTCGAGAAACTATTTTGAAGAGCCCAATCGAATACGCCACAAATCTTGCTACCCACTACGGTCATCGGTTGGAACGCCCCGTCGTATACACCCAGGGCGTGGCAATCAGCGGACGGATTCGGCTGCACGATCTGCTTCCAGAATCGTCAGACCCTTCAGGTGATATTGCTCATATCGTTGCCGAATACGCCAACGACCCTGCTGGCATCTTCACCGCTTCAGACGGCACTGCCAATTACGCCGGTGTGTGTTGGGCCGACGAGTTAGCGGCGGCTACCGATGATGGCAACTACACCGAACTGCTGGAACAGGTCGCAGACATGTTCGGTCCGAACGTTGCAACAGGGCCTCTTGATCCCGATATACGGGTAGAGGATTTCTTCTTCGCAGCGACGATATTGGGTCGTGCTTACCGAAGCACCGGCAACTCGAAACTCTTCGACTTACTCGCTGAATTTCTGCTTTCCGCCGACACGCTTCAAGACAACGGACTTTGGTGGCACTGCAAGTCTTCGCCATTTTTCTGGGGACGAGGTAACGCTTTCGCCGCGCTGGGGTTCGCCGAAGCACTCACATATTTTCCCGAAGATCATCCAGCCCGAGAAGAACTACTTCACACGCACCTTCTTCACTTGGAAGGTCTCGTTAAGCGCCAAGACGAATCAGGCATGTGGCATCAAGTGATCGACATGCCCGAAACCTACCTCGAATTCAGCGCAACAGCGATGATCGGATACTCGATTACCCGAGGTCTACGCGAAGGTTGGCTCGATGAGGAATGGCGGGGTGCGGCCAACAAGGCATGGAGCGGAATTGCGCAGCGAATATCAGAACAGGGCGAGCTTGAACACGTATGCGTGGGAACAGGACCACTCGCAACTCTCGACGAATATGTCAACCGGTCTTACACCGATGGTCTCGATGATCGGGGTGGTGCAATGGCTCTCTGGTTCGCCGTTGAGATGGCTCGACTAGAAGCTGGCGTTTAGCAATACGGAAGAATATAAGAATTGATTTACGACACGATCATCGTCGGAGCTGGTGCGGCTGGTGCTGTTTTGGCGGCAAGACTTTCTGAAGACCCTTCCTGCAACGTCTTGCTGCTCGAACCTGGTCCTGATTATCCAGACTTCGAAACGCTGCCTAATGATCTCAAGTTCGGACTGAGCGGTGCGGCTGATCCGGTCGATAATCCACACAACTGGAATTACAAGGCGATTGGCACAGATATCTCTGAACCTGTTCTTGTTCCAAGAGGTCGAACGACGGGCGGCTCCACAGCTATCAACGCTCAGATTTTCCTACGAGGAGCTCCGGAAGACTACGATTCTTGGGCAGAGTCGGGACTTGATCAGTGGTCGTACAAAAACCTTTTGAGTTCCTTCAGGCGCTCAGAAAATGACCTCGATTACGGTGGCGATTTCCATGGCAAGGGGGGGCCAATCAGTTGCGTTCGGGCTAAATCTAATGCATGGCTTCCTGTGCAATCCGCTTTCTACGATGCGTGCAGAGCTACCGGAATCACTGACTGTCCCGACCACAATCTGCCTGACTCGACAGGCGTCGGCCCGCTGCCGTTTAATAACATTGACGGCGTAAGAATCAGCACAGCGCTCGGCTACCTAACAGACGCTCGTCACAGGCTGAATCTCACGATTAGAGCTGGCGCATTAGTACGTCGAATCATCATCAAAAACGGCAGAGCTGTTGGAGTTCTGGTCGAATCTGGCGGCGAAACGTTTGAAATTAGCGCCAATGAAATCATAGTTTCGGCAGGAGCCGTCGTATCTCCGCAGTTGTTAATGCTTTCTGGCATCGGACCAGCCGAGCACCTAAAAGATCACGGCATCGAAGTCGTTGCTGATCTACAAGGAGTCGGACAAAATCTTCAAGACCACCCGATGGTCCCCATGATGTGGAATACCAAACCTGACTATAAATTTCACCATGACCGCAAGCGTATGCAGGTCGGGCTGCGATACACCGCTGAAGGATCGAATAATCGCAACGACATGATCGTTTACGTCAGCTCATTTGGGACGGAGCGGCCTGATCGTGGTGGCGATAGAAACAGTCCTATCGGGGTGATGATGAACGTCACGTTGAACATGGCGAATAGCCGAGGTGAAATTCGACTCGCCTCAGCAAACATAGATGATCACCCAAATATCGATTTCAACTACTTTGACGATCCGTGGGATCTGATTCGAATGCGTGAGGGTGTGCGCAAAATGGCATCACTGGTCGAACGCCCCGAGTTTCGAGAGATCGTTACCGATCCTGCATACCCAACCGACGATATTCTTGGCGATGACAAATCACTAGACGATTGGATTCGCCGCGATGTCACTACCGGGCATCACATCTCAGGCAGCAACAAAATGGGTGTCGATTCCGACCCGATGGCGGTCGTTGACCAATACGGAAAAGTACAGAGTATCGGAGGTCTGCGAGTAGTCGACGCATCGATCATGCCCACTTGTGTTCGAGCGAACATCAACGCAACGGTTATAGCCATGGCGGAACGCATGGCAGAGTTGATCACCGTCTAAACTGGCTTACGATTTAATTCGCACGGGCAGAATAAATCGAGAGACCGGGAGAGAACTACTATGGCAATAAACATATCAGAGGGAACCATAATCCCTGATTTCGAACTGAAATCACTCTCCGGTGAATCAGTGAAACCTTCTGACTATCGCGGCAAGCGGCTCGTAATATTTTTCTGGGCTTCGTGGTGAGCATGTCGCGAACAGCTGCCCGTGTGGCAGCAGATGTACTCGGAACTACAGTCGAAGAATGTCGACATTCTTTCTGTTGCGGTAGATCTTCAAGGGCCGGATAAACCTCGTCCATATCACGAAGAATCAGGTTCAGAATTCACGACCGTGGTCGATGAAGAAAACGCTCTCGCCAGAATTTTCGGATACCGAGCGATTCCCAACGGAATTCTTGTCGATGAAGAAGGTCGACTCCAATTCCAGCAGTACGGCGGATTTGATATTAAAAAGGAAGAGATCAAAGGTTTAGTATCAGCCTTCGCTTCCGATGGCCAAGTATTCGGCACGGTGGCAGCTGAAACAAACGGACCGGTTTCAGATCACTTTGAACGTGGACTCGCCAAGTATCACGGTGGAAATCTTCAAGAGGCTGCGGCGATCTGGCGCGAAGGAATTACGCTAGACCCCGAAAACTGGAACATGCGCAAGCAACTTTGGGCTGTCGAAAATCCCGATAAGTTCTACGACGGAAAAGTCGACTACACCTGGCAGCGTGAGCAAGTAGAACAGGGCCGATAACAGCCCAGCACCTAATAGGAAAACAAGGGAACTTTGTTGAGTTCACTCTGGAACAATTATTCTCAGTGCGTGGTTACGCTGACATTAGTTATCGAATTCCAGCTAGCTCGAAAAACGTTCGATCCCGAACTCTTCGATTGGCAAATCGGTCTCACCACTGATGATCAAATCGGCGATAGCCCGACCAATAACCGGTCCCATCAAAATCCCCTTGCCGCTCGTTCCAGTCGCGATAAACGCTCGCTCTTTGCCGGGAATATTTCCTAGAATCGGGTCACCATCCGGGGTTACAGGTCGTAAGCACGCGGTATGAAGAACCAACTTGTGGGATTCGAGCTCGGGAACCATCCTCATGCCGCGAAGTGAAAGCGATTCCAACGCCTCACTCGACGGCGTAACATCGAATCCCGAGCCATCTTGCACAGTCGCTGCTAACCACGTCGCTCCGTCACCCTTCTGAACAACAGAGCACGAACTACCCATCGAATAGCCGTGAATATGAATTCCAAGAGGCAGATTCAACCCTTCAACACGAACGATCTCGCCTTTTTGCGGGACAACTGGAATGTCGATATCTGTCCAAAGGCTCGCAGTGCCTGACCACGGACCCAGCGCCAGCACGACCGCATCGCAATCGATTCGGCCGCCAGCAACGTTCACCCCAACGGCTCTGTCACCGTCATAAATAACACCAGTCGCCTCACCGAGAACGATCTCAACACCTCGTGACTCGGCTGCCTGAGCAGTAGCCAGCGTTAGGTTGTAGCTGTCGAGTATGATGACGTCTTCGACGAGCGTACCGCCGTAGTTATCGGAAGTTATGCGCGGTTCCATGGCATAAATTTCGCTCGGCTCCAACCAGGTTGATTTGAACTGATCGAAGCCGTTAATTCGTTCGGCCTCCGACTTCAGTTCGGCAATCTCCGATTCATCCAGAGCAAGTTCAAGATGAGGAACGCTGAGAACTTGCGCATCGACTCCCGACTCCTGCTGAATCGCATCGATCATTTCTTTGTGCATCTTGAACGAAAGGTGGTTCAACGTTTCGATGTTGCCTCTCTCATTCGTTGGATTGAGCAGCCCAAGCGCAAAGCCAGACGCGTGATTGCCGATTGAATCTCGCTCGATCACAGAAACGCTCAGCCCTTCGCAGGCCAGCCGATAGGCAATCGAAGATCCAATAATCCCGCCACCGACCACTATTACGTCGCTTCGAGTTCTCATTTGGCAACATCCCAGGTTTTCAGCCAGTCGGCAAGTATTCCTCGATCATGATCGAAGGCTAGTTCAGGTAGTTCGTTCACATTGAACACTCGTACATCAAGCGTTTCATGGTCGGCAGATTCGAGTTTGCCGCCAGTTACTCGAACTTGATACACCGCTAGAACTATCGGATTTCCATCTTCCGAGTACAACCCGACGAGATGCTCGACTTCAACATTTAGCCCACACTCTTCAAGCACTTCACGTTCAACTGCGCGTTCCAGCTTCTCCCCGCGATTCACGTATCCGGATGGGAAGCTCCATTTTCCGATAGCTGGCTCTATTGCACGTTGAACCATCACGATTCCGCCGTCGATGGGCACGATTGCTGCTCCAGCGATTTTCGGATCGTTCCAAATTGTCCGACGACAGCTTGAACACTCCGGGTGTCCGTGAGGACCGGCGATTAGATCGGGCAGTTCGTGGTTGTGATCTATTCCCACTGAAACAATTTCCTGTTTCTGATGCGATGTGGAGGTGCGGTGACGTTCGTAAATTGGTCAGCCGACTGTAACAGAGCAAGGTACAGTCGGTTGCGCCTTACTGTGTTCTAGTTCACCACTAGAATGCCAGTGACAAAATCATATTCCAAGTGAAGATCACATGCTCAAATCTATACTTAGAAATAAGCTCTTAAAATACGTCGTACTACCTATAATCGTACTGATTATACTGGTCATGGGCGGTGGCGGATGGTACTTCTCGGGCATCATCCATGAAGATGGGTTGCGAGTGGATAACGCCGCTCCTCAGCCAAGTGTTGTGGTCACTGCGATTGGGGTCGAAACGATCACTCTTCAGCAGATTCCTGAAGCGGAGGAAGAAGAAAATCTTTCGCAGTCGTCAATGTGGGGTGTATCTGATGGAGTGAACTACGGTCGACTTGGAACCGTAATATCAGACTCAGACGGACTTGTGACTCGTCAGTTTGCTTCTATGGTCGGCAATTTCGAGGTCGGCGACGAGCTTCACCTTGATCGAACGGCATATCCACACGACCCTAAAATTGCACAGGGTGTTGAGTACAGCGAAGTAATCATCCCATCAGAGCTTGGTGACATCAGTGCTTGGCTGATACCGGTTGTAACAACGAACCAGTCCCCAGAAACATGGACCATCGTCGTCCACGGTCGCACCAGTAATCGTGATACTGGAATCAAGTTACTCGGCGAATTAAATTACGGGTACTCGCTGCTCATCGACTACCGAAATGACGAGGGTGCGCCCAGGAGCGAATCCGGATACTACGATTTTGGAACTACCGAGTGGCGAGACGTTGAATCTGCCGTTCAATATGCACTCAATCACGAGGCGAAAAAGATCATCCTTGCCGGCTTCTCAATGGGCGGCGGCGTGGTTGTTAATTACCAGCTGAAGTCCGAACTCGCCGCTCACACCGTCGGCATAATTCTCGAAGCCCCTATGCTTAACTTTGGTAGAACCATCGATAAAGGCGCAGAAGAACGTGGAGTTCCAACTCCAATCACAGCAGCAGCCAAGTTTTTCGCATCGATGCGCTACGGCATTAACTGGTCCGACCTAGACTTTCTCTCGCATGCTAACGAAATCACTGTTCCAGTGCTGCTGATCCACGGCGATGTAGACGATACGGTTCCAATTGAAACTAGTATCGAATTCGCGGCAGCGGCCCCTAACCTAGTCGAACTACACACTTTTGAGAACGTCGAACACGTTGCAGCATGGAACTCAAGTCCTGAAATGTACGAATCATTGATCAAAGAATTCGTCGACAAAGTACGTTAATTTCAACGATTCGTAAATATCATTAGACACACGCTGACAACGTTCGTCACAATGCCGATCAACCGACAGCAATACGGCTCCCTAAAAATTCGGATAAATAAACTTTGACATCGGCAAATACTCCTGACTACTCTGAAGGCGATTTCTTCGCCGTACCCCTCAAGTCTGGCGGCTACGGAATAGGCATCGCCGTGTGCGTAGGGCCGCAACGCACGGTCGTCGGTCGATTCTTCGAATCGGTGTACGACGAATTGCCGACTGCCGACGAACTGAATCACCTCACCGAAGACGATTCGGTTCACATCGAACACTTCCGTGACGACGGTTTTCAAGACGGCTCATGGAAGATCATCGGCCAGCATCCATTGTGGGATGCCTACGAGTGGCCAATTCCTAGGTTTGGAGTGTTTCAGCCGAATGCCAACGATTCACAGGGACAGGCATTCGAGATTGAACTCGACGAAGATCTTCGCAGCGCTCGTCAAAAGAAAGTCTCTGTCGAGCACTTCAGGACACTCCCCTACGAGATCCTCGTTCCTGCAAAAGCAGCGGAGATCACACTGACTCTCGCTCTGACTCGTCCGGGCTGGAAGCGTTCTGTTCCCGGCTTAGACTAAAGCCTCAGGAACGAAAAGTTGCTGATCAGGTTAGTCGGCTGAGCGAGTAAGTTCGTGTAGCGGTCGACGCAAGAAGCTGACGAACGACGCCACAATGCCCACGACCCCAGCACCAACAGCTGTTGCCAGAATGATCATCACCGGCAACCAGTCGGTTTGCAGTATGAACGGCGGCAACAGAGCCCTGCCGGTTTCCGAGTAAGCGATAGCGCCCACGGCCACTCTGCTGGCGACCAGACCCGCAGCCACACCGACAACTATTCCGATGACCGCCACTATGCCATGTTCGATTAGCGAGCTTCGCATAAAGCTGACTTTCGAAAATCCCATCGCTCGTAGATAAGCAGAATCATGAACCGTTCGTGTCGAGTGAGCGACTAAGTAAGTAACATATCCGAGCACCAGAGCAATACCGCCGATTATCAGCGATACGATACCCATTCCACGCCAGCCAGCAACCGTCAGCGGGTCGATTACAGAATTATTGATTCGTTTTACTCGATCAAGAAGTGTTCCACCTCTGAATATTTTTCGAACATCATCAGTGATCCGAGAATGATCGTCGGGGTCGATATCTAAGAACACTTCGTTGGCGCTGATGTTCGAGAGGCCACGTAGTTCAACAAATTCGATCAGTGCGGTTACATCCATTACCATAAACGGTGATCGATCAGGATCGAGCGTTGGAAAATACTCGCTAGCAACCACGGGAATGACCGGGATGAAACCGCCCGCTATCTGAATAACCAATGGTTCACCCAGCGAACCACCGGTGAGGGCTAGGAATGCTTTAGAGACGATCACAGGTACAGGATCACCGTTCGCACTCCGGTACGCTCCACGCTTGCCCGCAACTGTTCCTCGATCGAGCGTCATCTGACCAACAGCTGTTCCAGCATCTCCAATTCCCGTCGGTTCAGTCACAACATAGAACGAATCGTCTAGACCGTTGGAAGTTGGAAATGGAGTCCACAGGTTTTCACCTTCAAAGTCGAGAAGCGTCGTTTCAAAACTCGGACCAATCGCCATAACGTCGTCCATGGACCAAACTGTAGGCGAACCACCGTCCGTTCCCACCTGCATGAAAGTCTGGATCGAAATAAGCTCAATCGGTTCGACTAAGTGAGTCGGAAGGTCGGTCGACTTCTTTTCCCACTGGTCGCCGATCTGCCCGAAAGTAACTGTTACCCGGCGATCTTCTGCGCCTTTAAGAATCACCCAATAGAAGTGATTAAGCACGAACGGGTCCTGTTTGGTCCAGGTCGTAAGCGATGTCGTGCCAGACGGCAGATATATCGGATCAGGCTTCGCCGGAATGTTCACCTTCTCAATAACAACATCGAGCGGTTCATCCGCAAAATCGTCCCTGAACCACGCCATCTCAGGGAATTTATCCGTTTCGACAGCAAGGACCCTGAATTCAATTCCGAGATCCGTGGTTCCGACTTTGCCCCTGTGCCTGTAAGCCATCGATGCTTGATTAACGCCATCTATCGCCATCAGCTGATCAATCTGTGTCTGGTGCACGTCGATGTTTACGCCGCCGGGTAGAACACGCAGGCTCGTAGCGTTGTCGTAAAGAATCTGTTCACGATCGCTGCGCTCAAGCGTCGACCCTAGCGTTCCGACCATCACTCCAAGTCCTGTTCCAAGAATAATCAACAGCACTGGCCAGGAGTACCAGTACGGGCTTCTGCCGAGCCTCCAGAACCCGATCGCCGTCGGTGCCGATGTGAATCGAGTTGCGATATAAGCCGAGGTCTTCGTAATTACCGGGAACGCCCGGAGCATTATCAGTGCAACTGATATGAGCAACATTGCTGGGGCGAAGAGCAAAGTCGGGTCAGTGACAATATTCCCGTCACGGTCGGTCGAGGCGACACCGCGCGTGGTCATCTCCCAAAGAAATAGACCTCCAAGAATGACTATCAACAAGTCGAAGTAAAGCCGCTGGAAAAACGGTGGATCATCCGGTCGTGCCCGACTTCGATCGACATTTGATATGCCAGAACGTGCAATGAGCAACGTCGGTAAAAGAACGATCAAGAACGAAAACAGAGCGACACTTGAAGACCAAACCCATGCCATTGGCGATAACTCAACCGGCAAATTTGTGCCGTGCGTCAGTGATTCGAACACCGGCAATCGACCCGCTAAACCTATCGCTCCGAACGCAAGCAACGGTGCTATCGCCGATGGCAAAGCAACCGTCACAATCGATTCGATTATCTGAACTCTCATGACCTGATAGGTCGAGAGCCCTCGTGATCGCAACATCACTGTTTCTAGTTCACGTTTTCGTGCGATCAGACCAGCTACGAGGAACAGGTAGTACCCAACAACCGAAATCGCCAACGCCGCCAATAGCAGGGCAGGCAATCTCATGAACAGCATCTTCTCGTCCATTCGACGAACTGCCGTTCTCGCACCAAGCAACGCAACCGATCGAGGTAACACCGAAGTGACCTCGGCTTCAAAAACGTTCATCGCAGCAACGAGCGTACCCGGATTACTATACGAAATCTTGTCAGGATCGGTGAACAGAACACGGGTGTAGTTCATCGGCAAACCGGCATTTGACGGACCAACCCCACGGGCGATCGTATCCTCGTCAGTGAACAAAATAATTGGCAGATCAATACCGCCAAAAACTTCGGGCGGCACCGGTTCCAAAATAACGTCTGAACTACCAAGCCAGAATTCGTCCGCAAGATTATTAGCCTCGAATATGCCAACAATCTCGGCCTTCACCAGTCCCGAGCGGCGCGATACAGAGGTCGCCTGAACGATATCGCCTATGTTGAAGTCGACGAATGTGTTGCCGTGCCTCATCTCTTTCGAACGTTCCTTGTAGAGCGCAACTTCGACGATCTGGACGCCGTTCTCATCAACCCTGAGCTGCGGACTTGGAGATCGTCCTTCAAAGTATGTGACAGCTTCGAAAAGTCCCTCCATTTCGTGGAAGTACGCCTTTGAAATTAATCCGCCACGGCGAATTTCGGTCTTAGTTTCGGGATCGTCGTCCTCAATTCCCCAATAATGCGCACGTGACTTAATACGGGTCGAGGTCTTGCCTATAATCGGCGCAAGATCGGAATTTACTGCCGCATCGATAGTGGCATCGGCACCTGCAATGGCCTGCGTTTCGAGCGGTATCCAATCTGAAACGGCCCCCACGTTCTTGTTGTATCGGCCGATTGTGTCGACGACATCAGCCATGCCGATTTTCTCCAACGAACGGAGATATATCGGGCCGCCTGCCATCACTGTCGCCGCAAGGAACACGGCAACCAATACACCGAGTGCTAAAAAGCGGTCACCACTGGCGCGCCGTTGTACGAATCGAGAAAAATTCAATTTACGAATATGTCGAGGAGGCAACGTACGTTCGTAACGGCCGCTTCAATTTTGTCAATTAACGATCAAATAAATCATGTGCATTTTATACGAACGTACTTAAACGGGAATACCTGCGGCCGCAAGGCTTCTCGATAACCGACTCAGCTCAACGATGGACATTAGCGAAATGAAGAGCGCCGTGCAGTTATCCGAACCAGAACCGAATCTGATCGTCCACAGATGGCTTCCTTTACTAACGAAATCTACTACAACGTTTATTCCTTGAGTTCCTGTCAGATTTCAACTCAGCACATCACTCGGGGTCTCTGCAGCCTGATGCAACTCAACAATCAACTCTTCTTTTAGCGTGAACGACTTAAACTAAAACACCGCCGAAACGGCGGTGAGTTGGGTGCATATGGTGGGCCTGGGATGACTCGAACATCCGACCTCTACTTTATCAGAGTAGCGCTCTAACCAGCTGAGCTACAGGCCCTTTGGGTGTGACTAAGATATGTGGAATATCTCAGTCACAAGTAAAAATTTTACTACTGCTTGCACTAGATTGTGTAGTGATTTATTCGCAATATCGCCTGTTCCGCCAACATCAGCAGTCCTTTCGTCCAAGACCTTCCAATTCCACGACTATCTCGGTCGGTGCGTTACGAGCAACGATTAGCACTAGATCGTCGGTGTCAGACGTGTTTACCGGCTGGTGATTTGCGTCGGGTGGAAGAAAAATGAAGTCGCCTTGACTAATAGATTCTTCTTTATCGAGCTCGACGCCAGAAAGAAACGTTCCTGTACCGCTGACTACGTAGATCGCCGACTCGCAATTGACGTGATAGTGCGCTGTCGAGCACCGACCAGGCGGCACCGTAGCGATCGCCATGTGAATTCCCGTCGAACCGGTAAGCAGTTCAGAAACTCCGGCGAAACGAGTCATCGCCCCCGAGTTAATTTCGACTTCGAGTCTGTCGGCTTTCGTTACAACGATTTGGCTTGGTGAGTTGTGTTGGTGTGTCATCGCCACAGTCTACCGAACGTGGCGTTTGGTCGCGTTCTTCATCGGATGACAAGCGCGAACAAACGCATATAGCTGCTCTCTTCAAGACGGAATGGCTAGGGAAAGGAGACTGCGACGCGTGACTGAGTCGTCCGACGACAATCGAGCCTAACGCTAGCTGTGAACCAAGTCATCCTACGACGAGCGCGATTCACGAACTATTTTCGGGCGCGAAAAGACCCGCCAATGGCGGGTCTT
>CAWVRY010000001.1:0-17500 GCA_963932695.1 uncultured bacterium | reverse complement strand
GTACCGGTACTTGGATCCAAAAAGGACTCCCCTACTCGACCGGCGACGAGAAGTAACTCAACCCGAACGTAATACAGCAATAGAGTCCCCTTCCTTTATTAGAAGATGACGGGGACGGAGATATTCAATTGAAAATTCTGGTTGTTGGTTCCGTCGCGTACGACGCGGTTGAAACCCCTGCAGGAAAGCGCGCATCTCAACTCGGTGGCGCAGCCACGTACTTCTCTGTCTCTGCGAGTTACTTCACAGAGGTTGGAATGATCGGTGTCGTCGGTGATGATTTCGATCCAGCCGATATTGCAATGCTGCAAAGCCACAGTATCGATACTTCCGGTTTAGTGAAAGCTGATGGTAAAACTTTCCGATGGAGCGGCGAGTACATGGAGGACATCAATACTGCGGTGACCCTCGATACTCAGCTAAACGTGTTTGGTGAATTTGAACCCGAACTGAGCGATGCACACGCAAATGCTCCGTACTTGTTCCTCGCGAACATCGACCCGAACCTTCAATTGAAAGTTCTCGATTCAATGGCAAAACGACCGAAAATGGTCGCCAACGATACGATGAACCTGTGGATCGATATCGCAAAATCGGTACTTACCGATCTCATCAGCAAGGTCGATACGCTTCTCATTAACGAAGAGGAAGCGAAACAGCTCACAGGCGAAGACCACCTTCCCGACGCAGCAAAAGCGATTATCAAACTCGGCCCCAACTCTACGGTGATCAAACGCGGTGAGTACGGTGCAACACTATTTGGTAACAACTTCTCGTTCGCGGCTCCTGCTTACCCATTAGAAAGAGTCGTTGACCCCACCGGAGCTGGCGATTCGTTTGCCGGCGGATTCATGGGCTATCTCGCATCTGTGGATAAAGTAGATGAAGAATCTCTACGCACTGCCGCCATCGTTGGTAGCACAATGGCTTCGTTCGCAGTCGAAGACTTCGGTCTCGACCGCATAAAGAACCTAACTAAGTCCGATATCGATGAACGCTTCAAAGCGTTTGTCGATCTCACACGTTTCAATCCTTTAACTTAAATCTAATAAAATAGGTTTTTGTCTATGGGATGGAATTATTTCATCTTGAACCCACCTGAGCTGACGGCGACGAAAGCGCCCATCGCCCGGACCAAATACAGAACTTCTTAACTCGCAACGTTAAATCACGTTGTACAAGTCCGGAGAAATCATGGATTACGACATTAAAGACATTAGTCTTGCCGAAAAAGGCCGACTACGTGCCGAATGGGCAGAACGTGAAATGCCCGTTCTACGAACTATTAAAGAGCGATTCGCCAAAGAAAAGCCTCTTGATGGCATCAAGCTCGCAGGTTGTCTGCACATCACTGCAGAAACTGCGAACCTTGCTCACACCCTGAAGGCTGCCGGAGCCGATCTCACTCTGTGTGCATCGAACCCACTTTCAACTCAAGACGATATCGCAGCTCACCTCGTTGAGTCAGGTATCCCGATCTACGCCATCAAAGGCGAAGACCAGAAGACCTACTTCGACCACATGGTCGCAACGGTCGACACAGGTCCCCAGATCACGATGGACGATGGCGCCGACGTGGTAGCAATGCTCCACAAGGACAAGACTCACCTCCTTAAAGGTGTACTAGGTGGAATGGAAGAAACCACCACCGGTGTTATTCGCTTGAAGGCTCTACACGGTGAAGGCAAGCTTGCTTACCCGATCGTTGCTGTAAACGATTCGCAAACCAAGCATATGTTCGACAACCGCTACGGCACAGGCCAGAGCTCACTCGACGGAATCATCCGAGCAACTAACATGCTCATCACGGGCAAAACTGTTGTCACCGTCGGTTATGGCTGGTGTGGTAAGGGCTTTGCAATGCGAGCCAAAGGCATGGGTGCCCACACCGTTGTATGTGAAGTCGACCCAGTGAAGGCTCTTGAGGCAGTCATGGATGGCCACTCGGTCATGAGCATGGACGAAGCCTGCAAGATCGGAGACATCTTCCTTACCGTTACTGGTGGTATGAAGGCAGTCGACACCAAGCACTTCGAGAACATGAAAGATGGCGCAGTTGTAGCCAACTCGGGTCACTTCAACATTGAAATCAACGTTGAAGCACTCGAAGCAATGTCTGAAGCAAAACGAAGCGTTCGTGAATTCGTTGAAGAGTACACACTCGAAAACGGACGAAAAGTCTTCTTGCTCGCACAGGGTCGATTGATCAACCTTGGTGCAGCCGAAGGTCACCCGCCTTCAGTAATGGACATGAGCTTTGCTAACCAGGCTCTTGCTGGTGAGTACATCATGCAGAACTACAAGAAGCTCGACCCGGGCGTATACACGTTGCCGACAGAAGTCGATGCCGACATCGCCAGCCTTAAGCTTGGCGCAATGGGCATGTCTTACGACACGCTGACTGCTGAGCAAGATGTTTACCTAAACAGCTGGGAAGTCGGAACTTAACCTCCCGCTAGCTAGATAACTCGCTAAAATTACCCCGGTAATTTCGTAAAGAAGTTGCCGGGGCATATCTACGACACAGACTATTCAAAGCTAAATATGGTCAACACAAACTACTTACTAACCTCGGAATCTGTATCCGAAGGCCATCCCGATAAAATGGCCGACCAGATTTCCGATGGAATTCTCGATGCACTCCTCGCTCAAGATCCTATGAGCCGAGTTGCGTGCGAGACTTCCTTAACCACCGGACTTGTTCTGGTGTTCGGAGAAATCACATCTAAAGCCGATGTCGACATACGAAGGATCGTACGAGACACCATTCGTAAAATCGGATACGACGATCCGTCTTATGGATTCGACTGCGATGCCTGCGCTATTCTCATCGCACTCGACGAGCAATCAGTCGATATCTCAGCCGGCGTAACCGAAGCACTTGAAGTGCGAGGCGAAGATGCCGCCGATGAAGTCGGAGCTGGTGACCAAGGAATGATGATTGGCTACGCTGCCAATGAAACTCCTTCGTTCATGCCGCTTCCGATCGATCTCGCACACAAACTAACCAAACGATTGTCGGATGTTCGACGCGACAACACTATTTCTTACCTCCGACCCGACACCAAGAGTCAGGTAACAGTCGAGTACACCGAAGATCACAAACCTGTCCGAGTCGACACCATCGTCATCTCAGCACAGCACGATCCTGACGCAACCAACGAACAGATAGCTGCCGATATTCAGCAGCACGTCATTCGTCATGTTGTTCCTGGCGACCTGCTCGATGTCGACACCAAGTACTACATCAACCCATCAGGTCGATTCGTAATTGGTGGCCCGGTTGGTGATGCAGGTCTTACTGGACGAAAGATCATCGTTGATACCTACGGTGGAAGTGCTCGCCACGGCGGAGGAGCGTTCTCTGGTAAGGACCCAACGAAGGTCGACCGTTCAGCGGCATACGCAGCACGCTGGGTTGCAAAGAACCTCGTAGCCGCTGGTCTTGCAGACCGAGCCGAAGTTCAGTTGTCGTACGCCATCGGCGTTTCGACCCCGATTTCGATTCAGGTCGACACCAAAGGCACAGGCGCAAAGCCAGAATCTGAACTCGTAGAACTGGTGAAAGCCAACTTCGACCTCCGACCTCAGGCGATTATCGACCACTTCGACCTAAGACGTCCGATCTACCAGCAGACAGCTGCTTATGGTCACTTCGGACGTGATGATCTGGATCTCCCTTGGGAGAAACTCGATCGAGTCGACGCTCTAAAAGCCTAGTAAGCGCTCCATAGCTCGAATAGACTCGGGGCAGTTCCCGAATCGATCACGATTGATTCAAGAACTGCCCCGGTCTTGTTAA
Source organism: uncultured bacterium (assembly GCA_963932695.1). GTDB lineage: Bacteria > Chloroflexota > Dehalococcoidia > Lucifugimonadales > Lucifugimonadaceae > Lucifugimonas. The sequence goes on along the minus strand of CAWVRY010000001.1, from coordinate 13,698 downwards.
CTCAGATCCAAACCACGCAGAAAAGGCAACTCCAGCATGAGCGATCGCCCAAACATCCAGTTCGGAACCGATGGCTGGAGAGCGATCATCGCCCAAGAGTTCACCTTTTCCAATGTGCGGGCATGTGGCGAAGCAGTCGCTAGGAATCTAGTAGCGACCGGAAAAGCCGACCAAGGATTAGTAGTCGGATTCGACACTCGATACGGATCACCCCGATTCGCCGATGCAGTAGCCGAAGTAGTTAACAGCTACGGCATCAACACTCACATGTTCGATGTCGCAGCCCCGACACCAGCGTGCAGCTTCGCAGTAGTCGATCACTCAGCTGGTAACGGTGTCATGATTACCGCCAGCCATAATCCACCAGAGTGGAACGGTTTCAAAGTGAAATCTTCCCATGGCGGATCGGCAACGCCACCAGAAGTCGCCAAGATCGAAGAACATCTTGCCGACGTACTGGACGAAAAAGGCTCCGGCGATCCGACTAAAAGCGGCAACGGGCAAGGCACAAACACTGTCTTCGATGTGATTACTCCCTATATAGAGCAGCTTCACAGAGTTATCGATGTCGCCCCTATTAAGAAACAGCCATTAAAAGTAGTGGTCGATGCAATGCACGGTTCTGGCTCAGGAATCATCCCGTTGGTTCTCGCAGGTGGTGCAATTGAAGTCATCGAGATTCGATCTGACGAGAACCCTAACTTCCCGGGAATGGATCAACCGGAACCGATAGAACATAATCTAAAGCCGCTTTCAGCCGCCGTAAAAGAACTCAAAGCCGACATCGGAATCGCTCTCGACGGTGATGCCGATCGTGTTGGAATCGTTGACGAAAATGGTCGTTACCTTTCCACACTGGAAGTATTCTCACTCCTTACCGACCACTTCATGGGGCGAAAAAACGAAAGAGGCGGAGTCGCCTGCACGATCACCATGTCATCAATGGTTGACAAGCTATCAGCTCACTACGGTGCTCCGATCTACCGCACACCCGTCGGATTCAAGTTCGTCGGACCAACAATGATCGACAACGGCTGCTCCATGGGAGGCGAAGAAAGTGGCGGCTACGCATTCAAGGAACACGTTCCTGAACGCGACGGTTCACTGTCAGGCCTCTTTTTTCTTGAAGCGATGGTCATGAGCGGCAAGAAACCGTCGGAACTTCTCACCGATTTACACACCCTCGTAGGCCCTCACACCTTCCGTCGCGACGATTTCTCTTACAACCAACCCGATCGCGCCAAATTAGCCAATAAGGTCGAAACCGCTTCACCCAAGACCCTTGGTGGCTTGGCTCTGGAGTCAGACGACCGGCGTGATGGCGTGAGATTTAACCTCGCTGGAGGGTCGTGGGCGGTAGTCAGAATGTCGGGAACAGAACCGCTCGTACGGATCTACGCAGAGACTCCCGACGAGCATACTTTGGAAGCCGTGCTGGTAGATTTACGATCACTTCTGGGCTTGTAGTCGTCGAACAACCAATCGAATATTGTCCGATATTTTTATTATTCGACTAGACAGTGCACACAATATCCGTCGTTGACCGAGTAGCGTATTACACCTAGTTGGCCCACGCACGTGTTTTACACAGTGTGAAACCTTAACGTAATTCGCACAATTCCGAGGCTGTCGTTAAGTCGTACTACATCGCTGAATAATTACCTACTTATCTCCTTAAATATGCGTAAAAGTAGGGATGACGAGATCGAGCTATGTCGGCATATCTAGATCCCGCCGACATAGCTCGGTCTGATGCAGGCATATTCGATGCCATTTCACAATCATTCTTACTGAGGGGCAATCCAGAATGAGTAATACATACGGTTCCGACAATGGAACACTAAACATGGGTGAATACAAGAGTCCACGGACTCTTGCCCGAGGGCTAGCTCATGCAATCGATCACCGATTCGACCGCATTCGTTGTCCCCGGATTCTCTCCCATAATGCCCAATTTCTCGTTCTTCGGTGACTAACAGATTCTCGCACTCGTCGAATTTCTGAAAACCCTCTAGCATTCTGCCCACAGTTCGCGACAATAGAATCCGGCCTGCAAAGGTCGACTCATCTCGTGCCGGGGTGGTGGAATGGTAGACACGGCGGATTTAAAATCCTCTGTCTTAACAGACGTGTGGGTTCGAGTCCCACCCTCGGTACCAGATGTTCAGCCTGCCCTACTTTCATCCTTCGGGAAGGCCTATCTTCCCTTGAACCGGAGGAGTAATGGTCAGTTCTCACTCCTTCGGGAGGGATTGAGCGGGTGTAGATTGGAGCTAACTATCAAGTCGTTCGACCGCGCACAGAGATAATAGATAACTACGACTCGGAGTCGAGTCTTAGGACGACGACCGCGACTAACCAACAAGCCCAACCTCAACAACATGCCTAACCAGATAAAACATGCCATCGGAATTATCGGCGGCACCGGCCTCTACGACATCGACGGCTTCGAGAACTCGCAGTGGGTCAAAATCGAATCTAACTTCGGCGAGCCCTCCGACGAACTACTCATAGGCGATTTCGAAGGACACCGGCTCGTCTTTCTCCCCCGACACGGACGCGGGCACCGCATTCCACCCACCGAAATTAACTACCGAGCCAACATCGAAGTCCTCAAAAAAGCAGGCGTCGATCGTATTGTGTCGTTCTCTGCCGTCGGCTCTCTCAAAGAAGAACACAAACCCGGCGACTTCGTACTCGTCGACCAATTCATCGACCGCACATTCGCACGCGAAAAATCGTTCTTCAGCACCGGATTCGTAGCGCACGTCAGCATGGCAGATCCCATCTGCTCCACAACTCAAACGGCTATTGTCGAAGCAGCCAGTGAGCTGGGTATCGACCACGCTATCGGAGGCACATACCTCACGATGGAAGGCCCTCAATTCTCCAGCCGAGCCGAATCCGAACTCTACCGAAGCTGGAACTGCGACGTAATCGGCATGACAAACATGCCCGAAGCTAAACTCGCTCGAGAAGCCGAAATGGCATACGCAACCATCGCAATGGTCACCGACTACGACTGCTGGCACACCGACCACGACGACGTCTCAACCGCATCCATCCTCGAAGTCCTAAAAACCAACACCATACACGCCAAACAACTAATAAAGGCATTGGTCCCCAAACTAGCGGCGTTGGAAGCGCCTTTCGTCTCTGGCACCCACACCTCGTTGGAGCACGCAATTGCCACGTCGCCCGAGCACCGCGATCCGGCATTAGTGGCGAAATTGGGTGTGGTCGCGGGACGGGTGCTAGACAATACCGGCTGGTAAGAAGCCGCCCCGCTACTCCTCTAAATTCAGCCAGTTCACTTCAGTGGCTGTTAGCTCGACGTCGAGAGCTGTTAGCGAACTGCGAGTTTCGTCTACCGACACCGGCCCAATGAGCGGGAATACTGGGCTTGGTTGATTGAGTAGGTACGCGAGTGCGATGCTGACGGTCTCTACTCCCTGTCGATCAGCCATTTGACTAGCACGGGCTAGTCGCTCGAAGTTGTCATCGCTGTACCAGCAGCGAACCAGTTCAGGATCGTCCAAATTATCAACAGCTGCACGTCCATCAACAAAGAATCCACGGGCTTGAGCCGACCACGGAAATAGTGGCATTTGCCGATCGTCTAACCACTGCCTCGAAGCAGAATCCGACGCCGCCAAACACCCGTCCCAAGGAGCTTCGACCATTCGTGCCAAACTCGTGTGATTGCTCAGTACAGTGAAATCAGCAAAACCATTGCAAGCCGCGTACGCGTTCGCCTCATCGACTCGTTCGAGCGACCAGTTCGATCCGCCAAACACGCCTATCCGACCCGCCTCACGGTGCTCGTTCAAAACGTCAACAAACTCGCCGACAGGAATATCTAGATTGTCCCTGTGCAAGAAATAGATATCGATGAAATCGGTCTGTAACCGATCCAAACTTTCGAACAATTGCGAGGTCACAGCCTCAGGATTACAGTTCGGCGTATGCGCACCCTTGGTGATAACGACCGAGTCGTCACGAACACCGCTATTTTTCATCCACTCGCCAAAAACTAATTCGGCATCGCCGTAGTGCCGGGCCGTGTCAAAGCAGTTACCACCCTGCGAAACGAACTCATCAAGCACTAGACTGGCTCGATCAATATCCTGAGCGAACAGCGTTCCCATCACGATCTGCGATACCGGTTTCGAAACCCCAGCAACTTCACCAAACGTCATCCGACTCAAATCTCACTCCTGATCTATTCGTCCATTTCCGCATCTGTATACGCGTGCCTCGATAATATCGACGATCCCCCGTCGACTGTCAGCACCGATCCGGTGACCCACCGTGATTCGTCGCTCGCCAAATAAACCGCCGCCCAGCCAACGTCCCACGGCGTGCCTTCGGTACCAAGCGCTGTTGTGTTCTTCCGATGCGCTCGCATTTCGTCCGACAATCGCCATGCGACCATCGGGGTGTGGACAGGTCCGGGCGATATTGCATTGACCCGAATGCCTTCTCTTCCGTGATCGCCAGCCATCGATTTCGTCAGGCCAATAACGGCAGCCTTAGAGGCGGTGTATACGGTCGACTTCGACGCACGCAAACCAGCGATAGATGCGATGTTAATGATCGATCCCCCACCGGATCTTTTCATCAGTGGAATGGCGTGTCGAGATGTAAGCATCATGCTTTTCACGTTCAATTCCATGATTGAATCCCAGTCAGCAGGATCGATCTCGGTGACCGTTGCTCGATGGCTGTTGCCGACGTTATTGTCCAAGATATCCAGTCGACCGTATTCTGCCTCAGTGAATTCAGCGAGTGCTTTGCATTGCACATCGCTCGTAACGTCGGCCTGAAACGCCGAAGCGACGCCGCCCTCAGATTCGATTGCGGTTAGCGTCTCTTCTGCTCTAGCCAACTCGACATCAACCAGAACAACCTTGGCACCTTCTTGGGCGAATAGCATCGCCGTTGCCTTGCCGTTGCCAATCCCGTCGCCGCGAGTCCCAGCTCCGGTGACTATCGCCACTTTTCCTTCAAGTCTCGGTTTGCGTTCGCCCATACTCACGAATCTCCGTAATCAATCGTTACTACGCCACACCACTCCAATAATGACGAGCAGCATACGACGTTGTGAGCTTAGATCACAGATCAGGGATACCTATTTCTGCAGCATCCAAGAACCAAAACGACGCCCCTCACATCCGTTTGAAGCGATATCCTCCCGACTCAGCCAACAAAAACCAATCTCTCAGAAAACAAGGCTCGCCTTTTTGAAAATTACATCATTTGAAATCATCAAAGTTCCGCCAAGCTGGGTTTGGCTTCGGATTCACACCGATACCGAACACGTCGGTCTCGGCGAGCCGTATCTCGAAAACCACCCAGAATCTGTCATTGCTGAAGTAAAACGAATCGAGTCGTTCCTCATCGGCAAAGATCCTACCCAAGTCGAGAAGTTGTGGAACGTGATGTACGAATCGGGATCCGGCTACTTCGGTGGACCGATCAAGATGTCGGCAATTTCTGGCATAGATATGGCGCTTTGGGACTTGGCAGGCAAGGCGGCGGGAGTTCCGATTTACCAGATGCTCGGCGGCAAAGTTCACGACCGTATCAAGATGTATCGAGCTACCGCAGGTCAACTTCCGTGGACTATCGAGCCGGGAGATCCGTATCACCCCGGTAATCCTCCTACGACCAATCTAAAACACAACGAACCTGAAACGTATAAAGAGGCGGCTCGAATTCTTGTCGAAGAGTGGGGCTACCGTGCTTTGAAGATGCATTTGTCACCCGGCACTGGACTCGAAGCCACTTCCGAAGTAGATCGCCTCGCCGAAAAATTCGCAGCAGGAAAAGAAGGTGCGCTCGAGGGCGGTCGAAACGTCGGGGTCGACAATATCGATATCGCAATCGATATCCACAATCCGAACCCATCGATTGGGCGCCAGCTAATCGAAGCACTCGCACCGCACCGCCCTCTTTTCATCGAAGAGCCAATGCCTGTCGAACGAGTTGATGCTCTTGCTCAAACAATTGCTGGCACGAATGCTACGATCGCCGCCGGAGAACGTTGGATGGGTAAGCATGTGTTCTTTGATGCGCTTAGTCGTGGATTATTGTCTGTCGTTCAGCCCGACATCGCTCATGCAGGCGGTATCACTGAGACCAAGAAGATAGCGATCATGGCAGAAGCGGCATACGCGAAGCTTGCGATCCACTGCCCACTGAGCCCGTTGGCACTGGCAGCTTCGATACAGGTCGATGCATGCACGCCGAATTTCTTAGTTCAAGAGCACAACGAAGTGAACGATTCACGCCCAACCGATGGTCCGCACGCGGGCAAGACAGTGATCGGTAGTGACTTCTTCAAAAACCCGTTTGTGCTCGACTCAGAGGGCTACGTGGCAACTCCTGAAGGACCAGGGCTCGGAATCGATCTCGATCCTGAGGGCTTCGAGAAGATCATGTCTAAGCCGTGGCAAGAGGTTCGGGGTTAAAACAAAAAACTCCCTACCCAGTGAACACATCGGGGAGGGAGTTTCCTGAGGAGACTTAGATCATTTAGTCGACCACTACAGCTGATCCGGTTACGGAAACCTCTGCAACGAAAGTGCTGAATCCTGGAATGATCTCTATGTAGTTGGTGCAGACGTTGATGTCGCCATTTACAGCTAGGATGCTGTCCTTGGCTTTCGACACCCATGTGCCTCAGCCAAGAATCTGGCAGTCAACTGAAGTCTAAACCGAGAGTTGGTAGTCACCCCGAACCTGTCCTGCCCCTACAAGGCTGTCCATAAAGAACGTCCCTGCAGACTGACCGGCTCGTACTCGTGTTTATGAAAAATCAAGCGAAGTGAACAGTTCGCGAAAACCCTGTTCAGCAGAGATGAGCATGTATTGAATTCGTCCCTGAAACGTCGGTCGAATCATTCGCTGTCACGGGCAATCCGTTCGCAGCGAAAGACGATATCGATTTGGACTGACTGAATTTCCGGTGCGCTGCTGGAAGCAGAGCTCGAACAGATCATCACAGAAACCGGATTCACCGACTTCGAAGTTGTCTGGAAACAAGACATCTACGCCGGGGCAGAGCAAGAATCTAGCGCTATCGCCTACGGAACTCAAGGCATAACTTTCAGGGCTACAAAACCAGCCTAGCCAGTTTTAGTTTTCAGCCTCAGTTACTGCCCGGTCCGATTCGGTGGCGAATAGTTCTTACCCATATCCCGCTCGATTAACTTAGCGTCTAAAATCTCGACATGCCAAATACATCGCAATCTAAATCAGTAGCGTTCACAGCAATTGACGAGCAAGCAGACGCGCTAATCGGTCTTTCCAAAAATATTTGGGATCATCCTGAACCTGGATTTCGTGAGTACAGAACTTCCAAATTGACCAGTGAGTTCATGCGATCTATCAATTTGGCACCTCAAGAAAACATCGCAATCACCGGGGTAGTAGCGAAGCTTGAAACAGGCCGACCGGGTCGACACATTGCAGTGATGGGCGAACTCGATTCGCTAATCGTTCCCGAACATCGAAACGCCAATCCTGAAACGGGGGCAGCTCACGTTTGCGGACACAATATCCAAATCGGCAACATGCTTGCGGCTGCAGTAGGACTTTCGCAGCCCGAAGTGCTTTCAGCGCTCAGTGGATCAATTTCATTTATGGCTGTTCCTGCCGAGGAATACATCGAAATCGAATACCGAGAACAGCTTCGAGAATCTGGTGAACTCGAATTCCTCGCTGGCAAACAGGAATTCGTTCGACTCGGCGAGTTGGATAACGTCGACATTTCGCTATTGACCCACGCTAGCCCCACTGAAACCCGGACATTACAACCGGGCGTAAGTCACAACGGCATGATCGCGAAAACAGTGCGATTTATAGGTCGCTCAGCGCACGCAGGAGGTGCGCCGCATCTCGGAATCAACGCCCTGAATGCCGCCAACCTTGCAATGCAAGGAATTGCACTGCTACGGGAAACCTTCAGAGACGAAGATCATGTCCGAGTTCATCCAATAATCACACGAGGTGGTTCTGCCGTTTCATCTGTGCCATCAAACGTCACAATGGAAATGTTTATTCGAGCGGCAAACGTTGAAGCGATTCAGGATGCTGAAGTGAAAGTCGACCGGGCACTAAAAGGTGCGGCGATGAGCATCGGTGCGACGGTAGAAATAAGCACATCACCCGGCTACATGCCATCGGATTTCGACTCGTCGCTTAGTGAAATTTACGATGAAAGCGTCGCCGCAATTATCGGCGAACAAGGCATCGGAAGAGTACCTCATCGAACGTCGTCTACCGACATGGGCGATATCTCGATGATCATGCCCGCAATGCAGTCTTATGCGGGCGGTGCGAGTGGTCGAAGCCACAGCGACGAGTTCGAGATAACCGATTGGGAGTTAGATGTCGTCGAAGCAGGCAAAGCGCTGGCATCAACGGTAATTGATCTACTATCCAACGACGGTGAGCGTGCCAACGAAATCGTTACGAATTTCACAGCTCCACTTTCTATCGCAAGCTATCTCGAAACGCTTCGCAGTTTCAGACGAACCGAGTCGTTCAGCGGAAATTTTGACAGTAGCAAAACTCTAGATAGCGCCAACTTCTAGCGCTACTCTCAAGGTGAGATCAATCCTTCACCGCTAAGCAGCTATCAATTCGCTAATTCTTTCGCAGCGTTAGCGTCCTGGATGATTGATAAAACAAACATCACGATGATGAAAACCACGCCGGTGATCACCAATTTCCCGGTGTTTTCAGACACCCAGCTTGGCCCCTGATTCGATAGACCTTTTTCGTGCCCGGTGATGCCATCGCCATCACGATCCATGTCTTTGTACGAAGGTCGTTTGTTTGCCAAGCGATTTCTCGATTCAATCGATTTTTCAACGAGTTCAGATTGCAGTCATCATACGCCCGTTGGCGAGCGTACAATCGCTCGGTCTAAGGAACTCTGCCTTCCCACAAAAATGAAAGAAGCCCGTTACGGAACTCTGGATACTCGCGGCCCTCGCTAATCCGCTAATTTTCTCGATCGTCACCCTCATCGATAAGCGAGTGCTATCAGGGTTCGGACTCGGACTCCCCAGCTTCAACCTGTTCGTCGGTGGAAGCCAAGGGTTATTCGGCGCAGTAGTTCTGCTGTTCAACTTCCCTGCTGGTGTTGAATTCGAGATCGTAGCGAAAGCATGGTCGATCGGAGTGCTACAAGCATTCACGTTGATCTTTATGTTCTGGATGTTGAAGCGCGAGGATCCTTCAAGGGTAATTCCGGCGATGCAAACCTCGCCAATCTACGTGGCAGTGCTGGCATGGATTATCTTTGGCGAATCGCTTAATGCGCTGCAGTGGACTGCAGTTCTACTTGCTGTCGGCGGAAGCGTGATGGCATCGGTCAAGATCGGTACGTCGAGCGGTAAGGGCAACATCATCTTCCAGCCGCTCTTTTTGCTGCTGGCAGTGGGCGCTCTTTTGATGGCAAGCTCGCAGCTAATCACAAAATCCATCGTTGACGATCTATCAACGCTGCACATTGTTTCGCTAAGAGGAATCGGGCTGTTCACAGTTATGTGGCTTGTATTCGCTAGACCCGATGCCCTACGTGGACTTGGTAGCTTTTTAAAGCGGCCTAAACAAGCTCCTTGGCTCATCATTGCCGAGGGTGTGATGCCGTTCAACGGCCACCTATTGATCACCTATGCGATCGGCAAGGGTCCGATAGCGCTGGTGTCATCACTTGGCGGAGCAAGGCCGATTTTCGTATTCAGCATGAGCGCGCTGGGGGCTAAGTTTGCACCCAAGTTGATCTTCGAAAAGTTCACACGCGGCGACCTGATCCTGAAGCTCGTATCAGCGGGCATGGTTGTAGCCGCCGTCGTGATTATTTCAGTCAGCTAGGCTTGCTATGTGCCCTCTCCCTAGCAGGGAGAGGTTGGGGTGTGGGCTGCTCGTTGCTTGGCAGAACGATTCCGCCGACAGCCAATGACCGAACCCACCCTCTAGCTCCCTGCCTTGACGGGAGGGAGGATTCGATCCGTGAGACGAGAATCTCTAAACTAGATCGAAACCGAGATCGAGTTCTGCCTTGATCGACTCGAACCAATCGATCACTTCTCGGTGGTAAGGAATTCCGTCTTTTTTACGAATTTCGACTTCTTCAGCCTCAGGCAAACCTGCGTAAACAACGCGTTCCTGATCGGGCGCTGGCTTAGCATTACGAAGACCGCTAAGGAACTTGTCCATATCGTCCTTGAACTGGTCAGGGTCGATAAATCCGTCGATCTTTATTGCCTGAACGTAGTGGCCCATGATCGTTCGAGGTGAAGTTGGCATCAGGAATCCAGGTCCCATTCCCGAAAGAATCGGAGCCATGATTTCAGCCATAGCGGCAAATCCATAGCCCTTGTGAGAGCCCTGCTCACGAGTTCCACCGAACGGCAGAATATGGTAATCGTCTGGCAGCGGTCCCTCTTCCATAATCGGCGTTCCATCGGTATCGCTAATCCATGCCGGGTCCATAGGTGCACCAATACGTGAAGCAAGTCGAAGTTTGTTACCCGCCACTTGGGTAGTGGCAACATCAAATACAAATGGAGCTTCATTGCGAGCCGGAGCTGCCCAAGCCCACGGGTTCGTGGCAAACATCTTTTCGCTGGCGTGAGTCGGAACCATCGAAAGCGGATTACCGGCCGACGTTGTTATGCCGATCATGTCGTGCTTCAGCGGCATCATCGAGTGATATGCAAGCATGCCAATGTGTCGAGAGTTGTGAACAGTGACAGCACCCATGCCGTGCTTGTCGGCCTTCTCGATAGCCATTTCCATAGCTTTTGGAAGTACGTGCAAGCCTAGACCTGTATCACCATCAAGATTGGCGGTGACATCTGTCTCGCGTGTGACCCGCACGTTGGGAGTCGGGTTTATCTGCTGATCGCCGTACATCTGTACGTAGACCCTCAGCTGATTCGAAACGCCGTGCGACTCGCAACCTCGCATGTCGCTGGTAAGGAGAACTTCAGCGGATAGAGCCGCATCTTCATGAGACTGACCGCACTTCTCGAAGATTTCGGTGGTCGCAGCGAGCATGCTTTCGGGTCGCACGAAAACACGATCTTTTTCAGGAACCAGGAATCGTTCGAGCATTTTTGTTCATTCCTTCTAACGCATTGATGTAAGGCGATACACGTATCGACAAAAAGGATGAACCTTAGAACAACCGCCCGCAAGACTGAATTGCCGATTGTTAGGAATTCTGGACGCAAAAACCGCCCAGGCTAGTTTTACCTGGGCGGTTACGTTGGTCGATTTACGAACTTACTTGTTCGGCTGTGGTGTGACCCGTAGGTAAGGCTTGACTGCGTTAATTCCCTTAGGAAACATTGCAACCGCATCTTCATCAGAAACAGCTGGCAGAACGATCACATCGTCGCCATCTCGCCAGTTAGTTGGAGTAGCTACCTTGTAGCCATCGGTCGACGCCTGAGTGAAATTTTGGACGGTATCGCCAAGTAAAAGTGCCATGGGTCATTTCCTTTTTTAGTCAGCCTGGTAAATGCCCGCATTCGTGCGTGCAGGTCTATGAGATGCATCAGGTTCCACAAAGGATGCGGACATGAACTCAAAATTAATCCGAGATGCGGAAGACTCGATTTGAGAGAAGTGAATACGAACCTTCAACCAAAAAAAACAACTCCTCGCACTAATCCATGCGAGGAGTTGTTTCATTTATCTATTGGAACCGACAGGATATCGGCGATCAATCAGTCTGACTAAACAGCCGCAAGCTTCTTTGCGCCAGTGGCCCGGCCACGCTTGTTCTGGTCGAGAACAACCTTGCGAACCCGTACGAAGTTAGGAGTAACTTCTAAGCACTCGCCATCCATCATGAACTCTAACGCCTGCTCAAGCGTCAGTTCTTTGTGAGTGTCCAGGTGTTCCGCTTTATCAGCACCTGCAGATCGCATGTTGGTCTGCTTCTTAGCCTTGACCATGTTCAAATCCATGTCCTGCGGACGAGGGTTTTCGCCAACGATCATTCCCTCATAAACTTCAGTCGCAACTGGTATGAAGAGCTGACCACGTTCCTGTGCGCTGAGCAGTGAGTAGGTAGTCGTTACACCACGCCGGTCAGCAACGAGGCTGCCAGTTGGTCGAGATCGCATCTCGCCTTGCCAGCGTTCGTAGCCCTCGAACACGTGGTGGGCTAAGCCAGCGCCACGAGTCTCGACAACGAACTCGTTGTGGAATCCGATAAGACCACGAGCTGGGATGACGAAGTCCATCCGGACTCGACCCTGACCGTGGTTGACCATGTTCACCATTTTGCCCTTGCGGTGTGCAAGAAGCTGCGTAACGGTACCGAGATGCTCTTCGTTGATGTCGACTGCGAGTCGCTCCATCGGCTCGTGCAGCTTGCCATCGATCATCTTAGTGACAACCTCTGGCTTACCAACGGTCATTTCAAATCCTTCGCGGCGCATGGTCTCAACCAACACTGCGAGCTGAAGTTCACCACGTCCCTGGAAAATCCAAGAGTCAGGTCGATCTGAAGGTAGAACGTTGATCGAAACATTACCAATCAGCTCGGTCTCAAGGCGATCCTTGATCATTCGAGCGGTCAGCTTCTTTCCATCGAGACCGGTCAACGGAGACGTGTTAATCCCAATAGTCGCAGACAAACTAGGCTCATCGATCCGAATAGTCGGAAGCGGTCGAGCATCATCCTGATCAGCAATGGTTTCGCCAATGGTGATCTCTGGCATCCCAGCAACAGCGATGATTTCGCCAGCGCTTGCTTCGGACGCTGTAATTCGTTCGAGGCCCTCTGTGATATATAGCTCGGTGATTTTCGCCTGAACGATCGATCCGTCCACACGACAATGCGAGATGATCTGGTCTTTCTTGATCGTTCCCTGGTGGATTCGGCAAATCGCTAACCGGCCGAGATACGGTGAAGCATCGAGGTTAGTTACGTGCGCCTGAAGCGGGTGTTCGTCGTCATATGACGGTGGTGAGATGTTCTCGAGTATAAGATCGAACATCGGAGTGAGATCAGTCCCGGGTACTTCAAGGTCCATCGTTGCGATACCGTCTCGTGCAACAGAGTATATGATCGGAAAGTCGATCTGCTCTTCAGTTGCGTCGAGGTCGATGAACAGTTCATAAACTTCATCAATGACTTCGGGAATTCGAGCGTCAGGTCGGTCGATCTTGTTGATAACCAAAATAACAGAAAGGTTAGCCTCAAGCGCCTTTCGCAACACAAACCGAGTCTGCGGAAGAGGACCTTCACTAGCATCTACGAGAAGCAACACACCGTCGACCATTGCAAGACCACGCTCTACCTCACCACCGAAGTCGGCGTGACCCGGAGTGTCGATAATGTTGATCTTGGTGTCGCCCCAACGAATAGCAGTGTTCTTGGCGAGGATCGTGATGCCCTTTTCCTTCTCAAGATCGGTGTTGTCCATAACTCGTTCGTCGAGCTCTTTGTAGGTTGCAACTGATCCGGACTGCTTGAGCATGGCGTCGACCAATGTAGTTTTACCGTGGTCTACGTGGGCGATGATCGCGACATTACGTCGATCGTTGCGGAGGGTCTTCGACATTGTTTTACGGGAGGCTTTCAGGCTCGTCGCAGCGATATTCGTCTGCGCGAAACGACCCGGTTGTTTCGACCGGATCGGCTGTGTGTGAGGAATTCGACTC